>JBEKFQ010000032.1:0-37587 GCA_050013235.1 Beijerinckiaceae bacterium
AACATCGTCACCAAGGAAACGACAAAGATTTCCAAACGGCGAAAATTTCAAAAAGCTGGATGGAGCAACGAATTTCTACGCAAGCTCATCCTTCAAATTTGATATGCGATTGCCCTGGCCGTAGGCGAGACCGGAACCTAGGACAACGCTTTTGACGGAATTGGCTGAATCGTCCAGCAAACGGATCTTCCGTGTATCTGGATCAGACACGTTGTCATGGTTTCCGGGCTCGCCTACGGCGCCCCGGAATGACAGCGCTTGAATCAAAAAAGGGAGATGTTGCTCTCGGACGGATTTATAATGCAGCCGAAATAATATTATATCTTAATCTGTTAATTAGGGATCGGGCAGCATGCACATAGCCAAACTTTGCAAGGCCAAAGGCTCGATCATACTGACCCTGCCTCGTTCCCTCCTCGAAGAGGCGAACCTGCGCGCTGGAGACACCGTGGGATTGAGCATCGAGGCTGGCCGTCTGGTGATCGAACCGCATCCAAAGTCGCAGTATACGCTCGACAAACTGCTAGCTGCCTCCGATTACTCCACACTGCAACCGTTGGAAGAGCGAGAATGGATTGATGCTCCGGCTTCGGGACTCGAACAGCTGTAAAGCGTAAGCGCATCCGCCGGAACGTTGAAAACTCACGCGTCCGCAGCAACCGCCGCCACGACCTTCCGCATCAGGCCCGGCAGCGCCTCGCCGGCAAGCCCGGCTTCCAGCACCCAGCGGCAGCCCTCGGGCGCCGGGGTTATGCCCGGTATCTCCACCACGAACACCGCCAGCCGCAACTCGAAATGGGTGAAGCCGTGCTCCACTGGCGCGGGTAGCTTCCTGTAAACCGCCACCATTGGCGCCGCTTTCCCCTCGGGGTCGCCGAGCGCATCCCAGGCACTGCCGGGGAATTCGGTCATGCCGCCGAGCAGGCCCTTGGGCGGGCGGGTGCGCACCAACACCTCGGCCTCGCGCCTGATGTAAAAAACGGAGCCCAGCCGCAACGGCCGCGCTGCCTTCACGCCCTTGAGAGGCAAAACATCTTGCCGCCCGGAGGCGCGGGCGACGCAGCCCTCCGCTAGCGGACAGATCACACAGGCAGGCTTGCGCGGGGTGCAGATGGTGGCCCCGAGATCCATCATGGCCTGGGCATAATCGCCGGGACGCCCGCTAGGGGTCGCCTCGTCCGCGAGGCGGCGGATTTCGGGCTTGGCGAGCGCCACCGGCTGCTCGATCCCGTGGCGGCGGACAATCACCCGCTCGACATTGCCATCGATCACCACGGCGCGCTGGCCGAAGGCGATGGCGGCGATGGCCGCCGCGGTATAGGGGCCGATGCCAGGCAAGGCGCGTAAGCCAGCCTCGGTGCCGGGAAACCGGCCGCCATGCGCCGCGACGACCGCCTGCGCGCAAGCGTGCAAATTGCGGGCGCGGGAGTAATAGCCGAGCCCGGCCCAACGCTTCATGATCTCTTCCACGGGCGCGGCGGCCAGCGCGGCGACATCCGGCCAGAGCGCGAGAAACGTGACGTAATAGGCTTTGACGGCGGCGACCGTGGTCTGTTGCAGCATGATTTCGGAGAGCCAGACGGCGTAAGGATCGGCTGTCTCGCCCGGCAGCGCCCGCCACGGCAGCGCCCGGCGGTGCCCGTCGTACCATCCGAGCAGACGCGGCGCGGCGGCGATTTCCCTCGGGACGCCAGTCTTGCTAGTCTCTGCCGCAGTCGAGGATTTGCGCGTCATGAAGAAACCGTCCCGTAAACGCGCCTGGTCGCAACCGCTCGCCGATCTCGTCGGCGCGGCGATCCATCCCGTGCTCGCGCGCCAAGGATTCGGTCAATCCGACGTGATTCTCAACTGGGACGACATAGCCGGCGAGCGGCTCTCCGCCAATTCCCAGCCGATCAAACTGCAGTGGCCGCCGCGCCCGCCCGGCCGCCACCCCGATGCCCCGCCCCAACCCGCGACCCTGGTGATCCGCGTCGAGGGCGCCTTTGCCATCGAATTGCAGCACATGGCCGATGTGCTGATCGACCGCATCAACGCCCATCTCGGCTGGCGCTGCGTCGGGCGGCTCCAGTTCAAGCAAGGCCCCATCGACCGGCTGGCCCGCGCCAAGGGCAAACGCGGGATTTTGAGCGAAACCCAATTGGCCGCCGCCGCCCCCTTTGCTGAAGGGGTGGCCGACGAGCGCCTGCGCGCGGCCCTGACGAAACTCGGCGCTCATGTGATCAAAAACCAGGATGTGACTGGGCGGGATTCCTCAACGGATCAATCATAGAAGCTTGGCCGCCGCTTGCCCGGCGCGGCGAACCGTCTATTGTGCGCCCGCGTTTCACTCTCTTCGATGCCGGAAGGTCCCATGGTCATGTTTCCTGACGCTCTCCCCTCGCGTGGAGGCCGCCGCCGCCTTCTCAAAGGTCTCGCCGCCGCCCTTCTTCTCGGCGCCTCGAGCCCGCTCGCCCTGGCGCAAAACACCAAAGTGCCGGTGGACGAGCTGATGGCGCCGGAAGCGCTGCCCGACATCGTTCAAGGCAAGGCGGATGCGCCGGTCACCATCGTCGAATATGCGTCGATGACCTGCACGCATTGCGCCGCGTTCCACGCGGAGACCTATCCTTCGCTGATCAAGAATTACGTTGAGACCGGCAAGGTGAAGTTCATCCTGCGGGAATTCCCGCTCGATCCGCTCGCCACCGCGGGCTTCATGCTGGCGCGCTGCGAGGGACCGGACAAGCGCACCGCCGTCGTCGACCTGCTCTTCTCCCAGCAAAAGAATTGGGCCTTCATCGACAAGCCGCTCGACGGCTTGCAGACCGTGCTGAAAGTGACCGGTCTCAGCCAGCAGAATTTCGAAACCTGCCTCAAGGATCAAAAGCTCTTCGATCAGATCATGGAAGTTCGCGACCGCGGCTCGCAGAAATTCGGCGTGAGCGCGACCCCGACCTTCTTCATCAACGGCATCAAGCTCAGCGGCGGGCAGACGCCGGATTCGATGGCGAAGATCATCGATCCGCTGCTGCCGAAGTAAGGCGCGCGACGCTAAAGTGCGATGCCCTTCCCCGCAAGGGGGAGGGCTAGGGATGCAGGGCAATCGGGTGAAGCCCCGCCGGATCAATCCTCCCCCGCGAAGCGGGGGAGGATTAATTCACCCGATTACCCTGGCTAGTGATGAGGCGTCATCCGTGCTTTTTCGTCTTCCGTGACGAGAATGGCGAGGATCAAGTTCTCGGAGATCGCCATTATTGCACCTCTCGAAAGTCCTTAAATATCAAGTGGTTTGCCAGGGGCACATCGTTTAAGGGTCCGCCTGTTGCAGGCACCAATCGCTTCTCCGGATAATCATTCGCCAACCACGGCAATCGTTTAACGATGCCCGTCGTCACGGGATCGTCCGTGATCTCAAGCGTTGCGCGTGTTAGGACCACTCCGGGCCCGAAACTGGCAGCAAGATTGTTGGGATCGACGCGTTCGACCGTCGCCGGATCGGCGACGTTGCGGAAGCGGATAAGCATCGGCAGCTCCTTAAGCGGCACATCGGTCTTTGGCTTCCGGCGCATCAATGTGTCGACGTAGGCATCGTAGTCTTCTGTTTGCCTCTCGTCGACATTGGCCGCGCGTTTGTGGTTCAACGACGGTTCCCGAAATTCCGACCGCGGGAATACATCCTCGACCATGGCGGCGTAAGGATAATATTCGTTCCCACCGCGTGTCGTATCCCCGCGCAGCACTACAAAAAGCAGCCCCCTCGAACCAAGATCGACAACTGCCGCCTCGCCGGCCGTGTCTATCCCGGAGTAAAAACCCAGCGCCCGCGTCGCCGCGTTAAAATATATCGTTTTTACTCGGACGACAGTCGACCCTGTTCGTTCGCCTTCTGGCGTATTGACATAAAGCGTCAGACGACAACCATAACTGACCGGCCGCCTGATGCTGCCTTCGAAAGCCCATCAGCCCAGCCCGAGAACCAACGCCACGAACAAGACGATAGTGACGAGACAACCCTTCAACATATGCGCTCTTTCGCTGCCGGAACCCTCGCGGCCAAGCTACACGCTAATCCGTTGACAGCCTATTGACGATCGCACCTACGAAATAGTTCGCGCGGAGGTCGAGCGGACGTATATGCGGCCCGGCAGGCCGCCGGGGCTGTTCCTCGCCCGGCCAACAGCTCTTGCGCTATTTCCCCCTCACAACCCCAGCTCGCGCAGCCCCGGAAAATCGTCCGGCCGCCGGCCTTCGCCCCAGGTGAATTTCCGCTCGCTCGCGGCAATCGGTACGTCGTTGATGCTCGCCTCGCGGCGGCGCATCAGGCCGTTCTCGTCGAATTCCCATTGCTCGTTGCCGTGGGAGCGGAACCAATTCCCCGCCGCGTCGCGCCATTCGTAGGCGAAGCGCGCGGCGATGTGGTTGCCGTCGAAGGCCCAGACTTCCTTGATAAGCTTGTAGTCCAGCTCCTTGGCCCATTTGCGCGTCAAGAACTCGACGATGGCAGCGCGGCCCTGCAGGAATTTGGACCGGTTCCGCCACCAGGAATCCTCGGTATAGGCCAACGAGACCTTGACGGGGTCGCGGCTGTTCCAGGCATCCTCGGCGCCGCGCGCCTTTTTGGCGGCGGTTTCGCGGGTGAAGGGCGGCAAGGGCGGACGGGATTCGCTCATGTGTCTCTCGCAAAAATCGGGACTCTCCCGGAATGCCGCGAAGGTAGAATTTGCTCGCGCGACGGTCAAACCGGTTCATTTTGGAACAGGGCCGCGATGGCCACTGTAACGGCTTTTCAAGCTTAAGGCGCGATGGTGTCTCCATGTGTCCGCCGTGTCACATCCTCCGTGTTGGCGGCGAGGCCGGCAGTTTTAGGCGTGGAACCCATATGCGCCGTTCAGGAATTGGTTGGGCGGCGCAAGTCGTAACGCCGTGGTGTCTTAGTTTTTGCCTGCTTCTCGCGATCACGCCGGAGGCCGGGCAAACCGCGACGATCGGCGGCTCGTTCTCCCCCCTGACATTGCGCGCGCCGGATGCGCCAAACGATCTCGTGCCCCTGGACTCGCTCGCCCTCACGGGGGATTTCGGCACATTCTCGGGCGGCGGCCCGCGGCTTTTGCAGCAAGCGAGCTTGGAGACCGGCGACGCCGCCGATTTCTCGGTGTCCTCCGACGAGGCCGAACCCCGCGCCGGCCTCAAATCCGGCCCCGCCGCGCATCCCGCAATCGACCGCACGAACAAAGGCGATCCCGCCATCGGCTTGCGGCCCACCTTCGACAGCAAGCTGCGCCAGCCCGGCGGCCTGCAAGCCTTTCGCGCGAGCCAGTTGATCGCGCCCCACGACGATAGCCTGCCCACCGCCGGATTTTCCCTGCAAGACAGCGGCAACCCGCTGGATGGCGCGACCGGCTTTTCGCCCTGGAGCGAGGGCGACGAGCCCGAAGGCGCGGCCGGAGGCGAGGGACACCACGGCAGCAGCCTGATCGCCATGAAACCCGCCGCCTTGAAAGAGCGTCTGCTTCAGGGCGCGACGCCGAAAGTCTCGCGCGCCGAAGCCTTGGCCTCGGCGACACCGGCGCCGGCCGACGGCGCGCCGGTCATGGCGTCCTTCGGAGCGCCGGCCGCGCCCCAGATCGCCAATGCGCCCGACGTCACCACCGTCCCACGAAATAACGGTCATCCCAATTATGCCGCCTTGCTCGAAGGTGAAAATGGCGCGCGCGAGCGCAAATGTCTCGCCGAGGCGGTCTATTTCGAGGCCCGGAGCGAACCCGAGGAAGGCCAGGCCGCGGTGGCCCAGGTCGTGCTCAACCGGGCGGCCAGCGGACTCTATCCCGCCAGCGTTTGCGGCGTCGTCTATCAGAATCGCACGCACTACAAAGCATGCCAATTCTCCTTCGCCTGCGAAGGCCGGTCGCTACGCGTCAACGAGCCCGAGGCTTGGCATACCGCCGAGCGGATCGCGGACGATGTCGTCCACGGCAAGACTTATCTGTCCGATGTCGGCGGCGCGACGCATTATCACGCCAATTATGTCCGGCCCGGCTGGGCCCGGCGCCTGGTTAAAATGGACGTCATCGGCCACCATATCTTCTATAAGTTGAAGCCTGGCCAGACCTGACGGAAGTTATGCCAAGCAGAATGGCCTTACCAGCCCTTGCCAGCCCTTGCCAGCCCTTGCCGCCCGGCACGTTCGCCGTGACGCCGCGACGCTTGCGGGATTATCGCAAAACCGCCATGGTGGCGTGGAAAAGCGCCGGTCGTAATGCCCCTTCCGGCAGTCTCATGAGATCAGGAAATCGCGTGCCGCCCATGCCGACGATGATATTGACGACGTCTCGCACACGCGGACTGACCGCTGCCGTGGCCGCCTTGTTCCTCGCCGGCTCCCTGGGCATCGCGCCGGCCTCCGCCGCGCGGGAAAGCCTCAACTTTTCAACACCTTTCGAAGTCAGCGATAGCCCGGCAGGCAATTATCTCGCGGCCTTGGTCGCCGGCGCCGATCATGACACCGTAGCCGCCGCGACCTTCTACCGCGAGGCTCTGCGCTTCGATCCGCGCAATCCTTCCCTGATCGAACGGGCCTTCGTCGCGGCCCTCTCCAACGGCAATATGTTCGACGCCTTCACCTTGGCCGAGCGGCTGGTCCAGCGTGATTCGAACAATGGGCTCGCGCATCTGGCGCTTGGCATCAAGTTTCTGAAAGCCAAGCAATATCCCGCCGCCCGCTCGCAACTTTCCCGGGGTGGCGCGGGTCAGCAGCGCGATCTGACCGCGACTCTTCTCGACGCGTGGATCTTCGCCGCCAGCGGCGACGAAAAGAAAGCGCTCGAGTTCTGCGACCGCCTCAGCGACGAAAACTTCGCGGTCTT
Source organism: Beijerinckiaceae bacterium (assembly GCA_050013235.1). Taxonomy (GTDB): domain Bacteria; phylum Pseudomonadota; class Alphaproteobacteria; order Rhizobiales; family Beijerinckiaceae; genus RH-AL1. Next base: position 6,846 of record JBEKFQ010000032.1, read on the forward strand.
CCGCAATTTTCACGCAGGATTGATCGCGGACTTCATGGGCGACACCGCCGAGGCCGGCAAACGGCTCAAGGCGGCCTATGACAGCGACAAGAATACGCTGCGGCTGGTCGACGCCTATGGCCGGTTTGTCTCCCGGCATGGCGACAAGGCGGAAGCCTTGAAAGTCTATACCGACTTCGACGCGCTGTTACCGAATCATCCCTTGATCACCAGCGCGATCGCCGCTCTCAAGGCAGGCAAGACGCTGGAGCCGCTGATCAAGACAGCCGATCAGGGCGCCGCGGAAGTGCTTTACGGCTTGGGCGCGGCAGGCGGGCGCCAAGGCGACGAAGTCGCTGCCATGATCTATCTGCGCTTGGCCCTCTACTTGGCGCCGCAACGCGGCCTCACCCTCATCACGCTGGCCGATATCTACGACCGGCTGAAGCAATACGAAGAAGCGATCGCGATCTACGAAAGCGTGCCCGAGGATGACGTGCTGCGCACGACCGCGGACATTCAGATCGCGGAATTGCTCGACAATCTCGATAAGCACGATGAAGCGGCATCGTTTCTCGCCGAGATCGTCAAGGCGCATCCCAACGACGAAGACGCGCTCTTGGCGCTTGGCAATTCGCAGCGCGAGCAGAAGAAATTTGCCGAGGCCGCGGCCACTTACACCAAGGCGCTCAGCGTCACCACGAAGCCGGACAGCGTGAATTGGCCGATCTATTATTTCCGCGGCATCGCCTATGAGCGCGCGAAGGATTGGCCGAAGGCCGAGGCCGATTTCCGCAAAGGTCTGCAACTCCAACCCGAGCAGCCGCTGATCCTGAATTATCTCGGCTATAGCTGGGTCGATCAGGGCCTGAACCTCTACGAAGCCTTCAAAATGCTTCACAAGGCCGTCGAATTGCGCCCCAGCGACGGCTACGTCGTCGATAGTCTGGGATGGGCTCTGTACAAGCTCGGCAAATATGACGAAGCAACGAAAGAGCTCGAACGGGCGATCGATCTAAAGCCCGCGGATCCCACGATCAACGACCATCTCGGCGATGCTTATTGGCGTATGGGCCGCAAGCTCGAGGCGCATTTCCAGTGGAATCATGCGCGCGATCTCAAGCCCGACCCCGACGATCTCCCGAAAATCCTCGACAAGATCGAGCATGGCTTGCCCGAGGACAAGCCGCCGGTTGCCGCCGACGCCAAGGAAAAGGCGCCATCGAACGACGCGCCTTCGCCCCCCAAAAGCGGCGGCTGAACGCTAGCCAGCCGTGACCGCTCTCGTCGAACGCGCACCCGCGAAGATCAATCTGACGCTGCATATCACCGGCCGGCGGGCCGATGGTTGGCACGAATTAGAAAGCCTCGTCGTCTTCACGCGGAGCGGCGACACGCTGACGCTCGAACCAGGCCCGGTGTTGGGGCTGACCGTCGACGGCCCGACGGCCGGCGCCGCGGGGCCGCTTCAAGACAATCTCGTCTTCCGGGTGACCCGCTCGCTGGCGGCACGCGTGCCGGGCCTGGTATCGGGGCATTTTCATCTGGTGAAACGGCTGCCCGTCGCGGCCGGAATCGGTGGCGGCTCGTCGGACGCCGCCGCCGCCTTGCGCTTGCTCGCCCGGCTCAACAAGCTCGACCCGAGCGATCCCAGGCTGATCGCGGCGGCGGCGGAAAATGGCGCGGATATTCCGGTTTGTCTGGCCGCGACGGCGCGAATGATGAGCGGCGTTGGAGAGAAACTCGGCCCCGCGTTGAAGCTTCCGCCCCTGCCCGCCTTGGTCGTCAATCCCGGCGTGCCGCTGGAGACGAAACCTGTCTTCGCGCGGATGGGCCTGGAGCCCGGCTGGCGCAATAGCGCCAGCGCTCATCCCGAGATCGCATCGGGCCAAACGCCAGACCAACTCTTCGCGGCACTCAAACGGGGCCGCAACGACATGGAAGACGCCGCCTGCTTCCTCGCCCCGATCGTCTCCGATGTGCTGGCGGTGCTGGCCGCCGCGCCGGGCTGCCGCCTGGCCCGCATGTCCGGCTCGGGGGCCACCTGTTTCGCGCTTTTCGCCAATTGCAAACAGGCCGGGCGGGCCAAGAAAGCCATTCTTGCCGCGCATCCGCAATGGTGGGTGAAATCGACGATGCTGGGGTGAGCGTGCCCCAACGCATCGATCTCCTCCTCGTCGCGCGCGGTCTCTTCGAGAGCCGGGCCAAGGCGCGCGAGGCGCTCGAGGCGGGGCTCGTCCGCGTGGCCGGGCAAACCGTCACCAAGCCCTCGACGCTGGTGGACAACGATGCCGGAATCGAGGCATCCGCCCCCTACCCCTGGGTCTCGCGCGGGGGCGTCAAGCTCGCAGCCGCGCTCGACGCCTTCGGCTTCGATCCCCAAGACCGCATCTGCCTCGATGTCGGAGCCTCCACCGGCGGCTTCACGCATGTGCTGCTCGCGCGCGGTGCAAAGCTCGTCCACGCCGTCGACGTCGGCCACGGGCAATTGCACGACAGTCTGGTACGAGACCCGAAGGTGCGCGCCTACGAAAAATGCGATGCGCGGACCCTGCGGCCGGGCCAGTTTGAACCGCGGCCTTCCGCCATCACCTGCGATGTCAGCTTTATCTCGCTCGCGCTTGTTCTTCCCGCCGTGCTCCCGCTCGCCGCGCCCGGGAGCTGGCTGGTGGCCCTGATCAAGCCGCAGTTCGAGGTGGGACCGGCTTTTGTCACCAAGGGACTGGTCAAAGAGGGCGCCGCGCGCGACAAGGCCGTATCCGCCATCGTGGCGCTGCTCGAAGATGCCGGCTGGCGCGTCGCGGGGCCCATTCCGTCCCCCATCGAAGGCGGCGACGGCAATCTCGAATTCTTGATCGGCGCCCAAAACTCATGACAGACATCGTCACCATCGAGCGCCTCGGCCAGAGGGGTGAAGGCATCGCCCAGATGCCGCACGGCCGGCTCTATGTACCCTATGCCTTGGCCGGTGAAGAGGTGCGCATCACCCGCGAAGGCGAGCGCGGGGTCTTGATAGACGTGCTCAAACCAAGCCCGGACCGGATCGAGGCGATCTGCCCCTATTTCACCCGCTGCGGCGGCTGCGCGGTCCAGACCTTGGCGCCCGCCGCCTATGCCGCGTGGAAACGCGGTCTGCTCGTCGCCGCGCTCTCGCTGGCCGGGGTCGAGGCCGAAGTTGCGCCGCTCCTCGATGCCCATGGCCAAGGCCGCCGCCGCGCGACCTTTCACGCCCGCATGCCGGAAGGCGGGCGCACCGAGGTCGGCTTCATGCAGGCCCGCGCGCATAAGATCATCGAAATCGAAGCCTGCCCCATCCTCGACCCCAGGCTCGGCCCGGCGCTGGCCACGGCGCGAGCCATCGCCAAGGCGCTGGCCGGTCTCGGCAAGCCGCTCGACATTATCGTCAGCGCGACGGACACCGGTCTCGACATCGATCTGCGCGGTCCGGGCAAGCTCGGCGAGGCGGACCGGCAAAAGCTTGTCGAGGCGGCGCTTGCCCATGATGTCGCGCGCCTCTCCAATCACGGAATCATCGTGCTGGAACGCCGCCGCCCCGTGCTGCGCATGGGCGACGCTCTCCTGGAGCTGCCGCCCGGCGCTTTTCTGCAGGCGACGGAGGCGGGTGAAAATGCGTTGGCGGCCCGCGTCCTCGCCGCGCTGCAAGGCGCCAAACGCGTGGCCGATCTGTTTGCCGGCGTCGGCACGTTCGCGCTCCGGCTCGCGGCCCATGCCGACGTCGAGGCCTTCGACAACGAGCGCGCGGCCCTGGAGGCTTTGTCCAAAGCCTCGCGCGGGGGCGTGTCCCGGCCCGTCGAGGTCCAGACGCGCGATCTCTTCCACCGCCCGCTGCTTCCCGCCGAACTCGCGGGCTTCGACGCGGTCGTGCTCGATCCGCCGCGCGCGGGCGCCGAGGCCCAGACGCATGCGCTGGCGGCCTCCAGCGTGCCGCAAATCGTTTCGATTGCCTGCGATGCGCAAAGCTTCGCGCGCGATGCCGCCTTTCTGATAGCCGCGGGCTACCAACCCGTTGTCATCGAACCTATCGATCAATTCCGGTTTTCCGCCCACATGGAAATTTTTAGCCTGTTCCGCCGGACCCTTCCTAAAAAGAAGCGGCGGCTGCTGGGATAGGGGCTTTAAGGAGAACGGCCGATGCCGCCGCATGAAGAGTTTCTGGCCCAACTTCGCGCCATCGCCGGCCCCGCCTATGTGCTGACGGACCGGCGCGACATGGCCGGCTATCTCAGCGAACCGCGCGATCTCTATCGCGATGGCCAAGCGATCTGCGTCGTGCGGCCGGGTTCGCGCGAGGAAGTCTCGGCCATTCTCGCGCTGTGCCAATCGACCCGCACCGCCGTCGTACCGCAGGGCGGCAATACCGGCCTCGTCGGCGGCCAGACGCCGCTCAGCGACGGCGCCTCCATCGTTTTGTCGCTGACCCGGATGAACGCCCTTCGCGAGCTCGATCTCGTCTCCAACACGATGACGGTCGAAGCCGGCATGACCTTGTTGCAGGCCCAAGAGGCGGCGTCGCAAGCAGGGCGGCTGTTTCCGCTGTCTCTCGCCGCCGAAGGGTCCTGCACCATCGGCGGCAATCTCGCCACCAATGCCGGCGGTACCGCGGTGATCGCCTTCGGTACCGCGCGCGATCTCGTCAATGGGCTCGAAGTGGTGCTCGCCGATGGCCGCGTCCTGTCCAACCTCTCGAAATTGCGAAAGGACAATACGGGCTACGATCTCAAGCACTTGTTCATGGGCTCGGAAGGCACGCTCGGCATCATCACCGCCGCTGTCCTCAAACTTTACCCCAAGCCCCGCGCGGTGGAGACGGCCTTCGTCGCGCTCGCCAGCCCGGAGGCTGCGCTAAGCCTGCTGACCCGTGCCAAGGAGCATTTCGGCAACGCCATCCGCGCCTTCGAGCTGTTGCCCCGCATCGCGCTCGAGATCGTGCTGCGCCATCGAGGCAGCCAACGCGACCCCTTTGGGCAGCCACACGCCTGGTATGTCTTGCTGGAAGTCACCAGCCAGGCAGAAGAGGGTCTCGACGAATTGCTCTTCGCGTTTCTCGAGGCCGCGACGGAAGAAGGTCTGATCGAGGATGCGACGGTCGCCACTTCGCTCGATCAAGCCAAGAAACTCTGGGACATAAGGGAATCCTTGCCAGACCTGTCGAAGTTGGAGGGCGGCTCGATCAAACACGATATTTCGGTGCCCGTCGGCAGTGTCGCGGCCTTCATCGCCGAGACTACACCGGCCGTGCTGGCGGCGATTCCCGGCGCGCGGCCCGTCCCCTTCGGCCATGTCGGCGATGGCAATATTCATTACAACGTGTCGCAGCCCATTGGCGCGGATAAGGCGGCGTTCCTGGCGCGATGGGACGAACTCAACACCCTCGTCCATGGTATCGCGGCGAAATACGAGGGCTCGATCTCGGCCGAGCACGGCATCGGCCAGCTGAAGCGCCATCTTCTGGCGGAGGTGAAGGATCCCGTGGCACTGGATACGATGCGCGCGATCAAGGCCGCGCTGGACCCGCTGGGCATCCTCAATCCCGGCAAGGTTCTTTAGAGAACGTCCCACGAAAGTTGCCCGGTTTTTTGATCGAGGACAGGCTCATCACCACGGCATCCACTGCCGTAGTGTCATGGGCTGCCTTAAAACAAATGCCCTTGCGCCGGCCCATCCGGCTCCCGCGCAGGCACGGTCGGCTGGGCGGCCAGCGGCATCTGGATCTCCGGCCCGTCGTTCGCCACCTTGTTCACGGCATCGCCGATGGCGGTAAAGGTCAAGACATCGTTCGCGGGCGGGCGCAGCAGGCGAAGCGCGTCGTCCGCGCTCCGCTCGTCTGGATCGAGCCAAAGCTCGAAACCAACGGGCTCGATGATCGCGGGCAGGCGCGAATGGATCGCGGCCGTGGCGCCATTGGCCTCCGTCGTGACGATACAAGCGGTATCGACCTCTTCCCCATTGGGCCCCATCCAGGTTTCCCACAGACCGGCCAGCGCCAGCGTGCCGCCGCCGGCATGCCTAAACATGAAAGGCTGCGGACGCGCCGCCTTGTCCCCCCGCCGCCATTCGTAAAAACAATCGGCCGGGACGAGACAACGCCGCCGGCGAAACGCGTTGCGGAAGCCGGGCTTATCCGAAATTCCCTCGCATCGCGCATTAAAAACAAGCGGGAATGTCTTGGGATCTTTAACGAAACTTGGCAGAAACGCCCAGCGCGCCAGGCTGAAGTGCCTGACGGTTCCGGCCTCGCCCCGCTCCGCCCGCACGATGGCGATGGGCTGCGTTGGCGCGATATTATAGCGGGGCGGAAAGTTCGGCTGCTCCTCGTAACCAAACAAGCGCCGCATGGCATCCGGCGGCAGGGTCAGCGCGAAACGGCCGCACATGATGACCTCTTTTTTTTGTTTTAGCCAAAAATGGCGCGGCTTTCTTAACGCGAAATAATATTCTTTCTGTAGGCGGCATTCGCTCCGGCAATGCCGTTGTGCCAAAACAATTTAACACGAGCCGCTAGAATTGAACAAATTCTTCACGTTATCAGGGTTTAAATCCCCTGGGACTGAAGCCATGGGCGCGCGATGACTTTTCTCACTGAAGACGAACGTAGAAGCTTGCAGGCGTCCCACCGGTTGTCCACATCCGGACGCGCACGCCGGGCCGGAGATTTGGTGAACCCCGCCTCGGGTATCGCCAACGACTATCTCAACCGGTTCAACGAAATCGTCATGCTCATCGAGCAACTCCCGATCATGCCGGAGTTTATCGACGATATCATGGGTTGGCGCCCGGTTAGCTATCAGGACTATTTCCGCAACTCCAATCTACCCGGCAGCGTCACGGCGCTCGAGGCCTACGACAAGCTCGATGTCCGGTTTCGCCAGAGTTTCGAGGCCATCGTCGAAGAACTCGACCATCGCGCGACGGGATCTGTCGCCATGGTCCGCCTCAAATTTAGGACAAGAGCGGCGGATGACGGCGCCGCCCTCGCCGAGGTTTGCGAACGCGTCGGCGCCAATATTCGCGAGATCTTGGAGCGCGCCACCATGCTGGTGAATCACGGAGAGTTGGTGAAATCCGATGCCGTCCAAGAGCGTATCGATCATTTGATGCACCAATTGTCCGGGACGCATGGCTGATCCACGCTTGACGGACTAGGCGTAACCGGCCACCTCACGGGAATGGCGGTCTTTCCCAACTCCCACGATTTAAGCGGCTTGCCGCCCGATGCGATCGCGGCGGCCGCCCATGTTTTGGCGGCCGGGGGCCTCGTGGCCTTCCCGACCGAGACGGTCTATGGCTTGGGCGCCGATGCCACCTCTCCGGAGGCGGTGGCGAAGATTTACGCCGCCAAGGGCCGCCCCCAATTCAACCCGCTGATCTCCCATGTTTTTTCGCTGGAGGCCGCGGAACGGGAAGGGCTTTTCACGCCCGAGGCACGGCGCTTGAGCGAGGCCTTTTGGCCGGGACCGCTGACGCTGATCCTGCCCCGCGCGCCCGGCGGAACCGTCTGCGATCTCGCCTGCGCCGGGCTCGCCACCGTGGGGCTGCGCATTCCCGCCCATCCCATCGCTCTGGCCCTCTTGCGCGCCTTTGGGCGGCCCGTGGCGGCGCCCTCGGCGAACCGGTCCGGGCGGATCAGCCCGACGCAGGCGGCCGATGTCGCGGCGGATCTCGGCGCGACGGTCCATATCCTCGATGGAGGCCGCTGCGCCGTGGGGGTGGAATCCACCATCGTCGCCTGTCTCGAGGGCGCCGTCAGTCTGCTGCGGCCGGGCGGCCTCTCCGTCGAGGCCATCGAGGCGGTGCTTGGACACCCGCTCGACCAAACGCCCGCAAAGGGAATCCAGGCGCCCGGCATGCTCGCCTCGCATTATGCGCCCAACGCGGCGCTCCGGCTGAACGCGGCCGATTTGCGCGCGGGCGAAGCCGGGCTCGATTTCGGCGGCGCTCTCGCGAATGCCAGCCTCGATCTCTCGCCCGGCGGCGATCTTCAAGAAGCCGCCGCCAATCTCTACCGCTATCTCAGAGCCCTCGATGCTCGTGGCGCCAAGACGATCGCCGTCGCCGCCATCCCGGACAAAGGCCTCGGCGCCGCGATCAACGACCGCCTGCGCCGCGCCGCCGCGCCGAGAGGGTGAGAGTTCAGCAACTAAAAAGTTAAAGCATGTCCTCGGTCGAAAAAGTCTGCAACTTTTTCGGGACACGTTTGCCTTCACCCGATAGTCACCACCACCCGGCCGCGCACCTTGCCCTCGATGATCGCATGGGCGGTCTCGATCACCTGATCGAAGGCAATATCGGTGATCGCGCTTTTCAGCTTCTCGTGATCGAGATCGCGCGCGAGGCGGGTCCAGGCCTCGATCCGCCGCGCTTTCGGGCAATAGACGCTATCGACGCCGAGCAGCGCCACGCCGCGCAGGATGAAGGGCGCGACCGAGCCGGGGAAATCGAGGCCCTGGGCCAGACCGCAGGCGGCAATGGCGCCGCCGCGCGAGGTCTGCGCCACGAGATTGACGAGCGTATGCGAGCCCACGGAATCGACGCCCGCGATCCAGCGCTCCTTGCCGAGCGGCTTGCCGGGGGCGGAGAGTTCCGCGCGATCGATGATCTCGTCGGCGCCAAGCCCCTTGAGGTAATCCGCTTCCGCCACGCGGCCGGTCGAGGCGATGAGATGCCAGCCCGCTTTTTTCAACAGCATCAGAGCGAACGAGCCGACGCCGCCTGCCGCGCCGGTGACGATGGCGGGCCCCTGCACCGGGGCCACCCCGTAATGCTCCAGCGCGATGACGCTGAGCATCGCGGTATAGCCGGCCGTGCCGATCGCCATGGCATCATGCGCGCTCAAACCTTCGGGCAGCTTGATCAGCCACTCCCCCTTGACCCGCGCCTTTTCCGCATAACCGCCGAAATGTGTCTCGCCGAGACCCCAGCCGTTCAAGACGACGGCATCGCCGGGCTGAAACTCGGGGTCTTCCGAAATCTCGACCACCCCGGCAAAATCGATCCCGCCAATCATCGGCGAGACCCGCACCACGGGGCTCTTGCCCGTGATCGCGAGACCATCCTTGTAGTTCACGGTCGAATGGGTGACCCGGACGGTGACATTGCCAGGCATCAAAGCGGCTTCGTCGAAATCGACGATCGCCGCCTTCGTGCCTTCAGCCGTCTTGTCGATTCGCAGGGCTTTAAACGTCATGCGGGGCTGCCTCCAAGGGTTGGAAAATAGCGGCTTTTGTAGCTTAAAGAACCGTCCGCATTAAAGGCCGCGATCTGGTCCTCTCCCCCTTGTGGGGAGAGGTTGAGAGTGGGGGTTCGTAGTGTTCTTCGACGCCGAAGCAGAATGAGAGCCCCCATCCCTAACCCTTCCCCAAAGGGGGAAGGGAAGAGACCCTGCCTGAGTGGACCTCACATCCCCGAGTAATTCGGCCCGCCCGAGCCTTCCGGCGGCACCCAGGTGATGTTCTGCGCGGGATCCTTGATGTCGCAGGTTTTGCAATGGACGCAGTTCTGCGCGTTGATGACGAAGCGCGGACCGGTCTTCCTCACCTCGTCGGCATAGACCACCTCGTAAACGCCCGCCGGGCAATAGAGCCGCGCGGGCTCGCCATAAAGCGGCAGGTTTTTCGCAATCGGGATCGAAGGGTCCGTCAACTTGAGATGGGACGGCTGGTTGTCCTCGTGCGCCGTGCCCGACAGGAACACCGAGGACGGCTTGTCGAAGGTCAGCTTGCCGTCGGGCCGGGCATAGACGATCGGCTTGACCTGCGAGAGCGGCTTGAGGCACGCATAATCCGGCTTGCCGTGCTTCAGCGTGCCGAATGGCGAGAAGCCAAAGAGTTCGTTCAACCACATATCGACCCCGCCCAGGGCGACGCCGGGGAATGTGCCGAGCTTCGACCACAAGGGCTTGGCATTGCGCACCTTTTTCAGATCGCGCCCGATAGGCGAGGTCCGCCAGCCCGCGTCGTAAGCCTCCAAAAGGTCGTGCGAGCGCCCAGCCGCCAGCGCCGTCGCGGCCGCCTCCGCGGCCTGAATGCCGGACCAGATCGCATTATGCGACCCCTTGATCCTCGGCACATTCATAAAGCCCGCCGCGCAGCCGAGCAGAGCACCGCCGGGGAAGACGAGCTTCGGGACTGATTGCCACCCGCCCTCGGTGATGGCGCGCGCGCCATAGGAAAGCCGCTCCGCCCCGGCGAAAGTTGGCGCGATGGCCGGATGAGTCTTGAAGCGCTGGAACTCATCGAAGGGAGAGAGCGTCGGGTTGGAATAGTTGAGGTGAACCACAAACCCCACGGCCACGAGCCGGTCGTCGAAATGGTAGAGAAACGAGCCGCCGCCGGTGGAATTATCGAGCGGCCAGCCGAAGGAATGCTGGACCAGGCCGGGCTGATGATTCTCCGCCTTGACCTGCCAAAGCTCCTTCAGGCCAATGCCGAATTTCTGCGGCTCGACACCCGTGTCCAGGCTGAATTTGGCGAGGATTTGCTTGGTCAGCGAGCCCCGCGCGCCCTCCGCGAACAAGGTGTAACGCCCGCGCAATTCCATGCCGCGCGTAAAATTGCCGGTGGGCCGGCCGTCGCGGCCAATCCCCATGTCGCCGGTGGCGATCCCCACCACCGCGCCGGCCTCGTCGTAAAGCACCTCGGAGGCCGCGAAGCCGGGATAGATATCGACGCCCAGAGCCTCGGCCTTGACCGCGAGGTAGCGCGTCAACGTCCCGAGCGAGCCGATGAAATTGCCGTGGTTACCCATCAGCTTCGGCATCAAAAAGTTGGGCAGCCGCACGCCGCCGGCCGGGCCGAGATAATAGAACCTGTCCGATGTGACTTCTGTTTTGAAGGGGCGTTCGGGATCGCTCCGCCAGCCCGGCAAGAGCGCATCGAGCCCCGACGGGTCAAAGACGACGCCGGAAAGAATATGCGCGCCAACTTCCGAGCCCTTCTCGACGACCACGACGGAAAGATCGGGCGAAGCCTGCTTGAGCTTGATCGCCGCCGCGAGACCGGCGGGGCCCGCGCCGACGATCACCACGTCGAAATCCATGCTTTCGCGTGGTTCTGGGGCCTGCTCCGCTTCGCTCATCGGGCACTCTCTCTCATGATTGCAAGGTCTTTGCCCCGGCGGAGTAGCGGAAAGCCGGATTGATCGCAATCTGGCCTAACGCTTCCGGCAAAGCCATCGGGATGATAGGGCTATCCCTATGAGTTCACCGGACATGCACGATCCCATGACCGCGGGCGCCCTCGAGGGGCTGCTGCGCTGGTACGTCGCGATGGGCGCCGATGCCGCCGTCGACGAAGAGCCGCGTGACTGCTTCGCCGCGCGCGAAACCCCCGAGCCGGCCAAGCGCCAAGCGCCAAGCCTAGCCCCCGGCCAGGATCAAAACGCCGCCCCTGCCTCACCGCCGCGCCTCGAGGCCACGCCCGCCGCCGAGGCCCTGATTGGCCAGGCCGAGGAGCTTGCGGCCCACGCCACGACGCTCGAGGAACTGCGCCATGCCTGGGAGAATTTCCAGGGCTGCGGGCTCGCCGCCACCGCCTCGCAAATGATTTTTTCGGGCGGCACGCCCGGCGCCCGCGTCATGATTCTCGGTGCGGCGCCAGGCTCCGACGACGAACGCCAAGGCGAGGCTTTCGCAGGCGCGGCGGGGCGGTTGATCGATGCCATGCTCAAGTCCATCGGCCTCTCGCGGAATAATGTCTATCTCGCCAATGTCATTCCCTGGCGCCCGCCGGGCAACCGCCCGCCGGCCCCGCTCGAGGCGGCGCTCTGCCTGCCCTTCACACGGCGGCATATCGCGCTCGCCGATCCCGATTTGATCCTGTGCCTCGGCGAGAGAACCGCCCAGCTCCTGCTCGGCACCAAGGAGCCGCTGGCCAGGCTACGCGGCCGCTGGCTTACCTATGAAGACGGCCCCGCGCCGGTCAAAACCGCCGTCACCTTCTCGCCCGATCATCTCCTCAGCCAGCCGCTGCAAAAGAAACGCGCCTGGCTCGATCTCCTCGCTTTCGCGAAAGTGCTGGAAGCCAAGGTGGGATCCTGAAACAACGGATACGCGCACCGCCCAGCCGGTATGCTTTTTGATCGGGAACGGCGGCGGCACTTTCCGGGACATTGAAAATGTTTCGAAGGAAGCCGCCTCGAATCTTGATATAAAGGCCGCGGGACTTGGCGCGGAACGATGACGGAGATGCATGTGACGATCGAATCTGCCACGCCAGACGTTCCCTCGACGATGCTGGCCCCCCGCCGCACGCCCGTGCCCGAATTCGATTTCGTCATGTTCGGCGCGACGGGCGATCTTGCCGCGCGCAAGCTTCTGCCCGCGCTTTTGCAACGCGAAGCCGAAGGCGTCCTCCCGCCTCACGGCCGCATTATCTGCACCGGCCACCGGCCTCTTTCGACGGAAGACTTCATAAAGCTGGCTCTCGATATCCCGCCGCGTGGCTTGCCGGACGAGACGGTCGCGCGGTTCCGCGAGCGTATCCAATATGTCACCGCGGAAGCGACCGATCCGGCAAGCTATGCCGCGCTTGCCGCCGTTTTGGGCGATCCTGCCAAAGTCCGCGTCTTTTATCTCGCGACGGCCCCCCGGCTCTTCGCCGCGATTTCCTCCTCGTTGGCCGCGGCCGGGCTCATCACCCCGCACTCCCGCGTCGTGCTGGAGAAGCCGATTGGGCACGATCTCGCCTCGTCGCAGGCGATCAACGACGCGGTCGGCAGCGTCTTCGCCGAAAAACAGATCTATCGCATCGATCATTATCTCGGGAAGGAAACGGTGCAAAACCTGATGGTTCTGCGCTTCGCCAATCCCCTGTTCGAACGGCCCTGGAGTTCGGCCGATATCGACAATGTCCAGATCACCTGCGCCGAGACCATCGGTGTCGAGGGGCGCGGCGGCTATTACGATCAGTCCGGCGCTTTGCGCGACATGGTGCAAAACCATCTCATGCAATTGCTCTGCCTGATCGCGATGGAGCCCCCGACCAAACTCGAAGAAAACGCGGTGCGCGACGAGAAGCTCAAAGTGCTGCAAGCCTTGCGTCCCATCCAGGAGGGCGACGTCAAGTCCCATACCGTTCGCGGACAATATGGGGCCGGCGCGGTCAACGGCGCCGCCGTTCCCGGTTATCTCAAGGATATCAATCAGACCGCCAGCAATACCGAAACCTTTGTCGCGCTAAAGGTCGAGATCGACAATTGGCGCTGGGCGGGCGTGCCGTTTTACATGCGCACGGGCAAGCGCCTGCCCAAGCAATGCTCGGAAATTGTTGTCACTTTCAAAAGCTTGCGGCATTCGATCTTCCCGCCATCAGTGGGCGTGGTCGCGCCGAACCGGCTTGTCATCCGGCTGCAACCCGACGACGGCGTCACGCAGATCACGACCATGAAAGCGCCGGGCTCGGGCCGGATGGCGCTCATCCCCGCGAGCCTGCAGCTTAATTTTAGAGATTCCAGCGACTGGCGCGTCCACGATGCCTACGAGCGTCTGCTCACCGATGTCATTCGCGGCGATCCCACGCTGTTCATGCGCCGCGACGAAGTCGAGGCGTCTTGGCGCTGGATCGAACCGATCCACGCCGGCTGGCTGGATCAGACCCTCCGCCCGGTCCACTATGCCGCCGGCACCTGGGGCCCATCGGCCGCGATTGCGCTGATGGAACGCGACGGGCGCTCGTGGTTCGAAGACGGATTGCTCGCGGGGGTTTGAGGGACCCTACGCCGGCCCGCCAGCCAACAGCTCCGCTGCCGCCTTGACGCAGGCCTCGAAGACATCGAGCGCGTCGAGGCCCCTTCGATCGTCGTCCTGGGGCAGAAAGATGGGGTAGCCGCCGCTCCAGACCGCCCCCGCGATCATCAGATTATCGGGCAGACTGAAACTCTCGACGAGGAACCCCTGCCCGGCCGTCCCGGTCAGAGCGAGATAATCGCCCATCCTTTCGCTAAAGCCGGCGCGCGTGTTGGAATAGCCAAACACCGGCTTGTCCCGCCCGAGAAACCAGCCCACCTCGATCAACGTCCCGGCATCGGCGGAGGCGCCGCCAAACGGCGTGAGATTGGCGATGATCACGTCGCTCGCCTCCATCGCCGCAAGGTTCCTGTCGTAGATCACCCTCCAAGCCTCGAAGCTGGGCTCGGCGGAGAGTTCCCCACCCTCTTCACTCAGCGGCGGCAACCCGCGCAGCCGATATTTGGCACAGATTTCCACCTTCCGCGCCGCATGTTCCCGCGCATTGGGGAAGAACACATCGGGTCCGGCGAGATAAGCAACCTTCGGCATGATCTTTACGCCTCCCGCGCTGTCTTCGGCGAAACGGCCAAATCGGATACCGCATCGATGAAGGTTTGATCCTCCCGTTCATGAACGCTCGCGGCCGCGGCGAGCGACTGGCGATGCGCCTCTACCGCAAATTCGAGCGAACACACGTCAGGCACCAAAATCTTTATTGGGCGAACGCCCTGCACTCGCGACCACCCGCGATCTTCACGGTCCTTTTCCCGCGAGGACTTTATGGGTGGGTTCGACGCCATGACAAACCTCCAGAACAAGCCATTTGAAACCTAGCCGTGCCAGAACAGTTTGCCCAGGGATTTTGCGCGTTGGACCCCGGCGCCGATCCCGCTTAAACTCCCCCCATGCCCCCTTCCCTGAAGCGATTCCTCGCCTATTACCGGCCCTACCGGCGCCTCTTCCTGCTCGATTTTTCCTGCGCGGTTCTCTCCGGCCTGCTGGAGCTCGGCTTTCCCATCGCGGTCCGTCTCTTCATCGATACCCTGTTGCCCTCGGGACAATGGACGTTGATCGCGGCGGCGTCGGGCGCGCTTCTCGCGATCTATGTGCTCAACACCGGGCTGATGGCCGTCGTGACCTATTGGGGGCACATGCTCGGCGTGAACATCGAGACGGAGATGCGGCGCAAGGCCTTCGATCATCTGCAAAAGCTCTCCTTCGGCTTTTTCGACAACCAAAAGACTGGCCATCTCGTCGCGCGCCTGACCAAGGATCTCGACGAGATCGGCGAGGTCGCGCATCACGGCCCCGAAGATCTCTTCGTCGCCCTCATGACGTTGCTCGGCGCCTTCGCCCTGATGTTCGCGGTCAAGGCCGAGCTGGCGGTCATCGCGGCGGTCACGGTGCCGCTCATCGCTTGGGTGACCGCCCGCTACGGCTCTCGCATGACCGCCACCTGGCGCGGCATTTACGACCGGGTTGGCGATTTCAACGCCCGGATCGAGGAAAACGTCGGCGGCATCCGCGTCGTCCAGGCCTTCGCCAACGAGGACCACGAGCGGCGCCTGTTCGCCCGCGACAACAAGAACTATCGCGACACCAAAATGGAAGCCTATCGCATCATGACCGCCTCCGCGTCGCTGAACTATCTCGGCATGCGGGTGATTCAGATGATCGTTCTGGCGGCAGGCAGCTATTTCGTGCTGAAGGGCCAGTTGAGCGCGGGCGGTTTCGTCGCCTTTCTCCTGCTCACCGGGGTGTTCTTCCGGCCCATCGAGAAGATCAATTCGGTGATGGAGACCTATCCCAAGGGGATCGCGGGCTTCAAACGCTATGCCGCCTTTCTCGACACGCGCCCCGATATCGCGGACAGGCCCGGCGCCCGCGTCGCGCCGCCGCTGAAGGGCGAGATTCGCTATGCCAAAGTCACCTTCGGCTACAGTCCTCGCCGCGATGTGCTGCGCGATCTCGATCTCACGATTGCGGCGGGCGAAACCGTCGCCTTCGTGGGGCCATCGGGCAGCGGCAAGACCACGATTTGCTCGCTCCTGCCGCGCTTCTACGAGATTGGCGCCGGGACCATCAGCATCGATGGGATCGACATCCGCGACATGACCTTGCAGAGCCTGCGCGGCCAGATCGGCATCGTGCAGCAAGACGTGTTTCTCTTCGCCGGCTCGATCCGCGAGAATATCGCCTATGGACGGCTAGAGGCCAGCGAGGCCGAAATTTTGGAAGCAGCGCGGCGGGCGCGGCTCGACGATGTGATCGCGGGTCTGCCCGCCGGACTCGACACGATCATCGGCGAGCGCGGCGTCAAACTCTCCGGCGGCCAGAAGCAACGCCTCGCCATCGCCCGGATGTTTCTCAAAAACCCGCCGGTCCTGATCCTGGACGAAGCCACCTCGGCGCTCGACACCGAGACCGAGCGCGCCATCCAACTCGCGCTGGAGGAACTCTCGCAGGGCCGCACGACCTTGGTGATCGCGCACCGGCTGGCGACCATCGTCAACGCGGACCGGATCGTGGTGGTCGATCTCGGCGCCATCGTCGAACAGGGGCGCCACGACGAGTTGCTCGCGCGTCCCGGCGCCTATAGGCGCTTGAACGAAGCGCAATTCGGGAGCATGGCCTCCTGATGTCTGATGAGATCGAACCCTTTCACGCCATCGCCATCGGCCAGCTCGCGCATCGCCTAAAAGCGGAGGGGCGGTCCATCATTCATATGGAATTTGGCCAGCCCTCGACCGGCGCGCCAAGCGCGGCCATCGCGGCGGCGCATCGCGTGCTCGATCACGATCCCATGGGCTATTGGGAGAGCACGCCCCTCAGGGAGAAAATCGCCGCGCGTTATCTCCGAGATCACGGCGTCGCGATCGATCCGAGCCGCATCCTGCTCACGGCCGGTGCCTCGCCCGCCCTCGTTTTGGCCCTGG
Organism: Beijerinckiaceae bacterium; assembly: GCA_050013235.1. GTDB lineage: Bacteria > Pseudomonadota > Alphaproteobacteria > Rhizobiales > Beijerinckiaceae > RH-AL1. Next base: position 23,505 of record JBEKFQ010000032.1, read on the forward strand.
CGGCTTCGTTCAAACCCGGCGACACCATCGCCATGGCCCGGCCCAATTACGTCGCCTATCGCAATGTCGCGCGCGGCCTCCACATGACCCCGCTCGAAATCGATTGCGGCGCGGAAACCCGTTTTCAGTTGACGGCAAACCATCTGGCCAAGCTCGATCCGGCGGCGGCGGGCGTCATCGTCGCGAGCCCCGCCAATCCCACCGGCACGATCATCCCGGCCGGCGAGTTGCGCGCCATCGCGGAGGTGTGCCGCGCGCGCGGAATCCGCCTCGTCTCGGACGAGATCTATCACGGCATCAGTTATGGCGAGCCCACCCGCTCGATGCTGGAATTCGAGCCAAATGCTTTGGTGATAAACAGTTTCTCCAAATATTATTCGATGGCGGGCTGGCGCTTGGGCTGGCTGATTTGCCCGGACGATCTCGTAGTCCGCGCCCGCGCCTATGCCGCGAATTTTTTCCTGACGGCGCCGTCGCTGAGCCAGCACGCGGCGCTTGCCGCCTTCGACTGCGATGCCGAATTGCAAGGACATGTCGAGGTCTACAAGACCAACCGCGCGCTGATGCTCGACGCCCTGCCCGCGCTCGGCCTCGTCTCCATCGCCCCGCCGGACGGCGCCTTCTACATCTACGCCGATATCGGCCATCTCACCGGCGACAGCCTCGCCTTCTGCGAAAAACTTCTGCGCGACACCGGCGTCGCGACAGCGCCGGGAATCGATTTCGATCCCGTCGCCGGCCATCGCTTCATGCGTTTCAGCTTCGCGGTCTCGACGGCGGAGGTGAAGGAAGCCTTGGCGCGGATGCGGCCATGGTTTGCGCGCTTGGTCTAGTCAAAGGCCGCGCCAATCAGCGCAAGGCCCGACACGAACAGCACCACATCGAGAACCGTTTGAAACGTGCGAAGGGCCATCCGCTGGACGATGGCCTTCCCCGCGAAGGAGCCGGCCATGACCGACGTCCCGATGATCAAGCCTTGGATGATCGCGGAAAGCGGCAGGGCCCCCAATTCCCGGAATGTCGCGGCCTTGCTGAGCATCAGCGCCAGCGAACTTATCGCCTCCGTGGATAAAAACGCGCCCTTGACGAGTCCATAGGCGCCAAAGGCCGGCACGCTCAGCGGGCCTGTCGAAAGGGCGATGCCAGTCAAAAATCCGATCGCCGCGCCGGCCAACGAGAGCTGCCACAAGCGGATCATGACGTGATGCGTATTCAGCCAGTGCCGCGCCGGAATCATGGCGAGAAAAAACAGGCCGAGCCCAATATCGACGGCATGAGCGGGAAGCACCAACAAAGTGTGGGCGCCAAGCGCGGCGGCTGGCACGCCAGGAACCGAGTAGGCCGCGAAGGCCCGCCAATCCACCTGCCGCCACCACGCCATCACCTTGGCAATATTCGACATGACGGCGGCGATCGCCATGATCGGAATCGCCTGTTGGGGGCCAAACTGGTAGACCAACACGGGCAAGAGCATGATCGACGAGCCCGTGCCGATGATCCCGCTCAATGCACCCGACAGGAGCCCCACGATCAAAACGAAGACATAGGCCAAAGGTCGCTCCCCAGCACCGCGCGAGATGATTCCCGGGTCCGGAAACCCGCGTCAGCATAGCCCGCGCTTGACTATTTAAAAGTCATATCGAACCATATTTCAGTCATTTCATTTCTACATGGCGGCGCCCGTATGAAAGCCCTCGATACCGAGGCGGTCCAGGCCTTTGTCCTGGTGGCCGATCTCAAAAGTTTTACCCGCGCGGCCGAGGCGCTCGAGTCCACGCAATCGGCGGTGAGTCTGAAGATCAAGCGGCTTGAGGACGGGCTGGGGCGGCGGCTTCTGGAGCGCACGCCCCGGCTCGTGCGCCTCTCCGCCGATGGCAGCGCCTTCCTCGAGGCCGCCCGGGCGCTTGTCGCGGCCAATCACACCGCCATCGGCGCCTTCGATTACGCGCCACAGCGGCGGTTGCGCGTGGGCATCAGCCATCATGCCGTGGGCGCCGAGCTGCCGTTTCTCCTCAAGCGCCTTGCCGCCGCCGATCCCGGCCTCGTGTTGGAAATGCATGTCGCGATGTCGCGGGATCTGCTCGATGCCTTCGATCGCGGCGAGATCGGTGCCGCGATCGTCTTGCGCCACGACAACAGGCGGCGCGATGGCGATGTGATCGCCGAGGAGGCGTTCGGCTGGATGGCCGCGCCGGACTTCCAGCATCGTCCCGGCACGCCCTTGCGGCTGGCGACACAGGCCGAACCTTGCAGCGTGCGCAACATGGCCCTTGCCGCGCTGGACGAGGCCGCGCTTCCCTGGACCGAAGTTTTCGTTGGCGGCGGCATACCAACCCTCGGCGCCGCCGTGTCGGCCGGCCTTGCCATCGCCGCTCTGGGCCGCCGCGTGGCGCCGCCGGGCACGGTGGACATGGGTCCCAAGCTCGGCCTGCCGCCCCTGCCCGCCCGCGATCTCATGCTCTATGCCAATGTGAGCGAGCCCTGGGCCAAGACAGCGGTTCGCGCGTTGACCGCCGCCATAAAGTCGACGGCCTCGCCTTAAAGCGCGTTCCGCTCCGGTGGAATCGCCAAGGCGGAAAGAGCTCTAAGTCGTCGGCCGCCCGTGGCTATCCACGATTTGGCCACGGCCGTCGATCTGGCAGAGATGATGCAGATCGGGCGGAAGATTCAAGGTCCGGCGGTGAAAATCCGTGGGATTCCAACCATCTGGAAAATTGCAGGGCGCCACGCGCTTACCCGCCAGCGCGGGGCTGGTGCCGGCGCCCGGCAAGGCCATCAAGATCAGAATGAAGATGAAGGGCGTCAAACGCATGGGGTCTCTCCCTTGAAAAACATCGCGAGAGAAATTTAACCGCCGGCGCTTTATCCAAGCTGACCATCGCGGCGGGCCTGAAGCGTAACCTTTTCGCGCGGCAAAACGTAAAATCGACACGAGACCCGCAGTCTTTTGCCGCCTTGTGTCCCCGCTTTAAATCCGGTCCAACACATCGAAGTCTCTCTGGAAGGAACCTCTTGATCCCGTGACGCATCTCGTTCTGGCCTTCGCCGCGGGGGTGCTCACCATTCTGAGCCCCTGCGTCTTGCCTCTGGTGCCCATCGTCATTGCCGGCGCGCGCGCCAGCGACCCGCGCGGACCGCTGCTGATCGCCTTGGGCATGGCTGTCACCTTCGGTGTGGTGGGCGGCACTCTGGCCGCGCTCGGAGTCGAACTCGGCGCGGGCGAGGCCGTGAGGATCGCTTCCGCCGTGATCATGGTCGTGATCGGCCTCGCCATGCTCCTGCCGGCGGTGAGCACGCAAGCCGAGCGCTTGCTGTCCCCGCTCTCCGCTGTCGCGGATCGCCTCGCCACGCGCCTGCCCAAGGCCGGGCTTTTCGCGCAAGCCGGCATGGGCGCCGTACTGGCGCTCGCCTGGGCGCCTTGCGCCGGCCCGACCCTCGGCGCGGCCTTCGCCTTGGCCGCCAGCGGCGGATCGCTCCCCGCCGCCATGACCACGATGAGCGTCTTCGCCCTTGGCGCCGCGCTCGCGCTGCTAGCCGCCGGCTACGGCCTCGGCCATCTCGCCAAGCGCGGACGCAACCTCGCCAGCCGCGCCGCTGTCACCGGCCGCGCGATTTTGGGACTGGCATTCGCTCTCGTGGGGGTGCTGATCTTGACCGGCACGGATCGCGCGCTCGAATCCTGGTTTGTCCAAGCCATGCCGGATTGGCTGGTTACGTTTACGACGCGGTTGTAAAAAGAAAAATGCCGAACTTGAATTGCATACATCTATAGACTAGATTAGTCTAGTTTATCTTAGGAGGCAGGAATGTGGTCCGTCGCCGATGCCAAAGCGCAACTCTCGGAGATATTAAGGCGTGCACGTGCGGGGCAGCCTCAATTTATCGGAACGCAAGAGCCCTGCGTGGTTATTTCGGCCGAAGTTTACCGGACGGCTGTCGCAGACATGAGTCACGATGGACAGTGGCTGATTGAGCAAGCTGGGCATCTCGGATTCGACATTCCCGAGCCATCGCGCAGGGAAGACCGGCGTGATCTGGTGTTCGAGGATTAAGCCCAGTGGACCCGGCCCATCTCATCGACACGAATATCGTTTCCGAACTCGCCCGGAAAAACCCCAATGCAGGGGTCATGGCGTTCATCGGGTCGCAGCCGCGCTTACTCGTGAGTTCGATTCTATTTCACGAACTGACTTTTGGCCTCGAAAACGCAAACCCAGATCAGAAGGTGCGGCTGACCATGTTTATCGCGGCGATGCGCGAGCGGTTTGGCGCCAAGGCATTGCCTGTCGATGTGAGCGTGGCGGAAACCGCCGGGCGCCTGCGGGCTTTCGAAAAGAAACAGGGACGAGTGCTGACGGTTGCGGATGCGCTCATCGCCGCCACCGCCGTGGTCAAAGGTGCGGTACTCGTGACTCGCAATACCAAGGACTTCGAGAGCCTGGGTTTGCCATTGCTGAACCCGTTTTCGGATCGAAGCTTGCCTCACCCCCTCCCTTCGCCTTGATCTATCGCAAAGCGCGCGATTGCTTATGCACCTAATAAAAACGGTCATCGGAGCCAGGCGGCTCACACGTAAGAGAAGGTAGTGGCGGTTTTGGAGCGAGTTGCCGAGGACGCCCAAGCTCTGGATCCGGCCGCGCCGGACACGCCAGCGCCGGGCACGTCAGTGCCGTCCGCGCTGAGTCTTTTCACGGCCGTGACGGCCCGCGCCAAGGAGATGTTGCGGCTGCCGCATCTGGGGCGGCGCGGTGTGCTGCTGCTCGGCGCTTTCGCCTTCACCGCCTGGGCCGCCTCGGGCATTTACAAGGTTGGGCCCGACGAGCAAGGCTTGGTGCTGCGTCTTGGACGCTGGGTCGCGACAGAAGCGCCGGGGCTGCATTACCGCTGGCCCTCGCCGATCACCACCGTGCTTCTCCCACGCGTGACCAACGTCAACGAGCTGCAGAGCAGCGCGCTGATCAAGCATCAAGAACCTGGCTGGGCCAATACGGCGAGCCACGCCAGCGGCAGCCGCATGCTGACGGGCGATGAAAATATCGTCGAGGCCGATTATTCCGTGCTCTGGAAAATCAAGGACGCCGGCGCCTATCTGTTTCACGTCCACGACCCGCAAGGCATGATCCGCATGGTGGCGGAAACCACGGTTCGCGCCGTCATCGGCCGCAACCCCATCCAGGCCGTGCTCTCGGACCGGCGGCAACAGATCGCCATCGAGGTGCAAAGCGAGCTGCAACGCCTGCTCGATAGCTATGGCGCGGGCATTCTCGTCATCCAGGTGCAATTGCAGCGCGTCGATCCGCCCGCCGCCGTGATCGATGCCTTCAACGACGTGCAACGCGCCCGCGCCGATCAAGTCCGCGCCCGCAACGAGGCCGAGGCCTATCGCAACGACATTCTGCCGCGCGCGCGCGGACAGGCCGACCATATCGTGCAAGATGCCGAGGCGTATCGCACCCAGGCGATCGATCAGGCGCAAGGCGACGTCAGCGCCTTTCTCTCCGCCTATAAAGCCTACCAGCAGGCGCCCGAGGTGTTTTCCTGGCGGCTTTATCTCGACAGCATGGATCAGGTTTTGCGCCGCGCGAGCCGCGTGGTCGTCGATAGTTCGGGCAAGGGCATGTCCGGCGTCGTGCCTTACATGCCGCTCGGCGAACCCTTGCCGCATGGCGGCCGGGATATCGCGCAAACGCCCCCGCCCGCCGCTCCGGGGGGCAAGCCATGAGACGTTTGCTCGCCCGCGCCGCCGCAATCCTCGGCATCGTTGCCGCCGCCGCCCTTTATTCCAGTTGTTACGTCGTCTCCGAAGGCCAACAGGCTTTGATCACGCAGTTTGGCCGGCCCGTTGGCGTGGAGACCGAGCCGGGGCTCAAATTCGCGTGGCCCTTCGTCGATACCGTCACCTGGTACGACACGGCGCTCCATGCCATCGAGCCGCCGACTGATTTGATCATCCTCGGCGATCAAAAGCGCGTGGAGATCGATACGTATAGCCAGTTCAGGATCGTCGATCCGCTGCGATTCAGCCAATCCGTCCGGACCATAGACGAGGCGCGCTCACGCCTCACGCAGATCATCAGCTCCTCGCTGCGCCGGGTTCTCGGCGCGGTCACGTTGCCGGCGCTTCTCTCCACGCAGCGCGATGCGATCATCGGCGACATCCGCCAAGACGTCGCCGCCACCGCGCGGCCCTTGGGGGTCGAAATCGTCGAGGTGCGGATCCGCCGCGCCGATCTGCCGCCCGAAACCAGCCAAGCCATCTATGACCGCATGACCTCCGAGCGCCGCCGCGAGGCCACCGAACTGCGTGCGCAGGGCTTCGAATGGGCGCAAGAGATCGAGGCCAAAGCGGATCGCGAGCGCAGCGTGATCCTCGCCGAGGCGCAGCTCAAGGCACGCATCGCGCGCAGCGAGGGCGATGCCGAGGCGAGCCGGCTCTTCGCCGATGCGTTCGGTCAGAATGTGAAATTCTTCACTTTCTACCGCGCGATGGAGAGCTACCGCCATGCCTTGGCGGATTCGACGCCCATGCTCGTGCTGACGCCGCAGTCCGAGCTGCTCAAATTCTTCAACGCCGGCACGCCATGACTGGCGGCGTCCCGGATTGGCTGAGCAAGCCTACGACGGTCTTCATGATCGATGCCATGCTGGCCGGCGATAATGCGCTGGTCATCGGCCTGGTCTGCCGCGCCTTGCCGCCGCCCAGCCGGCGCCTCGTGCTGCTGTTTGGGGCCGCCGGCGCCGTTCTCATGCGGGTTGCCTTGGCCGGGATCGCCGGGAGCATGCTCGCGCTGCCCGGCCTCAAACTCGCCGGCGGCCTGCTGCTTGCGGTGCTTGCGCTGAACCTCGCGCGCCCGGCCAAGGATCATCCCGCGCTCGCCGCCTCGATCGACCCTCGTGGCGACATCATCGCCGGGATCATGATGGTCATGCTGTTCGACGTGCTGATGAGCCTCGACAATGTCCTGGCCTTGGCAGCGGTGGCCGGCGACAATCTGCTCTATCTCGCACTTGGCTTGGCCTTGAGCGTCTCCATCGTGATGTTTGGCAGCGCTTATGTCAGCCAGGCGCTGGGGCGGTTCCCCAAACTCGCCCGGCTCGGCGCGGCCTTGCTCGGCTGGGTAGCCGGGCAAATGATCGTATCCGACGCGTGGATCGAGGGCTGGGTCAATTCGCAGGCCCCGGCGCTGCCCCTCGCCGTTCCTGTTTTGGCGGCAGCCTACATCTATGTCTTGGCGGAGACGGAGCGCGCGCCGGCCGCCCAACCTGTAGCCGTCCCTGCCCGTCAAGCTCCCGCGCCCGTCCGCCCATCCCGGAAGATCGAACCCGCCCCCGCCGATCCCGAGCCCGAAAACCAAGAGCGCCTCGTCCTCATCGCCTTCGTCGCCATGACCATTTTCGCCGGCCTGTTCCTCGGCGTCTTCGCCTATATCTCGAGCGGCGTTTCCGGCGATTAGAGCATGCCCCGAAAATCGCGGACTTCCGGGGTCGAGGAAATGCTATAATTTACCATAAAGAAATAGAGTTCTGATCACGTTGGCGAGCCGGCCCAGGTGAACCGCGCCCCAACGTCAGCTTGGCGCCATCTTCACCTGCCATGAATAAGCTTGGCATTCTCCCCCTGTTGTTTGAAACGCACACCTCTCACCTTAGCATCGATGTCGCGTGTCACCATGTTCAGCCTGGTTGCCGAACGGCAAGGGCAGGTTCAAGATAGGTACTTCCTTTCGAGGAAGCCCGCGTCCCGCATGGCGAAAAGTTCTTTCAGAGGCCAAAGGCCCATGCGCGGCATCTTAGTCCAATGCGCGGCGTTTTCGTCGCTACGCAGCGTTCGCCGGGAGTTGCAATCGGACTGCGCACGTTTCTTGCTCAAAGAGCTTGTAAAGCCGGGACTGTTCCAGGTTATGATGTAAAATCGACTCACGACTACAGAGTTCACAGGTATCAAAATGGATGACTTGTTCGACACTTTCGTACGTTCGTATGATGCTCGCAAAGCGACGGAAATGTCGCTTGCGGATTACCTCGAGGGGTGCCGCCGCGATCCCCTGATGTATGCCAGCGCCACGGAACGAATCCTGGCGGCGATCGGCGAGCCCGAGATGGTCGACACCGCGCGGGATGCGCGTTTCGGCCGGATTTTCATGAACCGGACCATCCGGACGTACCCCGCTTTCGTCGACTTCTACGGTATGGAAGAGACGATCGAGAGAATCGTCAGCTTCTTCCGTCACGCCTCCCAAGGCTTGGAAGAGCGTAAGCAAATCCTCTATCTCCTGGGACCCGTGGGCGGCGGCAAATCCTCGCTGGCCGAGCGTCTCAAGGCACTGATGGAGAAATACCCGATCTATGTCCTCAAAGCCGGCAATGAGATTAGCCCGGTGCTGGAAAGCCCACTCGGCCTGTTCGACCCCGATCAGATGGCCGGCAAGCTGGAGGAGCGCTACGGGATTCCAAGACGGCGCCTGACCGGCCTGATGAGCCCCTGGTGCGTCAAGCGCCTCGACGAATTCCACGGCGACATCAGCAAGTTCAAGGTCGTCAAGCTGAACCCGTCGCGGTTGCGCCAGATCGCCATCTCGAAGACGGAGCCGGGCGACGAGAACAACCAGGATATTTCCTCGCTAGTCGGCAAGGTGGATATCCGTAGACTCGAGACGCTGTCGCAGGACGATCCCGACGCCTACAGCTATTCCGGCGGCCTCAATCGCGCCAACCAGGGCATGCTCGAATTCGTCGAAATGTTCAAAGCGCCGATCAAGATGCTGCATCCCCTCCTGACGGCGACGCAGGAAGGCAATTATATCGGGACCGAGAATATTGGGGCGATCCCCTTTACCGGCATCATCATGGCCCATTCCAACGAGTCGGAATGGCAAAGCTTCCGGAGCAATAAGAACAACGAAGCCTTCATCGACCGTATTTACGTGATCAAGGTTCCGTATTGCCTGCGAGTCACCGAAGAAAAGATGATTTACGATAAGCTGATTCAAACCTCGGAATTGGCGGGCGCGCCTTGCGCTCCCGGCACGCTCGAAATGCTGGCGCGCTTCTCCGTTCTGTCGCGTTTGCGCGAACATGAAAACTCCAACCTCTATTCCAAAATGCGCGTCTACGACGGCGAAAGCCTGCGCGAGGTCGATCCGCGCGCGCGCAGCATGCAGGAATACAAGGACATGGCCGGTGTCGACGAGGGCATGGACGGGGTTTCGACCCGTTTTGCCTTCAAGGTTCTGGCAGCGACGTTCAACCACGATACGTCGGAAGTCGTCGCCGACCCGGTCCATCTCATGTATGTGCTGGAACAATCGATCAAACGCGAACAACTGCCCGCCGATGTCGAAAAGCGCTATCTCGAATTCATCAAAGCGGAACTTGCTCCCCGCTACGCCGAATTTATAGGACACGAAATCCAAAAGGCGTATCTTGAATCTTATCAAGACTATGGCCAGAATCTCTTTGACCGCTACGTCGACTATGCCGACGCCTGGATCGAGGATCAGGACTTCAAGGATCCCGATACCGGCCAATTGCTGAATCGCGAATTGGTGAACCAAGAGCTGACCAAGATCGAGAAGCCCGCGGGGATCGCCAACCCCAAGGACTTCCGCAATGAAGTGGTGAAATTCTCGCTTCGCGCCCGAGCGCAGAACAACGGGAAAAATCCGCTTTGGACGAGCTACGAAAAGATCCGCGAAGTGATCGAACGGCGGATGTTCAGCCAAGTGGAAGACCTGATGCCGGTGATCAGCTTCAGCTCCAAGCGGGACAGCGAAACCGAGAAGAAACACACGGAATTCGTCGAGCGGATGATGACGCGGAAATACACGGAGCGGCAAGTTCGCAGACTTGTCGAATGGTACATGAGAGCTAAGCAAGCGGGGTAACCACCCCGGCCCTATGATTGAGAGACCATGAACCTCATTGATCGACGGCTAAACCCAGGCGGCAAGAGTCTCGCCAACAGGCAACGCTTTCTCCGGCGCGCGAAAGCACTGGTCAAGCAGGCTGTGCAAAACGGGGCGAGAGAGCGCAGCATCAAGGATTTCGATCAAGGCGGCGAGGTCAACATTCCAATCGACACGTTGCGGGAACCTCGCTTGCACCGCTCATCGCAGGGCGGAATGCGCGAGGGCCTTCTACCCGGCAATAAAAAATATGTCCGTGGCGATACGATCCCCAAGGAAAAATCGAGCCGCGGAGCCGGCGGATCGGAAGGCGATGCCGATGGCACGGGCGAGGACGATTTCCGTTTCTTGCTCTCGCGGGACGAATATATCGACCTCTTCTTCGAGGATCTCGAGCTTCCCGACCTCGCGAAAAAGACGCTGGCCAGCACCGAAAGTTTCAGCCTTCACCGCGCCGGCTATTCCGTCTCGGGAACTCCGGCCAATCTTTCGCTCACCCGCACGATGCGCAACAGCCTGTCCCGGCGGATTGCCTTGCGGCGCCCGAAATCGGCGGACATTCAGGCCCTCGAAGCCGAAATCTCGGCGCTCGAGGAAACCGGAAACGGGGAAGGCCGGCTCGAGGAATTGCGCGACAAGCACAAGCTGCTCGTCACCAGGAGCAAACGGGTTCCGTTCATCGACCCCATCGATATCCGCTACCGCCGTTTCGACGCCGTCCCGCGGCCGGTGGCCCAGGCTGTCATGTTCTGCTTGATGGATACGTCGGCCTCGATGACCGAACATATGAAGGATGTCGCGAAGCGCTTTTTCGCGCTTCTCTATATTTTCCTCAAGCGGCGATACCGCCATGTCGAAATCGTCTTCATCCGCCATACGCACGAGGCGCAAGAGGTCGACGAAGACACGTTCTTCAATTCCGTCGAAACCGGTGGCACGGTCGTGTCCAGCGCTCTCGAGGAGATGATCAAGGTCGTGCGCCAACGGTTTCCGCGCGAGGATTGGAACATTTACGCGGCCCAAGCCTCCGACGGCGACAATAGCTCCCGCGATTCGGATAAGACCATGGCCCTGTTGCGCACCGGCGTGCTGCCGCTCTGCCAATATTTCGCCTATCTCGAATGCGGCCCGGAAAACGACAGCCATTCGACAGGCTTTCTCTCGCGGCCGACGGAACTCTGGCGCACCTACGAAACCGTGCGCGACGCCGGTCCTCATTTCGCCATGCGGCGGGTCAACCATCGCAATGAAATTTACCCGGTCTTTCGCGAACTCTTCGAACGCAAAGGCCAAACGGCGAGGCATGGCGCGACATGACACGCTCGGAACCCCCTCCCCTCCTCTATGAAGGCGCGAATTGGGACTTCGCCATGGTTCAGCGCATCCACGATGCGATCGAGCCCATCGCACTCGGGGAATTTGGCCTCGACGTCTACCCCAACCAGATCGAAATCATCACCACCGAACAGATGCTCGATGCCTATTCGTCGGTGGGGATGCCGCTGTTTTACAAGCACTGGTCCTTCGGAAAGCATTTCGCCCATCACGACGCATCCTACCGCAAAGGCATGCGCGGCCTTGCCTATGAGATCGTGATCAATTCAAATCCATGCATCAGCTACATCATGGAAGAGAATACCGCGACGATGCAGGCATTGGTGATCGCCCATGCGGCGTTCGGCCATAACCATTTCTTCAAGAACAATTATTTGTTCCGCCAATGGACCGATGCCGACGGAATTCTGCAATATCTCGACTTTGCGAAAGCCTTTATCAGTGATTGCGAACAGCGTCATGGGCATGCCGCCGTGGAGCGGCTGCTCGATGCCGCCCATAGTCTGATGAGCCATGGCGTTCATCGCTATCCCCGCAAGCGCAAACCTGATCTCTTGACCGAGGAAAAGCGCGAACGGGAGCGCAGGCTGCACGGCGAACAGGTCTTCAACGACCTCTGGCGCACGGTGCCGGGCAAGGAAAAGGTGAAGCGCGGCGCCGACGAAGAAGCCAAGCGCCGTTCCCTGCTCGAGCTTCCCCAGGAAAACATCCTCTACTTCATCGAAAAGACCGCGCCCCGCTTGCAGCCTTGGCAGCGCGAGATCATCCGCATCGTCCGCCTCATCGCGCAATATTTTTATCCGCAGTCGCAAACCAAGGTGATGAACGAAGGCTGCGCGACCTATTGCCACTACATGATCATGAACCGGCTCTACGAAACCGGCCAGATCAACGAGGGATCCTTCCTCGAATTTCTGACGTCGCACACCAATGTGGTGATGCAGCCCGCCTTCGATGACCGCCGCTATAGCGGCATCAATCCTTACGCGCTCGGCTTCGCCATGATGCAGGATCTCGAGCGGATCACGTTGAAGCCCACGGAGGAGGATCGCGAATGGTTCCCCGATATCGCGGGAACCGGCGATTCCTGGGGCGTTCTCAGGGATGTCTGGGCCAATTACCGCGACGAGAGTTTCATCTCGCAATTCCTCAGCCCGCATTTGATGCGGCGCTGGAAGCTATTCCATGTCGTGGACGAGGGCGAGCGCGCCAAGGAGATGAAGGTCGCGACGATCCATGACGAGCGGGGATACCGGCAACTCCGCCGCGCTTTCGCCCGCCAATACGACGTCGCCTTGATCGATCCCGACATTCAAGTCGTGGATGTCGATCTCGCAGGCGACCGCCGCCTCATTCTTCAGCACAGCATCCTAAATTCGATGCGCCTCGACGAACGCGAGACGCGCGAAGTGCTCCAGCATTTGGCCGATCTCTGGGGCTACGACGTCTATCTCCGCGAGGTCGATCCCGCCGGCTCCGTCGTGAAGGAACATGCCGCGAGTTCAAGGCCACTGATATTGGCGGGCGGGCGGTAAGAAACGAGCAGCGATTCTCATTGTGAGCCCAGAGCCGTTATGACCGTGGCAAGCACGGCTATGACGGCATAAGTCACCCTACCACGGGATTCGCCCATAGCGCTCCACAAGCGCCGCATACTCGTTCTTGCTCTCGAGCTGAGCGATGTTGTTGGTCGCGACCGCCGTGCTTCCCGAGCCCGAATGCATTTGGCGAATGACGAGGGGAACGGTCGAGGGGTGGCGCTGCACGGCGATCCGCGGGCCGCCGTTGCGGATGACATTGGCGATCCACGGGCGGCTTTGATGCGATGTCGCCAGCGTGACCGGCGCCGTCACTTCGACGAGATGGCAGCGGCTGAGCCCGCATTCCGCCAAACGCCCCAACCATTCGTTGTCGTAGTGCCACTTCGACCGGACATCGACATGACCCACGCGGTTCAACGTGCTGTACGGCATGATCCAGCCCGACGGCGTGGGGAAATCGTTGATCCGGATGATCTGATCGTTTTCGTCCACCTCGAGCTGGGTCGACGACACGAAATCATATTGCGTGAGCGCGGCGAAGACCCAGGTTAGGTAATTTGGTTGCCAACGATCATCGTCTTCCAGGAACGTCACGAAATGAAATTCCGGCCCGACCATCTTCAACGCCGCGTTCAAGGCGAGAATTTGCGAACGGCCTTCGCTGTGCGCGATCACCGTGTCCGCGCGCGACGATAGGCTCGCGGGAACATCGGCACCGGCGTCGACACCGACGACGAAGGTGATTTTAACCGTTTGCTCACAAACTTGCGCCAGCGCGCTGCGCATGGCCCGTTCGACGAACAGTTCGCCGTCATCCGTGCCGCCAATCCGCTGCAAACGGGTCGGCGTCACCACGGCGATGCGCAGTTCGGGGGTCGAGGATGTCTTGGAATCAGCAGTCATCGAGGCTCCTTATCGCGAAATCGTCCTCCGGGAGAAACATCACCCTGGGAACACCCGCACCCCATTTGATCGACAGACTTGGCCGGCGCCGGGTGCCCGGCCACGCCAAAGCATTCCCCTGGAATGATTGATGCCGTTCATCTTCGGCCGGCAAGCTTGCGCGAAAATGACGGAGCCCAGCGGAGCCATCGCGTTCCGCAAGCGGTCCCCGCCCGCGCTGGCTCTCGCCTTGCATATCCTCTCACCAGACTTGGGTTTTTACCTCGCGGAGATCGCGCTAATACCAACGCGCGTTGAATGAGACTCGTGGGCTTTTCAAAATTAATTTTGTCTGAATCAATGTGGCGGATCGAGAGGGATTCGCCATGACGGTTGCGCTTGCTTTACGCGGTGATTTTG
>JBEKFQ010000033.1:0-36201 GCA_050013235.1 Beijerinckiaceae bacterium
GCTGTCGTTCAAGACGATCTGCCGAAACTTATTACCACGCTTAAGCTACTAATTCCGCCCGCGGGCAAAACCCCTTAGGCGACTATATATAGTCCACCCTTAATCAAAGGGATAAGCCTCTTCCGAATTTACAGGAACTCGATCTCCTGAAAATTGGTCAGACTGTTCCAGAGATCATCGAAAGTGATCTCGCCTCCGAAACTGCCGCCCGTTCGCTCTATCTCGAAGCAGCGCGATATGCGGACTCAATCAATGACCGGGTAACGAGGATTCTCTTTGAAGACCTCGCCTCGGATGAAGAAGAGCATATCGACTTTTTGGAAACGCAACTCGGTCTCATTCAACAGATCGGATTGCCGCTTTATGCGCAACGGCACATCGGCGGCCTCGACAAAATCCCCCCTGAAAAATAGCCATGAGGTGTTAAAGTCTGATCTTCCCCGCCGGAACCAACGAGCAGCTTTGGTTTCGGCGCGGGAATATCCGGCCGGCTGAAAATCGCTCTCAAGCTTCCATCGCAAGAGCGAAGACAGGCGCGTCTCGATGTTCGGGCGATATCCCAGCTTTCGGACAGGACGAAGGACACGTTTGAGCCCATCCCGATTTTGCTTCTCCCGCCGCCTGTTCGATCATCGCGCGGATGGTGCGCGCGCAGCGGCCGCATTTCGGGCGGCATCCCAAACAATTGTAGACTTCCGTCACGGTCCGGGGGCAACTGGGATCGGCGTCCAAGGAGGCTCGAACGGCACTGTCCGATAAGACATTACAGGAACAAATAATCATGAGCTTACACAAACCTGTTGGTTCATGGCGTGCCGGACTCCGCGTTTGTAATGCCGATCATTCATCGATACACCGCAAATCTGTATAGCACCAGTGTCGAGGAGCAAACACTATACCATTTTGTAATGCTACTTCCCGATACCATTTTGTAATGCTACTTCCCGTGCGCTCGTTTACCGTCATTGAAGGCGCATTGGCTTTGGGCCAGACGAGCGTGGGATAGACCATCAGGACCAATCGCGGCAACTTCCAAACTTCCGGGCGGGAAGCTGCCCGCTTCGTAAATCATTTCGGCCACAAGGCCGGATGACCCCGCAGCATCGCATACAGCGGCGCCCGCGCACTGGTTTTACGCCAATAAAGCCCGATGACACGCGATGGCACGGGATCGACGAAGGGGATGTAGCGCACCAAGGCATCGTCCTCGCGCACCGCCAGGCGCGGAATCAAGGTGACGGCATTGCCCGCCGCGACCATGTGACGCAAGGTTTCAAGGCTCGTCGCGCGAAAATTCATGGCTTCTCCGGCCCCGATCTCCGCGCACAGCATGAGAGCTTGGTCGCGCAGACAGTGTCCCTCGTCGAGCAAAAGCAGGCTCCGGTTCTCGAGCTCCGACACGTGAATCGACGCACGGTTCGCCAAAGGGTGATCCACGGGAACGGCGAACAGGAAATCCTCGCGGAACACTGGCGCGCCGCTGAGATGGAAACTGGAGACCGGCATGGCGAGAAGCGCGCAATCCAGGCTTCCCTCTTCGAGCTGGCGCAGGAGGCCAGCGGTCTTGTCCTCCACCAGCAAAAGGTTGAGGCCAGGAAACTCCTGCTTCATTTTGGGGACCAGCGCCGGCAGGAGATAGGGCGCCAACGTCGGAAAGACGCCGATCCGGAGATCGCCGGCCAGCGGATCGGACGCGCCGCGGGCGATCTGACGGATCTGCTCGACCTCGTGCAGAACCCGGCGCGCCCGGAGCGCGATTTCGCTGCCGGTCGCCGTCAGCATGACGCTCTTATTGGTCCGCTCGAAGATCTGGATGCCGACCTCCTCCTCCAGCTTCTTCAATTGCATGGACAAAGTCGGCTGGCTGACGTTGCAGGCCGCGGCGGCCTTTCCGAAGTGCAGATGCTCGGCCACGTTGACGAGATAAGTGAGGTCGCGAAGGTTCATAACGATAGCCTACGCCTATTATTATTATAAGGACAATAGATTATGCTGCGATGCGGGATAGAGCTAGCATCCCCCGGATGGCATATCCCATTAGGAGAATCGACATGCTCGGCGTTGGACAAAAATTTCCCGCATTCAATCTCAAGGCGACGGTCTCGACCGACCTCAAGACCGCCTTCACGGACATCAAGGCGTTCGGCGAGGACAACACTTACAAGGGCAAATGGCTCGTCGTGTTTTTCTGGCCGAAGGATTTCACCTTCGTTTGCCCGACTGAAATCGCCGAATTCGGCAAGCTGAACCGCGAGTTTAAGGATCGTGACGCGCAGGTTCTCGGCGTGAGCACGGATTCGGAATTCGTCCATCTCGCCTGGCGTCAGCATAAGGACGAGCTGCGGGATCTGCCCTTCCCGATGTTGGCCGACATCAAGCGCGAGCTGACCATCGCTCTCGACATTCTGGATCCGGTGGAAGGCGTGGCGCAGCGCGCGACCTATATCGTCGATCCCGATGGCATCATCCGCTTCGCCATGGTCACCGACCTCAACGTTGGCCGCAACGTCAAGGAGGCGCTCCGCGTTCTCGACGCCCTGCAAACCGACGAACTCTGCCCGTGCAACTGGCAGAAGGGCGAAGAGACGCTGAACGCGGCGTAATCGCCAACCACGGAGCACTTCCTTCTTCCGCGAGCGGGAGAAGGAAGCTCTTTCCCAACACCACCAGGACCTTCATGACCATCGACGCCTTGAAAGACAAAATCGCCGATTACGCCCGGGACATCCGGTTGAATCTCGGCACCGTTCTGACCGTGGAAGGAGCGCCCGATCTAAGCGCGAATCAGATCGCGGGCATCGCGCTGGCTTCCGCTTATGCCGCCAAGAACCCGACGTTGATTTCCGGGATCGAGGCGGAATTCGCGGAAACTTTGTCTGAGGCCGAACGCGAAGCCGCCAAATCCGCGGCGAGCCTGATGGCGATGAACAATATCTACTATCGCTTCGTCCATCTCGTTTCGGACAAGGAATATGCCACGCTGCCGGCCCGGCTCCGCATGAATGTGATCGGCAAGCCGGGAATTCCCAAAGTCGATTTCGAACTTTATTCGCTAGCCGTTTCCGCCATCAATGGCTGCGGCATGTGCGTCGATGCCCATGTCCACGAAGTCACCAAGGCCGGCATCACCAAAACCGGCGTGCAATCCGCCATCCGCATCGCCGCCGTGATCAATGCCGCCGCCCAGGCCCTTTTTATCGGGTAAATTGGCGGCTGGGGCCGATGGCCCCGCGATCGAAAGCCCCTCATCCTCCAGGCTGCGAGCGCCGCCGGAGGATGCCGGTCCGGGACCGGTAAAAAACGCAACCCCACGAATTTTCCCATCCTCGAAGTTTCCCGTGAACCTTTTCCGGCCTCGCCGCGACTAGAGATCGTAGGGCCACAATGGGTGACCCGGTTTCCAGGGGTTCCGATCATGTCACATATGTCCCGTTCCATTCTCATCGCCACGGTCGCCAGCGCGGCCATCCTCTCCAGCGCACTCTCGGCTTCGGCTGCGATTCATCGCAGCGGCGGCCGCCATCCGAATTTCGGCGGCTTCCACGGCCGGACTCACGCCGCGCTTTCCATCCGCGGCCCACGCGGGCCAATCGGCGGCTTTCCCGTACGCGGCGGGGGCCCGCGCCATCCCCCGATCTGGGTCTGGCACCATCGCCATCACTTCCCGATTTACGGCGGGCCGGTCATTCCGGTTGCCGTTGGCACCGAAGCCGTGGTCGCGACAACGGACGCCACCGCGCCGGTCGCCGGATGCGCAGTCCCCGCGGGTAGCATAATCACCGTGACCTTCCTGCCCACGGTTACGGCCGCCGATATCACGACTTTCCTGCAAAGCTACCACGTGACCTTGTCAGATGGGCCGGATGCCGATGGCATCTACAAAATCCGCCTGTCGGACCAGCCGCTGCCGGAAACACGGATTAATGAGGTCATCACCTCGATGCGCTCTCAGACCACGATCATCCGCTCGGTTCAGGGCTGATATCGATCTCGAAAAATACGAAGCGGGTGGCCAGCGCCGCTCGCTTTTTTTTGCGCTCGCGCCGCGCGGGAACGAGGATCCGCCAAGAATGCCGTCACTGGCATATGCGGCTTTATTTGAAAGGGTATGCCTTTATAATTAAGCTTTGGCGCGAATGATGACCGCGCTATTCGCCATGGCGCAAATTTCGAGGAGATCCCGGATGGGCAAAATGCCGGTCCCCCTACCGGTGGCCTGTAGCAATGACGCGATGCGCAAGGCGACGCGACGTCTCGGGCAGCTCTTCGACGATGTTTTGCAGCCGAGTGGCCTGCGCGCCACCCAGTTCGGATTGCTCACGCACATCAAGCAACTGAACGCGCCGACCATCAGGCAACTAGCCGACGAGCTGGTGATGGATCTTTCCGCCCTAGGCCACACGCTCAAGCCCCTCGCGCGCGATGGCTATATCGTTCTGACACCGGATGCTCGCGACCGTCGCGCCAAACGCGTCAATTTAACTCCGGCGGGCGAGACGAAGGTGGCGGAAACCGAAAAACTCTGGCGCATCGCGCAAACCCGGTTCGAGGCCGCCTTTGGCCAGCGTAAGGCAGAGAAATTACGCAAAGTGCTCGGCCTTCTGGCCTCCGATGAATTCACCGAAGCGTTCCTCACCTCGACCAAGGTCAACCGGAAGGGCCATCCTTCTGGACCCAACGGCAAGTCCGAACCCTAAAAAGCAGGCATATGAGAGTTTTTGAGCCGATATAGCGGCATCTGCCAGCGTTTCGCCGGCCAAATCCAGACTGGTCAACTCCGCCCGGCAGGCTCATGTAATGGAACAAGCTTCCTGCACGGGACTGAATCATGACCACGAACACCCGGATCGTTCTGGCTTCCCGCCCCACGGGCGAAGTCACCCCCGCCAACTTCCGGCTTGAAACGGAAACCTTGGCGCCGCTGGCGGATGGCGAGGTTTTGGTGCGCCACCACTATCTCTCGCTCGATCCCTACATGCGGGGCCGCATGAGCGATGCCAAGAGCTATGCCGCGCCGCAACCGCTCGACAAGGTCATGCTCGGTGGCACGGTTGGCGAAGTCGTGGAATCGCGCAATCCTGGCTTCAAGGCTGGCGACAAAGTATCCGGCTTCGGCGGCTGGCAGGAATTCTCGGTCGGCAACGGCCGCGATCTGCAAAAGCTGCCGGACTTGCCGATCCCCATCTCGGCTTATCTCGGCGCCGTCGGCATGCCCGGCGTCACCGCTTGGTACGGCCTCGAGAAAATCTGCAAGGTAAAAGCGGGCGAAACGCTGGCGGTCAGCGCGGCGAGCGGCGCGGTGGGTAGCGTGGTGGGCCAGCTCGCCAAGGCCAAGGGCGCGCGGGTCATCGGCATCGCCGGCGGCGCGGAAAAATGCGCTTACGTCACGCAGACCCTCGGCTTCGACGCTTGCCTCGACTATAAGGCCGGCGATCTCGATGCCGCGTTGCAAGCCGCCGCGCCCCAGGGCCTCGATGCCTATTTCGAAAACGTTGGCGGCGCCGTGACCGCGGCCGTCGTGAGACGTCTCAACCCGTTTGCCCGGATCGCCGTCTGCGGCCTGATCTCCGGCTATAGCAACAATGAATCGACCTTCCTCGACCTCCGCCGCGTCCTCGTCCAGCGCCTCAAAATCGAGGGCTTCATCGTCTCCGAACATCTCGACATCTGGCCGCAAGCTTTGCGCGAACTCGGCACCCTGGTCGCGTCGGGCAAGCTGCATTTCCGCGAGAGCATCGCGGAAGGGCTAGCGGCGGCGCCGGAGGCTTTCATCGGCCTGCTCAAGGGCAAGAACGTCGGCAAACAGCTGGTGAAGCTGGTTTGAAGGCGCGCTAATCTTCACGCGTCATCGCGCCCGAGGATGTAACGAGGGTTGATCCCGGCAGATCCCGCGCATCCCCCGCCCCGGCAAACTTCGCCGCATCCCGCCCTTGCCTTCCCGGTCCCTTCGGGCCAAAAGACGGATGTGCTGCACATCAACGACATAACGCTCCGCCTCGGGCCGCGCGTGCTTTTCGATCACGCCAGTGCCGCGCTGCCGGAAGGCGCGCGGATTGGCTTCGTCGGACGCAACGGGACCGGAAAAACCACTCTTTTCAAGATGATCGCGGATGAGCTTTCGCCCGATACGGGCTCGCTCACCCTGCCCAAGCAGATGCGGCTCGGCCGTGTCGAGCAGGAGGCGCCGGGCGGGCCGGGCTCGCTAATCGATTTCGTGCTCGCCGCCGATCTCGAGCGCACCAAGCTGCTGGAGGAAGCCGAAACGGCCACCGACCCGCAGCGCATTGCCGACATCCATGCCCGTCTCGTCGACATGAACGCCCATGCGGCGCCGGCGCGGGCCGCCCGTATTCTCGCCGGTCTCGGCTTCGATTTCGACGCGCAGGCGCGGCCGCTATCCGCTTTTTCCGGCGGCTGGCGGATGCGCGTGGCGCTGGCCGCGGTGCTGTTTTCCGAGCCGGATTTGCTGCTGCTCGACGAACCGACCAATTATCTCGATCTCGAAGGCACGCTCTGGCTGATCGATTATCTCCAGCGCTATCCCGCGACCATCTTCGTCATATCGCATGACCGCGACATGCTGGACGCCGTCTGCGACCATATTCTGCATCTCAACCATTCCAAGCTGACGCTCTGGACCGGCAACTACACGAGCTTCGAGAAGCAGCGGCGCGAGCAGCAGGCTATCGAGGCCAAGCACAAGAAGAAGCAGGACGAGCAGCGCAAGCATTTGCAGGCGTTCGTCGACCGCTTCCGCGCCTCGGCCACCAAGGCCGCGCAGGCGCAGTCGCGCATCAAAATGCTGGCGAGGATGGAGCCGGTGACGGCGCTGGTGGATGGCGGCGTGCTGCCGTTTCACCTGCCGTCGCCCGCCAAGCCGCTCAAGCCGCCGATCATTTCGATGGACCATGCGAGCACCGGCTACGATGGCAAGGCGGTGCTCAAAAACCTCAACCTCACCATTTCGGACGATGACCGCATCGGGTTGCTCGGCTCGAACGGCAATGGCAAATCGACCTTCGCCAAGCTGATCGCGGGGCGGCTGCAGCCGCTCGACGGCACGGTGAAGCGCTCGGCGAAATTGGAGGTGGGCTTTTTCGCCCAGCATCAGGTCGACGATCTCGACGAGGGCGCGACCCCTTATCAATGCGTGCAGCCCCTGATGAAAGGCGCGAGCGAGGCGCAAATCCGGGGCAAATGCGCCCAGCTCGGTTTTGCCAATGTGAAGGCCGATACCAAGGTCGCGATGTTGTCGGGCGGCGAAAAAGCGCGGCTGTTGATGGGCCTCTCGACCTTCACCGGGCCGCATCTGCTCATCCTCGACGAACCCACGAACCATCTCGACATCGACAGCCGCGCCGCCTTGATCGAGGCGATCAACGACTATCAAGGCGCGGTGATCCTGGTCTCGCACGACCGCTATCTGCTGGATGCTTGCGCCGACCGCCTGTGGCAAGTCGCCGATGGCACGGTGAAGCCCTTCGACGGCGACATGGACGATTACAAGGCGCTGATCCTCGGCACCTCCGACAGCAAGCCGCGCAAGAAAGCCCAACTGGACGTCGTTGCCTCCGCGCCGGTGGTAAAAGCGCCGCCGCCACGAGCAGCCATCCCGCTCAAGAAGCGCCTGATGGCGGTGGAAGAACGGATTGCCCAGTTTCAAGACCTGATCGCGCGGATCGACAAGGCTTTGTCCGACAGGGATGCGTTCATCAGCCAGCCCACCCGCGCGGCGCAGCTCGCCAAGCAACGCGGCGACTTGGCCAAAGCCTTGAGCGTCGCGGAAGACGAATGGCTGATGCTCAGCGCCGAGCAGGACGCCGCGCAATGAGGATCCTGCCATGACTGGGAGGGCATGCCATTGACCGGCCGGGCCGAGGCCAAAGCCGCGGCAATTGCAAATCGCCCGCGTTGGCTCCTGCCTGCCGTGCTCGCGGGCTTTGGCGGATTGATCGCAGCCTCGGCCTTTGGCATCGCACCTTATGTGTTCGAGCCCGCCGCGTTGGAACGCGAGATGGCCAGCCAAATCCGGGCAACCACCGGTCTCGTGCTCGAAGCCAAGAGTCCCGCGCGGTTTGGCCTGTTTCCCCAGCCGCACCTTTCGATGGCCGGCCTGCATTTGGCCGATCCCTCGGGCAGCCTCACCATCGATGCCGATGCGTTCATGGGCGAGGTGCGGTTTTTTCCGCTCTTGGCAGGGCGGCTCGAGATCAGCAGAGCGACGCTGATTCATCCCCGGCTCGGCATCGATCTCGATGGCGGGCCAATCCCTCCCGATAGCACGATTGGCCAGGCCCTTCACGCCGCGCCCGGCCTGCCCGCCGGGCCGGATCAACGCCTCGGCATCGTCAATCTGAGCGATGGCAGCGCCATGATCGGGAGCCGGGCGGCGGCACGCCGGATCACCGTTTCGCATATCAATGTCACCGTGGATTGGCGCAATCTCAATGCCCCGGCCGCGCTGACGGGAACCGTCGAATTTCAAGGCGACACGGCCGAAGTCGCGGCTTGGATCGGGCTTCCCTCCAGCCTAATGCGCGGCGACCGGTCTCCGCTGGCCCTGCGCATCCAGTCGCCCTCGCTCAACCTCTCCGCCAATGGCGCGCTCGAAAGCACCCCGGTTTTGCGATTTCGCGGCCGGCTTTCGGCCGATGCCCCCTCGCTGCCCGCCATAATGGCGCTAGGCGGTTACAAAATGCCCCTCCCCGCCCCTTTCGCCAATCTCACGCTCGCCAGCGATGCCGTGATCGGCGGCGGCGCGATCGATCTGCAAAACCTGAGTTTGCACCTCGACGGCAACGATTACGAAGGCACACTGGCTTACCAAGACAGCCGAGAAACCCCGTCGCTGTCGGGCACGCTGGCGACGGAACAATTGTCGCTCGCTCCCTTTTTGGACAGCATGCCCCAATTGCTCGATTCCAGCCGGCATTGGACGGCGAAACGGCTGAACTTCGATCGACAAGACCGTTTGGACCTCGACCTGCGCATTTCCGCGACCCATCTTCGCGCACCCCCCGTGGCAATCGACGACGCAGCCCTGGCGGTGATCACACGCGACAATCGAACCGAAGTCGCATTGGTGGCGGGCAAGGCCTATGGCGGCACGATCAAGGGCCGGGCCTCGATTGGTCTCTCGGAGTCCGGTGTCAGCCTTCGCGCCACGGGTTCGCTGGGCGAGGCCGACGTATCGGCGCTGAGCTGGGATGTCTTGGGCCGTCAACGCGCGAGCGGCACGCTTTCGGCCTCCGGCAATTTGGAAACCAATGGCGCGAACGTGCGGGAGTTGATCACCGGTCTCCATGGCTGGGTCAAAGCCCGTGCCGCCAACGGCGAATTATCCGACGTCGATATCGGCCATGGATTGCGTGAAATCGCGCGCAAACGCCCCGATACCGTGCTGTCCGCGTTGCGCAACGGCCGGACACCGTTCACGGCCTTGTCGCTCGGGGTCAATATATCGGGCGGAGATGTCTCCATCGACGACGGACTCTTGCAAGGTCCGGATGCCAACCTCAAGGTCGAGGGTAAGGCCGCTCTCGACTCCCGCGCATTGGATCTCCGCATGACCGCCGCGGCGCCCACGACCGCCGTCGATCCAGACGCCCCGCCGCCCTGGCTCGCCTTCGACATCAAGGGCACGTTCGATCAGCCCGACGTTTCGCCGGATTTCGGGACAGTGCCGGCGCGCTAGGGCATGTCCAGAAAAAGTTGCGGACTTTTTCGATCGAGGACATGCCCTAACTCCTTAGTAAAAGAGCGAGTTCCTGTCGCCTTGGTGACTCCACCAAAGCGGAACGCGCTCTAAATCCGCGATCAGGGAAGCGCCTTCACCGTCGCGACAATCGCGGGTAGCTTTTGATCGCCGGACGGCCCCCTGGTGACGATATTGAGGGTCTGCGTCTCACCGAGGGGAATGGCGTAATAGGTCACCACCGTGGGGGCGCCCTTGAAGGCCGTGGCCTCGTCGAGCCGCGAGACGAATGTATCGAGCCCGTTGATCTTCGTGTCGGTATCCGTGGTCTTGGGATCGGCGTCTTCTTTCACAGCGGAAAAAGCCACGCCCTGCTCTTCGAAATACGCCGTGGTCTCGTCGTTATAATTGGCGGCGGCTTGTTCATCCGGCTTGATGATCTTGGCGACGAGGAACAACAGGCCATCTGGCGATGTCCCTTCGACGCCATGGGCACCGTCCCTCGGCTTCCAATCATCGGGTAGCGTGATCGAGGCGGCGGGCTTTCCCCCGTCGAGCGCCAATGGAAACTCGGCGGCCTCGGCGCGGACAGTCAGGCTCAAGATGAAAAGAGCGAGACACACTGATTTCAAGGGAATGCCTCCAGAACGCCTCTGAAGGTTTATCGCATTGCAAAACAGCGCTGTCCACGACGGACAGCGCTGTTTTCGATCTTTCATCCTAGAGCGCTTTCCGCTTTGGTGGAACCACCAAAGCGAAGAGAATTCGCTTTTTTATTATGCAGTTAGAGCATGTCCTCGATCGAAAAAGTCTGCAACTTTTTCGGGACATGCTCTAAGCCAAACTTATCCGGCCGCGCGTTCCGCCGAGCGTAGTGTGTTGGACATCAGCATCGCGATCGTCATCGGGCCGACGCCGCCGGGAACGGGGGTGATGGCGGCGGCATTTTTGATGCAGCCGGCGTAATCGACGTCACCGACGAGCTTGGTCTTCGGCTTACCCTGCGCATTCAAACCCTCGCCGGGCACGCGGTTGATGCCGACATCGATCACGATCGCGCCGGGCTTGATCCAATCGCCCTTGATCATTTCAGGGCGCCCGACAGCGGCGACCACGAGATCGGCGCGGCGCACGGTGCCGGGCAAATCCTTGGTGCGGGAATGCGCGATCGTCACCGTCATGTTCTTCGAGAGCAGCAACTGCACCATCGGCTTGCCCACGATGTTGGAGCGGCCGACGACGACCGCCTCCATGCCGTCGAGCTTGACGCCCAACGCCGCGGCGGTCTTTTCGATCAGCACGAGGCTGCCCGCCGGCGTGCAGGGCACGAGCGCGCGGGAGATATCGCCGACGCCAAGCAGGCCGACGTTGACGGGATGAAAGCCATCGACATCCTTCGCCGGCGAGACGGCTTCGAGAACCTTGGTGGAATCAATGCCCTCCGGCAGCGGCAACTGCACCAGAATCCCGTGGATCGCGGGATCGGCATTGAGGCTCGCGATCAACGCGAGAAGCTCGGCCTCGGTGGTGGTCGCCGCCAAATCATGCTGGACCGAGTGAAACCCGCAAGACTTCGCCGCCTTGCCCTTGGCCCCCACATAGACCTGGCTCGCCGGGTTTTCGCCCACGAGAATGACGGCGAGGCCGGGGACCGTGCCGCGCGCGGCCAGAACCTTGGTGCGCTCCGCCACTTCGGCCAAGACCTGCTCCGAGGCGATCTTGCCATCGATGATCAAGCCGCCATCGCCGGAAGGGCGCACGACATCTAATTTGGCGGCCGGATTTAGCGCAGCAGCGTTCATGACAAAACCTCGTCCAGGATAAGAGCGGGAAAGTTGCGCTTTCTCTCAGGTTTTCAGGAGACTGTCGCTGAAAAATTTGTTCAGGGCGGTGGGAGAAAATTTGGGGAGGAGGATCCCAACGGCCGGTTTGGCGGACATGGAGGATCCCTGGGTCTCCGTAAACCAGCGGGCGTCTCCTTCTCCCACTCGTGGGAGAAGGTGGTCCTTGCGCCAGCAAGGATCGGATGAGGGCCCCGGTGAGCGCGGCCCTGTCATTGTTTCTTGCCGGTAAACCTAACAGAGGCTGAACCGCCCTCATCCGTCACGGCTACGCCGCGACACCTTCTCCCGCGAGCGGGCGAAGGAATCATTCCCTTTCACGCAAACGGGTCCCGGTCCAGCGAATCGGGATCGTCGATCACCAGATCCGGCCCGTCTTCCTCGCCATCCTCGGGCGCATAGAGATCCTCGTCCGTCTCCTCCCCGGCCTCCTCCGCGTCCAGCGGATCCTCATCCTCTTGCAAGGCGCCGTCGTGGGGTTGAGGGACGCTGAAACTGGGGGGCAAGCGGCCATCGAACAGGCCGGCGCCGCGCAGTTCCTCGAGGCCGGGCAGATCGGTAATGGATTCCAGGCCGAAATGCAGGAGGAATCCGTCGGTCGTGCCATATGTGATGGGACGGCCGGGCGAGCGGCGGCGTCCGCGCAGCTTGACCCAGCCGGTCTCCATCAACACATCCAGCGTGCCCTTGGAGATGGCGACGCCGCGGATATCCTCGATCTCGGCACGGGTGGCCGGCTGGTGATAGGCGATGATCGCCAAGGTTTCGAGCGCCGCGCGGGACAGCTTCTTGACCTCGCGCCCGGCGGGCGAGAGCAGCCAGCCGAGATCGCTCGCCGTCCTGAAAATCCATTTCGAGCCCACCCGCACGAGCACGACGCCGCGATGGGCATAATCCTCCCGCAACTTGGCCAGCACCGCCCCGGCGCTCGCCGGGTCCGGCAGGCGCTTGGCGATCTCGGCCTCGGGCATGGGTTCGGTTGCCGAGAACAGCAAGGCCTCGGCGATCCGCACGGCCTCGGCCAGAGCCTTGGCCTCGGCATCGCCGCGCTTCTGTTCGACATCGGGAAAAAGGCGCGCGATTTCAGCCATCAGCCCGTCCCCATCGCGCCATGACGCCCGGCCTGCCGGTAGCCGGCATCGCGGCTCTTGACCCAGAGCGGCGCGAAAGCCTCATCCTGGCGCAACGACAAATGCCCTTCGCGCACCATCTCCAGCGTCGCGCAAAAGGCCGAGGCTTTCACGGTGCGGCGCATGTCGGGCGCGACGCAATAAGCAAGGAGATAATCGTCCAAGACCATCCAATCCAAGGCAACGCCGGCCAGGCGCTGGATCGCCTCGCGGGCATCGATAAGCGACCAGACGAGCCGCTTTTTCAACCTGACTTCGGTCAAGGCCCGCTTTTGCCGCTGCTTGGCATAGGCCGAGATGAGATCG
This sequence comes from Beijerinckiaceae bacterium, assembly GCA_050013235.1. GTDB lineage: Bacteria > Pseudomonadota > Alphaproteobacteria > Rhizobiales > Beijerinckiaceae > RH-AL1. The sequence goes on from JBEKFQ010000033.1 coordinate 12,972, forward strand.
TAGATGCTGGCCTCCCAAAGCGGCGGCCCGCCCTCCAAAATGGTCTCGTCGGGGCAACCGCGCGTCGTGAAATCGTGCCCGAGCCGGGGCCGTGCCGCCAAGGCCTGGGCGGCCAGCCGGATGACTTCCAGCCGCTGCAGCCGCGCGGCAAGGGCCGCGGCGAGATCGCCCGCTTCAGGCTCGTCGTCCTTGGCGGCGCGGGGCAGGAGAAGACGCGACTTGAGATAAGCCAGCCAAGCCGCCATCACGAGATAATCGGCGGCAAGCTCCAAGCGCACTTTGCGAGCCTGATCGACAAAGGCGAGATACTGATTTGCGAGATCGAGGATGGAAACGCGATGGAGATCGACCTTCTGGCGGCGGGCAAGCTCCAGCAACAAGTCGAGCGGTCCTTCGAACCCATCGACATCGACGAAGAAACGCTCGCTGTCCGCTGCATCCGCCGCGGCTTCGGCCTCGAAAACCGGCTCACCAGCCATTCACTCACTCCATCCACGCACCAGCGGGGAGACGAAATGAATCCTTAACCAATCAAGCCTGGGCCGCAAGCACGCGTTGAAGGCGAAGCGCGGCGTCCACAGGATCGAAGTCCAGAACCGGCCTCCGGCGGGCCGCGAGCGCCCGCTCCACCCGCGCCAAAGCCTCGCCCTGGAGCAGCGGCGAGGCCGAGGCCACGGCTTCCGCCTCGGCCTGATCGCCATTGCAATGCAGCGCGATATCGACGCCCGCCGCAAAAAGCGCCTCGGCCTTCCCGGAAAACGTACCGGGCAAAGCCTTCATCGAGAGATCGTCGCTGAACAATAGCCCGTCGAAGCCGATCGCGCCCCGCACAATATCGGAAATGACGATGGGCGAGATGGTGGCGGGATGGTCCGGGTCGAGCGCGGTATAGACGACATGCGCGGTCATGGCCGCAGGCAGGCTCGCATTGCGGTGAAACGGCAGAAAATCGCCCGTGACGAGCTGTTCCAGAGGCGCGTCCACGACGGGCAGATCGAGATGGCTGTCGGCCCCCGCCCGGCCATGGCCGGGAATATGTTTCATGATCGGCAAAACACCGCCGTCGAGCAGTCCCTCGGCTGCGGCACGGCCAAGCTGGGCAACCTCTTCCGGGTCCCGGCTATAGGCGCGGTCGCCGATCACATCGTGGCTGCCCTTGGCCGGCACGTCGAGCACCGGCAGGCAATCCACATCGATCCCCACGGCGCGCAAATCCGCCGCCATGAGCCGCGCGGCCAACTGGACCATCGCGATCCGCTCGTCGAGACCGGGAGCGGATGCGGCAAAACGAGCGGCCGGAGGATAGCGCCGCCAATGCGGAGCGCTCAAGCGCTGCACGCGCCCGCCTTCTTGATCGACAAGGACAAAGGCGTCATCCCGCCCTAAAATCGAACGGATTTCAGACGTCAGGGCAAGGACTTCGTCCGGTGTCCCGATATTTCGCTTAAAGAGGATGACGCCGAGAGGAGCGGCCTCCCTCAGGAAGGCGCGCTCTCTAGCGCTCAACGCAGTGCCAAGGCATCCGCAGACAAAGGCGCGTACCATGGCTTACCCGTCAGAGCTGGTGTCAGTTCTTGGCGATGAAGCAGGAACCGCCGCTCGCCTTCAACTTGTCGCAGAGACCGGCCGCTTCCTCGCGCGTCATGCCGCCGGCGCGAACGCGGTAAACCGTCTTGCCATTGCTCACCGCTTTATACGTCGCCAAATGGTGGCCATCCAATTCGCTGACGAATTTTTGTTCGAGACGCGCGGATGTCTGCTTGGCTTCGGCCTCGGAGCCCGGCGCGGCAAGTTGCACCGTGAATCCACCGCTGCCGGCTTGCGTGGCGACGGCAGCCGGCCGGGGCGCCGCGGCATCTTCCGCCGCATCGGCGATCTTCACCGGCTTCGCGGGTTTGACAGGCTTGGGGGCGGGACGCGCGGTCGCGGGGGTCAAATCCGTCGGCGCGTCCGGTTCGCGCGCGGCGGTCACGATAGGCTTGGGTGCGACAGGCTTGGCCGCGACCACAGGCTTGGCGGCGGGCGCCGCCCGTGTGGTGGTTTTTGCCGGGGTCTGCGCCTTAGGCGTGGAGGCTTTCGCGACAGCGGCCGTATTGGGCTTGGCTGGCGGCGCCGCCGCATTATCGATCGCGGCCGTGGGAATATGATCGCCCGGGATCGGCGTTCCATCGGGACGATAGGACCGCGTCTTCACCCGGATCGGCTGCATATCGCCGGCGGCCCCATGCGTATCGCTCGACCCGGCCGCGCTCGCGCCCGGTGGAGAGCCGGGAACGCCGGCAGCCGGGGGAGCACCCTCGGCATTCGCGCCGGACATGCCAAAATTATAGATCGGGGTAATTCCATTGGACGTATCGCGCGGCGCGTTTTGAACGTTCTGCGCCAAATCCACGGGCTGCTCTTCGCGCGTCACCGTCTTAGTCGGAGCCGGCTGCTGCGCATTATCGACGACCGACCCATCACGGGCCGGTTGATCGGCCGGAGCATCCGCCGGGGGCTGAATCTTCGCGGGGCCCGGGGCGGCCTTGATCATGGCGACCTCGCGCGGGCCGCTATTATTCCCCTTGTAGGCGAAAGCGATACCAATGCCGGCGACACCGATAAGGATAACGGCGGCCATCGCATAGACCGGACGGCGCGAGCGTTGCGCGGGATAGGACGGCGTGGCCGGAGCGGATTGTCCCCAATTCTGCTGTTCATCGGACGAAGCGGCGCCCCGCGGATCGTAATAACCCTGGTTCCCGTCCGTGTAAGCCCCTTGCGGATAGAGTCCTGCCGCATGGGCTTGTTCCGCCTCATGACCCGGCAGGGAACCGCGCAAGCCCGCTTCGATCGCGGCGAAATCGATGGCCGGGCGGCGCGAGTCTGGAGAATCGTGGCCCGAAGCGCCCTCGCCTCCGCGCAAAAAAACTTCATCGTAAGGGTCGCGGCTATTGCTCACGAGCCGGGCCAATTCGGCCAGCGGATCGTCCTCTTGGGACAGCGGCGCTTTCGTGGTCTCACGCAGATAGCGTTCGAATTCTTCGACATCGATCTGCGGACGTGATTTCGTCACGGGCTCGTTCATACTCTGTAACCTCGTGCCGCGAGGGGTTCCCCCCATCGCTTGTCAACGCGTAATCCCCCTCACCCCGCCGTAAGATCACAGATCAAAACGGCCAAGTCGAGGCACAAACACGGCACAAGTCACAAAACGGGCATAAAGCCGGCGTGAATTGCACCGTCAGCGCATTTCCAAGGGCGCCGAAACTCCGAGAATATGGAGTCCGGCGGCAATGACGCCGCCAATGGCCGAAACCATGGCGAGCCGCGCACGGGTTAACTCTCTACTTTCAAGATTAACAAAGCGTAATTGCGGCTGATCTTTACCACGAGTCCAGTGCGAATGGAAGACTGAGGCAAGATCGTGGAGGTAGAACGCAAGCCTATGCGGCTCATGTGAATGAGCCGCTGCTTCGATAACGCGCGGGAATTGCGCGATCTGCTTGATCAAATGCTCCTCACCTTCATCGCCAAGTAGGGTGAAATCGCTTTTGGCCAAGCTTTCATTGCTCATATTAAGATCAGGAAAGGCCACCAGCGCTTGCCGCTCCGCGGATTTGGTCCGGGCATAGGCGTATTGCACGTAAAAGACCGGATTATCCTTGGACTGCTCCAAAACTTTGGCGAGATCGAATTCGAGCGGCGCGTCATTCTTGCGAAACAACATCATGAAACGCACGGCATCGAAACCGACTTCGTCGACGACCTCCCGCAGAGTCACGAAATCGCCGGAGCGTTTGGACATTTTCACCGGCTCGCCGCCGCGCATCAGCTTGACGAGCTGGCAGAGCTTGACGTCGAGAACCGCCTGGCCGCCGGACAGAGCCTTGACCGCCGCCTGCATCCGCTTGACGTAGCCACCATGATCGGCGCCCCAGACATCGATCAGATCGCGGAACCCCCGGTCGATCTTGGTCTTGTGGTACGCGATATCAGAGGCGAAATAGGTGTAGGATCCGTCCGATTTCAGAAGCGGCCGGTCGACATCGTCGCCGAAACCGCTTGACCGGAACAAGGTCTGTTCCCGATCTTCCCAGTCTTCCGGGATCTGGCCCTTCGGCGGCGGCAGGCGGCCTTCGTAGACGAGGCCCTTGGCCCGCAAATCGGCGATGGCGGCGGCGACCACGTCGCCCTGCCCGCCCAAAACCAGCGACCACTCCGAGAAAAACACGTCGTGCACGATGTTCAGCGCGGCGAGATCGTCGCGGATCATCGCCATCATGGCATCGATGACCACTGGGCGAATTTTGGGCAGCCATTCGCTTTCCGGCAGCTCACGCAGCGTAGGGCCAAACTGCCGGGCGAGGGCGACACCGGCCGGTATGAGATAATCACCGGGATAGAGACCCTCGGGGATCGCACCCACGCTCTCGCCCAACGCTCCGCGGTAGCGCAAATAAGCGGAGCGCGCGAGCACGTCGACCTGCGCGCCGGCGTCGTTGATGTAATATTCCTTGGTGACGGCACGGCCGGAAAAGGCGAGCAGGCTTGCCAAGGCATCCCCGAAGACGGCGCCACGCCCATGGCCGACATGCATCGGCCCGGTCGGATTGGCGGAAACATATTCCACATTCACGGGCGACGGATCGGCAGTGCCCCGGCCAAACGCCCTGCCCTCGACGAGAATCGCTTGAAGCAAGCGCGCATAGACCTCGGGCTTGAGCGTCACATTGATAAAACCAGGTCCCGCGACCTCGGCCTGGGCGACATCGGCGTCCGCGGCCAGAGCGAAGGCGATCTCGGCCGCGAGCTGGCGCGGATTGCCAAACGACGCCTTGGCCTCCTTGGCATAGACCATGGCCGCGTTGATCGCGAGATCCCCATGCGCGAGATCGCGCGGCGGCTCGACGACAAATCGCGTGAAATCGAGCCCTTCCGGCAGCCGGCCCTCGCCGGCGATGCGGGACAGGATGGCGGCGGCGCGCTCATGGAAAATCGCGAAAATATTCATGCGGAGATGGCCATTTGTACGAGGTGCGCGAAAGCCTAGAGCATTTCCCACAAAAGCTGCAGACTTTTGTGATCGAGGAAATGTTCTAACTTCTTATAATGAAGAGCGATTTCTTATCACCTGGGTGATTTCACCCTGGTGGAAAGCGCCCTATGGGCGTGCGCCGTAACGCAATTCGGGCGTAGCGTCAAAATAGCGGCGGTGCTCGGCCAGTGCATAACGGTCGGTCATGCCGGCGATATAGTCGCAGACGAGCCGCGCCCGGCGGTCCGCCGCGTCGCTGCCGGAGACTGCCAGCGTGGCGGCCAGCCATTCCGGCGGCATCGCCTCCGGCTTGGCGATAAAATATCGAAACAGGCCCGCCACCACCGATGCCGCGCCCTCGCGGACCCGCATCATGTCGCGCTGGCGGTACATTTTGGCGAAAAGAAACGCCTTGATCTGCGCCTCCGCCTCCAACATCGCCGGCGAAAAGGCGATGACGGCATGGGCTTGATCGCGCACGGCGTCGAGCGAGCCAAGGCCCTCGAGGCGGCGGGTGCTCTCGGCAATCGCATCCTCGACGAACCGCGTGATCAGACGGCGGGTCAATTCATGGATCCGCCGGCTCTGATCGAGCTTGGGATAGCTCCGGTCCACTTCGTCCAGCAAGGCCCCGATGAACGGGACGGCCCGGCAATCCTCCAGAGCCAAAATTCCCGCGCGAAGCCCATCGTCGATATCGTGGGCATTATAGGCGATGTCGTCGGCCAGCGCCGCGCTTTGCGCCTCGGCGGAGGCAAAACGCGCAAGCCCAAGCGAGCGTTGCGCATCCAGTTCCAGGAACACGCCGGGGATTGCCTTGGCGCCGGCGTCCAACGGCGTGCCATCGGCCCGCAGTAGAGGCCCATTATGCTTGGCCAACCCCTCGATGGTCTCGAATGTCAGGTTGAGCCCGTCGAACATCGCATAGCGGCGCTCGAGCTTCGTAACGATTCGCAGCGTCTGCGCATTATGGTCGAACCCGCCATGGTCCGCCATCAGCTCGTCCAGCATATCCTCGCCGGTATGGCCGAATGGCGTGTGGCCGAGATCATGGGCGAGGGCAATGGCCTCGGCGAGGTCTTCGTCGAGGCCCAGCGAGCGCGACAAAGCGCGGGCAAGCTGGCCGACTTCGATCGAATGGGTGAGGCGAGTCCGGTAATGGTCGCCTTCGTGCGGCACGAAAACCTGGGTCTTGTGCGCGAGCCTGCGAAAGGCGGTCGAATGGATGATCCGGTCGCGGTCGCGCTGGAATTCCGACCGCGTGGGGGAGGACGGCTCCGGCAGCAAGCGGCCCTGGCTCGTCTCCGGGCTCGCGGCATAGGGGGCGCGGGGCCTTGCTGAGGCGGACATCCGATCTCCGTTCCGGCCCATCCGGCCGGCTTTCCCGTCCGGCGGAAAGCGCTCACCTGTTGCGAATGCGACATCGCGCTCGTATCTTCTAACAGAGCAAGGGCGCAAGTCTTTTACGCGGTTCAGGCGAAGTTACGCCTCCCGGAGCGAACTTTTCGAAGTTTGCCGGCATTTTGAAACCGGCGCGGCTAAAATAGCGCCGGGAACCTTACGAAATACGGCCCGCCACGGATTTTGCATCTCGAGTGCCAAACCCCGCCAACAGGAAGCAGCGACATGACCGAGACCCTGACCGAGACCCCTGTCGTCCTGACCGCCTCCGCGGCCCGGCGCGTCGCGGAAATCCTGAAGGACGAGGCCCCCGGCGCGGCGCTGCGGGTCGGCGTCGATGGCGGAGGCTGTTCGGGCTTTCAATATACCTACGACATCACGACCAAGCGCGAGGCCGATGACATCGTGCTGGAAGCCGAAGGCGCGACCGTGCTGATCGATCAAGTTTCGTTCGAATATCTCAAGGGCTCGCATATCGATTATGTCAGCGATCTGATGGGCAGCGCCTTCAAAATCCACAATCCCCAGGCAACGGCGTCCTGCGGCTGTGGAACGAGCTTCGCGATTTAGGCGGGAGCATAGTCCGCAAAATGCGATTTATATGTCGCGCGTCTTATTTTCCAAGCACTGCAGCATTTTCCAAGCGTCGCGGTCTTGCGTGAATCGCCGTTTGTTTGTGACTAAGATCATCCCGCCGCGGACTGATCCGTTGGCGGAAGCCGGGGATTGTGAATGGCACGGAAAACTCTCGGGATCGCGGCCGCCCTTGGCTTGGCCCTCGCAAGCGGCGTCACCCTGAACCAGGGTACCGCCGCCTTGACCGGACAGACCGCCCTCGCGCGGCTCATGGGAGCCCCCGGCGCTCTCGAGTTCGGCGCAATCGACACCGATGCAGCCCATGGCCGCGTGACGCTCCACGATGTGAGCCTGACCAACGGCTCGGTGCATGTCTATGCGCGCCTCCTCACGCTGTCCTTGGACGCAAAAGCGCGACAAGGGAGCGTCCTCCAAATCGCGGACCAGCCCCAAGCGCCCGGTGGCACCGGCACGGCCTCGGCCTCCGATGTGACCATCACGACAGAGGCCAATACTTATCTCGTCAAGAAGATCGATCTGACCGGCACCAGCCTGAGCAATAGCGATCTTACCACCCTGTTCGACCCTAAAAACCCGGAAACTTTGGGAACCCGGCTCAAGAAAATCAACGCAACGTCCATCACCATCTCGGGGATCACCAGCGACAAAAAGACTGCTGATGGGAACGTCCATGGCGAGATCGCGCAGCTTCAGCTCGGCAATGTCGCGAATGGGCGGATCGGCACGGCGAGCACGGCAGGCCTCACGGTGTCGGGCCTTGGCGTCAAGGCCGCCGGCGCCGTCAAAACGGGAGCGATCGAGGCTTCGGGGCTCGACCTGGCTTTGCTGGACCACTTGCTCAACAGCCAGCGCCTCGACGATGCCGAACCGCTCACGCCCCTCGCGGACGCGCTGACCATCCACGATATTTCGCTCACCAACGGCGCGAACCACAACGTGGTGACCATTGCCGCGATCACGGAGAAGGGCCTCGAGGCCAGGCCCTTGAAGACCGATTTCAAGGCGCTGCAAAAGGCGGAAAAAAACGATGCGCCGGACGACGACGAGGCGAAAGCCGAGCGCTCGAAAGCCGTCGCCGAAGATATTTTATCCTCCTACGAGGCCAGCTCGTTCGCCATCGAAAAAGTCACGGTCGCCACCACGGACGAGAACGGCCCCGTCAAGGCCAGCATCGGCAAGATCGCATTCGATGGATACAAGAACCGCAGATTCGGCACCCTCGCGATCCACGACTTTCTCTTGGACGCCGCACGCGTCAAGGCGTCCATGGCCACGCTCGATCTCGTCAATCTTTACGTCCCGGCGCTCGACAAGCCCGCGGATAGCGAATCCATCAGCGATCTCACGACGGATCATCTCCCGTCCGCGGCCAAAGCGGACCTCGATGGGTTGGTCGTGGATATCAACACGCCTGGCGAGGACGGCACCCTCTCCGAGGTGAAATTCAATATTGCCCATATCGGCTCGACGAGCGACTCGCTCCCCGGCCAACAGCCGGTCCAGGGGACCGTCACGCTCGATCAGCTCACCTTCGATCTTCCGGGCGGCGACAAAGCCGCCGCCAAGGAACTGCTCGCGATGGGCTATAAAAGCTTGAACATTTCCGCCGCGGTCGCCTCGAAATTCGATCAGGGCGCCGAGACGCTCACGGTGAAACGATTCAACGTCAACGGCATCGGCCTCGGATCGCTCACCTTGGCGATCGATCTCGTCAATGTGAACAAGGGAATTTTTTCGAGCAATCCGTCGATTGCCAAGGCCTCGGCTTTGGCCGTGCTGCTGAAACATATCGATCTGCGGGTCGAAAACACCGGTCTGTTCGACAAAGCCCTCGTGTTGAAGGCAAATCAGAACGGCAAAAGTGTCGCGGAGGAACGCAGCACGGAAGAAGACTTCTTCGCCGTCCAACTCCCGGAAGCGGCAGGCAACGATCCCGCCCTCAAGACCGTCGGCGCGGCCGTGGCGAAATTCATCGCCGCGCCGAAAAACCTCCATATCAGCGTCACCGCCAAGGATGGCCTCGGCGTCACCGACATCAGCCTGCTCGGGAACCCCTCCGCCATCCTCAGCCGCCTCGAGATTCACGCGGAGGCGAATCAGTAGGGGAAGGGATCGTCCCAGGAGTACATTCCACCTGGGTGGGCCACCCACGCAATAAGAACTCGTCCTCTTTACAAGAAGATAGAGCATGTCCTCGATCACAAAAGCCTGCAACTTTTGTGGGACATGCCCTACGCCAACAATTGATCCACGAACCGGCCGATGGCCTCTTTGGAGCGGGTGGCGCGGCGGCGCTCGGCTTCGATGATCGCAAGCAGCGCGGCAAATGTGTCCTGGATATCGTCGTTGATCAGGACATAATCATATTGGGTCCAGCGCTGGATTTCATTGCGGGCCTCGGCGAGACGGCGGGCGATGATTTCCGGCGGATCTTCCGCGCGCCGCTCGAGACGCGCCTGCAATTCGGCCATGGACGGCGGCAAGATGAAGATCGTCACGGCATCAATGCCGGTTTTGGCCTTCACCTGCTGCGTGCCCTGATAATCGATATCGAACAGAACGTCGCGTCCCAGGGCGAGGATCTGTTCGACCGGCTCGCGCGGGGTGCCATAGAAATTGCCGTGAACTTCGGCCCATTCCAAGAGTTCGCCGGCGTCGCGCAAGGCCTCGAACTGCTTCTGTTTGATGAAGCGGTAATGGATGCCGTCGACCTCGCTGCTCCGGCGCGCCCGGGTCGTGACCGAGATCGAGAGGTTGAGGTCCAACTCGTGACGTTGCAACAGCATGCGCGTCAGCGTCGTCTTGCCGGCGCCCGAGGGCGATGACAAAATGAGGATGAACCCCCGGCGCATGGTGTTTCCCGGCACCTCGTCAGCCAATAGCCGCTTAGGGGGGTGCTTATCCTCGACGGTCATGGCGCTCACTCGATATTCTGAACCTGCTCCCGGAACTGCTCGATCTCGACGCGAAGTTCAAGCCCTATCGCAGTTAAAGCCGCATCATTCGCCTTAGCGCAAAACGTATTGGCCTCGCGCGCGAGTTCTTGCGCCAGGAAATCGAGGCGCCGGCCCACCGCGCCGGCTGCTGCCAACAGCTCGCGCGCCGCGCCGGTGTGGGCGGCCAGCCGGTCCAGCTCCTCCCGCACATCCGCTTTGGCGGCCAGAATCAGCGCCTCTTGATGCAGACGATCGGGGTCGAGCTGAAAGCGCTCGGTCAAAGCGGCAATGCTTTGCGCCAGTTTCTCCCGCACGGCGGCGGCCTGACGCTGCGGGGCTTTGTCGGCGGTCTCCGTCAAGCGCGCGATCGCGTCGAGCCGCTCCTGGAGAATAGGGAGAAGCGCTTTTCCCTCGCCGGCCCGCATCGTGCTCAAGGCCGTCAAGGCGCCGTCGAGGCCAACAAGTGATTCGCTGCGCAAGGCCTCGAGCACCCCCTCGTCCGGTAGCGCGTCCAACGTCTCGATGACCCCGCGTAGCGACAAGATCCCATCGAGCGAGGCCGAGCGGATGGTGGGGGGCACCGTGATTCCATCGAGCTCGCGCATCAAAGCCCGCAAGACCGTCATATTGACCCGCACCTGCGTCGCCGGAGCCTCGCGGACGATGCTCAGCGTGGCGTGACATGTGCCGCGCGCCAAGCGCGCGCCAATCATCCGCCGCGCCTCGATTTCCACCGCGTCGAAACCCGGCGGCACGCGCAATCGCACGTCGAGACCCTTGGCATTGACGGTCTTGATCTCCCAAGACCAACGCCCGTTTGGCGTTGTGCCGGCGGCCGAGGCGAAGCCGGTCATGCTATTGATCATGGGTGCTCGATACTTCAGGTCGGAGACAGCGGCGGACCGGCATGGAACGGGAGCTTAGGGGCCGGTTGTCCCAAGCACAGGAACAGTCTTCGCCGAATTCAAATCGTAGTTCTTTGCGCGCAGAGGATCGATGGCCGTGCCCTCGGACACGTCGTAGATCTTCGGGTGCTCGGGCGGCTGCTTGGCCGGGCCATTTTGCGTTTCGGTCCCGGTCGTATCGCCGGCCACCGCGGATTTTGCGGCGTCACCTGGCGATCCAGGAGCGCTGGGGGCGGGATCGTCGCTGACGGAGTTCACCGGCCCATCCAAGACAGCCGCCGGCCGGGCGCCCTTGATCGAGAGGCCATCCGGATCGAAGCCTGGCCCGAGCACGATAGGGGCGGATGATTTGCCCTTGGCCGCCGGCTTTTGGCGCACGCTGCCCAAATCCATGGACGCGAAGGCCTTCAGGGTGACGGGCGCGGCCGGATCGAGGAAAGAGAGCACATGCATTTTAGGTTCGGTCACGTCGGAACGCGATGGCAGGCCGCCAAAAACACTCCCCGAAGCATCCGTGCGCTGATTGGACTTGGGCGGAACCAGGGGAAAGGCGGAGGGCTCGACCTTGTCGATATCGTTTGTCGTCTTCTCCTTGGCGTCATGTTCCAACTGGCGCCAGCGTTGGACATTTTTGGCATGCTGCTCGATGGTTTCGGCGAACGCATGTCCCCCCGTTCCATCGGCGACGAAATAGAGATCCGCCGTGCGCGAGGGATTGGCGACCGCCTCGAGCGCGGCGCGGCCGGGATTGTCGATCGGCCCCGGCGGCAGACCGTCGATCGTATAGGTATTATAAGGCGTCGGCTTATCCAGCTCGGCGCGGGAAATCGAGTGGCCCAAAGTGCCCTGCCCGCCAACCAGGCCATAAACGATGGTCGGATCGGATTGCAGCCTCATCCGCTTTTTCAAACGGTTGATGAAAACGCCCGCGACGCGCGAACGCTCGTCGGCTTTGCCGGTTTCCTTCTCGACGATGGAAGCAAGCGTCACGAGTTCGTAGGGCGAACGGAGGGGAAGATCGGGCGCGCGCCGCGCCCAGATCTGATCGACGGTCCGGCGCTGATCGTCCTTCATCTTGAGAAGCAATTCCGAGCGCGTGGTGCCCCGCGCGACTTTATAGGTTTCCGGCAGAATCGAGCCTTCCTTCGGCGCGTCGCGGATGTCACCGGTCAAGACATCGCTGTCATGCAGACGCTGGACGACCTGCTGACTGGTCAGCCCTTCGGGAACCGTGATCGCATGAAGGATCTGTTTGCCCGCGACCAGCGTGGCCAGCACATCGTCGACGCTCGCCTGGCGCTTGAAGAGATATTCACCAGCCTTCAACCGCTCTTTGTCGCCGCGCAAATTCTTGAGGGCCAAGGCGACTTGGAAAACGATGGGGCTATCGATAACCCCCTCTTCCGCGAGCTTATCGACAATGTCCTCGGAAGAGCCCTTCTGGATAAAAACGACCTTATCCGCCGCCAGCGGTCCCGGCTCGCGGAGGCGCGCTTCGCCCAAGACGACGCCAACCATGGCGCCAATCGCCGCGATCAGCACAAACGACAAGAATCCGCTCAGCGCCGACAGACGCCTGCGCTTTGCGCGCGGCGGCAACGGCGGCGGCGGCGGGGCGGCTTCCGGTTGAAGAGCTTCGTTGGGACTTTGTGGTGTCATTCTACGGCCAAGCGAATATCGATCTGTTGAGGAGCGGTCCGGGTCAGCCGGCATGCTCTCTTGACCGGCGGGGGGAAGCAAAGCGTTCATGCGCGTTACGCATCCTCTCACACCGGGACCACGAACCAGTTCAACAGTAACCGCCATTATGGCGAAAGCGGGGGGAAGCGCAAAGCCGCTGGACTTTTATCACATAGCGCCGAAGCGCTAATAAGGCGAAAAGACAGAGCCCTAGAGCGCGTTCCGCTTGGATGGCCCCACCCAAGCGACAGGAAATCGCTTTCTTCTTAAGAAGTGAAAACATGTCCTCGATCGAAAAAGTCTGCAACTTTTTCGGGACATGCTCCAATACAAACGAAGAAGTAGAGCATGTCCTCAATCGAAAAAGTCTGCAACTTTTTCGGGACATGCTCCAATACAAACGAAGAAGTAGAGCATGTCCTCAATCGAAAAAGTCTGCAACTTTTTCGGGACATGCTCTAGCGCGGATGCGTAAAGATCAGGCACGCATTGGTGCCGCCGAACCCGAAGGAATTCGACATGACATAGTCGACGTTCCGTTTGCGGGCCTCGAGCGGGACGAGATCGATCCGCGTGAAATCGGGAGGATTGTGGAGATTGAGCGTCGGGGGAACGATCTGATCCCGCAGCGCCAGCACACAAAAGATCGCCTCGACGGCCCCCGCGGCACCGAGCAAATGCCCAACCGCCGATTTGGTCGAGGACATCGACACATTGCTCTTCCCCTCGCCGATCAAGCGCTGAACCGTGTTCAGCTCGATCTCGTCGCCAAGTGGAGTCGAAGTGCCGTGAGCATTGATATAATCGATATCCGCGGCCGTGATCCCAGCGCGCTTGATGGCCGCTTCCATCGCGCGGAACGCGCCGTCGCCGCTCTCCATCGGCGCGGTGATGTGATAGGCATCGCCCGACATGCCATAACCGACGACTTCCGCGTAGATTTTCGCGCCACGCGCCTTGGCGTGCTCATATTCCTCGAGGACCATGGCACCAGCGCCTTCGCCCATGACAAATCCATCGCGATCCCGGTCGAACGGGCGGGAAGCCTCTTGAGGCCGGTCGTTGAATGCTGTCGAAAGCGCGCGGCATGCGGTGAAACCCGCGATCCCCAGCCGGTTCACGGTCGATTCGGCGCCGCCCGCCACCATGACCTCGGCATCCCCCAAGGCGATCAACCGGGCGGCATCGCCAATGGAATGGGTTCCCGAGGAGCAAGCCGTCACCACGGCGAGGTTTGGCCCCCTCAGTTGATGCTGAATGGAAACATAGCCGCTCACCAAATTGATGATCCGGCCCGTGACGAAGAACGGAGAGACGCGGCGCGGCCCCTTCTCCTCGAGGATGATCGATTGCTCGTAAATCCCGCCGAGCCCCCCGATGCCCGCGCCCATCACAACGCCGGTCTCGATCTGGTCTTTGTAGGTTTCGGGCTTCCAATTGGCGTCGGCTAGAGCCTGCGTCGCGGCCGAAACCCCAAACAGAATGAAATCGTCGACCTTGCGCTGGTCTTTGGGCTCCATCCAGAGGTCTGGATTGAAAGTCCCCTCGGTGCCATCGCCACGAGGCACTTGCATCGCGACCTGGCAGCCGAGATCGTCAGACTGAAACCCACGAATAGGACCAGCCCCGCTTTCGCCGGCGAGCAAACGTGCCCACGTCGCCTCGACACCGGAGGCGAGAGGCGTGACCAACCCAAGACCTGTAACGACAACCCTTCGCATACGCGACCTTGATGAATTAATGGAAGTTACACCACCCGGAAAATCTACGGTAGCGCCGCGACTTTCACGAGAGAACGTCCAAGATACCTAAGAGCATGCTCCAGGAAAGCCGGACCGGCTCTTATGGAGCACATTCAACCTCTTAAAAGACAGAGCGATTTCTTCTTATCACCTGGGTGTGTCCACTCAAGTGGAAAAGGCTCTCGAGCACCGTTCACCCCGGTAGAACCGCCGGGGCGGCAAACAACGCTCGCTGTTCAGCTGGAGTGCTTACCACTTGGGTGGGACCACCTAAGTAATAAGAAACCGCTCTTTTTAAAGACGTTAGAGCATTTCCTCGATCAAAAAAGTCTGCAACTTTCTTGGGAAATCCTCTAGCCGGGCGTGCCGGTGCCGCACTACGCCGAAGTTAGCCACAACCCGAAGCCGCATCTCCCGCATGTTTCAGCACGGAATCAATGCGGTCACGGAAGCTGGCACCCCGGAAAAAAACCAAGCGATCCGGCCTCGGCGCCGGTCTCCTGCCGGGACCGCCAGACAGCAATCCAGGCAAGACTTCGGGCCAGGACACCTCCACCAAATCCGAAAGGATGTGGAGCCGTCCAACAAGCCTCAGGACGCCGCCGTCGCCTTTTCCAGGAACTTGACGGCATCACCGACCGTCAGGATCGTCTCGGCGGCGTCATCGGGGATTTCGACCCCAAACTCTTCCTCGAAAGCCATCACGAGCTCGACAGTGTCGAGCGAATCGGCCCCAAGATCTTCGATGAAATTAGCACCATCGACAACCTTGTCGGCATCAACGCCGAGATGTTCGATCACAATTTTCTTCACGCGCTCGGCGACTTCGCTCATCGTTTTTAATCCTCATCCTTAAGGGTCTTGGGAGACTGCATGCCACTGGTGCCAAGACCCCAGTGCCTTCTCGGTATTCGCAGACTCCAAATTGGCGACATCTTCACTAGAGACCGGAAAAGCCGCCGTCGAGCCTCGACTTTCCATTTTCACGGGTTTTCGTAAACTGACCCGGCAATCCAAGTTGGCGTCACTACCACACTTATTCGGACATGGCGAGCACCATGAACGCGGGCTGTGAAATCACCTAACTTGTTTATATCATTGCCATTCCACCATTTACGTGGAGTGTTTGCCCGGTGACGTAGGCCGCCTCCGCACTGGCGAGATATACAACCGCAGCGGCAATATCGGTGCCCTGCCCGAGCCTTTGCATGGGGACGGCGGCGAGGATCGCTGTTTTTTGCTTTTCGTTCAGCACATCGGTCATGGGCGTCTCGATAAAGCCCGGCGCGACGCAATTGGCAGTCACGTTCCGGGTCGCGGCCTCGCCGGCGATACTTTTGATCATCCCGGTGGTCCCGGCTTTCGAGGCGGCGTAATTGGCCTGCCCCGCATTGCCCGTGGTTCCCACGATCGACGTGATCGAAATGATGCGGCCGTAACGCCGGCGCATCATCCCCTTGAGGCAGGCCCGGGCGAGCCGGAAGCCGCTCGTCAGATTGACCGCGATGACGTTGTCCCACTCCTCGTCCTTCATTCGCATGAAGAGATTGTCGCGGGTCACGCCGCCATTGTTCACGAGAATATCGATGGGAGCACCAGCCGCCGCCTCCGCCGCGGGCACCAGCCCCTCCACGGCCGCGCTATCGGCGAGATCGCAGGGCACGGCAAAGGCCCGGCTGCCGAGTTCCGCCACCAGCGCATCGAGCTGCTCCCGCCGCCGGCCCGATAGGACCACGGACGCGCCTTGCGCATGCAAGGCTTCCGCGATGGCGCGGCCAATCCCTCCGCTGGCGCCCGTAACAAGAGCGGTTTTTCCCGTAAGATCGAACATGGTCAAAAGTCTCCTGCGGCGCGTTTAAACCGCGCACCGCGTTTTATAAAGGTCGATATCGCCGGGCGTGCCGACAGGCAGTCCCGTGGCATTCTCCGCGATCCGCTTGACGAGGCCCGAGAGAACCTTGCCCGCGCCGCATTCGACGAAGAGCGTCACGCCCTGCCCCGCCATATAGCTCATGCTCTCGCGCCAACGCACGGTCGCCGTCACCTGGCGTACGAGCAGGTCCCGGATTTCAGCCGGATCGCTCACGGGCGCCGCGAGCACATTGGCGACCAGCGGCACCTCGGGCGCCTTGATTTCGAAATTAGCCAGCGCGTCCGCCATCGCCTCGGCGGCAGGCTGCATCAAGGAGCAATGGAACGGCGCGGAAACCGGCAGGGGAATGGCCCGCTTCACGCCGCGCGCCTTGGCGATTTCGATCGCCCGAGCAACGGCCGCCGCCGCCCCGGAGACAACCACTTGGCCGCCGCCATTGTCGTTGGCGACTTGGCAGACCCCCGCCCCCGAGGCTTCCGCCTCGGCCGCGATCTCGCGCGCGGCCTCGATCTCGATCCCGATGAAGGCCGCCATGGCGCCGGCACCAACGGGAACCGCCGCCTGCATGGCTTGGCCGCGCAACCGCAGGAGCCGCGCGGCAGCCGCCAAGCTGAGCGATCCGGCAGCGGCCAGAGCGGAATATTCCCCCAAGGAGTGCCCCGCGACAAAAGCGGCATCGCGCTTGAGATCGAGCCCAGCCTCGGCCTTCAAGACAGCGACGGCGGCAAGGCTCACCGCCATCAGGGCCGGCTGCGCATTGGCCGTCAGCGTGAGTTCGCTCTCCGCGCCCTCGAACATGAGAGCCGATAGATTTTGACCGAGCGCGTGATCGACCTCGTCGAACACCGCGCGGGCGGAGGCGAACTGACCGGCAAGAGCCTTGCCCATGCCAATGGACTGCGAGCCCTGTCCAGGAAAAATGAAAGCTCTCATGATCGAGGCCAAATGAGAAAAAGTGAGTTCATGGGAGCGCGAGTTCGCATCAGCGCGGCGCGGAGTCAAGCAAGCCGGTGGGCTTGGGCCTTGCTTACGTGGCCCGACATCTCCACCAAGATCGTCCTTCGATCCCGCGCTTTCAGGATGAATAAGAACATTCAGATCCCTCGCCAACCCGTGATCCCCCACGGAAACTTTGCCGTAGACAAACTCCCGGGTGTCAGCCGGAGAACCACTTTCCAAAAGGAATACGTTTCACCAGACAGCAGAACACATTATTGATATGCGATTTTAACGTGCATAATTACGAATGCCAATCTCACTGCTATTGTACCTTTGTACATAAGCGTATTAATATTTCCCACTATAAACTTAACCGTTTTTTAAACAACAAGGCACTTAATGATTTAAATAAATCCTTGATAATAAGAGAGCAAGGGATCGTCTGCCAATGCGCTTCTCCTGGGGAAGACAGAACAAAAACAGCGGCCTACCCGACGAGGCTCAAATACTTGAGACCATGGTGGTCCCGGCATTTGTCCTCGATAAGAATAGGCGCGTCGTGCTCTGGAACAAAGCGGCAGAAGAGCTAACCGGCGTCCCCGCCTCGCAACTCCTGAATACTCGAGATCATTGGCGCGCTTTTTACGAGCACGCGCGTCCCTGCCTGGCGGACCTGTTCTTCGCCGACATGGTAGCCGAAGCGAAAAGCAAAAACCTTTACGCCGTCCAGTTGGACGAAGGTCAAAAGACGGCGCGCAGGGCTGAGAATTGGTGCAATATGCCAATGCTATCGCGAAGCCGGTACCTGATCATCGACGCCTCCGCCATTTTAGACGCGAACGGCCAGTTGATCGCCGTGATCGAAACCCTGCGGGACACGACCGCCGAGCAAGAAGCAAAAGCGACACTGCAAAAAGAACGGGAGGAGCAGGCCCGACAAATCGCCGAACAACTTACGGGAGCTTGCTCCAGCTTGGGCACCGCGCTGTCCGCACTTTCCAACGGCGATCTAACCTACAAAATCGAGAAAAAGCTGCCCGGCGCGATTGATCAATTGCGCGAAAATTTCAACGCAGCCGTCGAGCAACTTCAAAGCGTGCTGTCCCAAACCGTCGCGGCTGGCTCGACGATCCGTCAGGGAACCGAAAATATCGCGAAAACGGCCGGCGACCTCTCGCGGCGCACCGAACAACAAGCGGCAAGTCTTGAAGAAACGGCAGCCGCCTTAAGTCAAATCATGACCACCGTAAGGCGCACGGCCGATGGCGCCACTCACGCGCGCGAAGTTGTGGCGGCCACAAAAGCCAATGCCGAACAGTCCGGTCAGGTCGTCCGCGATGCGGTCGATACGATGAGCGGCGTCGCGCGATCATCCAATAAAATCAACCAAATTATTGGCGTGATCGACGAAATAGCATTCCAGACAAATCTTTTGGCGCTCAATGCCGGCGTCGAGGCCGCACGTGCCGGCGATGCCGGACGCGGCTTTGCGGTGGTCGCCTCCGAGGTGCGTGCGCTCGCGCAAAGATCGGCCGAGGCTGCCAAGGAAATCAAAACGCTGATTTCGGAATCCGCTGCCCATGTCAATCGCGGCGTTCAACTGGTCGGTCTCACTGGCGAAGCCCTTCATAAAATCATCGCAGGCATTACCGACATCAGCGAGGTCGTCGCGGAGATCACGGCTTCGGCGCTGGAGCAAGCCACGGGACTGAAAGAGATCAATACGGCCGTGACTCATATGGATCAGGTCACTCAGCAAAATGCCGGGATGGTCCAGGAGGCAGCCTCCATCAGCCAAGAAATGGTCCACGAGACCGCCGAACTCGATCTTCTCATGAGCCGGTTTCAACTCGGCGAGGATAGAAGCCAATCCGCCGGGCGGCAGGAGGCTCCCGCGCGACGCGCTGTCCGGGCACGGTGACCTCCGCTAAAAGGCTAATCCGCCATTCGTATTTCGCGCTTTTCGCGGATCTCGAGGCTGTAAGCCAAACCCATCGCCGCCAAGACCAGGACGGCGACGAGGGCCATGATGCCGGGCCAACCGAAGCGCGACCAGAATAGCCCGCCAAGCGAGCCGAACAGGCTCGAGCCCACGTAATAAGCAAAGAGATAGATCGAGGCCGCTTGGGCACGAGCCACCTGTGCCCGGTGGCCAACCCAGCCGCTGGCAATCGAATGCGCGCCAAAAAACCCGCACGTGAACGCGGCAATACCCGATATGGTGACCACGATGTTGGCCGAGGCCGTCAAAGCCAAACCCGCGAGCATCAGGGCCATGGCGAGACCCATCCACCGGCCGCGCCCATGGCGCCCGCCCAGCCGTCCAAACCAGGCCGACGCCGGGCCGCCCAGTAAATAAACGAGAAAAATCGCGCCCGACAGCGATTGCGACAGGTTGAACGGCGGCTCGATCAGCCGGTAACTCAAATAATTATAAGTCGCGATAAAGGCCCCCATCAGCAAGAAGGGGACGAGAAAAAGCTGGATCAGGCCGGGGTCGCGAAAGTGGACCGCGAAAGCTCGGACGAGATGGCCAGGAGAAAGGCCGGCCTCCGCCGTAAAGCGGCGCGACGGCGGCAAGAGGACGGCAAAGAGCACCGCCGCCGCGATTCCCATGAGACCAAGCGCGCCCAGCACCATCCGCCAGGAGCCGGTCGCATCGGCGATCACGCCCGAGAGAACCCGCCCCGACATGCCGCCATAAGCATTGCCCGCGATATAGAGCCCCATCGCGGCGCCGAGATCTCGGGGGTGAATTTCCTCCGCGAGATAGGCCATGGCGACAGCCGGAACCCCTGCCATGGCCACGCCTGTCAGAGCCCTGACGATCAAAAGCAGCGTCCAACTGGGCGCGAAGGCCGACAAAACAGTCAAAATACCGGCCGCGAATAGCGAAACCGCCATCAAGGGCTTGCGGCCGCGCACATCGGAGAGACGGCCCGCCACCAACATGGAAACCGCCAACGTCGCCGTGGTGACCGAGAGCGAGAGGCTCGACACGCTGGGCGCAACATGGAGATCCCGGGAAAAAACCGGCAAGAGCGGTTGGACGCAATACAACAAGGCGTAAGTCGAGAAACCAGCCGCCGCCAGAGCCAAGCTCATGCGCCGGAACGCCGGCGTGCCGGCCCGGATGAAGAGATCGCGCCCCTCGCGCGGCGCGTCAGACTCGTCCGGCCGCCGATCCTGCGTCACGCTCGCTTCTCCTCACGGTCCAGCCAAAGCTATCCCGCTTATGCGAGACCATCAAACCGGACTTATGCGCCGCCTTTCGCAGAGCGCAAAACATCCGGAAACGTTAACGCTCGAGATGTAGAATCGCGCGCGGCGGGGGTCGAGCCGTCCCTAGCTCCGGGAGGAAACCGAAAATGAGGAAGGCCGGCGCGTGATGAATTTCACTCTCGTCGATGCAGGCGGTTTTACTCTTTCGGTCCTATCCTATGGCCTGATTCTGTTGTTGCCTGGAATGTGCCTCGCGTTTTGTTTCGACGCGCTTGGCTTCCGGCAGGCGCCCACCTCGGAAAAACTGCTCACCGGACTTGTCACGGGCTCGGCCTTGTTGCCCCTGCTCGACAGTATGGCGACGCGCTTCACAAGCCTCGACAGCGCCCTCGCCTTCAACCTGGGGCTCGCGGCCCTTGCCATCCTGCTGGCCTTCAAGACACATTGGCGCGTCGCGCCCTCACGCGCGGCCATCGCGCTCACGGCGGTTTGGTTCGCCATCGTGATGTTCGAATGGATCGACTTCGACACCGGCTCGATCCTCTATCAGCCGTTCACGAGCTTCGACACGGTGAAACATGCGGCAACCGTGCAGGCCATCCACGATACCGGCACGCCGCCGCTCGATCCCTTTTTCCTGCGTCCCGAACGCGTCAGCTATTATTACTTCTTCTACACGATCGCCGCTCTTTCGCAGCGGCTTTGCGGCGGGTTGGCCGATGCCAAGGCGGCCACCGGGGGCTTGACGTTCTGGACCGGTATTGGCCTGTTCGCCGCGATGCGGCTGGTTCTCGAACGCGGCGGCTATCTCCCCCAAGCGGATTCCGGCCGCCGGTCGAACCTGGTCCTGCTGATTCTCGCGGCCTCGGGGCTCGACGTCCTGCCCGTTCTGATCATCGGCCTCTGGAAGGGAAAGTGGGTGGCCGACCCCGCCTCTTGGAGCGAGCAAATCACCGGATGGTTCGAATCCGTGATCTGGGTTCCCCATCATACGACGGCGCTGATCGCCATTCTCTTCGGCTTCATGGCGGCCGCCGATTGTTTCGGGGCAAATCTCCGGCGAAGCGCCTCCGCTGCCATTTTGGCCGCAATGGCTTTCGCCTCGGCGTTGGGATTGTCGATCTGGGTTACATTCGCGGCGGTGGCCGGCGCCGCCTTCTGGTTCGCTCTTCTCGTCGCCGAACGGCGCTGGCGCGCAGTGGTGGCGCTTGCCGTCATCGGTCTTATCGCTCTCGTTCTCGCGGCACCGCAAATCCACGATTTGAGCGTGGGCCGGAGCGGCGGCATACCTGTCACCCTCACGGTCCACAGCTTTAGGCCCGCCGACGGCCTATTCGGACCCGGCATCATGCAGAACGTGGCCCGGTTCATATGCCTGCCGCTGAACTATTTCTTGGGATTCGGCGTCCTCTTTGCCGGCGCCTGGCTCTATTGGCGCGACACGCGCGGACAAGCCCTGCCGCATAACGAACTCGCGCGTGCGATCACGACATGTGCCTTCGCGGGCCTCGTCATCGGATCGTTTTTGCGGTCGATCATTTTCAACAACGATCTCGGCTGGCGGGTCATGCTGTTTCCCATGACGGCGGGCTTGATGTGGACCGCCGCCTGGCTGGAACGATTCCGGCCAAAACCAATTCCACTCGCCATGAAGGCGCTCCTGAGCGCCGGCTATGCGACCTCTCTCTACGCGTTGATTGGTCTACGCGCTTATTACGCTTTCTTGCCAGTGCTCCCGCACTCCGTGCAAGTGTTTGGCGGCAATGCCGGCACCCAGCACGCGCTACGCCTCGCCTACGCCTGGGCCAACACCCATCTGCCGCCGCAGGCGGTCCTGCAGCACAATCCGCACGAGCCCAGCATCTCGACGCGCGCCACCGCCTTCGGCCTCTATAGCCGCAATCCAGTCGCCGTTTCCGACAGGTTCGGAAGTCTCTTCGGCGCGGATTTCGACTTGGTCTCCGGGCGGCTGAGCGAACTTGCGCCCATTTTCGAGGACCAGCTCTCCGCCGAGGACGTTAAGAACCGCGCGACGAAAAACCATATCGACGAACTTGTCGTGAGCTCTGACGATCCCGTTTGGAGCCAACCCTCATCCTGGGTCTGGCAAGCCAAGCCGGATTACGAATCCAGCGGCGTGCGGCTCATCCCCGTCGCAGCCCTCCCCAACCAAATGGCCGGGCGCGCACCATGACACCGACATCCCGTTTCGCCGCCCTGGCCCTCGCGCTAGCAGCTCTCGCTGGGCTTTATACTTTTGGCATTTTCACGGGATTCGTCACGTTCGCCGCCTTGTTCAAAGCCGGCTTGCTCAAAAGCATCGGCGCGCTGTTTTTTCGCGGTCTGGTGCTCGCGGGCGTGACATTCGTCATTCTGTTCGCGCTTCTCGCCGCGCTGATCAAATGTTGGGGACGCCACGAGTTGAACGGCCGCGACGCCTTTTGCGCGGCGGTTCTCTCGCTGTCGTTCAACATCTGCTTTCTCGTCGTAGGGCCCGTGACGGTCGATCGCTCCGTGAGCATTTTCATGCTCGGCGAAATGGCCGCCAATCCAGATGAAAGCTATTCCACCGAAGACATGAGCCGTCTCTTCGTCAAGGTCTATATCGGCGATTACCAGCAGATCGGCCGGCGTCTGCGCGAACAAACGGATATCGGTAATGTCGAGGACACCGGCGGCCGTTATCGCATTAGCCGGCGCGGGCAGGACTTTATCGCGATTTCCAAACTCGTCTCTTGGCTGTTCGACGCCGACCCGCGCTTGGCCGGCGCGCAGCGCGAAGCCGGAGAGCCCGCGCGCTAGTGCATTGAGCCAGACATAGGATTCACAAAGTCGTGGAGGCGTGCGAGTCTGGAGCCATGGCCCAGACAGTCAGCATCCTACTGAACGCCCGCGACGGCGAACGCCTCAAGCAGATC
>JBEKFQ010000034.1:0-35953 GCA_050013235.1 Beijerinckiaceae bacterium
CCTGGAAACCGGAAACGATTCCTTCCGATTCAAACAGCGCAAAAAACAGCCGAAACTCGGCTGACTAACTGGAAACTTTTGGACGCTGTTACCTGGAAACTATTCAACGCTGATTGACACCTGATTCGAGGATGCCCCTTCAGGTGGTAGTTTGTGCTCGATGCTTATCATTAGGAAGGATCACGAAGGCGACATGCCGAAGCTTTATACGGGATACGGGGCAGGCGCAGTTGATCGATTTCCCGTCAGAGGAAATCGGGAAGCAGGGCTGGTAGTATGCAAAAATTATAACTTCCGCATGAAGATCGGGCGCTAACGAAATCAATGGCTTCGTTTATGCAAAAGTTACTTGCAAAAGTACGGTTTCGTGTTACAAGTATTGCATGACAATTTTCGGCTATGCACGTGTTTCGACAGACGGCCAAACCCTCGATAGCCAGCTTGAGGCTCTCAAGGCAGCTGGCTGTGAGAAGGTATTCAGCGAGAAAGTTAGCGGGGCAAAAGAAGATCGTGCCCAACTCGCAAAATTGATGAAGACAATCGGCTCGGGCGATGTCCTGATCGTTAGCCGCCTTGATCGATTGGCTCGTTCAACTCGTGATCTCCTGAACATCCTCGATGCTCTCGCCAAGCAGGGCGCAGCCTTCCGGTCCATCAGTGACCATTGGGCAGATACCACCACTCCTCATGGACGTTTGATGCTGACGGTTCTAGGTGGACTAGCCGAGTTTGAACGCGAGTTGATTCGAGTTCGAACCGGAGATGGGCGGATCCGTGCAATGGCACGAGGTCAGCACATGGGCAGACCAACGTCTTTGACCCCTCATCAACGCCAAGAGGCCGCCGCTGCCCTTGTAAATGGTAAGGTCACGCAAGCCGATCTTGCCCGACGGTTCAACGTCAGCCAGAGCACTATCTCGCGTCTTGCTTGCAGACAACCTTGCGTCGTTGCCCGATAATCCGGCTCTCGACGCAGAAACGGAAGGGGTGTTGAACGCCTTCAACCCTGGGAGACCGCCGCCGCCGCATTTCCCAACAGGCACATGAGCATCGACAGCGTTTGTGGGCCATTTCACGTCATTGGAGCCTGAAGGCACTCACTTGTTTCATGCTCTGAAGTAAGCATAGCTGAAATTGTGGACAATTTCCAAAAGGGTATCCTAATGGCAAAGAAATCAAAAGTGACCGCAAAAGAGTGGATCAGCCAGGTCTTTTCAGCTAAGGCCGCTAGAAACGGCGGGATTGTGCGCCGAAAGATATCCTCAGTCGCTCTATATGCATCTGAGAAAGCCTTGCAAGCCGAAGTTAAGCGCCGCAAATTCCATATGGTCATCACTGGCGATCAATATGTGATTATGTGCAACAAAGGGGACTGGCAGGTTATCTGCTGAAGAATTTCAAACCGAAACGATAGCCGCTCAATTGCACGTCATCCGAGTAGCTGGCCGGAACAACCGATGAAATGGCTCGCCGGTGAATCACTTTGTGACGAGCACAGAAAATAACCCCGGCTGTCCTACATCGTCTCTGATGTACCTATCCAATCCTAATAAGTTTGTGGGGCAAAATGTGGTGCTCGCCTGAAGTCACAGCCTAAATCTTTAATAAAAACAATGCGTTAGCTTAGATAACTGGCGGAGACGGAGGGATTCGAACCCTCGATAGGGCTTTACAACCCTATAACGGTTTAGCAAACCGCCGCCTTCAGCCTCTCGGCCACGTCTCCGTAGAGCCAGAAAACGGCCTATATAGGACGCCGCCTCCCGCAGGATGACGTATGCCTCAGCGAATGGGTGAAGGCAAGGGCCAAGCGGCCCGGGCCAGCCGGGGCAATCCTCGATTTTCTCTTTTTCAAGCACTTATGCCCATGAGAAAACGATCGCGGAGACAGCGAAAACCATCGCGCCAAATTTCACGGGTTAAATTTTTTAAGAAAATAGATCATTCTACGGACATGTTCAGCCACCGCTCACGACCAGGCTCGACCCTCTTGCTCTTGGCCTTGGCTGCGTTCTGCGCGGCCGGGCGTGGCATGGCCGCCGAGCTGCCAAGCGACGAACCGAAAGGATGCGCGGACTTCACCCCCCGCATGCTGATGGAGGCCGGGAGCGTCTTGAGCCCGCTGGTCATGAACGGCGTCACGGCCATGGCCCCGCTGCCGGCGCAAACCGCAAGGATCTTCTGCGCCTGGTTTGAAATCGCGGCCGCGGGGCAGATGTCGCGCAGCGATACGCTCTGGTTCCAGGCTGGCTATGGCGGCGCGCCCGGCGATCTCGGCAGCGGCGCGCCCGCCTTTCCCAAATGGGACAGTCCCAATCCCTCGCTGTTTCGCGCCCTGCCCGGCGAAGCCGGCCAAATCCCGCTCGATCCAACCCCGTTTTCGCTTCCGGCCGGACGATAGAGCACCCTTGCGGCCACGAAAAAGCCCCGCGGAATCCGCGGGGCTTGGAAATTCGTCAGGCCAATCGCGCTCTTCGTAAGAAATTAAAGCATGTCCTCGATCACAAAAGTCTACAACTTTTGTGGGACACACTCAGTAGCCGAACACCCCGAAGCCCTTGAATCCGAAGGCATAGGAGAGCGTGACGCCGCCGGTGAATTGATTCCGGTTGCCGAGCACCGTCGCGACAGGGCTCGCCCCGACACTGCTTTCCAGGTAGTCCCAACCGCCGAACACCGTCGCCGCGATATTCTGCGTGACGTCGTAACGGGCCGATGCAAAGAGGCCTGCCGATGTCAAACCGCCAGTGGCTTGATAGGGCGTAACGAGGCCGTTGATGGCCGCGGCGGCCGGCGTGATCGTGAAATAGCTGTCGGCAAAGCGTTGATCGCCGAACTTGACGCGCGGGCCTGCCGCAAGCTGGAAGGGGCCGAACCGTCCGATCAAATCGGCGCCGATCGTTCCCACCAGCCCGTCGTAACCCGACACCGCCTTGAGGATCTCGCCCCGGATGCGCAGATGACCTTGCAACGGCCAGATTTCGGCGAAACCGCCCAATTCAACGGAATCATCGACGTTGGGAAGCCCGTTAAACTGCCCGTTGCCGCCCGACAGACCCCGCCGGTTGACGAAATTGCCAGCCGGACCGGCGCGGAAGATGCCAGTATTGAGGATGGCGATATCGAACGAATCGTCAGGCGAGTAGAAAAAGTCGTGCTCGCCCGGCCTGAGATAGGCAACGTGAACGCTGGGCAGAACAATGAAGCTTTTCGCGCCGGGGAAGCTCGGCGTGACTTCGGGGCCAACCCCTATAATCACGGTGAATTCAGGCGGAGCGGTGAAAGCCGGCGTGATCGTGCTCGACGGCAGATCGGCTGCGAAAGCTGGAACAGCCAGGAATACGGCACTTAGGCTCGCAGCCAGCCTTGACACGGAGGAAAAGCGCACGGATCATCCTTTGAATTTCAGAATCATAAGGCATGATGGCAGCATTCCCCCTTACGAACCAGTGTATAAGGGCAACACAATTCACCAATGCGAGGGCGCATAGCTCATGAACCGCACGGGCCGGCAGGCGGCGCATGTCGCGATTCGCTTTTATCAACTGACGTTTTCCGCGCTGGCCGGCCGTCAGTGCCGCCATGTGCCGAGTTGTTCGGACTATACGGACGAAGCCATCCACCGCCATGGCGTCTGGGCCGGCGGGTGGATGGGCTTGGCGCGGATCTGCCGCTGCCACCCCTGGGGCACGGCCGGCTACGATCCGATTATGCAAGACGTGCCGCCGAAGGCGCGGTGGTACTTGCCCTGGCGCTACGGCGCCTGGAAGAGGATTCCGGCGATGAAGGATGGGTGAACGCGCGCTTCCGCATCCATTCAGACGGCGAATCCTAAGGTCATTTCACGCTCAACCGAGCGGTTCTCACCTTAGGAGCCAACAATGACCGGACGCCTCAAAATTCTCGCCCTCGCCCTTGGCCTTGCCGTCGCGGGCGGCTCGTTCGCCCAAGCGGCGACACCCGCCGCGGATCAAACGATCAAGACCCAGCAGGTTCAAACGACCAAACACTTCGTCAGCGCGGCTGCGTTGCGCAAGCACCGCCTGCATCTGGCGCATCTCCGCCAGATCAGGAAGCTGCATGAAGCTCGTCTTCTGTCCCGCCATCACGCTGTGAAGACCATAACCAAGGCAACAAAAGACGCGAAGACCCTCTTGGTCCATCACGCCGTGGCGAAACCCGCGACCGTGATCCGCTGAACGGTTGGCGGCCGTCCGGATTTTTTCCCCATGCCCGCCAAGCCGCTTTTTGACGTCCATGGTTTCAGCCGGCGCGAACTCTATCCGCGCCGGCTTCATCGCGACGAATCGGGCGCGGCGCTGGCCTCACCCGGCCCCCGTCCTTGGGGCGCGGGCGGCGTCTTGGCTTGCCAAAAGCGCCCAGCCGGATCAGTCTGAGATTGAAATTTGGCGTCTCTTCGGGGAATATAGGTTTATATTGATTGCTCGAGGGCACGGCCCAACTGATTCTTGTCAAAGATTGGCAAGGATCGCACGGGGATCGTTCCGGGCAGGAGCGGTGCGATGAGCCCCCATTCCGCATCCGTCAAATGACCTGGTCATACAACCCGTCGCGCCTATATTGGCGCCGGGTGATTTCAGTCTGAGCCATCAGGTACCGCTCGAATCTCGTAAATCCGAAGGAATCACAGCCTGACGAGATCACTCAATATTTCTTTAAGTCAGCTTCTTGGAGGCTAACCGGAAGCTCATAAGGGAGGCCGCAAATGACAACGGTAAGACAACTGCTCGATGAAAAAGGGCATGAGGTTTTTTCGATCCCTCCGGACGCCACCGTTTACGATGCGATCAAAACAATGTCTGAGCGAAACATCGGGGCGCTCGTCGTCATGGACGAGGGGAAACCGGCCGGAATCATCACCGAACGGCTTTATGCCCGGAATGTCGTGTTAAAGGGCCGGACGTCGCCCTTGACTTCTGTCCGGGCTGTCATGGCGACGAACGTGGCTTATGCCAAGCCGGAGCAATTGGTCGAGCAATGCATGGCTATCATGACGGAAACGAGAGTTAGCCACCTCCCTGTAATTGATAATGGAGAGTTAGTTGGCCTTATTTCCATTGGCGACTTGGTTAAATCAATTATAAAACATCAGGAATACACCATCGAACAACTAATCTCATACATTCAGCACTGATGGCATGATTGCATAGGGCAGCGGCCTTTTTTCGTTTTGGCGGACCGGGTTCAGACCCCTGGGTTTCAGACCCCTTGCGCACGGCAAACTTTCAGGCTTGGCTACGATCTCGTATCGATTTGATAGGGATCATGGAATGACAAGCATCAACGGCCGCACCCCTAACCACCCCGTCGATCCGATCTTTCTCGAGCGCTGGTCGCCGCGCGCCTTTACCGGGGAATCCATTCCGGAAGCCGAGCTTCTCACCATTTTCGAGGCGGCGCGTTGGGCGCCCTCATGTAATAATTCGCAGCCCTGGCGGTTTGTCTATGCCTTGCGCGATACCCCGGATTGGGACGTGTTCTTCGATCTGCTGACCGAAGGCAACAAGCGCTGGGCCAAGGACACCGCGGTGCTGATCATCGTGGCTTCCAAGATCACGATGCAGATTCCCGGCAAGGACGCGCCCGTCGAATCCCACAGCCATTCCTTCGATACCGGCGCCGCTTGGGGCTATCTGGCCTTGCAGGCCTCGATCTCGGGATGGGCCGCCCATGGCATGATGGGCTTCGACCTGCCGCGCGCCGCGCGGACGCTCGGAATTCCCGCCGGTTACCGCGTCGAGGCCGCCGTCGCCATCGGCCGCAAAGCCGATCCCGCGACCCTGCCGGAAGCGCAGCGCGCGCGTGAAGTGCCGACCGGGCGCACGCCCATCGAGACGCTGATCAAGTTGGGCAAGTTTGCGTGAAGGGTGATGCCGGAGGGGGCAGCACCGCTTTCATTGTCCTTTTCCCGCGGCGCGAACGGCCAGCGCCCGCAAGGCGGCACCAATCGCCTTGCGGATGTCTGGAGCCGCGACGAGTCCATCGGCGCCGATATCCGCGCGCTGAACCGGAATCTTCAGGCAGGCGGCCTCGACGATCCCGGCGCCGGTGAAGCCCAGCACGATGCGCAACGTCTCGTAGGTGCCACCCGAACCGCCGTGGGACGACGGATTGATCCAACCGGCGGTCTTGCCATAAAGACCGCCGCCAACGGTCCAATCGAGCAGATTCTTGAAGGCTCCGGGCAAGGAGCCCGCATATTCCGGCGTGGAAAACAGGATGGCGCCGGCAACCCCTAAATTCGCGCGCAGATGCGCCACCGGTTCCGGTAAGGGATCTCGATCGAGATCGGGATTGAACAGCGGCAAGTCCCCTAGCCGTTCATAGAGGATGGCCTCGACATTCGCCGCCGCATCCGCCCGCGCCGTTTTTAGAACGGCGGTGTTCACGGAACCTTCGCGCAGGCTGCCGCCGATCAACAAAATGCGGCAGATTTTCTCGTCGCGCTCCGGTGCCGCACCCATCTCGATCCCGCCCCCAGAGCGCGTTCCGCTTTGGTGGAATCACCAAAGCGACAGGAACTCGCTCTCTTTGTAAGGAGTTAGAGCATGTCCTCGATCGAAAAAGTCTGCAACTTTTTCGGGACATGCTCTAAATCACGCCGCCTTTTTCCGCGCGATCGCGGCCAGCGTGCGCAGAATCGCCCGTGTGCCTTCCAACCGCGTCTTGGCGTTTTCGAAATCGCGGATGAAGACGAGTTTCATGTCCGGCCGCACCTTGGCATCCGAGCCCTGCTCGGTCACGAAACGCACCAGACCTTGCGGATTGGCGAAAGCATTGTCGCGGAAGGCGATGATGACGCCCTTGGGACCGGCATCGACCTTTTCGACATTGGCGCGGCGGCACAAAGCCTTGATGGCGACGAGCTTCATCAATTGCTCGACCTCTTGCGGCAAGGGCCCGAACCGGTCGATCAGCTCGGCGGCGAAGCTCTCGATCTCGTCGTCGGTCTCGAGCGTCGCCATGCGGCGGTAGAGCCCGACGCGAAGCTGCGGATCCTCGATATAATCCTCGGGGATGGTGACCGGCGTGCCCGTCGAAATCGACGGCGACCAAGCCTCGTCCGCGACGGGCTCGTCGACCCCGGCTTGGAGCGCCTCGATCGCCTCGCGCAACATCTCTTGATAGAGCTCGAAGCCAACTTCCTTGATATGCCCGGATTGTTCGTCGCCCAACAGATTGCCGGCGCCGCGGATATCGAGATCGTGGCTCGCGAGCTGGAAACCCGCCCCCAGCGTATCCAAGGATTCCAGAACCTTGAGCCGCCGTTCCGCCTGCGCCGTCACCGTCTTGTTCGCGGGTAGCGTGAACAAAGCATAGGCGCGCGTCTTGGAACGGCCGACGCGCCCGCGCAATTGGTAGAGCTGCGCGAGCCCGAACATGTCGGCGCGATACACGATCAAGGTGTTGGCGGTGGGGATATCGAGCCCGGATTCGATGATCGTCGTCGAGAGCAGAATGTCGTATTGGCCGTCGTAGAAGGCCGACATTTTTTCTTCGAGTTCGCTGGGCGCCATCTGCCCATGAGCGACGACGACCTTGGCTTCCGGCACGCTCTGGCGCAGGAAGGCGCTGGCTTCTTCGAGATATTCGATGCGCGGGCAGACATAAAAGCTCTGGCCGCCGCGGTAGCGCTCGCGCAGGAGCGCCTCGCGCACCAGCAATTCATCGAAGGGCGAGACGAAGGTCCGCACCGCCAACCGGTCGACCGGCGGCGTCGCGATGATCGAGAGATCGCGCACGCCCGTCATCGCGAGCTGCAAGGTCCGCGGAATCGGCGTGGCGGAGAGCGTCAGCACATGCACTTCGGCGCGCATATCCTTCAGCCGCTCTTTATGTTTCACGCCGAAATGCTGCTCCTCGTCGACGATGACAAGGCCGAGATCGCGGAACTCGATGGCCTTGCCGAGCAAGGCATGGGTGCCCACCACGATATCGATATCGCCCGAGGCAAGGCCCGCCTTGGCCGCTTTGAGATCGGCGGAGCCCACCATCCGCGAGACTTGCGCGACCTTCACCGGCAGATGCGCGAAACGCGCCGAGAAATTCTTGAAATGCTGCCGCGCCAGCAAGGTCGTCGGCACGATGACGGCGACTTGCTTGCCGTTGATCGCGGCCGTGAAAGCCGCGCGCAAGGCGACCTCGGTCTTGCCAAACCCGACATCGCCGCACACCAACCGGTCCATCGGACGCCCCGAGGCCATGTCGTCGAGCACGGATTCGATGGTGCTGAGCTGATCGTCGGTTTCGTCGTAGGGAAAGCCGGCGCAGAATTCGGCGTAGAGCCCATCGGGCGGCACCAGCTTGGCGGCTTCATGCGTGGCCCGCGCAGCGGCGATTTTCATCAGCCCCGCAGCCATTTCCAACACGCGCTTGCGCATCCGCGCCTTGCGCTTTTGCCAGCCCGCGCCGCCCAGACGGTCGAGCTGCACCTCGGTATCTTCCGAGCCATAGCGCGACAGCAATTCGAGATTTTCGACGGGCAGGAAAAGCTTGGCGCCCTCGGCGTAATGCAGCTCCAGGCAATCGTGGGGCATGCCCGCTGCTTCAATCGGCCGGAGCCCGACGAACCGTCCGATGCCGTGGGCGGAATGGACGACGATATCGCCCTCGCTCAGCGATCCGATCTCTTTCAGGAAATTGGCGGCGCGCTTGGTGCTCTTGCGCTTGCTGACGAGCCGGTCGCCTAAAATATCCTGCTCGCTGATGACGGCAATGTCGCCCGCCTCGAAACCCTGTTCGAGGCCGAACACCGCGATCGCCGTTTTCTCGCCCTTCAGCGACAAAGCTTGCACGAGCGCCGAAACCGGCTCGTTATGCTTCAGCCCGTGATCGGCGAGCACACCGGCCAGACGCTCGCGCGATCCATCCGACCAACCCGCGAGGATGACGTGCTTGCCCCCGGCTTGCAGCGCGCGCACATGATTGGCGGCGGCCTCGAAGACATTTTGGCTTTCGTCCGCCCGCTCCGGCGCGAAGCTGCGGCCAGGCTTGCCGCCGGCATCGACGACCAATCCCTTGGTTCCCTCCGGCAAGGCATGCGGCGTGATCTGCACATGCGACCGGCCGGCCAGAAGTTTAGCCCATTCGGCCTTGGAGAGATAAAGCCGATCCGGCTTCAGCGGCTTGTAAGGCGAGTTGTTGAGCGCGGCCTCATGGGCGGTTTTACGCGCATCGTAATAATCGGCGATCTGATCGAAGCGCTCGATGGCGGCCTCTTGGACCTGCGCGTCGAGAATCAAGGGCGCATTGCCGGTATAGGCGAAGATCGTATCGAGCCCGTCATAGAACAACGGTAGCCAATGCTCGTAGCCGGGATGGCGGCGGCCCTCGCTGATGTTCTCGTAGAGCATGTCGCCGCGCGTCTGCGCGCCGAATTCGGTGAGATAAGCGTGGCGGAAGCGCTTCATCGAATCGGACGTCAGTTGCACCTCGCTCATCGGCACGAGATCGAGGCCACGCAATTGGCCAATCGTGCGCTGCGACTCGGGATCGAAGGTGCGGATCGATTCCAGGGTATCGCCGAAAAAGTCGAGCCGGACGGGCTGCTGCTGGGACGGGGCGAACAGATCGATGATGCCGCCGCGCACGGCGTAATCGCCCGTGTCGCGCACGGTGGAACTCCGGGTGAAGCCGTTGATCTCGAGCCATTGGACCAGAGCGTCCATATCCACGGCATTGCCGGGTGCCGCGGAAAACGTATCCTTCGCGACCCGTTTCAGCGGCGGCACGCGCTGCAAAATCGCGGCGATGGTGGTGGAGAGAATGCGCGGCCGGTCTTCCGCCGTGCGCGTGGCGGAAAGCCGGGCGAGCGCCGTCATGCGCCGCGCGCTGATCGCGGCATTGGGCGAGACCCGGTCGTAGGGCTGGCAATCCCAGGCCGGAAAATCCAGTACTTCGATGCGCGGATCGGCAAAGGCGAGCGCCTCGTTGAAGGCCCGCGCGCGTTGCTCGTCGCGCGAGACAAAAACGAACACGACGGCGCGATTCTCGGCCTCGCGCGCAAGCTGGCGCGTGAGATCGGCCACGCAGAAGGCGTCGTATCCTTCGGGGACGGCGGAGAGCGTGAAAGAGCCGCCCTTTTTGAGTTCGGCGACGGCGCGTTTGAGATCGGTCACGGGGCTTTTTGAATTAGGGAAGGAAGGGCATAGGTGGGCATTTCAGCGGGGAAGGCAACAGGTTTGTCCCGGCGGCGCCGCGCGTCCTTCTTCCATGAGCGCGAGAAGAATACCCCCGATCACGCGTAAGAAAACGATTTCAACTTGCGAAACACCGGCGTGTCGTGCGCGGCCGGCAGCGCGACGTCGCCGGTCAGCCAGGAGAAGACATCGTGATCGGGCAAATCCAACAAAATCTCGAGCGCGTCAATGTCCTCCTCGGGCAAATCGCCGAGCTGCGAATCGGCGAAGCCGCCCATGATCAAGTCCATTTCGCGCATGCCGCGATGCCGGGACCGGAACAAAATACGGCGGCGGCGGACGTCGAGCCCCTCGCTCCCACGCGGGATGGACTCGCGCCCTAGAGGGACGGACATGGCAAACCTCTTCAATGGAATGATGGCGGCATTGATGCGCCCGAGCGCGCGTTATAGCGTCCTGCTCTCCCGCTGTCAGCCTCATCCCGTCGTGAGGCCCGCAATCGAGCCTTGATGCGACCCAACATCCTCACGCCCCTCTTCGCCTCGGCCGCCGGCCTGCCGGGCATCGGCCCCAAGACCGGCAAGCTGCTCGACCGGCTGCTAGGGCCCGACAATGCGCCGGCGCGCATCGTCGACCTGCTGTTCCACCTGCCGCATTCGGTCATCGACCGGCGCAACCAGCCCAAGATCGCCGATGCCCCGATCGATCAGGTCGTGACCTTGAAGGCGCGTGTCGCCGAGCATCGCGCGCCGCCGCCCCGCTCGCGCGCGCCGTTCAAAGTGCTGGTGGAAGACGAGACCGGCGACGTCACGCTGGTATTTTTCCTCGCCAATCACGCCTGGATCGAGAAAAGCCTGCCGCTGGGAGCCGAGCGCTGGATTTCCGGCAAGCTCGAGCTCTACGACGGGCATCGCCAGATGGTGCATCCCGACCGGGTCGTCGATGCCGAGGGTTTCGCCACCATGCCCTTGATCGAGCCGGTCTATGGCCTGACCGAGGGTCTCTACCCCCGCGTGCTCGCCAAGGCGATTGCCGGCGCGCTGGCCAAGCTGCCCGTCTTGCCGGATTGGCTGGAGGGTCTGCGCCTGCCCCTGCCCCATCTGCCAAGTTTTTCGCAGGCGCTGACCGCCGTCCACCACCCCGGGACGCCCAAGGACATCGAACCGGACTCGCCCGCCCGCGCGCGGCTCGCCCTCGACGAATTGCTGGCGCATCAGATCGCGCTGGCGCTCATGCGGGAACGCTTGCGGATCCGCGTGGGCCGGCCGCAAGTCTCCGCCCATCGCGTGGCCAGTCAGATCGAAGCCGCCTTGCCCTTCGCCTTGACGGCGGCGCAACAGGCGGCGCTCGCCGAAATCCGCGCCGATCTCGCCGCCCCACACCGCATGTTGCGGCTGCTGCAAGGCGACGTCGGCTCGGGCAAGACCTTGGTCGCCTTTCTCGCCATGGCCGATGTGGTGGAAGGCGGACGCCAGGCCGCGCTCATGGCGCCGACCGAAATTTTGGCCCGCCAGCATTTTGCCGGACTGCAACCCCGCGCCGAAGCGGCCGGCATGATCATGGCGCTGCTCACCGGCCGCGACAAGGCGGCCGAGCGCGCCCGCACGCTGGAAGGTCTGCGCAACGGCACGATTCAGATCGTCATCGGCACCCATGCGCTGATCCAGGATAATGTCGCCTTCCGCGATCTCGGCCTCGTCGTGGTGGACGAGCAGCACCGTTTCGGCGTGCATCAACGTCTGGCGCTGAGCGACAAGGGCGAGGCGGCCGACATTTTGGTAATGACGGCGACGCCGATCCCGCGCACCCTGGTGCTGTCTTATTTCGGCGACATGGATGTCTCCGCCTTGCGGGAAAAGCCACCCGGCCGCCAGCCGATCGATACCCGCGCGCTGCCGTTGGAGCGGCTGGACGATGTGATCGCAAGGCTCGGCAAGGCGATCGAGACCGGCGCGCGAGCCTATTGGGTCTGCCCGCTGGTGGCCGAAAACGAAGAGATCGACGCCGCCGCCGCGCAAGAGCGGTTCGAGATGCTGAAGATGTTCTTCGGCGAGCAAGTCGGCCTGATCCACGGCCAGATGAAAGGCCCCGACAAGGACGCCGCCATGGCCGCCTTCGCCGCCGGTCAGACGCGGGTTTTGGTGGCGACGACCGTCATCGAAGTCGGCGTCGATGTGCCCGAGGCGACGATCATCGTAATCGAACATGCCGAGCGCTTCGGCCTCAGCCAAATCCACCAACTACGCGGCCGCGTCGGGCGCGGCAAAGGCGCCTCCGTCTGCCTGCTGCTGTACAAGGCGCCGCTCGGCGATGTCGCCAAGGCGCGGATCGAGATTTTGCGCCAAACCGAAGACGGGTTTCTGATTGCCGAGGAGGATTTGAAGCTCCGCGGCGAGGGCGAGGTTTTGGGCACCAGGCAATCCGGGACGCCAGGGTTCAAGCTGGCTTCGCTGGATGTCCACGGCGGACTGCTGCCGCTCGCCCGCGATGCCGCGCAGAAAATCGTGGCGGACCGGTCGAAGCTGGACGGGCCAAGCGGCGAGGCCATCCGCGTGCTGCTGCATTTGTTTGAGCGGGAGGAAGCGATCAGGTTGATCGAGGCGGGGTGAATGACCTAACGAACCCGCCGCGTTTCAATTGCTTCCTGGGCATCGAGGGACCGCCCTCGTCCTTCGAGACGCTACGCCTCCGGCGCGCTCCTCAGGATGAGGGCTAATGGGTTGGTCCGGCTCGCGGAGAAAACCGCCCCCTCACGCCACCGGCCGCAGCTCGCGCGGCAGCGGGAAGAAGACACTCTCGTCGGCGGTCGAGACGATCTCGATCTCCAGCTCGAAGCGCTGGGAGAAGGCGTCCATGATTTCCTCGACCAACACTTCGGGGGCCGAGGCGCCGGCGGTGATGCCAAGCGTCTTGATGTCGGTGAAAAGCTCCCATTCGACATCGGAGGCGCGCAGCACCAGGCGGGCGAGCGGGCATCCGGAGCGTTCGGCGACTTCGCGCAGACGCTGGCTATTCGAGGAATTGGACGAGCCGACCACGATCAGAGCATCGACGATGGGAGCGATCCGCTTCACCGCCTCTTGCCGGTTGGTGGTGGCGTAGCAAATATCCTCGCGCTGCGGCCCGACGATTTGCGGGAAGCGGTCGATCAAGGCATCGACCATCTGCTTGGTGTCGTCGATCGACAATGTGGTCTGCGTGACATAGGCGAGGCTCGACTCGTCCGCGACCTTCAGATTGGCGATATCTTCCGGCGTCTGGACCAGAAGGATCGAGCCCTGCGGCAATTGGCCGAGCGTGCCGACGACTTCGGGATGGCCGGCATGGCCGACGAGCACCACCTGGCGGCCGCGCTTAAAATGCGATTGCGCCTCGCGATGCACCTTGGTGACGAGCGGGCATGTGGCATCGATCGCGAGAAAATTCCGGCGCTCCGCCTCGGCGGGGATCGATTTCGGCACGCCATGGGCGGAGAAAATGACCGGTTTGTCGGTATCGGGAACTTCCGACAATTCCTCGACGAAAATCGCGCCCTTGGCCTTCAGCCCCTCGACGACATATTTATTATGCACGATCTCGTGGCGGACATAGACCGGCGCGCCATATATCAGGAGCGCCCTCTCGACGGCATCGATGGCCCGGACCACGCCGGCGCAGAATCCACGCGGCGCGCATAAAAAGATGCGAAGCTTTGGCTTGGCTGTCATGACGGGTTCCGCTTGAAAGACTGAAGTGGGTAATGGATTTCAAGGGCTGGGGAGTCAAGGCCTTGGGTGTCACAGTTTATGACACAAAACTTTCGTCCACGAGACGGTTTGCCCGCCGCGATGCACGCCTATAACATAGACTGAGCAAAACAGAGGGCGGATTTTACCGTCCGCCGCTAGGGAGAGTTTCGACATGCGGGATCTCGCGGACCTCTTTCCCGGCTTCGCCACCCATTGGATCGATACCCAAGCGGGCAAGATTTTCGCGCGCTCGGGCGGTTCGGGGCCGCCGCTTTTGCTGCTGCATGGTTATCCCCAGACCCATGTGGAATGGCACAAAGTCGCGGGACAGCTCGCGGAGCGCTTCACCGTCGTCTTGATGGATCTGCGCGGCTATGGCTGGTCGCAAGTACCGGAAAGCGCGAATGGATCCGGCTTCGCCAAGCGGCTCATGGCGCAAGATGCCATCGAGGTCATGGAAGCCTTGGGCCATGTCAAATTCCGGCTGGTCGGCCATGACCGGGGTGCGCGCGTGGCCTACCGGCTTGCCTTCGACGAACCCGGACGACTCGAGAAATTCGTCACCGTGGACATCGTGCCGACGGCCGCCATGTTCGATTCGATGAACGCCAAAAGCGCGCTCAACAAATATCACTGGCTGTTTCTCGCCCAGGCCGCGCCCTTCCCCGAGACGATGATCGGCAATTCCGCGCTCTATTTCCTCGAACATACGCTGGCGAGCTGGACCGCGAAGAAGGATCTCTCGGCCTTCGACGCTCGCGCGCTCGATCATTACCGCGCCGCCTTCAACGAACCCTCGCGGATTCATGCGACCTGCGAGGATTACCGGGCCGGCGCCACGCTCGACCGGGCCCATGACGAAGCGGACCGCGAGGCCGGACGGAAAATCGCCGTGCCCCAACTCGCGCTCTGGGGCTCCCTCGGCATCCCGGCGGCCGGTGTGTCGCCCCTCGACATTTGGAAAAACTGGTCACGGGACGTCGAGGGTCGCGCCATCGAAAGCGGACATTTCGTGCCGGAAGAAAACCCGCAAGCCCTGATCGAGGCCCTTTTCGCGTTCCTGTGAACCGGGTGAGAATAAAATTCTAAAAATCTCTCTGGCGCGCCGTTAAAATTCCGTCATGTTGAGAATTATAGCAAATCTATCCAATGGATTGACTACAGGGCACCGGTTGCGGCTAATGTTTGCTCATTTTTGGAACAGACGGCATCATGTTGGATTGGCATCACATCAACTGGCTCTACTCCCTTTCGGGCTTTATCGTCGGGATCCTCGTGGGTTTGACGGGAGTCGGCGGCGGCTCGCTGATGACGCCTCTGCTGGTTCTGTTGTTCGGCGTGGCGCCGGGAACGGCCGTCGGCACGGATCTGCTTTATGCCGCCATTACTAAAAGCGGCGGCGTCTTGGTTCACGGCTTCCATAAAACCATCGATTGGCGGATCGTCCGGCGCCTCGCGACGGGCAGCGTGCCCGCGACGATCCTGACGATCTATGCGCTCAGCCGCCTTGGCATCGACAATAGTCACTCCGGCCGCGACCTGATTTCGACGACCCTTGGTGTCGCGCTTGTCTTAACCGCCATCTCGATTGTTTTCCGCAAGCTGATCTTGGTCAAACTCGCGCCTTTCGTCGATGGGCTCAGCGACAAAAGCCGGCTGGCGCTGACCATCGTGCTTGGCTTTTTCCTCGGCGTCTGCGTCTCGATCTCCTCCGTGGGCGCCGGTGCCATTGGCGTGACGGCTCTCATCCTTCTCTATCCGTCCCTTCCAGCTGTGCGAATCGTCGGCGCGGACATCGCCCATGCCGTGCCGCTAACGCTGATCGCGGGCACCGGCCATTGGTTTATCGGGACCGTGAATTGGGACATTCTCCTCTCCCTTGTCATTGGGTCCGTGCCCGGCATCATGATCTCGAGCCATATCGCGTCCCGTGTGCCCGACCGTATTCTCCGGCCGCTGCTCGCCGGGACGCTGGCGGTTGTGGGATTGCGGCTCGCGATCTAGACTGACCGGACGCGGCGCAAGCCGTTTTCCAAAAGCAAACGTCTTGATTTGCTGAGGCGGCTCGAGTCCGGCGCCATGACAAGATCGAAGCCAACCGCAGCCCTCCCCTTCGTGGACGGTCTCGCCACCCTCGACCGCGAGCCGATCGTGATTTTGGGATCGCGCGGCAAGGCGGTGATGCTGCTCGTCGCCTGCGTGGGTTTCGTGATGCTTGGCCTGGTGGCCATCGTCAAAGGCGAGGACGACGTCCTCTCGATGGGGCTTCCCGCCGCGCTGATCTTTGGATTGGGCGCGCTGATCGCCATTCTGCAAATCGTCCGGCCGCCGGTCATGACCCTGACCATGGACGGCGTCAGCGTTCAAACCATTTTCAAGACATGGAGCGTCCGCTGGGATCAGGTGGAGGAGTTTTTCGTCTACAAGGCCCGCAACGTGAATCAAGCGGCGGGCTTTGCGATGGGCACGACGGAGATGGCCGCCTTCAACTGGACCGCGCCGGTCGCCGCCGGGAAGCACGGGCTGTTTGTTGGCAAGAAAGCCGCCGATGGCGGGTTCGGGCCGGGATGGACCCTTTCCGCCGCCGATCTGGTGAGCGTCCTCAATGCCGCGAAGGCGCGGGCGTTGGGGCGGGAAATGGCGGGGTAATCACCGCCGCTCCGCGAAAAACCGCCGCAATAACGCACTCGCCTCGCTCTCCCGAAAACCCCCGTAAGCTTCCGGCGCGTGGTGGCAGGTCGGCTGGCTAAAAAAGCGCGGCCCGTGCTCGACCGCCCCGCCCTTGGGATCGCCGCAGCCCCAATAAAGCCGGCGGATGCGGGCAAACGAAATCGCCGCCGCGCACATGGCGCAGGGTTCCAGCGTGACATGGAGATCGCAGCCCGTCAGCCGCTCCGAGCCCAAGACGTCGCAGGCGGCACGAATCGCCAGAATTTCGGCATGGGCCGTGGGATCGCGGTCTTCCAACGTGCGGTTTCCGGCCGCCGCGATGACCTGACCTTCGCAGGTGACGACGGCCCCGACCGGCACCTCGCCACGGGCAAAAGCGGCCTCCGCCTCCTGGAGCGCCAAAGCCATCGGCGCCTCGTTCGAAAAGTTTTTCATGAAATCGCTCGACCCGGCGCCGGAATAGTCCCTTTTCCCTGATGTCTCTGATATCAGGAGCTATGACAAGAAACGAGCATGACGGGCAAAAACGCGGCGGCACCAGCCCGCGCCGCACTTCCACGGCCAAATCCGCCGCCAAACCCCGCGCGGCCAAGCCCGCCGCCGTTGCCGAGACGGACGAGGCCAAAGGCGGCCGTCAGCGCATTGCCAAACTGATCGCCCGCGCCGGGCTGTGCTCGCGCCGCGACGCCGAGGCTTGGATCGTCGACGGCCGCGTCAGCGTGAACGGCGAGGTCTTGACCAGCCCCGCGATCGACGTCGGCGACGAGGATCTCATCCTGGTCGACGGCGAGCCGTTACCCGCCGCGGACAAGACCCGGCTGTTCCTGTTCCACAAGCCGAAGGGCCTGATCACCAGCGATCACGACCCCGAGGGCCGCGCGACCATCTTCGACCATTTGCGCGAGCATTGGCCGGATGGGCCGCGCGTCGTCACCATCGGCCGGCTCGATATCAATACCGAAGGGCTGTTGCTGCTGACCAACGACGGCGGCCTCGCCCGCGTGCTCGAATTGCCGGCCACCGGCTGGGTCCGGCGCTACCGCGTCCGCGCCAAGGGCGAGACCGACCAGGCGGTTCTCGACAGACTGATCGAGGGCGTGACGATCGAGGGGATCGATTATGCCGGGATCGAGGCCAAGCTCGACCGGGTCCAGGGCGCCAATTGCTGGCTGACAATGGGCCTGCGCGAAGGCAAGAACCGCGAGGTCAAGCGCGTGCTCGAACATATCGGGCTGGAGGTGAACCGGCTGATCCGCCTCTCCTTCGGGCCGTTCCAACTGCTCGATCTTCCCGAAGGCCATGTGGAAGAGGTGAAAACCCGCATTCTTCGCGACCAGCTCGGCCCCACGCTCGCCGCGCAAGCCGGCGTGGATTTTACCGATCCCGAACCGCTGGCGCCCATCGTCGCGGCCCCCGTCCGCGAGACGATCCGGGGCCGTAAGGAGCGCCCGGAGCGGCCAAGCCGCGCCCCTGCGAAAGAAGCACCCGCCCCGCGCGGCCGCAATTTCCGCGACCGTGAACGGGACGACAAGGTGGCCGCGCCGCCGCAAATCCGCGAACGGCAAGTGAGTGGCCCGCGCAAACATGTCTCGACGCTGCGCGCGGAAACCGCGACGTCCAGCGGCCCGCGTAAAAGAACGGAACGGACCGAAACGGCCGACCGGAAAAACCGCGTCGTGACGGTGGAACGATTGGTCGCCGCGGAGCCCGTCCGGGCCACGAGAGGCCGGCCCGAGTGGCGCGAGCGGGGCGAACCAGCCCGGCGCGAGCGGGGAGAGACTCCCCAGCGGCGCGAGCGAAGTGAGGCACCTTCATTTACCCGGCGGGAGCGGAGTGAAACACCGGTGCGACGGGAACGGAGTGACGTTCCTGCGCGGCGCGAGCGCACAGAATCAGCCCCGCGGCGTGAGCGCACGGAATCGCGCGAGCGGCGCGAG
This sequence comes from Beijerinckiaceae bacterium, assembly GCA_050013235.1. Taxonomy (GTDB): domain Bacteria; phylum Pseudomonadota; class Alphaproteobacteria; order Rhizobiales; family Beijerinckiaceae; genus RH-AL1. Next base: position 18,496 of record JBEKFQ010000034.1, read on the forward strand.
TGGAGCGACGCTCCCGTGCGGCGCGAACGAAGCGACGCGCCGAGCCCAGGATTCAAGAAGCCCTATGCCAAGGCGGGCAGCGCGAGCCAATCCGCTCTCGGCAAGCGCGAGCGGATCGCGCGAAGCGGCGGCGCGCTCGCGGAGCCCCGTGCACCGCGCAACCGGGCCGAACGCAGCTTTTCCGACAATCGCGCCGCCCGTTCGGAAGAACGCGCCACCCGCCGGCCGCCGCGCCGCGACGCCGCCGAAGGGAGCGAAACCAGAGCCCCGCGCCGCGAAAGCGCCGAGGCTCCGCGCGCGCGGACATCAAAGCCCTATGCCGGAAAAGAATCCTCCAGCCGGGGATCGGGCGAGCGCTCGGCGGGGCGTCCCGCCACGGGCCGGGCGCCCAAGCGCGACTCTCACGGTAAGAACTTCGGCGGCAAACCAAGTGCCCGCACAGCGGGCGACAGGCCGGCGCGTGGCGCCGGCGGCAAGAGCTTTGGCGAGCGTCCCGCGCGGCCCCGGGGCGACGCGCCGGGCAGACCGCCGCGCGGCGCAGGGCCCAGCGGCACCTCGAAGCGCCCGCCGCGTGGCGGCAAACCGGATGGCGGCGGACGGCCACCGCGCCGTCCGCGCGGCTAAAGACCGATGCGGATCGTCGGCGGCCGCTTCGGCGGCAGACCCTTGCGCGGCCCGTCCTCGGACCGGATTCGTCCGACCTCGGACCGGCTGCGCGAATCCCTGTTTAACATTCTCGAACACGGGCTCGGCGATCCCATTCCCGGCGCACGGGTGATCGATCTGTTCGCGGGCACCGGCGCGCTCGCGCTCGAAGCTTTGTCGCGCGGCGCCGTCTTCGCGCTCATGGTCGACGAGGGTGCGGAGGCGCGCGCGCTCATCCGCGCCAATGTCGAGGCCCTCGGCGCCGGCGGCGAAACCCGCGTCTTCCGCCGCGATGCCCGCAAATTAGGCGATGCGCCGGCAGGCGAACCTTTCGCTGTCGCCTTCCTCGACCCGCCCTACGGCAAGGGCTTGGCGGAGCCCGCGCTCGCTTCTTTACACGCCGGCGGCTGGCTCGCATCCGGCGCGATCGCCGTGGTGGAAGAAGCCGCCAGCTCCGGGTTCGAACCGCCGGAGGGGTTCGCTTTGGCGGAGCGGCGCGATTTCGGCGATACCGCCATTTTCTTTCTAAGCCACATCTAAACGGCTCCCGAAAGGTTGCAAATCATTCGAATCAGGACGAGACGCCCCCACGGATGGCCCGGCTCGTTCGAGCCAGGCCACTTGATCAATAGTTTTACAAAAAACGATTACGGCAGCAAGACCGTATTGACGACGTGAATGACGCCGTTGGATTGCATGACATTCGGGATCGTCACGGTGGCGACATCTCCCTTGGTGTCGATGACTTCGATATGGCCGCCCCGCTCCTCGATGGTCAGCGGCTCGCCTTCAACGGTCGTCAGCGTCGCCTTGCCGCCGCCTTCCCGCACCATCCGGGAGAGATCCCGCGCCGTCAGCGTGCCCGCCACGACATGATAGGTCAAGACGCCCTTGAGCTGCGCGAGTTCCTCCGGCTTCAAGAGCCCCTCGACCGTGCCAGGCGGCAATTTCTTGAATGCCGCATTGGTTTGAGCAAAAACCGTGAATGGACCAGGACTTGCCAGCGTATCGACAAGGCCCGCGGCCTTGACCGCGGCGACGAGCGTCGTGTGGTCCTTCGAATTCACGGCATTCTCGACAATATTCTTACTCTGATACATCGGCGCGCCGCCGACCATCGGATTGGCCTGCGCCACGCCGGTTAAAGCGGCCAAGGCCACGCCAGCGAATACGATCTTTTTGATTGTCATGAGCTTCCTCCAGTTAAAGCGGGTCCACACCCTCTTCACTGGGGACATACGGGCGGCTTGCAAAAAAAGTTTCGGAAAAAGTTTCGGGGAATTGGCGGGGCCGGGAAAATCTCAACGGGGCATTAGTTTGATACCATCCTAATATTGGATATCGCTTCCTTTTCCCGAGACAAGCGCGATTCCCCTCCCCCTTGTGGGGAGGGGAAGCAATCTCCCAAAAATTTCAGCGATGTTACAAGCGCAAGAGGGACAGCGATCCGTCTCGCTTAGCCGGTCGCCCGCGTCCCAATGTCGCGGCGGTAATAGGCGTCGTCCCATACGATCTTGGCCGCGGCGGCATAGGCACGGTCCCGCGCTTCCGCGATCGTCGCGCCGAGACCCGTCACGTTCAGCACGCGGCCGCCATCGGCGACGAGGTCCGCGCCCACGCGTTTCGTGCCGGCATGGGTTACGATCACGTGCTCGCCTGCCGCGGCCTCGAGCCCGGTGATGATGCCACCCTTGCGCGGCGCATTGGGATAGCCCTGCGCGGCGAGCACGATGGTCAGCGCGGCTTCGTTCGAGAAGCGCGGCCGGGCAGCGCCCATCCGTCCCTCGGCGCAAGCGAGCAGAAGCGCGAGAAAATCGTCTTGCAGGCGCGGCAGCATGACCTGCGTCTCGGGATCGCCGAAACGGGTGTTGAATTCGATGAGCTTGGGGCCGTCCGGGCCGATCATCAGTCCCGCGAACAGCACGCCTTTGAAGGGCGTGCCCGCCGCCGCCATGCCGTCGAGGGTGGGCTGGATGATCTCGGCCATCACGCGCTCTTCGCCCGCCGCATCCAAGATCGGGGCCGGCGAATAGGCGCCCATGCCGCCGGTATTCGGCCCGGTGTCGCCCTCGCCCAACCGTTTATGGTCCTGCGCGGAAGCGAAGGCCACCGCCCGGCGTCCATCGCAGAGCGCGAAAAACGAGACTTCCTCGCCCTCAAGCACCGCCTCGATCACGACGCTGGCCCCCGCCGCGCCAAAGGCTCCGCCGAAAATTCTATCGATCGCCGCATGCGCCTCGTCCACCGTGGCGGCGACGGTGACGCCCTTGCCGGCCGCCAATCCATCGGCCTTGACGACGATGGGCGCGCCTTGCGCGCTCACGTAGGCGCGGGCCTCGACGGCCGTCGTAAACATCCCGTAAGCGGCGGTCGGGATATTGTGCTTAGCGCAAAGCGCCTTGGTGAACCCCTTGGAGGCCTCGAGCCGCGCGGCGGCCTTTGTGGGGCCGAAGGCCTTGATGCCCTCGGCCTCCAGCGCATCGATAAGGCCGGAAGCCAGCGGCGCCTCGGGGCCGACGACGACAAAATCGATCTTTTCGGCCCGGCAAGCCGCGATCACGGCGGCATGATCTTCCGGGTCGAGCGGCAGCAACTTGGCCACGCTAGCGATGCCGGGATTGCCGGGAGCGGCAAACAAAGTGCCGAGCAACGGGCTCTTGGCGAGCGCCAAAGCCATCGCATGTTCGCGTCCGCCGGAGCCGAGGAGAAGTACGTTCACGTGGGGCCTTTTTGTTCAGCGGAGCGGCAGAGGAGATTCCATCCCTCATAACCCCAAGCTACCGCCGGCCAAACAGCTTTTCGATGTCGGCGAGCTTCAATTCCACATAAGTCGGCCGGCCGTGGTTGCATTGACCGGAGCCGGGCGTGCGCTCCATCTCGCGCAGCAGCGCATTCATTTCATCGCCATTGAGACGCCGGCCGGCGCGGACGGAATGGTGGCAGGCGAGCGTCGCCAGCACATGGTCGAGCTTGCGCTCCAGGCTCGCGGTGCCGGCTTCATCCTCGCGAAGGCCCGAGGCGAGATCGCGCAACAACGTGCCGGCATCGAGCTTGGCAAGGCTCGAAGGCGTCTCGCGCAGCAACACCGCGCCGGGGCCGAAGCTCTCGACCACCAGGCCCAGCGTCATGAGCAAGGGCGCGGCCTCGACGAGGCGCTCGACATCACGATCGTCCATTTCGACCACGGCGGGAATGAGCAGCGCCTGGCGCTCGATCCCAGAGGCGGCGCGCGCGGCCTTCAGCCGCTCGTAGACCAGCCGCTCATGGGCGGCATGCTGATCGACGATCACGACGCCGTCCCGCGTCTGCGCCAGAATATAGGTATCGTGAACCTGCGCGCGGGCCGCCCCGAGCGGAGCCGCGAGGGCTTCGGGCGCAAGCGGAGCCTCGCCCGCGCGGACATCGGCGCTTGGCTGGACGTGATCGAACGCCGCCTGCGCGGCCTCGCCGAAGCCTTGCGGCGGGGCAAAACCCGCGGGTTGAGCAAAACCTTCTGGCATCGAAGGCGATTGGCCTGGCTGCCAATGTTGCGATGGCGGCGCTTGATATCCGTTCCACGCCGGGCGGCGCGCGAATTCGGCCACCGCCGCGCCCGCCGTCGGCGAAGCCTTGTGCATTGCTGCCGTCAGCGTCTGCTTCAACGCGCCGACGATCAGCCCGCGAACGAGGCCGGGATCGCGAAACCGCACTTCCGCCTTGGCGGGATGGACATTCACATCGACTTCGGCGGGATCGCAGGTGACGAAAAGGGCGAGCGTGGGATGCCGGCCCGAAGGCACGAAATCCATATAGGCGGCGCGCACGGCGCCGAGCAGCAGCTTGTCGCGCACCGCCCGGCCGTTGACGAAGAGATAGATCGCGGTGGCATCGCCGCGATGCCAGGTCGGCAGGCCAGCGTATCCATGAAGCCCCACGCCCTCCCGCATGGCCTCGACCGGCAAGGCATTGGGCCTAAAATCGCGGCCGAGAATTTGGGTCAGGCGCTCCAGCAACCCTTCCGGCCCCGGCGGACAGGCGAGATAATCGAATCCAGCCGTCTCGCCGCTCGCCAAGCTGAAGCGCACCCAAGGATGCGCCATGGCGAGGCGCTGGACGATATCGCCCACGGCGCGCGCCTCCGTCCGGTCGCTTTTCAGGAACTTGAGCCGCGCCGGCGTGGCACCGAAGAGATCGCGGACATCGACCCGCGTGCCTTGCGGCTGGGCGCCCGGCCGCACCGCCTGCTTGGCGCCGCCATCGACGGTAATCGTATGGCCTTGGCTCGCCTCCGCCGTCCGGCTCGCGACCGTCAACAGAGCCACGGAGGCGATCGAGGGCAGAGCCTCGCCACGAAAGCCGAGCGTATGGATGGCCTGGAGGTCGCCGTCCGGCAGTTTGGAGGTCGCGTGGCGCTCGATGCAAAGGCCGAGATCGCGGGCATCCATGCCGTTGCCATTATCGGTCACCCGGATCAGCTTCCGCCCACCGGCCTCGATCATGACATCGATGCGGGTAGCCCCGGCATCGAGCGCGTTTTCAACGAGTTCCTTGACCGCCGAGGCCGGGCGCTCGACCACCTCGCCCGCCGCAATCCGGTCGATGAGCACGGGATCGAGACGCTGGATGGGCATCGGACCGGCCTTTCGCCCCGCCTACAAACCCACTGGTTTTCCCGCGACCGTCACCAGCAAATCGCCATTGCCGAGCAGGCGTTTAGCGGCGCGGGCGGTGTCGTCCAGGGTGACGGCGGCGATCAGGACGTTGCGCTCGTCGAGACGATTCACGCCGTAGCCGTCGAGTTGCAGGCTGACGAGATGGCCCGCGATCTTGCGCGACGTGTCGAAGCGCAAGGCGTAGGAGCCGATCAGATATTTTTGCGCCTTGTCGAGTTCGTCCGGCGTGATCCCGCCCTCCGACAATTTGCGGATCTCGTCTTGGATCACTTGAATCGATTCCGCCGCCCGCTCGTTCTTGGTCGAGGTGCCCCCGGCGAGCATGGCGGCATGGTCCAATTCGCTATTATGTGAATAGACCGAATAGGCCAGGCCGCGCTTTTCCCGCACCTCTTGATAGAGCCGCGAGGTGAAGCTGCCCGCCCCCAACACGTGATTGACGACCATGGCGGCCATATTATCGGGATCGTCGCGCGCAATGCCCTGACGGCCAAAGCGGATCGTCGATTGCGGGACATCGATTTCGGTGATGTGGCGAGTGCCCTCCCCGCCGAAAGCGGCATCGGGCACGTCGATCAGCTCCGCCGTGGCCGGCAGGCCGCCGAAGACGCGATCGAGTTCGCGGCCCAAGGTCCGCGCGTCGATCGCGCCGACAACCGCGATCTTCAGATGATCACGGGCAAAGAGCTTGCGATGCAGGGCGACGAGATCGTCCCGGGTGATCGTGTCGAGCGTCTCGAGATCGCCGCGCACGGGCAGGCCGTAGGGATGGCCGGGATAGGCATATTGCCGGAACAGGCGCGCGGCGGCATGATCGGGATCGTTCAGCTCGCGCTTAAGCGAAGAGACGATCTGCCCCTTGACGCGCGTCACCGACTGGTCGCCAAACAGCGGCTCGGTGACGGCATAGGCCAGCAATTCGAAGGCCTTGGCGCTATTGCGCGAGAGCGTCTTCATGCGGCCCTGGATCGCGTCCCGGTCCGCCGAAAAAGTAATTTCGACCGCCAGATCGTCCAACGCTTGGTGGAAGGCCGCGGCATCGTAGGGGCCGGCGCCCTCGTCGGCGAGGCCCGCCACGAGCGTTGCGACACCTGGCTTGCCCACCGGATCTTGCGAGGCCCCGCCCTTGAAACCGAAATTCACGGCGAGCAGCGGGATCGCATAGTCCTCGACCAGCCAGGCCTCGATCCCGCCGGGGGAGCGAACCATTTGAACCCGCGACGCGCGCGACTCCGGCGCGAGGGTCCGGGCATCGGCGAGAGAATCGGCATATCCTGTCATGCGCATTTTCCGGACAAAGGAGGCGAGACGGCGGTCCAAGAAGCCCCGCACGAACGCGGGACCACCGGATGCACGCGGTTTAACAATTCAGAATCATTAGAGCGCTTATCGCTCTCTTTTTAAGACGTTAGAGCATTTCCTCGATCACAAAAGCCAGCGACTTTGGTGGAAAATGCCCTAAGCCGCCTCGGCGGGCAGGAGATAACCGGCGACGGCTTTGCGATTGTCGAGATAGCGCAGGGCGTCCACGACTTGCGCCGCGGTCACGGCCTCGATCCTGTCCGGCCAAGCCGCGATATCCGCGAGGGTCATGCCCGTTGCCAGCGAGGCGCCATACCAATTGGCGAGCGTGGTTTGACTGTCGCGGGCATAGATCGCCTCGGCGACCAGCCGCGTCTTCGCGCGAGTCAACGCGGCCTCGGAAAAGCCCTCCGTGGTCAGCCCCTCGATCAGCGCAGTGATACGATGCTCGAGCTGCTCCAGGCTCACGCCGGGAACGGGGATGGCATAGACGAAGAACCGGGTGTCGTCGAGCGCCGTGCCCATGTAATAGGCGCCCGCCGCGACCGCGATTTTCTCGTCCATGACCAGAGTCGTGAAGAGAAGCGAACTCTGCCCGCCGCCGAGCAAAAACCCGAGGACTTCCAACGCTTCCGCCTCGCCCGGCGTGCCCGTGCGATAGGACGGCACGAGATGGACGCTCTGATAGCGCGGCTGCTCGACCTTTTCGTCCGATAGGGTCACGAGACGATGGGTCTTGGGCTCCGGCTCGCGGGGACGCACCCGCACGGGCGGCGCGCCGAATGGCGGAATGGGCCCGTAGAATTTGCGCGCCAAATCGATCGCCGCCTCCGGATCGACGTCCCCGGCGATAATCAGGATCGCGTTTTCCGGCGTGTAGAACCGCTCATAATAATTAAAGGCATCGGTGCGGTCGAGAGTCTCGATCTCATGGTTCCAGCCGATGATCGGATGTCCATAGGGATGCGACGAATAGACCGCCGCCTGAACCGCCTCGTCCAGAATTTCGGACGGATCGGAATCGGTGCGCATCCGGCGCTCTTCCAAGACCACATCGCGCTCGGGCGCCACGACCTCGTCGGTGAGAACGAGGTTTTTCATCCGGTCGGCTTCATATTCCATGCAGACGGCCAGATGCTCTTTCGCGATCCGCTGGAAATAAGCGGTGTAATCGTTCGACGTGAAGGCGTTTTCCTGGCCGCCGAGATCCGAGACGAGATTGGTGAACTTGCCCTGCGGATTGTCGCGCGTGCCCTTGAACATCAGATGTTCGAGAAAATGCGCGATTCCCGACTTGCCCACGGGGTCGTCCGCCGAGCCGTTCCGGTACCAGATCATATGAGTCACGACCGGCGCGCGGTGATCGGGAATGACGACGATCTCGAGCCCGTTGTCGAGACGCGCCTGGACGACAGGCGTATCGCTCGCCGCCGCGTCTTTGGGCGCAGCTCCCGGCGTGAGGGAAGAAGCTCCCGGCGTGAGGGAGGAAGCTCCCGGCGTGAGGGAGGAACCGGACGGAAACGAGGGGGACGCGCTCGAAGACGGGGACGAACCTGAAGCCATGAAACAATCACCCTGGATGAGCCAAGCGAAACGAGCCGGCGAGGCCCCGAGTCGGATCAATTGCTCTTTTTATAGCGCAATCCGATTGGCCAGGGCATCCCTTAATCGTATCTGTCGAACCGGCGCGGCAAGAGGTGCATAGCCGTCCCCTCCGCTTCGCGGAGAAGGATGAGGCCATAGCTTACTGAGCACCGCCTGGGGCTGGGGCAGAGGAAGGAGCTGGAGCTGCGGCGGGAGCCGGAGCCGCACCCGGAGCGGGGGTGGTCTGCGCCTCATCCTGGCTCTTGTGATGGTGGTGATGCTCCTTAGGAGCCTCGCCGCCAACGGCATCATGACCCGTGGCCGCCACCTTGGCCGCGTCGAGATATTCGGCCGGCGGCTCGATCAAATAAGAGCGCGCCTTCGTGGCACCCGGATTTTCCCCAGGTGGAATCGGACGGCGGGCGTCGAGGAGCGCCTTGCGGCGAGACGCTACATCGGGATCTTGGGGAAAGCCCGCGGGATGCTGGACAGCCGCTGTGTTCGGCGCCGGGAGATCGTAAGACGGGGGCACGGCGATCAGCGGACGCGCCGAATAATCGATGGGTTCGTGTTCTTGGCCAAAGCCGATCACGCCCAAGACGTTATGCCACTCTTCACTATAGTCGTTTTTCTCTTGCGCGCGAGCAGGCGCGGTGAAGGCAGGTCCCAACAGGGCGCCCATTACGAAAAACACGGCCACATGCGGCGCGCGACACCGTAACTTCATTCGCTTCATCCCCGGAAAAGTTCCAACCACGCTCCTATAGTCAGGGTTTTCGCGGCAATTTGGAGGCATGGACGCTTCTATGCCACCACCTTGTCCCGGCGCCAAGGGATTTTCCACTGGACCGCCGGGGTTTCGAGACGCTTCGTTAACTCTCGCGCGATGAGCCCAGGCCGAAGAAAAAGCAGGCTTGCGCGGAAAGCGCTCAAGAGCATGTCCCGAAAAAGTTGAAGACTTTTTCGATCGAGGACATGCTCTAACTCCTTAAAAAAGAGAGCGATTTCTTATCACTTGGGTGATTCCACCCAAGTGGAAAGCGCTCTAAGCCGCCGCCCGAGGCGGGGCGAGAAAAAAGGTCTCGAGCAGCAGCAGCCCCACGCCGCCGACGATGGCGACATCGGCAAGGTTGAACACGTACCAGTGGAACGAGCCGATGTGAAAATAGTAGAAATCGGCGACCCAGCCGTAGCTGAACCGGTCGGCCGCATTGCCCAAGGCACCGCCAATGATCAGGCCGAGCGCCGTGGCCGTCAGGCGGGTCCGCGTGCGCCAGAGCCAAAGGCCGATCAGCACGATCGCGAGACCCGTGAACGACAGCAAGGTCCAACGCCCGGCCGGTCCCTGCGCGCTGAAGAGCGAGTAGGAAATCCCGGTATTCCGGGCGGCGATCACATCGAAGAAGGGCGCCAGGCGAACCGGCTGGCGCGCCTCGATGCCATAGACATCGAGAAGCCACAGCTTATTCGCCTGATCCATGGCCAAGGTCAAAGCGGCGAGCAGAAAACCGCCCGTGCGGGCCTTCATCGCAAGCTCATTCCCCAAAGTTCTTTCACGTCCAGAGTCCTTGGGCCTTCAACTCGCGAAGGGCGGCGGCATCGCGCAGCGTGACATCGGGAAATTCGGGGTCCGAGCCGATTTCGAGGGAAATTTTCCACGAGCGCGCGCATTTCTTGCCCTCGGCGCGATCGACCACCACGGCGACGCCCGGCACGCCTGGCATGCGGAACGCGTCCGCCGGTCCGGCGCCCGAGGTCACGGAGATCGCCGAGGTGATGCAGATTTCGGCGAAATCCACCCCCTCCAAGCCGGCGTGGAGATCCGCGTCCTCGATGAAGACCGACGGCGCCGCTTCGAGCGACGAGCCGATGGTCTTTTTCGCCCGCTCGATCTCCAGCGCGCCGGTCACGACGGATCGCACGGCGCGCAGCGTCTCCCATTTCGCGGCCAAGACGTCGTCGCGCCAGACCGCGGGGATCTCGGGGAAACATTCGAGATGCACCGAGGTGGCATCGGGGTGGCGCGCCAGCCACGCCTCCTCGCTGGTGAAGACGAGGATGGGCGCGAGCCAAAGCGTCACGGCGCGGAAAATCTGCTCGATCGTCTCCAAGGCGGCCAGCCGGCGCGGGCTCGAGGGCGCGTCGCAATAGAGCGCATCCTTGCGGATATCGAAATAGAAGGCCGACAGCTCCGTGTTGAGGAACATCGTGAGCCGCGCCACCACGCGCTTGTAATCGAACCGCGCATAGGCCTCGCGGATTTCGTCATCCAACTCGGCCAGCCGGTGCAGCATCAGCCGCTCCAATTCTGGCGCCTGCGCAAAGCCCTTCGCATGCGCGGGATCGTGATGGGCGAGCGTGCCGAGCATCCAGCGGATCGTGTTGCGCAGCTTTTTATAGGTCTCGACGAAGGTTTTCAGGATCTCCTTGCCGATGCGCAGATCGTCGGAATAATCCGAGGCCGCGACCCAGAGACGCAGAATATCGGCGCCGGCATCGCTGATGACGGTTTGCGGCGCAACGACATTGCCGAGCGATTTCGACATTTTCTGCCCGCGCTCGTCGAGCACGAAACCATGGGTCAGCACGGCATCGTAGGGCGCGCGGCCGCGCGTGCCGCAGCTTTCCAGCAAGGACGAATGGAACCAGCCGCGATGCTGGTCCGAGCCCTCGAGATACATGATCTCGTCGAGCCCTCCATCGCGCCGGCGATGGATGCCGGCCAGGCCGGGGAAGGCTTGCGGGTCTTCGAGCGTGAAGGCATGGGTCGAGCCGGAATCGAACCAGACGTCGAGCACGTCGTCGACCTTCCGCCATTTCAGCTCGTTGCCCACGATCTCGGCGGCAAACTCTGGTCCAAGGAAACGCTCGCGCGCGCCCTCCGCGAACCAGGCATCGGCGCCCTCTTTCGCGAAGGCCTCGGCGATGCGCTCGTTGACGGCCTCGTCCACCAACGGTTCGTGCTTGGCGTTGACGAAGATCGCGATCGGCACGCCCCAGGCGCGCTGACGCGAGACCACCCAATCCGGACGGTTGGCGATCATACCATTGATGCGGTTTTCACCGGCCGCGGGATACCAGGCCGTGCGTTTGATTTCGGAGAGCGCGACGTGGCGGAGGGTCGCGTCGCCGTAGCCTTCGGACGCAAACGCCTTGTCGAGCGCGATGAACCATTGCGGCGTGTTGCGGAAGATCAGTGGCTTTTTCGAGCGCCAGGAATGGGGATATTGGTGTTTCAACCGCCCACGCGCGACGAGATTGCCGGCCTCGATGAGCGCCTTGATCACGGCATCGTTGGCATCGCCCTTATTGCCCTTGTCATCGAGAACGCGGCGGCCCACGAAACCCGGTGCGTCTTCCGTTAGAAACCCATCGGCATCGACGGTGTAGGGGATGCGGGTGTCGATCCCGCGCTCCGCGAGCCGGCGCCCGTTGGCCATCCAGATGTCGAAATCGTCGCGGCCATGGCCGGGCGCGGTGTGGACGAAGCCGGTACCGGTATCGTCGGTGACGTGGTCGCCATCGAGCAGCGGCACGTCGAAACCGTAGCCGAGCGAGGCGAGCGGATGCGCGGCGGTGAGGCCCGCGAGTTCCCCGGCCGCGACGCCGCGCAGGCGCTCGAACGCCTCGACTTTCACGGCCTTGAAAACGCTTTCAGCCAAAGCATCGGCGAGCAGATAGGTCGCGCCGACCTTGGCCCAATTGGTTTCGGCGGCGGCGGTGACGCGATAAAGGCCATAGGCGATTTTCGAGGAAAAGCTGATGGCGCGGTTAGCCGGAATGGTCCAAGGCGTCGTCGTGTAGATCACGACATGCGCCTCTAGGTCCTTCACCGGAAACGCCACATAAATCGTATCGCTGACGTGGTCCTCGTATTCCACCTCGGCCTCGGCGAGCGCGGTCTTTTCGACCACGCTCCACATCACCGGCTTGGAGCCACGATAGAGCAGGCCGTTGGCGGCGAAGCTCATGATCTCGCGCGCGATCTGGGCTTCGGCGGCAAAGCTCATGGTCTCGTAGGGGTGCGCCCAATCGCCGGTCACGCCGAGGCGCTTGAATTCCTCGCGCTGGATATCGACCCATTTGCGCGCGAAATCCCGGCACTGACGGCGGAATTCGACGACGGGCACATCGTCCTTGTTGCGGCCCTTGGCGCGATATTCTTCCTCGATCTTCCATTCGATGGGCAGACCGTGGCAATCCCAGCCCGGCACGTAGTTCGAATCCTTGCCCGCCATCTGCTGCGAGCGGGTCACGAGATCCTTCAGGATCTTATTGAGCGCATGGCCGATATGGATATTGCCGTTGGCATAGGGCGGCCCGTCGTGCAGCACGAATTTCGGCCGGCCCTGCCCCGCCGCGCGCAGCTTCCCGTAGAGATCGATCTCCGCCCAGCGCGCGAGAATCTCCGGCTCCTTCTTCGGCAAGCCGGCGCGCATCGGAAAGTCCGTCTGCGGGAGATAAAGGCTCTTGGCGTAATCGACGCCATCGGCGGGCGGGGTTTTGAGAGGCTCTGTCATGGGACCGGTTTCTGACGCGAAGCGGCGCTTAAGGCAAGGGCGGTGTGCTTCACAACCCCCGCGCCGCGCGCCAGAGTACCCAGAGCTTGCGCCAATATGGGAGCTCGATGGGGGTCTCGAACGGGTTCAAGCCCGGCTTTTCCATCCGCCTCAGATAAGGCTCGCACAAAAATGCGGGCAGGCAGGCCTCGGGCGCGGGGCAATCCGGCAAGGCCAGCGCCATCGCCTTCAACTGCCCCCGCACCTTCGCGCGCAGAGCTTGCAGCACAAAGCCGAGCGCCGGGGAATTCTCGTGGGCCAAGACATAGTCTGGCGGCAGTTGGAATTTCGCCAGGAGATCGAGCGGCAGGAAAAGCTGGCCCTTCATCACCTGATAGGGCAGCGCGCGCAAAAGGCCGGTCATGGCATAGGCGCGTCCGGCCGCCTCGACCGCCGCCTGCGGGGGGAAGCCGGGCGCCAGAATTTGCGCGGTGAGATCGAACAAAGTGACGCAGGTGTCCCTGACATAATTGTCGTAGACCGCAAGCGAAGGCATGGGATCGTCATAGAGATCGAAACTCCGCGCCTCGATCAGCGCGAGCAAGGGCGCGATATCGAGACCGCGGCGCGCGATGGTGTCGAGCAGCGCCTCCGCCACGGGATTGCCGGCGGGCGCGTTTTCGGTGATCACGTCCCGCCACCACTGGAAGCGGATCTCCCCCAGCATCGGCTGGGTGACGGTGTCGCGAACCCTGGCGATTTCGAGATTGAAGGCCAGCAGCGCATGGACATGAGGCCGCGCCGCTTCCGGCAAGAATAGGCTCGCGGCATAGCGGTCGGGATCGCCCCGGCGGACCTGCTCCTGGCACAAGGCGTAAGGGCCGTCTCCGGTCATCACGGGACGGCAAGAAGGGCTGCGGCTACCTTGCGTTTTTCGCCGAGCAGGATCGAATAGGTGCGCGCGGCGGCCCCGCTCGCCATCGGCTCGGACTTGATGCCCGCCCGGCGCAGCGCGTCGCGCAGATCGAACAGCGGCAAAAGCTCCTTGCCCGTACCGATGAGGAGATGTTCGATGGAACCACGCGGCTCCGACAGCACGCGGGCAAAGGCCGCGATCACGAGATCGTCCGGCGTGACGGCATCCCAGGCGTAGACCCCTGAGGGCAAAGCGAGAATGGAGCCGCGATGCGACATACCGCCAAAAAGGAAGCCGCCCGCGCCATAGCCCTCGATCGCATGGAGACCCGGCAAAAACCCCTGCCCCTGTAACGGGCCGCCCGTGAAAAATGGCGGGCTCGCCGCCAAATTAGACCGCCGCCTTAGCCGCGCCGCGCGGCTTGCCCGGCTGCACCGCCGGGTCTGTCGTCTCGTGCCGCAGGCCGAGATAGATCAGCATCGGCGAGCAGATGAAGATCGAGGAATAAGTCGCGACGAAAATGCCCCAGATCATTGCCAGCGAGAACGAGCGGATGACCTCGCCGCCGAACAGGACGAGCGAGAGCAGCGCGAGAAACACCGTGGTCGCGGTCATGATCGTGCGCGGCAGGACGGCGTTCACCGACATGTCGATGAGATCGCTCGTCGAGACCTTGCGGTACTTCCGCATCATTTCGCGAATCCGGTCCAGCACCACCACGGTCTCGTTCAAACTATAGCCGACGATGGTGAGAATCGCCGCGATCGAGGTCGTGTTGAACTCGAGATGGGTGATCGAGAAGAAGCCGACCGTCAGCAGCAAGTCGTGCATGGTGGCGATGATCGCGCCCACCGCGAATTGCCATTCGAAGCGGAAAGAGAGGTAGCACAGCACCGCGACAATCGAGAGCACGATGCCGAGCGTTCCGGACTGCACCAGCTCGCCCGAGACACGCGGCCCCACGACTTCGGTGCGGCGCACGGCATAATCGCTGCCGATCGCGGCCTTGATCTTGTTGACGGCGGCTTCCTGCGCGGCATCGCCGCCCGGCTGCAGACCAAAGCGCAGAACGACATCGGCGGGCGTGCCAAAGGACTGAACCTCGACCGCGCCGACCTCGAGCTTTTCCGCGGCCTGGCGGAGCTGGGCGATATTGGCCGTGCCCGAATTGGCGCGCACCTCGATCAACGTGCCGCCGGAAAAGTCGATGCCGAAATTCATCCCCACCGTGAGGAACAAAACGACCGAGAGGATCGAGAGAACAGCCGAAAACGGATAGCTCACGCGCCGGAAACGCATGAAGCCGAATTTGGTATTCTCAGGCGCGAGGCGCAGCAGTTTCATGTGTCCAAACCTTCCCGGTTCAAATCGGCAGCCGGGTGGGCCGTTTATATTGATACCAAAGCGCGATCATCATCCGCGTCATCGTCACGGCGGTGACGATGGAGGTGAGAATGCCCAGCCCCAGCGAGACCGCGAAGCCGCGCACGGGGCCCGCGCCCAAGAAGTAGAGGATCGCGGCGGCGACAAACATCGTGACATTGGAATCGACGATGGTGGCGAAGGCGCGGGTAAAGCCGGCATCGAGCGAGGAAACGATGGAGCGGCCGGAATGCGCCTCCTCGCGGATGCGCTCATAAATCAGCACGTTCGAATCCACCGCCATGCCGATGGTCAGCACGATCCCGGCAATGCCCGGCAGGGTCAGCGTCGCGCCCAACAGGACCAGCGCGGCGAAGATGAAGCAAATGTGGACGGCCAAGGCGATATTGGCGAAGATCCCGAAGGTTCCGTAGGTCACGAGCATATAGGCGAAGACGAGACCCGCGCCGACATAGGCGGCAAGCTTGCCGGCGTTGATCGAATCCTGCCCCAGGCCAGGCCCCACCGTCCGCTCCTCGATGATCGTGAGCTTGGCGGGCAAGGCGCCCGCGCGCAGGAGAACGGCCAGGTTATTGGCGGTTTCGAGCGTATAATTACCCGAGATCTCGCCCGAGCCGCCCATGATCGCGCCGCGAATGACGGGCGCCGAGATCACCTTGCCGTCGAGCACGATGGCGAAGGGACGGCCGATATTTTCAGCCGTCACCTGGCCGAATTTCTGCCCACCGCGAATGTTGAACTTAAAATTGATGATGGGCTGCTGCGTCTGCGAGCTGATGCCGGGCTGCGCATCGGTGAGATCGTCGCCCTCGACCATGACGCGCTTCTCGACGGTGATCTTGCCGCCTTCGGTCTGATCGAGAACTTCGACATCGGCGGGGTTTTCGCCGGGCTGCGCCACGAGCCGGAACTCGAGCTTGGCCGTCGTGCCCAAGATTTCCTTGAGCTTTTCCGGATTTTGCAAGCCCGGCACTTCGACGAGCACGCGGTCGGTACCTTCGCGCTGAATATCCGGCTCGGTGGTGCCGAGCGCATCGACGCGGCGGCGCAGCACTTCGATGGACTGATCGACGGCCCGGCGGATTTTGTCGTTCAGGCCGGCGTCGCTGACCGACACGACGATCGCCCCATTGCCATTGTCCCTGATCTCGTAGGCCGCCGCGCCCGATTGCCCCAGGATCGCCGCGCCCGGCAAAGCCAATTGGCGCAGCTTCGGCAGCACTTTCGAGGTGTCGGTCGGTTCAGTAAGGCGGAACTGGACGCCGCGCGGCTGCACGCCGATGCCGCCCGATATGGCGACTTTCTCTTCCCGCAGGACGCGGCGCGCGTCGTCGCGCAAATTATCGATCATCGTCTTCAGGACGGAGGTGTGATCCACTTCCAACAGCACATGCGAGCCGCCTTGCAGATCGAGCCCGAGAACGATGGAGCGCGGCTTGGCCCAAGACGGCAGGCTCGCGTCGAGCGAAGCCCGGCCGCCGGGACCGAGCAGACTCGGGATCACGAGCAGCACGGCCAACGCCGTCATCATGATGATGGAAACGACTTTCCAGCGGGCAAAACGCAACATCTTGTTCGACTATCCCAAAAAGAGGCGGCCCAAAGGTCAGCCGGCGTCCTTGACCGGCTCGCCCTTGGAGCGGACATCGGCCACCATCGGGCGGGCAACCCGGACCCGGACGTTGGGCGCGATCTCGATCTCGAGCTCGTTGGCATCGTCCACGACCTTGGTCACCTTGCCGATCAAGCCCCCCGTCGTGACGATCGAATCGCCCCGGCGGATGTTCTTGATCAAGTCGGCCTGATCTTTGGCGCGCTTTTGCTGCGGCCGGAGGACCATGAAGTACATGATGATGAGAATGGGGCCGAACAGCGTCACATATTGCAGGATCTGATCGTAGCCGCCCGGTGCCGCGGCGGCGGTCTGGGCAAAGGCTGGCGTGATAAAAATGGCCGTAACTCCATGGCAAGCTCCGCCTCGAACGGCGGCTTTGCGGCGGTTATAACGCCGGGGCAGCCGAATGCAATGGCGGCGGTGGGGGGACCAGGCGGGCCACAAGAACCGGCCAGGGACGGGAAAACTCAAAACGGAGGGCCCCTGATTTTTCGAATAGGACCGTAACCTGTCCCCTAGGGAAGCAAAACCGCCCCTTTTCCTAGGAAATGACGCGGAATCCGCCCATCGGAGGTTCCCTAAAGAATAATATTTTTAACTCGAAGCCCTCTGTCCATTGAACTTGACCCGCGCAATCCCGGAACTGATAATCATACTAGTTTAGTATTATTTAAGCACATCCGGGGTAGGTCCATGCGAAGAGAGATTTTTCCGATTGGCGGCGTCACGCTAGCTATGAGCCTAGTGCACGGAGTCAGTCGGATGGTTCAGGCAGTCGCCTGAGCTTTGCGAGGATGGTTTCGGCGGGTTTCGTCCAGATGAAGGGCGTGGGATCGGCGTTCTGACGTCGAATATAGGCGCG
>JBEKFQ010000035.1:0-34884 GCA_050013235.1 Beijerinckiaceae bacterium
GACCCATCGACCCGGACGATGTTTGTCTGCGGGGGACTGCCGTCGTGAACATTGGCGACGTCGCGGATATAGACGGTCGCGCCATCGACGACTTTGATCGGCAGATCGTTGAGCTTGGCGATCTCCTTCGGCGCGTCGTTCAGTGAAATGATATACTCGAATTTATCGATCTTTTCCGTTCCAACCGGCGTGATCAGATTCTCGTCGGCAAGCGCGCCGATGACGTCTTGCGCGGATATCTTGTAGGCCTCGAGCTTTCCCGGATTGAGATCGACTTGGACCTGCCGGATTTTGCCGCCGTAAGGAGAGGGAACCGCCGCACCAGCTACGGTTGCCAATTGAGGCCGGATGAAATTTTGGCCGTAATCCGAAAGCTGAGACTGCGACAGGGTTTTGCTGGAGAGGGCAAGTTGAAGAATCGGCACGCTCGACGCATTGAACACCAGCACGTAAGGCGGCGTGACACCGGGCGGCAAAAGTTTGAGAACGGTCTGGGACGCGGCTGTGATTTGGGCAATCGCCGTGTTGATATTCACCTTGGGTTGAAAGAAGATCTTGACGACGCCATAGCCAGGCAGGGATTGCGATTCGATATGCTGGATGTCGTTGACTTGCGAGCTTAGCGTCCGCTCGTAGTAATAGACGATGCGGCCGGACATTTCCTCGGGAGGCAAGCCGTTGTAGGTCCAAACGGCGCTGACGACGGGAATTCCTATATCTGGAAAGATATCGGTCGGCGTCGTCGTCCATGCCTTGACGCCGAATATCAGGATCAGCACCGCCAACACGACAAAGGTGTAGGGACGCTGCAGTGCGATACGAACGATGGCCAGCATGAGCCCGGTGATCTCTCTCGATTGTCTAAGGCGAACGCGAGTTTGTTAAACCGTATTCAATGCAAATTAGCCAGTCATCCGGGCAGCACTCAGGCACGCGAGACCTCCACTAAACCGCAAACAAGGCTGCCCAACTGCGTATAGGCGCGCAATTAAGCGATCCCGGCGAGGGCGCGACGAGCCGTAAGTTACCTATCGCATTTCGATTGCACGAGACATTAAGTTTTTCTTTAGAGTCGGGTACCGGAGCGAAAATCACTGCAAGCCATGGATGCCCGGCGTGCCGGCGCGAACTTGCCTGATTCAATGAGCATTGACGCTCGAGGTGCTCGAACCCGGACGAAAAAGCGCCGGCCCGGCAACTTGAGGCGACGATAAATAGGCTGGCGTGAACATGAAGCCGAGCTTGTAATCCTCCTCTGGAGGGGCCGGCGGCGGTGCGGCGGCCCTGGAAATGGGAGTTGCGGCCCGCCGGTTCTGGCACGTCCAAGTGCCAGTACGATGATTTTCACCGCTGGAATTCATGATCGCCGTTCCGGGCTCGTACTTCCCGCCGCATTCAATCGTTTTGCTCATTCCGACCTGAGAGGCCGAAAGCGGCGATGCCGTCATTATAACCGCAATAACGGCGCGAGATGCGCCTGTGAGAACCCGGACGTTCATTCAATTCTCCCTATGGCTACCCGGGAAAAACCAAAGCAGCGTGGCTGTCAAATTCAGCCACGCTGCCAGGGGTGCTTCACGGCCAGCGCGAAACCAAGGTGTCTCGATCCCTCCGGCTCTAAAGCTCTCGCGTTCGTCAACCCGCGCTCAGAAACAGGGGGTCTTTGTCCCCGAGGCATCGTAAAACATGCCCTCCCCATCGGATATGTAAGGATTGGTCAAATGGTTTGGGCAGTCGGGCGTGTCACTCCGGGTGTTGTTTCCATACATGCTATATCCCCCGTCGCTGTAAACGCGCGAGTGACTGGCATGTAGGCGATAGGCTACGCTTTTACCGGTACGCAAACTCCCGTCCCCGGAGTCCGCAGGGCCGGAACTCGTGAAAGCAAAGGATGGCATGATGGATGCAACGCCTAGTAGTGCGCCGAGCGTCAGCGCGACGATACTAAAACGGTGATGTGTCATTTGGTGTCCTTTCGTCTTCCACCCCCCAAAGCTCCCTCTATCAAGTATGACACGGTAACGTTTTGCGCTAACTTTTGTTCCGCTTACTTTAGACATATTTCGTTCATGAGTAGAACTACAGCTTGGCTTTTAGGTTTCTCTTCCCACTCGTCCTCACCAGGTCACGTCAGATTATTCATGACTTGCCGTTATGATGAAGCCAAGTCCCCGCTTGTTTCTAATCATTTGGATTTCGTCTTCGGTACTGACCTTCCGGCGCAGGGTGCTGATGTGAACATCGACAACGTTCGTCTGTAACGGAGCACGATATTTCCAAACGTTCTCAAGTATCATCGCGCGCGTAATAATTTGGTCCGGACGACGCATAAAATATTCAAGCAGGCTGAACTCTCGAGGCGCGAGAGTTAAAATCCGGGAACCACGCCGAACTGTGCGATCAATCAACTCCATAACCAAATCGCCGACAACCAGTCTCGTCTCCTTCGCGTCCGCCGTGCGGCGCATTAAAGCTTCAACACGAGCAATGAGTTCGCCCATCGAGAATGGCTTGATCAAATAGTCGTCACCTCCTGTTTTGAGGCCATGGACGCGATCATCTACAGAACTTAATGATGATATTATTATCACGGGCGTGTGGTTTCTTGATGACCGGAGAGTTTCCACAATTGTTAGGCTATCATCGTTATGAATCATCCGGTCCATGATTAAAATGCAAGGGGCCTCGCCGTATGCCGCATGGAGGACGTCGGCCTCCGTGCCGGCAACGTGAACATCATAGTCCTGTTCCGCAAAAGCTCGTACGATTTCACGGGCGAGCGCTAAATCATCTTCGTAAAGAATGATTTTTTGAGGGTTCTCGGAAACACCGGGTACCATCACCACACCTCCAACTGAAACGGAATCGCATCTAGCAGAATCTTATGTAAAAGGGGCAAAAGTCCGGACAGATTTTGAGAATAGCGTTACCGGTCGGAAACCTGCTCCTGAAAAGCCAAGTGTTTTCAACGAAGCGATTTCGTCAAACGTAAATTGCTGCAACTGCGTGCCCGGACTTCTGTCCTTTTACCATCTTATCACTGCTTATTATTTGGAACCCAGCGGCTCCTGATATTGATTGTAATATCTACGGTGTGTCGCTTGCTTCTGTGACGTAGCGCCATTGTTGTAAATGTGCCAGGATCGATCTGATATTTCGAGCTTTTTTTGCGGCTACGACCGGATCTAACGAACCGCTAAATACAACTTTATAATCAAGCTCCTTTGCTAACTGAGTGTGGACGACCCGACGCCTAAACTCAATGCTATGTGGTCGGTGACGTGCCATAGCTTTTATCCTGCGAAAGCCCGGCTATATGGTCAAATAAACTTGCGCCGAGTATCCGGGCTCAGGGGCGCACTCCAACCTACGGGTAAACTTGGCACCTCTGTTGACACGGGCAAAATTTTGTTGCACAAAAATTACAAGTGGCGCTGCTTGTCAGTGGGTTTAATCGCGTTAGTGCTTAGGGTGCGCGGAATATACGCTTATCGCTAAGAACCTTCTTAGACCGGGGCTTCCGAATATCTAGTCATGATCCCAAGTTTGTCATTTGGTATCATACATTTTTGGAAATAATAAGGAGCAAAGGTGAACTTGTTATTTCTAAAGACGTTTGTTTGGGTTGCTCGCGCCCAAAATTTTACTACGGGGGGTAAATGGCTCGGCATATCGCAACAAACCGCCTCGGCACGTGTTAGATCGTTGGAGCGCGAGCTTGGCGTCCGGCTTATTCGCCACGAATTAAGATATTTCGAGCTAACACCGGAAGGAATCGTAGCGTTTGAAAAGGCCGAAATTATTATTGGTCAGGTTGCCGAATTCAAAGAACATATGAAAGAACTCTCACGGAAAGCAGTGCCCTCCAACGTAAATTGAATAAGCTTAATTGTCGTTCTCCTGTGAGCCCGGCCGCGCCGAACGCATCTATGCGGACGACACGACAGTGCCGGTTCTGACCAAGGGCAAGACCGCGACCGGCCGTTCTGAGGAATGGACGCGTAGGCGGCTTGGAGGCATTTTCGCTCCTAGGCGTTTCGGCGGTTGCTGTGCTGTTGAAGAGGAAGATGCGAATCGGCTTTTCGTGACGGTTTGAGGTCGGGAGAGTTCTTCTGGCGCCCGTCACGGAGATTTTTGCCATGAACTCGATCAACGTTTTCAATTCCGGTGCGGCCGGTCATTCTTTTGCAACGTCCGGCATGTCGGTCTCAGCGCCTTATAATGTCGATATCTCGCAGGACGAGCGGATCGGCTGCGTGTCGCCCGAATGGTTTCCCGGCCCGACGACGAGCGTTACCTGTCCCTGAGAGCCCTCTTTGGCGCAGTCTGCGCGCGCGGGTGATGCCAACGTGTGCACCGTCGAAACGCGAAACTTGCGGGTCGAGGCGAGCCGCGACAATGCCGGGCGCCTGACCCTGATGGTGCCGGGGCGCCACGAACCCATGGCGCCCACCCATTGGTCCTTTGGTCAGTTGAGCGGTCTCATCGGCATGGCGATCGGCGCGGAGAGCATTGGATCGGGGATGAAATGCGCCACCGTGACGCCGGTCAAGGCGGCAACCGTGTTGCCGCCGATGATCGGCCAGGGTTGCGCCAAGGGGCTCGACGGAACGGCAAACAGAAGAACCGCCGAAGCGTCCATCGGCGCCATCAGCATCGGCAGCGCGTGGGTGGCGCCGGTAACCCATGAGCTGATGATGCCGGTCAGAATAATGCCGAGGAACGCACCGGCCGAACCACGGAGGCGCTCGGTAAAACTGACGCTCGCCGAGCCCGGCCGGAAGCTCACAAGCCAACTCTTCAACATTCCACCGGTCCTGCTTTATTCGGTGACTTCCCGCGGCGCCGGCGTCTTCCAGACATCGCCGGCCGCGCCGGCCAGACCTTCGACGAGGCGCAGGCTTAACGCAAATGCTGTTCTTTTGGAATAATTATGGTCGCGAGATTCAGCGCCGTCCGCGCAGCGTTTTGGGCCTTCAGGAACGGCCGCAAAATGTGGGGCTTCGTGGGCACGGAGCCCACCTAGCCGCCCGGCGTGCCTGTCGAACGGCAGACGGCGTGTTTTCGCCACGAAACGATACCTTTCAATTGAGTTGGAGTGCCTGAATCAGCAGGAACGCAACTCCGCCGAGAGCCACCAGCGACAGCGTCACCACAGCGGCGACGCGAAGCCCCGCCTTGGCAACATGCCGGACATCGACGCCCAATCCCAGGGCGGCCATCGAGACGATTGTCAGCCACCGCGCAGCAAGGGAAAGCGGCGCGACAACGACGAGCGGCAGCAAGCCGAAGGATCTCGCTGTAATCATCAGCAGGAAGCCGATGATGAACCACGGAACCAGATGATGCGCCGACGGCAGGCGCCTTAACAAGTCGCCGGACTGGCGGTCGTCCGACCGCGCAAAGGTAAAAAGGGGAAGAAACAGCACCACGGGTCCGAGCATGAGCACGCGGACCAGCTTCACCAAAGTGCCTATTTGCGCCGAAAAGGAACTGATCGGCGCCGTCGCCGCAAGCACCTGCGGCACGGCATAGACGGTCAAGCCGGCGAACACGCCGAAGGCGCGCGGAGTCATATCCAAGGCCACGGCCAACACCGGCAAAAGCAGCACCACGACGACGCCGAGCACCGCCGTGAAGGCGATCGATGCGGCGACATCGTCGCTATCGGCGTCAATGACCGGGGCGACCGCAGCAATGGCGGAATTGCCGCAAATCGAATTGCCGCAGGCGATCAAGGTCGCCATGCGATGCGGCAGGCCAAACATTCGCCCCAGCCCATAGCTGGCGGCCAGGGAAATTCCCACGACGCCGACCACACCCGCCAGCAAGGCCCCTCCGGCACCGAGAATCGTGCCCGCGCTGATCGAGGCGCCCAGCATGACGACGGCAATCTCAAGCAGGATTTTCGCACTGAACGCGATCCCGGACGCCCATTGCCTCCCGGGCGTCCAGAAGCTTCGGATAAAAGCGCCGAGCAAAATGGCGATCACCAGAGATTCCAGCCAGGACTCACCGAAAGCAAGCCTTTCAACATACTCAAGCCCTGCGGCGGCGGCCGTGACCAAAATGCTGAGGCCCAAGCCTGGAACGACCGCCCGGATCCGCAGCGGGATGAGGTGGAAAACCTCAAATTTGGTTTTTTTCGACTGCTTCATTCCAAATGAATGGCGGAAAAGAAATGATTATTCTAACGCATTGTTGGTGTTAAAATGATCGAAAATTCCGATCGTTCGTCTCGATCCGTCCTCTTCGGAAGGGACCGGGCTCAAGGACGGCAGCCATGACTCTTGAACAATTGCGCATTTTCATCGCCGTCGCCGAGCGCGAGCATATGACACAGGCGGCGAATGCCTTGAACCTCACGCAGTCGGCCGCCAGCGCGGCGATCGCGGCGCTCGAATCCCGGCACTGCGTCAAATTATTTGACCGTGTGGGGCGGCGCATCGTGCTCACCTCCGCAGGCAAAGCCTTTCTCGGCGAGGCTCGGGCCGTTCTGACGCGCGCCCTCGCCGCCGAACAGGCGCTCGCCGATCTTGCTGGATTGAAAACGGGAACCTTGCTGCTCGGCGCCAGCCAGACCATCGGCAATTACTGGCTTCCGCCTCGACTGGCCCGCTTCGCCCGACTTTATCCTGGCATTTCTATCAAGCTGATCATCGGCAATACGCTGCAGGTCGCCGCTCTCGCGGTCGATGGCGGCGTCGACCTCGGGTTCGTCGAAGGCGAAGTCGTTGAACCATCGCTGACGATCGAGCCGATCGCCGATGACGAACTTGTCGTCGTCATGGCGCCGAACGCGTCTGCGCCGCCCCAGAGACCGGAGAAACATTGGTTGATGCAGATGCCCTGGGTCACGCGAGAAAAAGGGTCCGGCACACGCGCCGCTTTCGAGGCCGCCCTACAAGACTTTGGCGTTGAAACATCGGATAGAAATATCGTTCTGGAGCTTCCGTCGAACGAAGCGGTGCGCGCTGCGGTCGAAGCCGGCGCCGGTGTGGCGGCGATCTCGCGGCTTGTTGTCAGCGCGTCGATCAAGGCCGGCTCGTTGACGGCTTTGTCGCTGGCCTTGCCAAGACGACAATTTTTTCTGCTGCGCCACAAGGAGCGCTATCAGTCGCTGGCGGCGCAGACTTTTGTGCGCATGGCCGAAAATTATGAATTGCTGGACGCAGAGAATGCGCTAGCAAGTTGACGACGTCCGCTTGCCCGACCACATCATTGAAATCGTTGGGATAGGTCACCGCCAGGGCGGGATTCCGCCTGGCCCGGCTTACATTCTGTGGCGATCCGGGCGAGCGCTATTGACCTAAAGGCGGCGCCTCACTTCGCTTTGTCGTCAAGCCTGCGGCTGTA
This sequence comes from Beijerinckiaceae bacterium, assembly GCA_050013235.1. GTDB lineage: Bacteria > Pseudomonadota > Alphaproteobacteria > Rhizobiales > Beijerinckiaceae > RH-AL1. The sequence continues at coordinate 7,357 of JBEKFQ010000035.1, forward strand.
GGAGACCGCATAGGCGCCGGACCGATAGGCCAGAACCGGATCGGGCGAGGGCTCGACGCCGGCACTCAGAACATTGGGATCGAAGTTGATGTCTTCGCAGGTTGCAGCAGTGTCCTCGCCAGCGCGAGTCAGCGTCAGGGTTCCAGCCTTGATCTCCCCCCGCTCCGCCGGCCAGGCGACAGAGGGATTGTCAAGCGGGTCCCCCTTTTCGCCAAGACTGACGATCATGTCCCAAGCGATCGGCGCCTGACGGGTTCTGTCCACGATCCGTTGCGCAAGAAATTCCCTTGGCGTTTTCGCAAGCTCGTCGTCACTGAGGAATTGTGCCCCGTCGCGCGGTTCGAAGCGCCATTTGACCCAATGCTCGCCCTGCGACGCATCGATGAATTTAAAGGCATGCAGGCTATAAAAAGTAACGTTCGCGTAGGACGGGGGCGGATTATGCCCAGCAAGCCAGGTCGTTTGCGCCTTGCTCTCGGGAAATTTCGCCTCATAGGCCTTGAGTTTTTCTGGATCGCGCTTGCCCGTGGCGGGATCGGGCGCGTCGGCGAGTTGGCGCTCATAAAAGCTTCGCGGCGTCGCGGCGCCGAACACCGGCGTATTCAGCATTGCCATCTGATGCAACTCTCCCATCGGGAGCTGGAATTGCAGCGCGAGGCCGCGCGGGTTTTTGGCCGCGTCCGACACGGACGGGTTTGGCCCAGCGACCGAGAATCGCGCGACGACGCTGATGGGCTGGCCGGAAAACAAGGCCGAAAAGCTCAGCCTCCGCGCCGCCTCGCTAGCCTGAAACTGGCCGATCGCGCAGACGCCCTTGGCGTGATTGCGGCGCAGGCCCGTGTGGACGCCGGAAATATGCTCCAGCGCGTTGACGACATCGTCGGGCGCGGGATCCTCCTGCGCAAAGGCAGTCGGAAAGGGTGAAACGGTCCAGATCAGGGAGAGAAGGACCAGCGGACGCAGATTTGACAGGGACATGGCGGCTCCGGAAAGGATTCTCCTCCATATACGTTTCGTGGCGCGATCTATTCCCGCGGCGCGAAAAAATATCAGGTTCGATAATCGGCGCGGATCAGATCGGCGACGGGGCGCAACTCCTGTTCTGAAAAGCCGCCCGCGAGGCCAAATCCAGCAGCCGCGTCACGCCAATACACAATGCCACCCGCGTCCGTCTGGCGGTATTGCATCTTGCTTGGGGGATCCTTGGGTAGGTCGTTGCGGACATAGAGAATAAGGCGCCGCCCCTGGCCATTCTCATACATCAGCAGCGCAGCCGGCGCCTTTTCGCCCACCATCAGTCGCCCGCCCAAGAGGGCAAAACCAGCCGCGTCGAGGCGAGGAAGAACGACCGTCATGTTCATGCGGTTCGACAGCCAGGCGGCGAGGCGATCCTTTTGATCCCCCGCCATGTCCACCGGGTGAACCCGATCGGGCGCATAGACCGCATAGGCCGCGACAGCGCGCTGCGCCAGTTCATGCAATCCAGTGGGCTCGGCAGGGGTCATGCCGCGACCGATCCACCCTGTCGCCCCGCCGATGATCAGGCCGGCGAGCGCCGCGGCAAGCCCGCGCGGAAAACGCCGCGCAACAGGGGCTGGCTTGAAGGCGGCGCACAGGGCGGCGTTAAGGCGGCGAAAGTCGTCAACCTGTTTCGCCGCTTCCGGCGAAACGCGCAGAAACGCTTCGACGTCACTCCGTCGCTCGGGCGAAAGCTGGCCATCGGCGAAGGCATGCAATTCGTCGCTGGTGACGGGGCGTTTTCCGGTTTCGCTCATTATTCCATCATCCGGGTTCTATTTGACGCGACGCAAAACGGGCGGCGCCATGCCGAGCGCGACACGCAATTTCTCGCGGCCGCGATGTAGCCGCGACATCAAGGTGCCGACGGGAATGTGCAAAACCTCGGCGGCGACGGTGTAACTCATGTCCTCGACGCTCACCAGCAGCAGAGCCAGACGTTGGTCCTCCGGCAAACCCCGCATGACGTCCAGCACCCTTTGCAGGTCAAGGCGCGCGTCTGGGGCGGCATAGAGCGCGAGCCTGTCGTCGAGCGGCGTTTCCACCGGCGCAGCGGCGCGGGCGCGCAACCGACTGACATGCAGATTATGCATGATCGTCATCAGCCAGGGCCTCAGCGCCTGCTCGCGCCGCCAAAGATGGAAGCGCCCATGCGCCCGTTCGAGACTGCTCTGGACCAAATCGTCCGCGGCGTGAGGGTCGCGCGCCAGGACGCGCGCATAGCGGCGCAAATGCGGAATCTCCGCCAGCAGCCGCGATGTTTCGTCGTCCTTCGCGTCCTGCATGAGTCCTCGAAAATGAAGGTTGCAAGCAATATACGTTGGTTGCGCGCCTTTATTCCCTTTGAAATCGTTTTTTTTTCAGCCCCGGATCTCTGCCGATTTGCGAAGGGACGTTGTCTCGCGCGCATGGCTGAAAATGCTACGCCGGCGCGATATCCTTTTATCGGATTGCGTCGACGCAAAATCGATAAAGGCGCGGACCTTGGCCGGCGGATTGTGGCGGGAGGGATGCATAGCGCAGAGGGAAAGGATTCATCCGGCCAGTCGGGAAACAGGTCGATCAGACGACCTTCTTCCAGCAAATCGCGAACGCCGAGCGCCATGATCTGCGCTATGCCCGCTCCCGCCACGCTGGCGCCGAGCATCGCGCTGACATTGTTCACAATGAGCGGACCCTGCGTCTCGACGCGAAGACGCCACTGTCCGCACAAAAACTGCCATGCGAAAGGACGCCCCGTAGCTGGATCACGGAATTGATTGCATTGATGCCGAGTCAGATGCTCGGGTGTCGCCGGCCTGCCGTGACGAGCAAGATAGGATGGGGCGGCGACGGCAAGAATCCGCGTTTGCAGCAACTGGCGCGCGACCAGCGCTGAACGGGCTCGGCAGGGAAGCAGTTTCCACGTGCGAGGTTGAATTGTGAAGTGATGACAGCCCGGTTAAGCTAGGGAAAACTTAATTTAAGCACGTTTCGAATGCAAAATAACAATATACGTAATTATTTAAGCGGCTTATCCCGTTAAGTCCGGTTACCCGAAATTAATCCATAAGATAAGTGATTATTACGGGTGAACTCGCTAGCATACACCCGGTTAGTGATAGAATTACAGGTTATTCCTTCAAACAAGGACGCCTTGTTCTTCGGCCTGCATCAATATTTGGTTGTTAGACTTCATATTGATTTAAGTATTGTATAGTATGTCAAGAATTTTATCTACCTGATTTAAGGGGATAAGCGCCTTATTTAAAATCCTAATGGCAGTCCCTCCGACATCGTGCCCGGACAAGGTCCACTTGCCCTAGCGTCAGGCGCTGATCAAAGAACGATGTCGCCGGATAAAGCCATTCTGACGGCGTTGTGATAAAATCCAAATGGCTTCGATTTTATTAAATTCCGTTTGGAGAACCACCAACACAACTGGTTCCCGGCACGGAGGCATAGGGGCAGAAAGGGTCCCACGACTCGTGGCCTGGTGCTTTCGGCATGCCACGCCCCCATCCTGAAGGTATATTTTGCGATTGATCCACCTGGGCTTTATAGGCTTGAGACTTGCTCGTATGCGTCTTATTTTTATGAATCCGCTCAGTGCGTGTGACACCGGTCTGGCCAAACGCGGCTATGCTTACAGTGACGCCCACGATAAGTGAAACGCATGTAGCGATCATGACTTTCATTAATTGCATCTGGTTTCTCCAATCGTTTAGGTGGCGGAGACTCTCGGCGTTTGCTTATTAATTATTTCATAAATTACGTAAGCCTAAATCATATTCGAATCAAGGCTGCCTGCGGGCAGGATGATCGAGGAGGAATACATTGATTGAAAACGGGACTAATATCGTGACCGCTGGCAGATTTTCTCTTTCTCACCCTGCTGGCTTCAAGCCTATCTGTACCGGCGAGTTCGAGGGTCTGGCCCATGCGGCACCGCGCTGCGGCGGCAGGCGGCCTCGTACCAAGTCGCGTATATCTACAACGTAGCGTCGCCACCGAGGTTTTCCGATCCGGCGCGACCTTGTCGCAGATCGACTAGCTGCTGCGACACGAAAGCCACGGCCCCATTGAACCGACCTGAACCCCGGGGTGCATTGGTGTAATCTCTTCAAATCTCTTCAAACCGCTCCATTTTCCTGCAATCAGCTTCAATTCCATGCGCCCCTATTCATAGAGATTCGCTCTCCGTTCCGCGACCGTATCGACCCCTATGACCCCTATGAACCGGGCGGTTTACGGAGGTCTTGCGGTTGCCACGGTTCAGAACCAAGGGTTTTGCAGGGCCGGAGGCGAATAGGATGCGAGGTTCGCTGGTTCGCTTACTCACGTTTATATACCCCAACGACTTGGCCCATTAGCAGGGCTCGCGTGCTGGCCGTGCCAATAAGCCGACACCCGACGCACAGGAACTGCGACGGTGTCGGCCTATGACCCCTATGACCCCTATGACTCTACGACCCTGGCGTCGGTTCCGCCGCGATGCGGGAGTGGTTCCCGCGGAGGGCGCGATGACCTGGCAATCGTTCTATGGGGTGCGCGTCGCTGACATCTGCCCGAACTCGGGCCTCTTCGAGAACGTCACACTGTCACGGGGCGCATTTGCGAATTAAGGCACGGCAGACGCCGCCCTCATTTGGGAACGCCCTCGGTTATCCGTGGGATTTGCATTTCGCGCATTCATTTCCCAGACCAATGCCATCCGGCGTCCTAGGTCGTCCTGGTCTCGTATGTTCAAGACCGGGGAAGCACATGACCAAACATAAAAAAGCTAAAGATCTTGAGGCGCTGGCGTCGCCAGGAGCGGCGGACGAGAGCGCCGCGAACTTGAGCGCGGCGATCACGACGCCGGAGAACCGCAATTCAGAAAGTTTGCCGGAGCTGGTCATCGACCAGGCCGACTATCCGGCGGCTGCAAGGGAGCTGGCCGTGAGGCTGGCAGCGACCGACACCATCTATCGGCGCGATTCCGAACTGATCAAAATCGCTTATGTCAACGGCGCCTGGAGCGCGACGACCCTCGTGCCGGACCATCTCATCGTCGAGGCTCACAAGGTCTGCAGACCGGTCGAACGGAAGCTCGTCGGCGGGGAGCAGAGGCTCGTCCCGACGAGCTTGAAGTCCGGGATCGCGCGCCCGCTCTGGAGCGTATCACGGCGCAAGCCATCGTTCCGGCCGCGCTCAACCCGGAAGCCATCGAACGCTTCGGCCGGACAATGCGCGAAAATATCGCCTCAGGAGAAATCCCGTTTCGTAAAGCTTACATCCAATCGGTCATCGACCGGATCGAGGTCGATGACAACGTCGTACGCATCATTGGCGACAAAGCTACGCTGGAACAAGCTGTTGCGGGCCGCGCCATGGGCTCGACAGGTGTTCGCAGTTTTGAACGGAAGTGGCGCGCCCGAAGAGATTCGAACTCCTGACCCCTAGATTCGTAGTCTAGTGCTCTATCCAGCTGAGCTACGGGCGCCTGCCTGACGGTTTGCGCTGGCATCAAGCCAGGCCAAACCGGACCCTCGAGAACGACGAGCGCCTCGGGAGGGGTTTCAATAGCCACTCGAGCGCGGTCTTGCAAGCGCTTGGCGCATTTTAGGCGAAAATTACTGGCTCTTACGCAGGGAAAACAGCCCTAAATATTTCAAAACAAGCCGGAAAGCCTCATCCCGCAAGGGCGGGCAGCCACGGCATAAGGATCTTGAAGGTCGCGCCGCCGTCATCGGCATCGCTTTGCAACTCGATGGTGCCTCCATGCGCCCGGATGAGATCGGCGACGATGGCAAGGCCCAGGCCCGAACCGCCGGGGCGGGACGAATTCTGAAACGCCGTGAAGATTTTCGGGCGTATCGCCAGAGGGACGCCTGGCCCCGTATCGGCCACCTCGATGACCGTAAAGGCGCTCTCGCGCCAGGCCCGCACCCGCACAAAAGGCAGACGCCCTGGCGCAGGCCCCGCGCGCTCCAAGGCCTCGACGCCGTTGCGCATGAGGTTCATCAAAATACGGAACATTTGCTCGGCATCGGCCGTCACCTCGAAGCCCGGCGGCACTTCATTGCGGATTTCCGCCGCGCCATGCGCGAGAGGCACAACCGTCTCGGCCGCCTCGGCCACGACATTACGCAACAGCAAGCTGCGCGGACGCGGCGGCTCATCCGCCGCGCGGCCATAAGTCAAGGTCGCCTGACAGAACCGGATCGCCCGGTCGAGCGTGGCGACAAGCTTGGGAGCCAGGCGCTGCGCCAGGGGATCGGTGATATTGGCCAGACGGTCGGAAAGAATCTGCGCGGATGCCAGCATGTTGCGCATGTCATGATTGATCTTGGCGACCGCCAGTCCGAGATTGGCGAGGTTTTTCTTATGCGCGATTTCAAGCGCCAAAGCCTCTTGCATGACCGCCAGCGCACGCTCGGCCTGCGCAATCTCATGGGAGGATTGCGAAGGCATGATGATCCGTGACCGGTCGCTGGGGTCAGCGCCAAAATCGACGATACTGTTTGTCAGCCGCCGCACCGGACGCAAGATCATCCAGTGCAGCGCGAAAGCCACCAGGGCCCCGACAATCGCCGAGACGGTCAAGGAATAGAGCAAGACGCGCTGAGAGAAATTGTACATGGCGCGTTTCAACGGCGCCTCGTTCATCGTCAGTTCCACGGCATCGCCGCCCCGCGGCGCAACGCCCAGAAAAGTCACCACCCGCCCGCCCGGAGCGGTCAAAGTACGAAAGGCGGCCTCGAGCATATCGGACCAACTGGGATCGCGCAGATCGTAGACTTCGTCGACCTTGTCCGGCAGAACGCCCGAGGCGAGAACGACGCGCTCGCCACCCCGGTTCACCGCGATCGAGCGCGCGCTGACGCTGTGGAGCACGTCACGCGCGACATTATCGCGGGCGGCGCCGGGCGGGGCGGACTCCAACACCTGCGCGGCCGTATATACGGATGCGAGACGATGTCTAATCCAAGTATACCGGAAATTCGCGATCGCCGGAATGTAGATCGTCACTTCGGCAATCATGACAAAGGCCGCGACCAAGGCGATCAATCGCCCGGCAATACCAACCACGACAGGGCGGCGGCGCTCGTGCGTGCTGTTGAGCAGCGCCCGCGCGAGTCCCGTCTCGCCTCGTGTCACCAAATCCCGCATGGCCGAGCCCAGTTCTGGAAAGCGCCGGCAGCGCGTTCCCCCAAATCATGAAGTCCCCGATATTTTTACCCTATCTCCATCTCTTTTGCGAGAGCCGTTCACAGTGGAATCGCGAGAGACCTCATGGCGGCGAGAGCTTGAGCGCTGCATTTCCGGCGCAAGGAACGGCTGCATAAGAATCGAAAATGTACCATTTGACGCGCTGATCCACGACGGCTTCGGCCGCCTGCGTCACAGGCGCATGCCAAATCGATCCGCCAAACCCCGGCGGCAGGCTCCAGCCTTCCGGCAGAGGCGATACGATCCAGGCGGGTGCATCTTGGCGAGTGCAAAGCGCCGTGATCGCGGAGGGCGTGAGCGACGGGATGACGATCTTTGCCGGGGAGCGCCAAGGCCGCAACCGGCCCTCGTCCGCGAGACCCAAGGAAATCAAAAGCTTCATCCGCTCGGACCATAACATCGCGAGAGGCCGTGAGAAGACGATACCGGCACCATGGGTAAAGGTGATCCATTGCGGACGTCCGAGCCAATACCATTCCTCGTCACCATTCAGCCAAAGCACTTCGCCTGGCTTCGACGCCAGCATGGCCTCGAGCGCGGCGTCGTGAACGTTGCTTGCAATTCGCTTCGAGGCCGGCGAGCGGGCATCCCAGGTCAGCGCGATCAAGACTGTCAGCAGGATGAGCAAACTCCCCGCGAGGACAGCCTCGAAGCGGCTGTCCGGCCAACGCGCCCAGGCGACGGCCAGGAGCACGAAGGGCCAAGGCAGAAGACCCGCGCGCCAAAGCGGACCGGTGACATCCGTTCTGACCCCGGGCATCGAACGCAGATAGTCCCAAGTAAGCGCCGCATCCTGCCATTTCAAAGCAATGGCCATGCCCAACAGAATGATCCAAATCGCCACTACAAAGGAACTTGAAAAGTTCAGCGGACGAGAGGCCGGCATTAGGAACAGTCCCAAAGCGATGAAGGCGGCCACCGGGCTCGCGGGGAGCGTGTCGAATGTGATCCAGGCGAAGACGAGAAAACCAAGCGCGATTTGACCGGATTGTCCGCGTTTGGGCAATTCAAGCACGCAAAGGCCAAAGGCCGGCATGGCGAGAACGGCGACAAGCCATAAGCTGCGCCAAGGCTGGACTTGGACGGCCAAAAGCAAGGACAGGCCGTCGCCAAACACCCACCCGGCGGCAACGCCGGCACAGGCGACAGCCAGAGCCGCGAACAGAACCGTCTGCTGCCGCCCGCCGGCAAGCATGGCGCCAAGCGCCACGGAAACGGATTGGACCGCCAAGGGGGAAAAGCTCGCCGCGTGCCAATGCGACACGAAAAGATAGGGATTGCGGTCCTCCAAGAGCGCGCGCCAGGGCGCATCGATCACGGTTGTCAACCGGACGAAGAGCGGCAGGCCTGCCAGAGCGGCGGCGGCGGCGGCGGCAAGACCAAGAGCCAGCGCGGCGAACCAGCGCCGGTCCTGAAGTCCTTGGACTAGAAAGACAATCCCAAAACCTGGCAGGGCCATGATCGGATGCAGCAAGGCGGCGGCACCGAGTAGCACGAGCGAGAGCCAGACCCGGCCGGCGCAGAGAGCCGCCAAGGCGAAGAGAATACCGGCTTCGCTCAGGGGCCGCGGCACGGCGATGATCTCGCGCGACCCCATCAAAGGGTAAAATCCGTAGGAACAGGGCAAGACAGCGGCGCAAACCAGCAAAACGGCAAGCGCGCGGCCGTTCGCGAAGCGGCTGGCCAGAGCCGTCATGGCGGTAAACCAGGCCGCCATATTGAGAAGCGCCAGAGCGAGCGCCGCGTTGGATGGCCCCAACAGAGCGACAAGCTTCGCCGCAAGAATCCTGAAAATCGTGAAGGCGGATTGTCCATCCAGCGCGAACATGATGTCGCGCCCAACCCCATTAGGATCGAGATCGGCGAGGGCCCGCGCCATGTAAATTCGCGCGTCGCCGTCAATGCCAGTGTAATAGGAGGCAAAAATCCAAATCGCGGGAACGCAAAGCACCCCCAGGACAAAGCCCCCGGACAACGGTTTGAGACCAAAATCCCCCGGCTCCGGGGATCGAGGCGACGCTGCCGTCATCGCGCGGTGGCTCGCGGCCCCACGAAAACCAAGCCGCGCCGCGCGAGAAAATTGAACATAAAGACACATCCCGCCACCGGGATCTTGGCCACGGCGAGGCCGAGCCCCACGCCCGAGACGAAAAGGGCCAGAAGCAATTGGGTGAGAATCAAACCGGCCAGTCCGACCGCAAAAAAACCGAACGCTTCCCGCGAGCGCGACGAGGCTCGCCGCCCGGAAAAAACAAAGCGCGCGCTCAACCCGTAAGCGACCAACATTCCCACGGAAAAGCTCAGCGCTTGCGCCACGAGATAATGCACACCATGCCCAGCTAGGGCGAGCAGCAAGCCATAGTCGCAGCAAAGCGCGGCGGCGCTCACCAACCCATAAAGCACAAGATCGATCATAAAGCGCGGAACAAGGCTGCCGGGATCCCGGCCAGGCTCGCTGCCGGCCAAAGTCCAACGCGGCGCGAGCTGTTTCAAGCAGCGGCCCGTTTGGGAACGAGGCGCTCGCTTTTCAAAGCTTCCTCGGCGCCGGAGAGCCCCGCCTCGCCATATTCGGCATCCTCATTGACCTGCCAGGTGTCGAAAACAATGCTGCCCGCGACGATGTTTTGCGCGGTCAACATGCCCGTCATCATGGCATGGTCTTGGTTGTTGTATTTGTGCATCCCGTTGCGGCCCACGAGATGAAGGCCGGGATAGCGCAGCCCGATTTCGCGGCGGATCACGTCGAGATTATCCGCGTAAGTTTCGTCATAGACGGGATAGGCTTTCTTCTGCCGCACGACGCAGGCATCGTAGACCTCGTCGCGGCCCATGAGACCGATCTTGTGGATCTCGGTCTTCGCGAGTTCGATCAATTCGCCGTCCGGCGCATTCCACAAGCCGTCCCCCTCGAAGCAAAAATATTCGAGACCGAGGCATGTCGAGACCCCGTCCGGAATCATGTCGGGCGACCACGACCGGAAGTTCTGGACGCGGCCGACCTTGACGCTGGGATCATGGATATAAATCCAATTGTCCGGCAGCTCGCCGCGCGGATGACCAATCAACACGACCGTGAGAAAGTCCCGGTATTTCAGCGAACGCGAATGGAACAGAGACAGCGGCTTAGGGGACAAGTGATCCATCAGCTCTTGAACCGGCGCGGACGACACGACATTGCGAGCCAGGAAGGTCTCGGTTTTCCCGCCTTCCGCCGCGGTGGTGATCGTCCAGAGCTTGCTCTGTTCGTCGAAGACGAGCTTTTCGAGCTTGCAGTCCATGCCGAGCGTGCCGCCCATCGCCTGGAGCTTTTCGGCTGCCGCTTCCCACATCATGCCCGGGCCACGCCGGGGATAGCGGAACGATTCAATGAGGCTCTTCGCCGCGGATCCCGGAGCGCGGCCGATGCCCAGCGACCGGCGGAGACCATCCAGCACCGCGCCCGCGAGGCTCAATCCCTTGATACGCTGCGCCGCCCAGTCGGCTGAAATCTCATCGCAGCCCATTCCCCAGACCTTTTCGGTATAGGTCTTGAAGAAAATGCGGAATAGCCGCTCCCCGAACTGGTTGCGAACCCATTGGTGAAATGTCCGTGGAGAGCGCACGGGAAAAGCCTGCGCTAGACCGAAAGAGGCGACGCAAGCGATGCTTTCGATCAGACCGAGATTCCTCAAGGCTTCGAACGCCTTCAGCGGATAGGCGTAGAATTTTCCTTTGTAAAATATTCGCGAAAGCCGGGGCCTGTCGATAAAATCATCTGGCAGAATTTCATTCCAGAGATCGACGACTTCCTTCGATTTGGAAAAAAATCGGTGGCCGCCAATATCGAAGAGGAAACCCTTGTAATTCACAGTCCGGCTGATTCCGCCGACATAAACGGGATCCTGTTCGATGACATGAACGCGGCACCCAGCCTTCGCGAGACAATAAGCGGTGGTTAAACCCGCGGGTCCAGCACCAATAACGAAAGCGTCAAGGGGTTCCACGATGTACTCTCCAGCCGGCGGCCGGATGTTTGTACCCCTCGAAAAGTTAAAGGCGCTTTACACCGGTGCCACCCTGCCGAAGGATGGCTTTGTTTTCCGGTCAAATGTGATCAGATGGATCAAGTTATTCCGCGAACCCTCCTTGTCCGGCCGGGTGGCCATACAGGACCTTGCTTGAACATCTCGAGCAGTGAGAGCATTCTCCGAGACACAAAACGCCGCCACTTGTGCGGAAAATACTGAAAAGCGATAAAGTTCAAGAGGATGCATTTTGGTTGAGACGCCGGGAACTGGAAACAAGACGGCAAAAAGCAAGCCTAGGGTGCAAAGGCCGGGTTCGGCGGGGGCCCTAGCTGCTCAGGCCGCCCTGCGGCTGGAGGCGGAGCGGCATCCCGGATTGATGGCGCGAACCGCCGCCGCCGCCATTTTGCAAGACATCGTCGCCAAGGGTCATTTGCTCGATGAGCGGTTCTCGCCGAAAGCCGTCCCCAATCGCCTGCAAGGACTCGATGCGCGTGACCAAAGCCTCACGCGCTCGATCGTGACCGCATCTTTGCGCCGTCTCGGCACGGTGCGCGGGGCCATCGCCGCGCGTCTCGCGCAGGGCCTGCCCCGGCAAGCCCCGGAAATTGAATGGACGATGATTGTCGCGGCGACGCAAATTCTGTTTCTCGAGGTACCAGATCACGCCGCCGTCGATCTCGCTGTGCGCGCCGTAAGGCTCGAAAAGAAAAGCGCGCCATTCGCGGCCTTGGTCAATGCCACGCTGCGTTCGATCGCGCGGGCGCGCGAGACCATTCTGGCCGAAAGCGATCCCTTGGAGCAGGATGTGCCGTCTTGGCTCGCGGCACGCTGGCGCAAAACCTATGGCGAGACGACGGCGCACGCAATTGCCGCGGCGATTCGCGAAGAGCCGACCCTTGATATTACCGTCAAATCCAATGCGGAAGAATGGGCGGCCCGGCTCGGCGCACGCATCCTGCCAACCGGCTCGTTACGCGTCGGATCACATCGGCCAGTCACCGAACTCGACGGCTACGCCGAAGGCGCCTGGTGGGTTCAAGACGCGGCGGCCGCCTTGCCGGCGTCTCTCTTGCCACTCCGGCCGGGCATGCGCGTCGCCGATTTTTGCGCGGCGCCGGGCGGCAAGGCGGCGCAACTTGCCGCCGCAGGCACCCAATTGACCGCGATCGACCGCTCGGCGGAACGATTGAGACGGCTGAGCGTCAATCTGGAAAGGCTGGGTCTCACGGCGGAACTTGTCGTCGCCGACGCGACGAGTTTCAAGTCCGCCCCCTTCGACGCGATCCTGGTCGATGCGCCCTGCCTCGGCACGGGAACGCTGCGCCGCCATCCCGATATCGCTTGGACCAAGAAGCCCGGCGATCTCGCGGCATTGACCGCCCTTCAATCGCGGCTCTTGGACAAGGCTGTCGAAATGACGGTTCCAGGCGGCACGATAGTTTATTGTACCTGTTCGATTGAACCCGAGGAAGGCGAAAACCAGATCGCGGCCCTTCTTCGCCGTAACCCCGATGTGATGCGCTCCCCGATCGGCGCCTCCGAGATCGGAGGCCTGGCCGAACTCATCAATGCCCAAGGCGAGTTGCGCAGCCTGCCCTCGCATTTACCAGGGCCAGAACCGCGTTTTGCCGGGATCGACGGCTTCTTCGCCGCCCGCCTCAAACGGCGAGGATAACGCAACGTCAGCTTTGCTGCTTGAAAATCAAAATGTTACACGATCCTGTCATGGTTAATAAAACCTAGAGAGTTTCGGTCCATTCTCATGGCGATGCGGGCCGGCGTTCCCTCGCCTGACCGGCGGTGGACGCAATCGGCCAGAGTTCATGGGCCTGGAGTTTACATTCTGAGCAGCGCGACGTGGAAAGATCGCCTGCGCATTCTCGGTCTCTTCGCCGGATTGGCGGCGCGGCCAATGCGCAAAGCCCTTGCGTTGCCACTTCGTGCTGCGCGGGTTTTGCGCGCGCCGGCGCCGGAGCGGCTTCTAATCGCGCCGCAGGATATTCGCACGGGCGACCCCACGATCGCGGCCGAGATTGGCGCGGGCTATTTCGCATTTGGCGGTAAGACCGTGAATGTTCACGGACTTTCCCCCTTTGGCTTGGAACCCGGTTCGAACGCCTGGGCCATGCAACTCAACGGCTTCGGCTGGCTGCGCCATCTCCGTGCGGCCGAAGACCCCAGGCTCAAAGCCCAAGCGCGCGTCCTGGTCGACGAATTTCTGAAAGTCTCCGCGCGCCCGACAGCGGGGCCCGCATGGGAGCCCCGGGTCGCGGCGCGGCGGATGATCGCGTGGCTCTCGCAATCTCCCATCATTTTGGAAGGAGGCGATCGCGCATTTTACGTACGGTTCATGGAGGCGCTCGGCACCACGCGCCTGCATCTCGAACGCTGTTTCACTGAAGGACTCGACGGGGAGCCCCGGCTGCTCGCGGCGATTGCCTTAGCGGAATTTGGGCTCTGCGCGCCCGCAAGCGGCAGTTTTCAACGAAAGAGCACGAACTTACTTGCCAGCGAGATCGCGGCGCAAATTCTTGCCGATGGAGGCCATGTCAGCCGCGACCCGCAATGTCTCATCGACCTGCTGCTCGACCTGCTGCCGCTTCGCCAAGCCTATGCCGCGCGAGGCATTCCCGTCCCCGCGCCTGTTCTCAATGCCATCGACCGGATGATGCCCATGCTGCGGCTGTTCCGTCACGGCGACGGCACCTTGGCGCTTTTCAACGGCATGAGCCTGACCGCGCCGGAACTTGTCGCGACCATCCTGGCCTATGACGATGCAAGGGCCCAGCCGCTCACGAATGCCCCCTATTCCGGCTATCAGAGACTGGATGCCGGACCGGCGATCTTGATCGCCGATTCCGGGACAATCCCGCCACCGGCATTTGCGTCCCGGGCCCATGCGGGGTGCCTGTCCTTCGAATTTTCGCATGGGTTACAACGGATCATCGTGAATTGCGGCGATCCGGAAATCAGCCGCGCCAACATCCGGGAGTTCGCCCGCGCGACCGCAGCCCATTCGACCTTGGTGATCGACGATACATCGTCTTCGAAATTCGCGACCCACACCGGTTTGGGAGCCTGGCTTGGCGATCAGATCCTATCGGGGCCTTCGAAGGTTACAGCGGAGCGTCTGCACGGCGATGGCTTCACGACGCTGAGACTCTCGCATAACGGCTACGAGTCGCGGTTCGGTTTTATCCATTCACGCGAACTGTCGCTCGCCAACGACGGAGAACTGCTGGAAGGCCGGGACGCCTTGGAGGATTCCGGCCGGCGCGTCCCAGACGGTCTCCCCTATGTCCTGCGCTTCCATCTTCACCCGTCGATCGAAGCGAGCCTTGCGGGTGAGGACACCGCGGTCATTTTGGACCTCCCCGATGGAGACCGTTGGCTATTTCAAGCGGATGCAGCCATTGCGCTCGAACCGAGTATTCTCTTTGCGGCAAGCGGCGGTCCACGCCACACCACACAGATCGTCATCGCATCGAATAGCGCCGGGCAGACCGTCATCCATTGGGCGCTGCGCAAACGCCCCGCAGGGCCAGCCGGCGACAGAACCGGACCGGCAAACGAGGCCCACGCGAAGGCCGGACCGGACAAACCCGCCTCCCACCGTTGAGACCAGCGCCGCCCCCGCCCGGTATTTTTTGGTCAGCGGCGTAACCGGCCACCAACCCATGCCGAACTGCTCTTTGAGAGGAGTTTCTGCTTCGCGCGGAACTCCGGGAAGAAACTTAATGCCGTGCCAATCGATTTAGGCATGGGATTATGCTCAAAAGGGGATAACAGCCTTGTCATCACCGGGAATGGGGCAAGCAGAAAATCACGGTGACCCCGCTTTTTGCGGAATCGCGGTCATGGCCAAGGCTTCGAAGCCCGGCCGCACGAAGACGCGGCTCGCCCCGCCCCTGACACCCATCGAAGCCGCCCTCTTCAACAGTGCCTTTCTCGCCGATATCGCCGCCAATCTCTTGGACGCCGGAAAGAGCATGCGCATTGACGGCTATATGGCCTTCGGGCCGCCCGGCGAAGGCGCCTTCTTCGATTTTCTTCCTCCGGAAATTGGCCTTTTCGAAGCCTGGCGGCCAAATTTCGGCGATTGCCTCTCCGATACGATCCGCGAGCTTTTTCATCGCGGCCATCGGGCGGCTTGCGTCCTCAACGCCGACAGTCCGACCCTGCCGCCCGCCTTTCTCACCGAGGCGGCCGCTGTGCTGGCCGCCGAGGGCGACCGGGCCGTTCTCGGCCCCTCGAGCGACGGCGGCTATTATCTCTTAGGTCTCAAACAACATCATGTCCGGCTGTTCCAAGATATTACCTGGAGCACCGGAGTGGTGGCCGCCCAAACGCTAGAACGCGCCGCTGAAATTGGTCTCCCCGTTCACGTTCTGCCCACATGGTACGATGTCGACGATGGCGACGCTCTCCGGCTTCTGCGTGGCGAACTGCTCCATGGCCAGACCTTTGGCGGCTCCAAGGCGCGGCGCGCCAAAGCGTGTCACAGCCGCGCTCTGATCGAACAGCTCGACCGGGAGGCCCGGTTGAGCGATCGGCTTCGCGGCGATGCCTTGCTTTGGCCCGCCCCTGCGCGTCCGGGAAGGCCCATCTTCGAGGCCCCTAAATTGGCAAAGACGGGAAAAACGGCCTTTGCCGGCTCCCTGCGGCAATCCGCCCCATGACACGCCACTCGCTTGGCTGGCTCGCGCTTCTCGCGACCGCATTCCTCGCCGTCCACGCTACCCTGGCCAGTTGCCTCTTCGACAGCAACCATCAACCTATCTTTTACGGCACCTCGATCGAAGTGACGCTTTACGCGCTCGCGTGTCTGGTGGTTTTGCGCGACCAGGGCACGGATTCGGCCGCCTCCCGCCGCGCCCTCGTATTCATCCTGATCTTCGCCGCGATCCTGCGTCTGATGTTGCTCTTCGCCGATCCCGTCTCCACCGATGTCAATCGTTATATCTGGGACGGGCGGGTTCAGACGGCGGGGATCAATCCCTACAAATATGTCCCGGCCGATCCGGCGCTGAGCTTTCTGCGCGACGAGGATATCTATCCCGAGATCAACCGGGCGGAATATGCCCATACGATCTATCCGCCCCTGGCGGAGATCGTCTTTTATCTCGTGACGCGGATCAACGAAACGATCACGGCGATGAAACTCGCCATGATCGGTTTCGAGATCGCCGCGATCTGGGCCATCCTGCGGCTGCTCAAATCGTATGGTCTCAAAGCAAACCGGGTTCTGCTCTATGTCTGGCATCCGTTGCCGGTCTGGGAATTTTCAGGCAGCGGCCATGTCGACGCGATGGCTGTCGCCTGCGTCATGCTGGCCCTGCTCGCGGCGGAAAGCCGGCGTCCGTTGCTCGCGGGAATCGCGCTCGGCGGCGCGGCTTTGGTCAAATTCTTCCCCGTGGCCATCGGCCCCGCGATCTACCGGCGTTGGGATTGGCGCCTACCGCTTGCCGGAGCGGCCACGATAATCCTGCTGTATTTGCCGTATATCGGCGCCGGGGCGCAGGTCTTCGGTTTTCTCGACGGCTATGCCGATGAAGAGGGACTGCGGGACGGCACTGGCCTTTACCCCTGGGTGCTTCTTCGCCAAATCCTGCCGGTTTCCCAATCCGCCTTCGCTCTCTACATGCCCGCCGCTGCGCTTATCCTGGCGGGCGTGGGACTTTATGTGCTTTTCGCGCGCCAAAGACGGGGCGAGGGCCATGGCGCCGATATCGCCGGCGCCTTTCTCATCGTGACCGTCTACACCGTTCTGACCTCGCCGCATTTCCCCTGGTATTTTGCTTGGGTGATCCCGTTCCTTTGCTTCGTGCCCTATTGGCCGGTTCTCTATCTCACGGGATCGAGCACACTTCTTTATATCGCGGGATGGCCGCCGAGCTTTGCAGGCGGGTCGTTATTCTACGGTCCCTTCTTCGTCTTCGTTGCCATCGATCTCGTCATTCGCGTCATTCAATTGAAGGAGAAGCGTCATGGACACGCTATCGCCGCCACGGCCAACGGTTGATCCAAAACGTTACTTCGAAAGCGTAGCGCCGCAACGCGCCAAGCGGATGGAGCGCGAGCCGGTTTGTCTCTATCTCGAAGTGACGAACCGCTGCAACCTGCTCTGCACGACATGCCCGCGCACCTATGTGGAGCTCGAACCCCCAGCCGATCTCAGCTGGAATCTGTTTACCTCCATCGTCGATCAGATCCCCCATTTACAGCGCACCGTCCTTCATGGCGTCGGCGAACCCATGCTGGTGAAAAACCTGCCGGAGATGGTCAAATATCTGAAAGATCGCGGCGTCTATGTGCTCTTCAACACCAACGGCACGTTATTGACCGAACGCAATGGCCGCGCTCTAATCGAAGCCGGGCTCGACGAATTGCGCGTTTCGCTCGATGCCTCGAATCCTTCATCCTATCTTGCCGTGCGTGGCAAAAATTACTTTAACCGTATCCTGCACAATGTTCGGACCTTCCGCGCGATGCAGGAGCGCGAGGGCCATGCCTTGCCTCGCGTCTCCGCCTGGTTGACGGGTCTGAAGGAAACCATTGCGGAACTGCCAGAATTCGTCCGCGTCGCCGCGGACATCGGCGTGAAGGAAGTCTATCTTCAGCGTCTTGTCTTTTTCGAAGACGATTCGATTGGTTTGGCCCGGCCCGATCAAGCGCTTTACGAACAGATGAATACGCAAGAGGCCGTTTTTATCGCGGAAGCGGAGGCGCTGGCGCATTCGCTCGGCCTCACGTTCAGCGCGTCCGGTGCGGCCTCCGAGCCTGGCATGAGCTTGAAGCGCCATGACGAAGGGTCGCCCTGGTCGATGTGCCGGCGGCCCTGGTCGGTGATGTATTTCACCGCCAACGGCCGCGCGCTGCCCTGTTGCATCGCGCCCTTCTCGCAACGCGGCTACGAAAATTACACGCTCGGCGATGCTACGCAGCAAAGCCTTCGTGAAATCTGGAACGGCGCGGCCTATTCGGATTTCCGTGAAAGTCTTCTGTCGGACAAACCGCCAACCGCTTGCGCGAGTTGCGGCTTACGCTGGAGTCTCTGAAGCCATGCGCGAGCGTCCCGTCATTCTGGCCATTCCCACTCTCAATGAAGAGGAATCGATTGGGCCTTTGCTGCGCGCAATTCCGCGCGACCATGTCGACGGCATGATCGTCGCCGATGGCGGCAGCACGGATGCGACAGTCACCCGCGCGCGTGGCGAAGGCGCAACTGTGCTCGACGCGGGACGCGGCTATGGCCGCGCTTGTTTCAGGGCCGCGCAATCGGCTCCGCCCAACGCCATCCTGGTGTACATGGACGGCGACGGCGCCGACGATCCCGCGCTCATCGCCGCGCTGACCGCGCCGCTCTTGGCTGGAACGCATGATTTCGTTATTGGCTCACGCCTCACCGGCGCGCGGGAAAAAGGCAGCATGGGCTGGCACCAAATGGCCGCGGGCTCCATCGTCGGGCTTGCCATCCGCGCGCTTTACGGCACGCTTTACACCGATATGTGCGCCTTCCGCGCCATCGGCCGCGAAACGCTTCTCGGCCTCAGCATGAACGAGATGACCTACGGCTGGAATCTCGAAATGCAGATGAAAGCCGCGCGCGCAAAGCTACGCGTGTTGGAAATCCCCGTGCCGAACCGCTGCCGGTCGGGCGGCACATCGAAGGTTTCGGGATCGCTCAGTGGCACCTTGCGCGCGGGTTCGCGCATCGTCTCGACCTTCGTCAGAATAGCCTGCGATCGCGCTCCAGTCTCCCCATCCCGTCCCGCAAGAGAGGTGAAACCATGACCCCAATCCTTCCCGCGACATTGCGTGATCGTGGCGTCAAGGCGCAGCTCTTCAATCATGGCGTCAAAGCGCCGCTCTTGGAGCGCGACGACCATATCGAGGCTTCCGTGTTCCGGCCGGAGAACATGTTGCGCGAAGCGCGGCGGCAAAAGGGTCTGCGCGGCGGCAGCGTTCCGCCTGTCTGTATCCTCGACCCCGACGGCGACATTGTCGAACATGTCCGCGCGATCCATGGCGCCGTTCGCTCCCGCGATTGGGCCTG
This sequence comes from Beijerinckiaceae bacterium, assembly GCA_050013235.1. Classification (GTDB taxonomy): domain Bacteria; phylum Pseudomonadota; class Alphaproteobacteria; order Rhizobiales; family Beijerinckiaceae; genus RH-AL1. The sequence continues at coordinate 26,632 of JBEKFQ010000035.1, forward strand.
CTACCACACCAAATTATGGGAATGGGAGGCCGGCGGCATTCGCTGCGGCGTCGTGGGCTATGCCGTCGGCGCCTCGTTCGCCGTGCTCGTCGCCGAACAATTGTTCGCCTCCGGCTGCGAGCTTCTGCTCAGCATCGCCTCGGCCGGCCAGATCATGGATCTGGGCCCGCCACCCTATCACATTCTCATCGAGCGGGCCCTGCGGGACGAAGGCACAAGCTATCATTATCTGCCGCCCGCGCCCTGGGTCTCAGCCAATTCGGATCTTGCCGCGCTCGCCAAGTCGGCGTTCTGCAAATCACATCTCCCGATCCACCACGGCATGACCTGGACCACCGATGCTCCGTTCCGCGAAACCGCGACGGCCATCGCCGCGCGTCAAAAGCAGGGAATCGTGGCCGTGGAAATGGAGGCTGCCGCACTCTATGCTTTCGCCGATGCCTGTCAAAGACCGGTCTTATGCCTCGCCCACGTGACGAACCAGCTTGGCCAGGTCGAAGACGATTTCGAAAAGGGGGCGGAAAACGGCGCGCTCGATTCTCTCGATCTCGTGAATTGCTTCGCCCGTGCTTGGCTGAATCAGGAGATGCCCGCGCATGCCGCCCGCCAATCGGAGAAGATCGCGTCGTGAGCGTGAAACTGCCCATCCTCGGCCTGATCCTTCTCAGCGTCACGCTCAACGCCGCAGCTCAACTTTTTCTCCGCGCGGCGCTGCGATCCGGGATCTCGCTCGATCTTCCGCCAGCCGCCCTCGCGCTCGATGTCGGGCTCCGGCCGGGCGTGATTGTGGGAATCGCCTGTTATGGCGTCAGCCTACTGCTGACGCTGTTCGTTTTGAGCAACGCCGACGCATCCTTCGTCTACCCGTTTCTCGGATTGGGCTTTGTCATCGTCGCGGTGGCATCCTACCTGCTCCTCGGCGAGCCGATGACCCCGCGCAAGATCGCAGGCACTTTGATCATCGCCGCCGGGATCGTCATCTTGGCCGGGGGATAGATCTCAATGACGCGTAATCGCCACCCGAACCGGAGCCGTGGGGCCGAGTAGGATCTCGTCCGTCTGCACCCATGTGGGCGCGGCCTCGTAAGCGGGACGTTCCATATCGACGGAGACCAAGGCCGTACCGATCGAGGCGACGACTTCGAGCGGCACGGCAACGAGACGTCCGCCAAAACCTAAAAAACCGCCATAGGGCACGATCAACTTTAGTTTGCCATCCTTCGTTTTCACGACACCCTTGATCCGGCCAATCGTCGTATTGTTCCCTTCGATCAGCAATTTCCCAGCTATATCGGAAACGCTGACCTCCTGCGGAAAGCGGTTCTCGTATTTGTCTTCCTGCGTTTCAGCCTTGTCGTCATCGTCATCGTCTTCTTCCTTGGCGCCAGCGTCCTTTGCACCGACGTCATCCGTTGCCTTCGGGGCAACCGCGACACGAAAGGAATGGTCGAGAAGATCGTCGGGCATCGTCATCTCCAAAAGTAAGCAGAGGCCAGCTGCCGGGCGGCGCAACTCTATCCGGCCGGCCATTTCCCCGCCATGATCATTCGTAAATGCGAGCACCGGAGTTACGTGCCTTTAGCGCGATGGTTATCGCGCCACCATAGGTTCACAATAGCTAAGTTAGATGAATTGGGCCGCGCGGGTAACCCAGCCCTCGTTCATTTCGAAAGACGAGCGAGATCCCTCGGAAGGACCGGCGAACCATGTCGCATCTCCACATCCCCGCAACATCGTCCCGGCGGAAGCGGCTTCATCCGCTGCCGCTCCGCCTCATGCATTGGATCAACGCCCTCGCCATGATCGCGCTGATCGGCAGCGGCTGGAAAATCTATAACGATCAGCCGCTTTTCGCCGCCATCTCCTTTCCCGGCGATTGGACGCTCGGCGGCTTTCCCGAGACGGCATACAAACTTCATGGCGATGCCGGTTTTGGCGGCGCGCTGCTCTGGCATTTTTCGGCCATGTGGGTGCTCGCGATCAACTTCATCGCTTATCTCACCTATGGCGTGGTGACCGGACGTTTCCGCCGGATGCTTCTGCCCATCAGGATCAGCGATATCCTGCAGACTATTCGCGACACGTTGCGCTTCAAACTCGCGCATGACGATCTCACTATGTACAATGCGGTGCAAAAAATTCTCTATACCGGCGTCATCGCGCTCATCATCGTCCAGATTTTGGCGGGCCTCGCCTTATGGAAGCCGGTGCAATTTTCCTGGGCGGCAGCCTTGTTCGGCGGCTTTGACGGCGCTCGGCTCGTGCATTTCCTCGGCATGATGGGAATCTGCCTGTTTCTCGGCATTCACGTGCTTCTCGCGCTTCTCGTCCCACGCACCCTGCTGGCCATGGTCACGGGCGGCCCAGCGCTCGACGGCGCCACGGCATCCGGGAGGAACAGGACATGAGCTACCGCCCTCGCAAATCCACCCATGCGCCGGAGACCGCGCCCGATGCCGCCATTCTGCGAGACGAGCGCAAGCTGATCGAGACCATCAATCGCCGGGGCCTCATCCGCGGCGGAGTCAGCCTCGGCGCGCTGACGCTCCTCACGGGTTGCGATGTCACCGACCAGAGCTCGGTGAATGGCGCGCTGCGCACCGTTTCCACCTGGAACGATCGCGCGCAAGCGGCGCTGTTCAATCCGAACAAGCTTGCGCCGGTCTATAGCAAATCCGAAGTGATCCGCCCGCCGCGCTTCAATGCTTATTACAATCTGGAAGATATTAAGCCCGTCGATCCCGTTGCGTGGCGCCTCGACTTCGCCGGCGGCGTGGCCAACAAGACGGCATGGACACTCGCCGACGTGATGGCCCTGCCGCAAATCGAGACGATCATCCGTCACGTCTGCGTCGAAGGCTGGAGCTATGTCGGGGACTGGTCTGGCCCCACCTTGCGCTCGGTACTGGAAAAAGTGGGCGCGGACCTAACAAAACCCTTCGTCGGCTTCCACTGTGCGGACGATTACGTGACATCAATGGACATGCCCACCGCTTTGCATCCCCAAACGATCCTTGCCACCCATTACGATGGCAAGCCGATCACCGATCCCTATGGCTCGCCGGTCCGTGTCCGCACCTCGACCAAGCTCGGCTTTAAAAACCCGAAATGGGTCACCGCTATCGAGATCACGGACAAAAACCCCGGCGGCTATTGGGAGGATCGAGGCTATAATTGGTTTAGCGGCTTGTAGGAGCGGCAAGGAATCATGCTTGCCAGGGCCAAGCTTCACGGCGGCCCGGCAAGCGAAATCTACAACACATTGAAATAATTGATGTTATTTTTACCGTCGCGCGCTTTTACCGCGGTGGAAAAGGGTCTAGAACACACTATCGATTCGCTTCGGCCCCCGAGCCGGAGACCGGCGGAAACCGCCGTGGGAACCTGGGAACAAAGCGGTTCGCATGAACATTGCCCTTGTGACCCACCGTCCACCTTTCCACCTTTCGAGATCCCCCCTAGAGCACTTTCGGCTTACGCCGAATCGGCGCTATTCTTTGTTTTCATCATATTTTCTTAACCGTTGGACGGAAGCGCCCAACTCGGAAATGCTCCAGCTTTCGAGATCCCATGGCCAGTCAATTATTCACGCCTTATCGCCTCGGCGAGCTCGCCCTGGAAAACCGGATCGTCATCGCGCCCATGTGCCAATATTCGGCGCGGGATGGAGAGGCCAGCGATTGGCATATGATCCATCTCGGACAGCTCGCAATATCCGGCGCGGGCCTGCTGATGATCGAGGCGACGGCCGTGACCCCCGAGGGCCGCATCACGCCAGGCGATCTAGGTCTCTATAGCGACGAAAACGAAGGCGCCTTGGAGCGCGTGCTGACCGCGATCCGCGCCTATTCTCCGATCCCCGTCGCGATCCAACTCGCCCATGCCGGACGCAAGGCCTCCTGCAACGTCCCATGGGAGGGCGGCGCACAAATTCCGGCGGACGCGCCTTCGGGTTGGCGCTGCCTCGCGCCATCGGCCATCCCCTTCGACCCCAAGGACGAGGCGCCGGCCGCGCTCGACGCCGACGGTATCAAGGCGACGATTGCTGCTTTTGCGGAATCGGCAAAGCGCGCCGCGCGGCTTGGGCTCGACGGCATCGAACTCCATGGCGCCCATGGCTATCTGCTCCACCAATTCCTCTCGCCTCTGTCCAACCAGCGGACGGACGATTATGGCGGCTCGCTCGAAAACCGCATGCGCTTTCCCCTCGAAGTCTACGACGCGGTGCGTGCCGCCTTCCCTGCGGGAAAAGCCGTCGGCATCAGGGTTTCCGCGACAGATTGGGTCGAGGGCGGGCTGGACTTGGCGCAATCGCTGGTCTTTGCAAAAGCCTTGGCGGAACGCGGATGCAGCTACATCCATGTTTCGTCTGGAGGACTGCATCCGGAGCAAAAAATTCCCCTCGGCCCGAACTATCAAGTGCCCTTCGCCAAGGCGATCAGGGCGGAAACGGGCCTGCCCACGATCGCGGTCGGGCTGATCACCGAAGCAGAACAGGCCGAGGCCATCATTGGCGGCGGCGAGGCGGATTGCATCGCGCTGGCCCGAAGCATTCTCTACGATCCGCGCTGGCCCTGGCACGCGGCGGCGAAGCTAGGCGCGCAAGTATGGGCGCCCAACCAATATCTGCGCTGCCAGCCTCGCGAGCTGAAGTCGCTGTTTTCGGGCGTATGAGGACCGTCCGGCGCGGCTTCTCCGGCGACGCACCGGCGCAGGCCGCCTTCGACGCCCTGATGCAGGAGGTCTTTGGCCGCGGCACGGATGCGGCGGCCGGCGACCCTAGCCTCTCGCCCTTCGCCATTTTCGATGCGGGCGGCGCCTGCCTCGCGGGGCTGGAGGTGATCGAACTGCCTCTCGTTCTCGACGGCACGCGCAGCCGCGCGGCGGGCATCGGTTCCGTCGCCGTGGCCCCGGCCTGGCGAGGACGCGGCCTGTTCCGCGCCCTCATGGAAGAATCGCTAGCTTGGTGCGGCGGCCCCGTGCTTCTTTATACGGAAGAGCCCGCGCTTTATTCGCGTTTCGGCTTTCGCGGCCTGCCGCAGTGTCGCTTCACCGGGCCGCCGCCCGTGCCGGTGGAAGGCGGCGCCAAGGCGCGCTGGCTGTCCCTCGAATCGGACGGCCCCCTCATCGGCCGCCTGCTCGCCACGCGGACGCCGGTCTCGAACCACGTGGCTCTCGCGGGCGGCAGCGGCCTGTTCCTCAGGCAGCTCGCCACGGCCGACGGCTTTGCCTTGGATTACCTGCCGGATCAAGATGCGCTGGTCGTCTGGAATGAAGACGAGGACAGCGGCTTCACGCTGGCCGATGTGGTGGCGCCCAGGATCCCGCCGCTCGCTGCGATTCTCGCCGCGCTAGAACGCGGGCCGGAGCAAATCAACGTGCTTTTCCCGCCAGATAAGCTCGAATGGACGGGCATGCCTGAGCCGGATGAGACCGGCCTGATGATCTCGGGCGAACTCCCCGCCGCCTTCTCCCGCCCCTTCATGCTGCCGCCTACGGCGGAGTTTTGAGGGATGAACCCTCAAGCCCTCTGAACCGCCTCTTGGAGCGCGGAGGAAAATATCTCGCGAAGCGGCTTCGGCCCAATCGTCACCCGGATGAGCCGGCCGGTATCGAGCTCGGGCGGACGGCGCACGAAGATATCGAACTCCTCCAGGACCGCGGCAACTTTTTTGGCTCTTTCAGGCGTCTCGAAGTCCAGCGCAATGAAGTTGGCATAGGATGGAATGCAGTCGATCGACAGGGCGCGCGCGATTGTTTCCAGGTCCGATTTCCCTTCCTCGGTTGCCGCAATGACACCGGCGAGAAAGGCCCGGTCGTCCAGGACCGCGCGTGCCATGATCTGCGAGAGCGCGCCAACGCCGAAATGGAGCCTGATGCGATTCATGGCGCGGACGATCGCCGGATCGCAAATCGCATATCCCACCCGCGCGCTCGCGAGCCCGTAAGCTTTGGAGAAAGTGCGCAGGCGAACCAGGTTCGGACGGGTGAAGTCCATCGGAAGCACCAGGCTTCCGGGCACGAATTCAATATAGGCCTCGTCCAGCAAGATCAGGCAATCGTCCGGAATCTCGTTGATAAACTGGGCGAGTTCTTGCTTCGGAAGAAATGTCCCCGTGGGATTGTCGGGGTTCGACACATAGCAGACGCGCGCCTGGTTGGAATGGGCGGCGTCCCGCATCCCGTTCAGGCCGGTATGAAAGCTCTCCTCGTAGGGGATCTCGACGAGCCGGCCTCCGTAGCCCCTCACGTGATAATTGAAGGTCGGATAGGATCCACGCGTCGTGATCGCGGCCGAGCCGGGCTCGAGGAAGCCGCGCACGAACAATCCAAGCAATCCGTCGATGCCCACGTCGACGAGAATGCTCTCCGGATCGAGATCCTCGCTCCGGCCGATCGCCTGGATGAGATCGAAACATGCGGGATCGTTATAGTAAGCCAATGTCTCCTTCGCCGCCTCGGCGGCTTGGAACGCGGCCGGCGACGTGCCGAACAGACATTCGTTCGACCCGAGCCGGGCTTTATAAGGCCGGCCCCGCTCGCGTTCGAGGGTTGCCACACCCGGGAAGGCCGAATCCGTCCGAAGCGAATTTACGAGTTTGGTTGGATGAACCATTCTGATGCAAGCTTTCGTGGAAGGCGCGGGTCATGGAAAAACGTGTAAACCTTAGCTTCTAGCCGGATACGATGACAATGGCGTGTCCCAGCGGAATATGCTCTCGCCAATCGCACTATTTCCGGAAAGAATAGCGGCACCGGAGAGCTGGGGATTGGCAAAGTGAACGATATCAAGCAAATGCGGGAAAAAATAGCGGCCACCAAGGCAGCGGCCCAGGACCGCGCCGAGGACGATGGCCCCTCGCGCGGCACAGTCGTCGCTGCCTTTGTCTTCGTGATGATTCTCGCCGGGCTCGCGCTCTATTTCGTCCACGCGCTGACCGCCCCGCCCGCGCCCATCCTGCCGCCGCATTGAAGCACGTGGACGAGCGGACCGGGAAGGGAAAAACGACCGGCGGCACTTGCACCAGGCGGTCCGGCAGCCGGGAATCAGGGAGGGCGACGCTAGAAACGTCACCGGAACCGGCCTTATGTCCCCGCGCGTTGCAAGACGTTCGAGACGGATTGCGGCTTGCCCCTGCCCCCGCGTCGCGCCGGCTACGTCCCAGCCAAGCATTTCTCAATCACGGATTGGAGGCTTTGAGCATCATAGGGCTTCGTAATATAGCCAGTGGCGCCCGCCTCAAAGGCTTGCTTGATATAGGTTTCACCTGAGTTAGCGGTAGCAATTATAAATGGCACAGACGAGAGATGCGGATTATCTCGCACGGCTACTAGAGCGTCATCCGAGCTGAATGAATCGGCGGGGATTCCCGAATCAGCGCTGAGATGATTCAAGCTTTCCGCCGGGTCGGAGGCCGGCGGATATGGCGACAGCTCTTTCGGTCGATCTTCGTGTAAGGGTCTTGGCGGCGGTGGCGGCGGGCCTGTCGCATCGCGGCGGCTGAGCGCTTCGGGGTCAGCGCGGCAAGCGTCAGCCGGTGGATAGCCTTGGCGCGGACGCAGAGCGACGCGAAACCGGGAGCTTTGGGTGGCGACCGGCGTTCCGGCCGCGTCGAGGCTTGCAAGGATATCATCCTGGCGATCCTGGACGAGACGCCGGACCTCTCCATCGAAGAGATACGCGCGCTCTTAGCCGGCCGGGGCCATGCCTTTGGCTACGGGACAATTCTTCAGGCGTCACCGCATCACGCGTAAAAAAAGACCGCGCATGCGAGCGAGCAGGAGCGCCCGGATATCCTGAAGCGCCGCGAGGACTGGTTCGAGGGCCGACTCGATCTCGACCCGGACCGCCTCGTCTTCATCGACGAAACTTGGGCCTCCACCAACATGGCGCGACGTCACGGCCGCTGCCCACGCGGCGAACGTCTGCGCGCGAGCGTGCCCCATGGCCATTGGAAAACGACGACATTCATCGCCGGGCTGAGCTCCGCACGGAATGATCGCGCCGTGGCTGCTCGACGGCCCGGTCAACCGTGCCGCGTTCGAGACCTACGTGGAGAAAGTCCTCGCGCCCGAACTCAGGCCCGGCGACATCGTGATCATGGATAATCTCTCTAGCCACAAGGGACCAAGAGTGCAGGAATTGATCGAGGCCGTTGGCGCAAGCCTCCTCTACCTCCCGCCTTATAGTCCCGATTTCAACCCGATCGAAAACGCCTTCGCAAAGCTCAAGGCGCTTCTCCGAAAAGCCGC
>JBEKFQ010000036.1:0-37861 GCA_050013235.1 Beijerinckiaceae bacterium
AGCTCCGGGGCGGATAACGCGTCGATGTCGGGCAGCTGTTTCATTCCCAGAATGAATCAGAACATGCCCGCCAAGCCTACAAAAATATCAAGCCGCCGCCCGGGGTTTCGCCCCTGTTGCAGCGTCACCGGGTAGATTGATGATAGGCACGTGGGATTCGATTGTCGATAATTGCGCTTCGCACCAATCGGCTGCGGCGCGCATGTCGGCAATAAGATCGCGATGTTTGCCGTCAGCGAGATAGAACGCTTCCCAGCGTTTCGGAACGCGCTGCATTGTACCGTCTGGGTCAAACTCGGCTAAGCGAAAGCCAGCGCCTCCCGGAAATGCACCCTCCTTGAGGATCAGGTCGCGCGAGTGCTTGATGAACGAGACTTCTTTGCCGTCCATCGGTGTGCGCTTCTTCCAATCATCGATTGTGGCTTTGTGCTGCGGCGACAACATACGATCATGATTTAACAGCGAATGCTGTACGGCGCGAAGACATGCCAGAATACCGGCAACGAAAAACAGAAACCGATCGTCCATCGGCTTTTGCTGCTCCAACGTCTGAATGCCGGCTCGGGCGGCTCTCAGATAGTTTGTGGATTGGGGAAGCTTGCGGTTGCGCACAGTCATTCGCGCTGAATAGCACAAAGAGCAGCCCCGCGTCCGTGAGCGCCTAAATTAAGTTCGTATACGCTTAGATCACGTCGCGCAGTTTCGGCTCGGGACCCCGGTCATCGACGGGGGCTTCTCTCTCCCACGTACATCTGATAATATCCTTTATCAGATGCAGAGATCGAAGAAGTTATGTCCCAATCTAACCAACCCAGCCTTACGAGGCCACGTCTGGAAATCAGCAAAGCCCTCGACGAGCGTGTTGCATTAGGCAAGGAACTAAGGGCCAGCGCCGCGAGCCCGGGAAAATATTCGGACCCATTCATGACGAGGTGTAAAAAATGGAGGGACTACAATGAAGAGTTCCTTCAACGTGTTTTTACGAATGTTTCGATAGCCAGAAAATATCACCGTGTTGCATTTGCCGCAGAGATAGGCATGAAGACGCCAACTCCGATAGATCAGCACCATAAATATGTTGATGCGCAGATTGCGGAGCTTGAGTCGGTACTAAATCGACTTGAGCTCTACCCGGAAGCCGCTTCACAACCTAGTTCGCTTGATGAGGATGCAAGATCGTTGTCCAACAAGATTTTCGTCGTTCATGGTCACGATATAGCGGCGAAGGAAGCTGTCGCGCGCTTTCTTGGAAAAGTAGAGCTCGATGCGATCATTCTGAATGAGCAGCCCGACCGGGGGCTCACAATTATAGAGAAATTCGAGAGCCATGCGGCTCAAGTAGCTTTTGCTGTTGTCCTCCTTACTCCTGACGATTTGGGCGCCCAAGCGGCAGCGCAATCGCAGAATGCGAGGGCCCGTCAAAACGTCATTTTCGAGCTTGGATACTTTGTAGGAAAACTAGGTCGTGGTCGAGTGTGTCTGCTGTGCAAGGGCGATGTAGAGATTCCATCGGATTTATACGGGGTTATTTACACCGATATGGACGCAGCCGACGGATGGAAGCTCAAGCTTGCCAAAGAGCTTAAGGCGGCAGGTTTAGTTTTTGACGCGAGCAAGATATTCGAATGAATCAACTCCCCGCTCTCGTAACGTTACAAACCCCTACAATGATCGCGGCAACCGGCCCACAGGCCCGCACCCGCTTCCTCGAATTCTTCGTCAACATGATCCGCAACGAAAACACGCGCCGCGCCTATAGCCGCGCCGTCGCTGAATTTCTGACTTGGTGCGAGCAGCAAGGCATCGCGTCAATCACCGACATTCAGCCGTTGCATGTAGGCACCTATATCGAGATGCAGACGCGCGACCCGAAGATTTCGGCTCCGGCGATCAAGCTACGGCTGGCCGCGATCCGCCGCCTGTTCGACTGGCTGGTGACGGGCAATGTCGGATTGATCGTCAATCCCGCCGCGTCGGTGCGCGGGCCGAGCCATGTCGTGCGCGTTGGCCGTACGCCGGTTCTTGATCCCGCCGAGGCCCGGCACCTGCTCGACAAGATCGACATTACGACGCCGATCGGCTTGCGTGACCGCGCGCTGTTGGGCCTGATGGTCTATTCCTTCGCGCGGATCGGTGCGGCGGTCGCGATGAAAGTCGAGGACGTGTTCACGCAGAATCGCCGCCTGTGGGTGCGGCTGCATGAGAAAGGCGGCAAGCTGCATGCCATGCCCTGCCACCATAACCTTGAGGCCTATCTGCACGCCTATATTGACGGCTGCGGGCTGGCGTCCGATGCCAAGGGGCCGTTGTTTCGCACGGTCGGCCGCCGCAGCGGCGGACAGCTGACAAAAACGCGCCTGCCTGCTGATAGTGCATATCAGATGGTGGGCCGCCGCCGCGCGGCGGCGGGCATCGAGACGAAAATCGGCAATCATACGTTTCGGGCGACGGGTATCACCGCCTATCTCAAGAATGGCGGCACTTTGGAAAAAGCAGCCGCCATGGCAAACCATGCCTCGACGCGCACCACGCAGCTCTACGACCGGCGGCGCGACGAGATGAGCCTCGATGAGATCGAGCGGGTGGTGATTTGAGGCTGGATTTACGGCAAAAACACTTGATGGGTGACTCTCGCGAGAATCAGCGGTTTACCGCCGGAAATGTCAAACGACTACAGCCACACCGCCATAGCTGGGAAGCTTTCAAATTATTAGTAACACAATAATTTAAATGACACCTTATATAATATCAAAATTTTAATAAATAACGTATATATTGCTTATTAACAAAGGAGCTAGAAATGGATTTCAGCAACACGCTTAAAAGAGTATTCACTTGGACGATTGATAATACAGGCCGAGAACCTATCCCAACTCAAGATGACTTATATAACGATGTGAATAGCTTTTTTACGACATCAGTCAATAATGAAATAAATTCCGGACATAACGTCATAAATGCCGTGCGCATTCCGTTTATGCAACCTCCTGTCCCAGTCATTTTAATCGATGAAATGGTACATGCACTTCACATCGAAGGACGTTTCATTTATAGAAAGGCAGCTTCTAGTTATTTAGACCCCTATCAACCCGGCGTAACAAGTGAAGATTATGATAGATGCCTTTTACTTAGGTGATTATCCCCTTGACGCAAGTACGATCTCATGACATATTGGCGGTCATAGGAGATCGCCATGACTACCCGCCGCCCTTCCCAAGAAAGCAACGTCCAAGCCTTTTCGGTTCGTGAGTTGCTTGCCTAAATCGGATTATGGAAGTGCGTTACGGCTTCAAGCACGTGTGCGGAAAATGCGGCGTTGATGCCTCTTTCCATAAAATCACCGGCCGCCGGGCCTTTGCATGCGCCGCCTGTGGAGATCATGTCTATCCGTGCGCTGGCACGATCTTCCAAGACAGCCGCACGCCGCTGCAAACGTGGTTCTATGCGATCTATCTTTTCATTGCGACGCGCCACGGCGTGAGCGGCAAGGAACTGCAACGCACGCTCGGTGTGACCTATAAAACCGCTTGGCGCATTGGGCAGCAAATCCGCGATCTCATGACCAAGGCTGACGGCTTCGAAATGCTGAAAGGCCACGTCGAACTTGATGAGGCTTATGTTGGTGGTCGCCGTCCCGGTAAGCGCGGTCGCGGCGCGGAAGGCAAGACGATTGTCATGGGTCTGAAAGAACGCGGCGGAAAGATCACGACACAGGTTATTCCGAATGTGAAGACGGATACGCTGCGCAATGTGGTTCTTGAGAATGTCGAGCCCGGTTCTGTCGTCTCGACAGACGAACTCTACAGCTACAATTTACTCACCGGCGACGGTTTCAGGCATGGAACGGTCAAACATGGCGAGAAAGAGTGGACGCATTTTGATTATCGCCATGGCGCGACCCATCACACGAACCATGTCGAGAGCTTCTGGAAGCTTTTCAAAGCGTCCGTTCGTGGGACGCATATCCATATCAGCGCTCAGCACATGGACCGGTACCTTGGCGAGTTTTCTTTCCGGTCAAACTATCGTCAGATGAAGAATGCGATGTTTGATCTTCTGATTGCGGCGCTTTAACCAGCGCCGCCGTCAAGGCGTCGAAATCAGCGCGAGGAACCGGGCCGACGCAGCGAGCCTCCTCTTGAGCGATAAACTCTTGTAATTGGCCGGCTTTTAAAGCTTCTGATAGGGTTAACATGCTGATTCCGGGGTAGAATCTGAGCTACGTCGCGTAATAATTATTGACACATGTTAGCATGTATGCTCCTAAGAAAGAAGGGGGCGACTTGCGCCGCCCCCATGAGCTGATCTTAAGAGTAGTGGGTAGCTAAGGGGTACCAGCCCTTGCGCCCCTGGGGTGCCAACCCCGGCGCGGATTTTCATCCGCATATCTCCTTAATTCGGCTTCTCAGCATGCCGATATGCCGTTTTCCAACGTTAGGCCCCGCCCGGTGCGGGGCCTTTCGCGGTCACACCAGCGATATGCGGTGGACCATACTTCCATACGCGAGTCGTAAGCGAACGTCAACGTCAAGAATGCGACGTGTTGATGCGCCCCCGCGGAAATGCTATGCTCCATACCACGATGACGCCATACCAAATACGGAGGCCGCGCGATGGTTGATGAAGCTTATAAGAATGCGCTTGCAAAAAGGTCTGTTCTAGCTCGCGAGATCGAACGTATCGACACATTCCTTGAATTGTATCGCGAGTTCGGTGGCAGCCCTATGGAAGAATATTCTTCATCGAAGACATCGTCTGAGCATCGCGACGACATTAGCGGAGTTTCATCGGATCGCGCGCCCAAGGGTGCAACTGCGAAGATAACCGAAGCGGCAGAACAGGTCATTCTTGCGGCTCAAAGGCCGCGTCCTCGCGCAGACCTTTTGAAGGAAATCGAGGCGCGAGGTATCGTTATTGGAGGAAAAGACCCTGCTGCGACCCTTAGCTCAGCTCTATGGAGGGAACGCGATCGATTTGTAAATATTAAAGGATTTGGGTACTGGTTGAAACATCTTAAATATGACCCGGCCTTTTACGATCCAGAGCTAGAAGAACTAATGGGGACAACAGAAGAAATTCCTCAAGAATAAAGTTAAAAAATACCTACATAAACCCGGCCATAATAGCCGGGTTTTTCTTAACTACCCATACTTGCGTCAATGGGATAATCCCCTTTACTTATGCCAGACAACCTTCGTACTCTAGTATGGAGTATGCTACAATATCATATTCCCAGAAACGTAGACCATCAGACACTCGAACAAGCAAGAGATATATCCTCGCAAATCCTCACGGAACACGCAAAAAAACCGTTTTTCCTGCAAGCGAACACGTCCGCACTAGAACAAAGGTTTATAAAACAACGACGGCTTAACGATAAAAGGAATAATCCGCAAAAACAAGACGTAAACGACATATCTTTCGCCGACTGGCCAGATGACGATGCGCCTTAAACACATTATCAACAATGACCGCGGAAGCCAGATAATGTCTTGAGGGGGAGCTTTCCTTTGGCGAACTCTTAATAGAGGGTATACAAAAAAAAGGGTACGAGCCACAGCAACCTTTTCTGGCGCAGATGCACTATGTTTGCCTTAGCCATGAGCTCAATCGTCCGTGGCTACCTATGAATTGGCGCGGGGGTCGGGCGCCGATCGGCACGAGCGTCAATGTTCAACCCTATGATTTGTAGTCAGAAAAGTTTCCTCCTGAGTGACAGCGCCCGACGCCGATTTACAACCGTCTATCTCTGCAACATCAGCAGCGCGACGTGTGCACTTGAATCGGTCACATGCCAGCCCCCACGGAAATAATCGTCGCTCGGATCGGAGATCCTCGCCCTGCGTGGCACGTTGGGCGTGCGAATGTCGCTTAGGATGAGCACCGCACCCGGCGCCATGGCCGCCTTGCAAATTTCATTCATCGGCTCGGGCCAAAGCGTGGGATCGGGGACCGCGTCGCATAGGCGGGCGCCGCCTGCCCGGCGGCGTCTTGATTGATCTTGGGCGCCGACATGGCAAGATGCCGAAGGAAATTTAATTCAAGATTTCAAAATACTGTACGATAGTCAAGAAGCTTGGCTGTTGAGATTGGCAGAATCGGCGTTGCCGGAGTTCCGCAAAAGCAGGCCTGAGAACCGATATTCTTCCCACGAGATTAGGCCGTCGGACGGTCCTTATTAGCTCCTCCTCACGGGCCGTGCGCTTATGAATTGGGCAGCAAATCATCGCCGCCCCGCGGATATCGATCGATGCCGCAACCCCGCTTCGGCGGGCCACGCCGCTCCGCCCGCGTCAAGCGCCGCTTTGCTTAAACCCTGGACTCGCGCGGACGGGCGTGCCGGGGCTATCCATGGGGCTAAACCCAAGTATGGGCTCAGCCCCACATTTTAACTCTTCCCAAACCAGCTACGCTTAAACCTTGCGCAGTCGCCGTACAGCATGCGATCTGCTAGCCACCTCAGAAAGCCGATCCAAATGAAATTGTCTTCCATAATTGTTACGGTTTTGGCGGCGATTGCCGCTTTGTTTCTTGGATACCCGATAGCCGCTCTTATCCAACACGGGTTCAACGAAGATGCTTGGCCGGTATCGGTATTAACCTTAGACGGCTGGTTTACTTCATTTGAATACGAACCATTAAAGCCGTTTAGAATTTACCTCGATATGTTTTCGGCTCAGTCACCGTATTTTGCGGAAGGAGGCTGGTTTTACGCAATTTTTATTTTTTCTTTTCCGCTGATCGTCTGGATCTTGTTCAGTCAGAGGGTAAAAGGACCACAAAGAGATCCAAATGCCATTTATGGGGATGCCCGTTGGGCGAATTCCCGAGAACGAAAGAAAATGAAGACCGGGCTCGAACTTGGGCTTGACCGGGCAACCGGCCGCCCGGTCCGTGTCTTCGTCGAGGGCAATCTCATCAGCGTAGCCCCGCCCAGGATGGGGAAAACCTCCGGTTTAATTATTCCAAACCTTGTCGGCGCGGATGATAACGCATGGTTTGGACCTGCCGTTGTTATCGATCCGAAAGGTGACATCTACAGTGCTGTCGCGGGGCGCCGAAGGGATCTTGGACGCAACGTGCGATGCCTCGATCCTATGGGAATCGCAGGCGGCGTCGACAAGTGGAATCCCTTAGTTGGTATTAATCCAAACGACACCCTTTATATGCAACGTGTCGCGAAGGCCATACTCCCGCCTAACGAGGGAGGGGAGAACTCGTATTTTCACGTCCGGTCCGTCGATGTCATCGTCGCGGCAATTGAAGTTGCTATTAAAGCCGGGACTCCAACCCCTGTTGCCGTTTCAACGCTGATTTCCCAGACGGCCGCTTTCGCCGCGGGCCTCAAAGGCCTTTCGTCCCAGACCGCAATCAAGGTACAAGAACTTCTTTTGATGGATCCCAGAACACGAGACCCAATATTGTCTACCGCAACGCAAGCCTTTCAATGGTGCGACGACGAACGAATGCAAAAACTTACGTCAGAAAGCACCTTTAAGCTATCGGATATATGCGATTCCGAAACCGATATTTTCTTGACGTTGCCCACCGAGGATATCCGAACTGTAGACGCCTTTGTCCGATGGTTTCTTATGGACCTATTCGCAGTGATCCGAAGAAAGGATCCCGTTCAGCGCGTTGTTATTTTCATTGATGAAGCAAGCGCTCTCGGCAAATTTAAAGACATCGTCGTTGCATCCGGAGAGCTCCCCGGTCACGGAGCGTCGATATGGTCCTTCTGGCAAGATCGCAGTCAAATTCAATCCATCTACGGCGAACAGGACGCCCAAACTCTGTTGCGAACAGCTGAATTTGCCACGCTTTCCGACCCATCCACTGTCGATCCGGACGAGTTGGAATGGTGGTCCAAAACCCTTGGAAATTACACACTATTGATTGAAAGCAAGCAGATGTCCGGCGATTCTAAGAAGATGGGCTCGACGTCGATCATTCCGCAAGCCGTTCGCCTTATTACTGGCGAAGCTCTTGCGCAATTGCCTTCCTCAGAAATTATCGTTTTTTCAAGTAGTAAAGGTTATTCGAAGCGGCCAGTCTTGCTAAATAAATCCCACGCCTTTGTAGAGCGACGCCTATTAAAGTTTGTTTCTAAAACAACTAAGCCAATTTTTACCAGCAACCTATAGCTATGGCTTTTTTAAATAAACGGCTTCAATTGGTAACGACAGATAACCGTAACCTATACCGTTCTGCCAATTCCGAATTATTAGCGTCCCATTTTCAACGCGGAGCCAATTCACATAAGTCTCTGGAAATAAACGATCCACCGAAGTTGCTCCGTTTGGATAATGCCATTCAATATCGTATCCCTGAGCTAAAACAGCACGATGCGCTGTGTTTTGCCATCCGATCACACCAAGCACGGCCAGGGGCGTGAGGCAGACCGCAAGTTGGACTAGACCGACCCGCCGATAACGGATCTGCCTTCCAATCAAGTTTATACGATCACGCGACACCGCCGAAATGAACCGACGCGCGAGTAACTCGTCTTGCAGAGAGCGCTCGATCTCGGCTCGATCGAACGCCACCAAAGCGGGATCGTTGATGCGTTTGATTCGAAGCGCTGGCTTTAACTTCATGATCGAAGCCCGCCGCGCTGCGCTTGCGTCGCGAACGGTCTTCTCCGACGCATCGAGCGCTGATCTTGCGTCCGAGAATTGTTTTCGGAGCATTTCAAGCAGGGTTGGCATTAGTTGACAAGCCAGTTTGCCGGCTCGTGGACGGACTGCATCGCCTCCAGTCTAAAGCGGAGGAGGTCCCGGCGAATTCTTGCGCCGAGTGCAAGACCATGAGTCTTATTCAAGGCTGCGGAATCGATATTTGGAATATTCAAAAGCCCTCGATCTTGCAGAATTTCTACCGCTTTTGCTTCCATGACTTGTTCTCCAAACAAGCTCACTTTTGCACCTTGTGCCATCGCAGTAATCTGTTTTGGATCAATCGTTCCGCGCATTTGATTTTCGAGTAGGAACAAATCATCGATAAATGGTTTGGCAAGGGCCAAAAGTTTGGGCGCCTCCGCCATCGCACCGGGCTCGGCGGTCACCACGATGAGCGCACCGAGTTGGACCCCAGCAGCCTTCAGCTGGGAAGCTAGGTCAGCAAGAAGCACAAGAAAACTGGTCGAAGTATTCGCACCGATATCGACGATTGTTGGAGACGAGGCTTGAACAATAGCGTTTATCACGTCATCGAATTCCGCCCGTGCGGCTTTACCGCCAGTGCGCTCGATCGCCGCCCTATCGGCCCGCATCGGGAAAAATTTGACTTGGCGCTGCGCGGTCTTTGGTTTGCCGATATCGTATTCGACCAGCCTCGGGCTCACGTCAATTTCTAGAATCTCAACGCCGGGGACTGCCTCGGCGAGGGCTCGCACAGCCGTGGATTTGCCAACGCCGCCTTTGTCTTGGCCTACGAGAAGGATACGAGGCACGTTCATTCCTTTCCAAAGAGGTCGTTATGTTTTTCAAAATTGGCGCGGCGAATCTGATCTTCTGTTTGATGATCGAGTTCGACGAGCTCAACGGTCTTTGTCAAGTCAGGGGAGAGAGAGAGGCGTCTTTGAGATTTCGCGTCCGACGCCCCCTCGCGGTCTAAAGCGGATCCTCCGATGACGTCTGTGCGTTTGGCCCGGTGAAGGATATCGGTCTTTTTCTTCGCCGCTTCTTTACGAACAGCGGATACTAAAGCGGTCAGCCTTTTGGAGGTTATCGGCTTGTTGTCCCCTTGAATCACGCCCTGCGCCGCTAACCCGGCGGCAATTTCGACCCAGGTCGCGCCGGCTGCCTTTAATTCATCGAACGCCGGAAGATGATCGCGAACGATCTGCTTCGACCCTGTTAATTTCCATCCACCGGGTCCCACCCCGTCTGGGCGGCCAGCCTTCTTCTGGTTCACGGACTGTTTCAATTGGCTCAGGTTAAGCTTCAGCATGATCCTGAGTAGCACGGCAGCCATTAAAGGATCGGCTGCGAAAAGCTTCGCATTGAGCGACTGACCACAAGGCCCCGTTAAGGGCCACTATCGCCCATTGTTGCCCATTGGAGCCCCGTTAAAAGCCCATTAATTATAAACCCCACACCCCACGCACTAAATTGCCCAAGACGCCCGTCCGGGCTAGCAGCGAGGTCGACGACACGCTATCGGAGGCTATCCAGCCCTCCGGCATCAAGCGGGTCCCATGGCGACCAAAAGTGCTAAACTAATCACGCTGAGCCTCCCTGCAGAGCTTTATGAGAGCCTTGTCCTGGCGGCCCGAGACCGGGGCTGGACGGCCGAATCGTTGGCCATCGACTGCATCAGCCAAAACCTGGAAATGGCACTCCGGCATCGAGTCCTGATCGACCGGTTGGGGATCGTGGATCAGGCCTTGATCGACCTGGCAGCTTTCGTCGGGGAAGCCACCGCCGTTCCTTCGGGTAGCGGCGAAGGCGGATTCGATCTTGGATCAATCTGCAGATATCACCCTGCCCCATCGACGAAATGACAGCTTCTCTATACATGCTCGGCTTGGGCCGCGACGCCGGCTCATATTATACTAATGATTCACTGAGCGAGACTCATCCACGAGACCGCGACGAATACTATACGAGAGACGGGGGCGGACGCTGGTGGAGTACGGGATCGACCATCGTCCAAAACGGCGCCACTATCGACAAGGAGAGTTTTCGTGACCTCTGTGCGGGCTTTCATCCTGCCCATGGAGGTTCCGTCGTTCGCGCCGCAGGACCCGGACACCGGGCCGGTTTGGACGTCAGCTTCAGCGCCCCGAAAAGTTTTTCGATTCTTTGGATGTCTGGCAGTGAAAGCCAGCGAGCGGAACTTGAAAGGATCCAGCGCGAGGCTGTGGACGAAGCACTTGCCTTCGTGGTCAAAGAAAAGCTAGTCGAAGCGAGGCTTGGAGCCGGAGGCTTCATCCGCGAGGTTCCGTCCGATCTCATCATTGCGCGCTACGATCATTTTACGTCCCGGGAGGGCGATCCCCAAATTCATACGCATGCGGTTTTTATAAACGTAGCTGGTTGCGCGGACGGAAAATGGCGCGCGATCGAAACTGATAGTTTGTACAAAAACCAACTTGCTGTCGGCGCTGCATATCGCACTGCCCTCGCGGAAAGACTTGTCGCACGCGGATTCCGGATGCATGAAGCCGGCCAAGATCAAATCGAAATTGACGGTATCACGCCAGATTCAATCGAAGCATTTTCCAAGCGGTCGCACCAGTTGGAGGCCGTCGCCGGGCGAGACAAATCCGCTGCCCAGAAAGAACTTGCCACTCTAACCACGCGGCAGTCGAAGAGCGAAATACCCACGGGACCGGAACTTGAAAAGCGATGGGGCCAAGAGCTTGCCGCGCTCGACATTGTTCCCTGGACCGAGGCTTTGGAGGCCGGCCGCACTCGGGTCCCTGCCCCCGCACCTCATCAAGATTTAGACCCTTATTTCGATCTTCCGGAAATTGACGGCGTCGGACCCGTTGCCATCGCGGCTTCGGTGCTTTTTCGAACCCAGAATGTCATCGACCGTCGAGAATTGTTGCGTCTTTCATTGGCGGAAGCCAGCAAGCAGGGCGTCTCGATCAAAACAGTTTATGCGGAACTCGACCGGTACGAACAGGACATGACGCTTGTGCGCCTTGCGGACGCGCATCTCGGCCGGGTCCCTGATTCCACCAGGGGCAGCGCATGGACCACCCCAAAAATCGCTTCCTGCGAAGCCGCGATGCTTCGAGCTTCACAACGCATCAATGAGTACGAATGGATTTCTTCGGAGATTCTTGAAAGAGCGCTACAAAATGCTCCGTACCTTTCCGAAGAACAACGGGCGGCGGTGACACTCGCCGCTGGACGCGACGGCGTCTGCAGCATCGAGGCCGGCGCCGGCACCGGTAAAACGACTCTTGCGAAAGTGATCGCGAGCGCGGCATCGGACGCTGGCCTCAAAGTGATTGGACTTGCGCCTTTGTGGGTTGCCGCCGACGAACTTTCATCATCCATAGGCATCACGGCACAAGCAATCACAAAATGGCGGACTGCGGAGGGTCCGGCAAACCTCGACCGAGACACCATTTTGCTCGTCGATGAAGCAGGGATGGTCGGGACTCGGGACCTATCTCTGATTCTGACATCTGCGCAGGCAAGTGGATCGAAAGTTGTTCTTCTCGGCGACCGGCGGCAGCTTCAGTCTGTTCCCGGCGCAAGCGCATTGGCAGCCGTGCAAGACATGCTCGATCGTCAGGCCACAATGACAGAGGTTAAACGTCAAACAATTGCCTGGCAACGCGCCGCTTCGACTCTCATGTCAAGAGGCGATAGCGAGGCTGGCCTTCGCGCCTATGCGAGAAATGGAATGATCGAACTCGCCAATGGCGATGTCGCAGCCGAGGCCCGCGTCATGGAAACTTGGACGGACTTTCGCCAAAGATATGGAGATGATGTTTTAATCGTTACGCGCCGAAACATCGATGCCAACTCTTTGAACAAGGCGGCCCGTAACGTTCGCCGGACCGAAGGCCGGTTCTCCGGTCCCGACGTGGCGCTCGCATCGACCGATCGAGATGGTAACCCCAGAGAACTTACGCTCGCGGCCGGCGATCGCATCCGATTTGGTGAAACCCTGCGGGCGCATGGAATTCGGAACGGCACGCGTGGAACGGTTACATCTTTGGTGCAAGAGGAGAACGGCGCAACTAGGATCGTCGTGCGCCTGGATGATGGACGTATTATCGAAGACCAATGGCCCGCCTTGGCGCGCCCCGGTTTCGGACGAAAACGCAATGCGCCACGCGTGTCGCTTGGTTACGCCGGCACGGCCTACAGTGCACAAGGCCGCACGGCTAAGGCGGCAGTTTTATACATCTCGCGCCCAACCGATTCGCGCGAAATATACGTTGGACTAACCCGGCACACACACGCGGCGCGCGTCGTCGTCGAGAGCGATCGACTCGGCGCCCTCCTGAGAAAGAAGCAAGCGGATCGCCGGATACCGCCAACCGATGCTGCAATTCTGGAGCGTCTCTATCAGGAAGCAGGCCGATATGCCGAGAAGCTAAATGTCGTCGACTACATAGAAAATCGCGCGTCGTTCATAGCGACGGGAAGCATCGCTATGTCGCGCCAGGAAACCTATCTCGATATCGGACGGCTAGTGCGGAGCGCCCGTGATTTGGCTTCAACTCAAGCATCGTATGCTTACGGACCGGCGCCATTTCGTTTGGCCAGATGGATCGGGGCGGCCATCCGAGAGCGGCTCGGAGCGATCATTTCCCCGATAGAACACCGCGTTCGAGCGCTTCTTTATCCGCCTGTTGATCGATCTCTGTCCCGCCGCAGAGGTGGCCCGGATTATGACCGTTGAAAAGACAGTGGGCGACGCATATTTGCTCGCCCCACGAATCCACGCAGGGCACCCGATTCAAACAACACAGCCTTCAACGATATTGAAATGATAATAATTGAAAGTGACCGCTGGGAGAAACCAAGGTAACCAACTTTCAATCCGTTCGATGTTAAAAGAGTGGCCACGAAGGGGAAAACATAATGTTTAATAAAATATATAAAATCGCGAGCTCGGTGAAAAACGCTATAATTTCTTGGGTCGATTCTATTAGAAAATCATCATATCCTTCTAAAAGACCCATCGTATTATCGCATCCCTATCCTAAATTTGAAAATAAAATAGTGATACACGATGACGAAAAGGCGGAGATGGGCCCACCCCGGAACGGGCGCACGTATTTTGATAAGTATATAGACAGAATGGATCCTACTTCATTCGTTTACAGAATAGACACTTTTGATTCACTGCGCACAAATTTTTTTCAGGGACGGTTAGCTCTTGAAGATATTTTTTTAAAAGGCCACCGTTATTCGAATACCATTGGAAACTTCTATAACACTGATCGCCTAGAGCCATATAGATCAACAAAAGATATGAGACTTGTAGATGATATGTGCCAAGAAATAACTAAGTTTTTAGATGGAGATCTTCCAAGAGGGTTATATGTCTGGTTGTTACTAAGAGATGCTGTATATGCTCAAAATTATCAGCAAAAAGAGGCCGTCACGAAAGACACAATCGCGTCGTACAGATGTTCTGTATCTGTTCTAACCCGTTTTTCTTATAGACACCTCGACTCAGGACTTATTTTTCCGGATCCAATAACATTTGTCGCGCCATCTGCTTGCTTGTCTTTGAAGAAAAGCACTTTAGACCTCTCAATTCCCACTATCGGTCCAGAAGATATGGAAATTTGGTATAAAGGAAGCTGGCATCCAATGACCCCCAAAGTTAGGCAAAATATTATTAAGGCCGTTTTATCGGGCAATCTAGCTTTGATTACTCATCCACCACAGTCCTAACTGGCTGCAGATGCTCACAAAAAATTGGGATAGTGGCTCACCTGGTTCCGGGGTCGCAAACCCAACGGTGATTGAACTCGGCGTGGCTAAAAGGGCCGCCCGGACTTCCGGCCGTGGCGCATAGCGCCTCTCGCCTCAAAATCCAGACAAACCGGTCATGCGTTTGCACTCACATTTTTTGTCCGGGCATGAGGCGGCGCATCTTTCCGTTCGACCCAAGGCAGCAGTGAAATCGCCCTCCTCTCAAGATGCGCGGTAACAACGGGCAGTTTTCCAACTTCATCGAGCATGGCCCCGAGAGAGATAGGGTCGCAATAAATTTCCTCCGTCACAGTGCTGCCCGCATGGCCCATTATGTCGCCGCGTATTTCCGCGGCGACACCCTTTTGCTTCAAACTGTCTCCAAAGGTCTTCCGCAGGGAATGAATGACCTTTTTGCGCTCGCGTGCGTCGGGCACCGCCTTGAGGAGACCACGCGAAAATTCGTCGTAGAGCCGGTCCCCAAGTGGCGCGGACGAGCCGGGCGACTTCAAATCAGGAAACACGAGCTTATACCCCAGAGTGCGGATCGTATTGACATAATCGAAAAAACCGAGCCGCGCGATTTCCGGATGGAGCGCGACAAAGCGAGTGGATTGATCATTTTTGATGCGGCGCGCCTCGTTTGGCGCGATCTTGATATAATCAAGCTTTTGATTTTTGCCGGACTGATCCATGGAGCCGATATCGTCCACCATCAAACCACAAATTTCCTCCCGGCGTGCTCCGGTGTAATAGAGAAGGATGATCGCGAAATAGAGCGCGCGATGAAAGACAAAAGGTCCCGGCATAAAAGCCTCGTTCCCCTTCCAACCAGCACATCCGGTGAAACACGGAAGTCCAAAAACGGCATCGAGTTCACTCGGCCTAAAAATAGCCCGCTTATCTCGCGCGCGTCCTTTTGTTTTAGCCCTCAGTAGGGACAGGTCGATGTCGCGATCGAGCTGATGCCCGCGTCCGCGAATAAACGTAAGCAGTTGACCTAAAAACGTGAAGTGGCGATTTACCGTTTCGGGCGCAAGGCCACGCTCGGCCGGAGGTTTAGAAGCGCCGATTGCCCGAAGCTCTGCCGTCGTGCGCGCTTCATCCTTGCTACTCTTGCCGTAGCTTTTGGCGACCGAGGCGAAAAGATCGTCCAATGCGGCAAAGTGACTTTGACGAAGTTCGCAGATTTCATAGACGTCATTCTCGCAAAGCAGTTTGGCAAGGAGACCGTAAATTTGCGCGGCTTGACGTTGTGTTTTGACGTCCCAAACCGTGGCATTCTTTTTGACGAGTTGACCACCGAGAATGGCGATGGGATGCGCGGCCGGCGATAGAGCGAGCTCACTTGAAGCGGACGACCGGTTTTTTCGCGTTTGACGTCTGTCGTTGTTGCTGCTGGATTCAACGCCATCGCCACGGCCGGCACCATTCACCGGCGACGCCTGTTCCACTTTCCCTGCCCACATTTCAGACGATATTACCTGTCCGCCAGACGCGGGTGAGGCGCTGTCGCCCGTGTTCGTTATTGGCCGCGAACCTAGGCCCGGAACGGAGGCTTGCGGTGGAGACGACGGCTTCGAGGGGGGTGTCGTGGCATGGATGCGTATCACGTCTTCGATCGAGGCTCGTCCCTCGACTCTGATGCCATCATACCGGCGGGCGATTTGAAGATTGGCTTCCGCCATCGCGCGATAAAAGCTCTCTTGAGCCAGGGCGAGATTCATGGGCGACGCTTCGCCGCCGGCTTCTTCGACGAGCGCCTTCAGGCGATCAGGCCGTTCGACCGCAAGTTTGTTTTTCCGCATCGCATCCAACATGCCGCCGACTTCGGCGATAGTGGCGTCGCTCAGTCCGCTATCGCGCATCTGCGCCAAGGCGCGCTCGTCCACTCCCGCGGAGGAGCCGCGTGTTTCCAGAAGCCGGTAGACCCACGCCATCACGAGGTCGCTCCTCCGGCTCTCCCCGGCATCGAAATCCGGCTCGACGCGTTCGCGCGCAACGACAGCCTCAAGCTTGTCGAGATGGCGTGTGAACACGTTCCGGAAAAGCGCTTGGATTTGAGCTTGGGAAAGTCGTTGGGTCATGGGGTCAGTGAGAAAGAGGTCGGCCAGCGCGGAGACTTGGCAGCCCAAGAGCCTCGCGCGGCGGGGGTCCCTGGTTCGCAACCCCAGAAGAAGGGTCGCAGATCCTCGCGATTCGGCAAGGGCCGCTGGGAGGCGGCGGCGCCAATAGTAGACAGCGCCGCGGCGGATGACATGGGGAATGGCTGGCACGCAAAAATCCCTTGGTGTCACAGCCATGTGTCACAGGGATGTGGAAACGCGCCCCAGCTAGGGCGGTTTCACAGCGATATCAGAGACTTAAGAAGAACTGGCTGGGGCGGGAGGATTCGAACCTCCGCATGGCGGAATCAAAATCCGCTGCCTTACCGCTTGGCGACGCCCCATCGGTCCAGTCGATTTAGCGTCTGGGCGGGGCGGACCATAATGCGCGGAGGAGCAGACTGCAACAGGCTTTGCGGCGCCCATGCCGTTGTTGTCCCAGGCAGCGCACGAGACGCTGGCCGCAAGCCATCTTGCATCCCGCCGCCTGGAGCGCCATTCTCTCCTCATGACAAGCCCCCTGGAACAAGCTGCCCACGACGTGCTGCGCGATACCAGCGCTCTCAAGAACCTGAATCAGCGCTCGCTCGATATTTTCAAGCGGATCGTCGAATCCTACCTCGCCACGGGCGAGCCGGTCGGGTCGCGGAACCTTTCGCTGCTCTTGCCGACGCCGCTCTCGCCGGCTTCGATTCGCAACGTCATGCAGTCGCTCGAGGATATCGGGCTGATTTTCGCGCCGCATACCAGCGCCGGGCGGCTGCCGACCGAACTCGGTTTGCGCTTCTTCGTCGATGCCTTGCTCGAAATCGGCGATATCGCCACCGAAGAGCGCGCGCAGATCGAGAAACAGATCGGCGCCTCGGCCGATCGCGGGTTCGAGGCGATCTTGAACGATGCCACCGCCATGCTGTCGGGGATGACTTCGGGAGCCGGCGTCGTCGTGACGCATAAAGACAATGGGCGCCTCAAGCAGATCGAATTCGTGCGGCTGGAGCCGGAACGGGCACTTGCCATCCTGGTCGCCGAGGACGGATCCGTCGAAAATCGCGTGCTTCCCATTCCGCGCGAGCTTCCCGCCTCTGCCTTGATCGAGGCAGGCAATTATCTCAATGCGCGGATCCGGGGACGGACCTTGGCCGAGGTGCGTTTCGATATCGAACAATCGCGGGCTGCCGCGGAGGCCGAACTCGACGAGCTGACCGCCCGGCTGGTCGATGCGGGGCTGGCAGGCTGGGCGGAAGGGCTTGGCCCCACCCAACAATTGATCGTGCGCGGCCAGGCCAATCTCTTGAGCAACCTCACGGCGCTCGACGATTTGGAACGAATCCGGCTGCTTTTCGCCGATCTCGAGACCAAGAAAGACGTGATGGACCTCTTGGCCCGCGCCGAAAGCGGCGAGGGCGTGCGGATTTTCATCGGCTCGGAGAACAAATTATTCTCGCTGTCGGGGTCCTCGATGATCGCCGCGCCCTTCCGCGACGGATCACGCCGGATCGTCGGCGTGCTCGGCGTGATCGGGCCGACGCGGCTGAATTACGCGCGGATCGTGCCAATGGTGGACTATACCTCGAAGCTCATCGCGCGGCTGGCGCCACGGATGTGAGCGAGCGAGAGCCCGCCAAGCGGTGAATGGGTTTTTCCGCGCAGCTCGGGCACCCGCGATAAACGGAATGCCGCGGTAAGAACCGGGATGCGCTCCGGCTTCTCCTCGTGCATCATACCGGCCTCATTCAAAGCGGCGCGGACGCATGGACACGGCGACACACGCATTATCTTCACCAGCCGGCGCCTCCTTCTATGGCGTCCGCACCACCGGCATTTATTGCAGGCTAGAGTGTCCGGCGCGGCGCCCCCGGCCTGAAAACATCGTCTTCTTTGGGGCACCCGAGGAGGCCCGGCGCGCGGGGTTCCGGCCTTGCAAGCGCTGCAATCCCGGCGCTTCGAGCGCGGCTGAACCCCAGGCGGCCCTGGTAATCCGCGCCTGCCGCCGGATCGAAGCGGCGGAAGCGGAGCCGGCCCTCGGCGAGCTGGCGCGAGAGGCCGGACTGAGCGTCACCCATTTCCACCGTCTGTTCAAACGCTGGACCGGCGTGACGCCGAAATCCTATGCGAAGGCCCATCGCGCGGCGCGGGCCGAGTCCGGGCTTCGCTTAGCCAATACGGTGACCCATGCCCTTCACGAGGCCGGTTATTCCTCCTCGAGCCGCTTTTACGCCTCGGCCAAGGCGCGGCTCGGCATGAGTCCGGACGCTTTCCGCAAGGGCGGCGCGGGCCAAAAAATCCGTTTCGCGGTTGGCGCTTGTTCGCTCGGCGCGATCCTCGTCGCGGCCACGGAGACAGGTGTTTGCGCGATCCTGCTGGGAGACGATCCCGATGCGCTTGTCCGCGATCTCCAGGACCGTTTCGCCAAGGCGGAGCTGCTGGGCGGCGATGCCGGCTTTGAAGAAACCGTCGCCAAAGTCGTGGGCCTCGTCGAGGCGCCACGCCAAGGGCTCGATCTGCCGCTGGATATTGCGGGCACGGCCTTTCAACAACGAGTCTGGCAAGCCTTGCGCGCAATCCCCATTGGCACGACGGCGAATTACGCGGAGATCGCGCGCGCCATCGGCCAACCCAGCGCGGCGCGCGCGGTGGCTCTGGCTTGCGGCGCCAATCCGCTGGCCGTGGCCATCCCCTGCCACCGCGTCGTGCGGTCCGATGGCGCAATCTCGGGCTACCGCTGGGGCATCGCACGTAAGCAAGCGCTTCTCGACCGCGAAAAAGGCTGAGCTAGCCCGGCGCCATCCGGTTTTTGACGTAAACGACAATCGCGCCGTGGAGAAGAATGGCCGATGTGAGTCCGATGATGTGATGGACGGCGGTCACGCCTGGTTGTTGGGACACCTCCCACAAGGCCCAGCTCGACAGCGGCAAAAACAACAGTGCCGCCGACCACAATCCCGGATTGGCCGCGCGCTTCGCCACGGCCGGAACGATGTGAACGAGGGCGTTGAAAAGCATCAGATAAATCGCGACGAGACCATAACCGATGCCCAGTTCGCGAGCAGCGTAGATCGCCAGGAGGCCGATTCCCCAGACACCGGGAACGTTGATGACGGCGACGGCAACGGTGGGGAGAACATCGCAGCCTCCGCCCATCGTATCGTTGATATAACGGCGGAAGCGATCGCCAATATGCTCCTCGCCCTGATGAATCATGTAAACGGGAAGATGGAGATAGACGAGCAGCATCGGCAGGCTCCAGACTTCCCGCAGAAGCGACGCGAGCGCGAGAAGAAAAAAGCTCGCGACAAGCCCAGCGCGCATCCAATCGGCGAGAAACCACGCCCAGATTTTTTCGATCCGCATGGAAGGCCTTCTCAAACGAATGACTAGACCCGGCAAGGAGGAGCGGGCGTACCAAAGTGAATTATACACGGTACCGAAGCGGCCGACGCCGCGCGGCCTCCATGACAGCTTCAGCACCCGACGATTTCGTGAGATACCGGCTATCCCTGCCCTGACATTGGTCTTAAAATTCAAAAGAATGCGGCGCCTCTCCCTTGCCTTCGCCCTCCTATTATCGCCTTGCCCCGCCTGGGCGGAGGTGTTGACCTGCGATGTCTTCAAGAACCGCATCGATCAAACCGTTCGCGACATGGGCGGCCTCGTCGCGCCGCCCGGCGCCCTGAAACAAAGCTACGACGGCGGCGCGGAAACGGGAAAGCGGTTCGAATGGACCGGAGACGTCGGGATTGCCGGCACGATGACCTGCGGAAAGACAGGCGCTTTCGAGGACTTCGGCATAGCCATCGACGAGGCCGCGCGAACCTCGGACAGTCTCGGCATTGCCTTGGATCGCTTCATGGAATTGGCCAGCGCCTCGGTCTGCGCCCTATCGGACGCCCCCGCCAACGACTGCCGCGCCTTGGTGAAGACCATGACGGCGGGCAGTCTCGCGCAGTTTAGGGACGCCGTGGCGAAAGGCGATGCCGTGCCCACGGGCACCCGCGATTTCGTGATCGTGGACGGCGTCGACGCGGAGCTCGACATGACGCCGGTCGGCATCACCTGGTCGATCGGGCCGGGGCTCTCGGCGACGACGGAGGCTGGGAAGCGGGCGTTAAAGCCGAGGAATTTGGATCAGTGATCCTCCGGCGGCTTGGTCATCAACTCAAACCGTATTCTAAATATTTGGAGTTATACGCATTCGCGACGGTTTGGGATTCCTAGCAAGCCGTCCTGTCGTTGTCGCGCGCGAACATCAACAAGCGAGTCAAAAGTCGCGCGGCCCGTATTGCTTGGCACCAGCCCGAAATGACGCTCTACTTCCTACCCGCCACGCTTAAACGTCACCACCAGCACATCCCTATACGCCGGGCGCTCCGGGTCGAGCGGCTCCACCGCCGTCACCCCGTGAAACACGCGGGAATCGTCGACAATCGCGGTGTCGAACGTTTCCGTCAGCGTGAACGATCCAAGCTCCTCGTGATCGAGGCCACTGACGGTCGTCACACCGCTGACAATATTTTCGCGCGCCAGGAGCATCACGAGCACCCAATCCACGCCGTCGCGATGCGCGCCTTCGGGCGTGGGCTTGCCTGCCCCATCGGCACTCGCCTCAATGCGGAATTGATGCACTTCGACAAACCAGGCGGGCGGGCGCTGGTCCACGGGCGTCAAGGCGTCGAACAGCTCGCGGCCGGTGGCAAGCACGGTCTGCATGAGGGGATGGGCCGCGACCTCCTCGCGAACGGGATCGAACCAGCGCTCGATTCCGCCATTCAGCGGGTTGAAATCGGTGGTCTGAAAATGCGGCTGGTGCGGCCTGCGCGCGATGCGGTCCGGCGTGACATCGAAGGTCGCATGGCGGCGGCGGCGATAGCGCCCGCCATCGGCCATGAACCGGTCCTCGCCGAGATCGTTCCAACTCGCGGAAAAGCTAGCCAAATCGAGACGGCGGGCCGCAAGCAAATCCGCCATGTCCCCGGCGGGGACGAAAGCAAAGCCGCGTGAGGCGACTTCCGCCCGCACCTGGCCGAACAAATCACGGGACCTCGTCAATTCCAATCGCCTTTCTCAACATCGCGTTCAGCCGGTCCTGCCAGCCCGGCCCCTGCTCCTGAAAATGCTCCAGCACGTCTTGATCGATCCGCAACGAGATCGTTTCCTTCGCCTTGGGAATCGCGCGGGGCTTGGGCGGCAGCGGCGGCGCTTGTTTCGCCGGCGCTTTGAAGACCGCCTCGGCCGTCTCGAACACGCCAGCGGGGCGTCGCGGTCTCTTGTCAGCCATGTAGTTCCTCGTCATTCCTAGTCAATACCGTGCCTTTGCCAAGTCAATGCCCGCCCTTGCAATGGGCCGCCGCAAGGACCGGGCAAAAAACGCAAAACGCGTAAAATTTTACGAAAAAAATTACGGCAATTGCGGCAGGTCCGGCTTTAGCCTTTGCAAATCAGTGCAAAGGAGACCGCAATGATCTACGCGAACACTTTGGAAAGCTCAAACCGCTCCGTAGCCCCCAAACGGCGGAAAAGCGAGATCACGTTGGCCCAAAGAGCGATCTTTTACGGGCAATTGACCGCCGCTCTCGGTGTCATCTTCGTGATCGCGGTGACCTTGGCGGTCCAAGGCCTTTGGAGCAGAACCGTCAACCTCATCGGCCACGGGGCTATCCGGCAGCAGAGGCGCGGCGCGTTCCGGACGGTCTGGTGAGGGCCGGTTTGGGCTGAATGACCATTCCCCGGCCCAACATGCACCCCTCCCAGGCCAGCAGGCATGCGAAAAACTAAAGCCCTTGACACCGGCGCCGCCTCTCAAGCCGATGCGGAGCGGTGGGCGCGGATTTCGGCGATTAAGGCCTCGATCGAGTCCAGGGCACGCACGCGTGCCTGATTAATGGCTTCCTCGGGGGAAGATGGTTGCGCGAGAAGGCCCGCGAAGGCGTCGGCATCGGCCCAAGCACGCAAGGCAGCCTCTTTCAGGCCATGGCCCGGTCCCACGCGGTGCAAGGCATTGGAGATCGTCGAGCGGCTCCAAAGCTTGATTTTTTCTCGATCATCTCGCGTTGCGCCTCCCAGGATGGACCGGAAGGCCTCCAATTCGGCAATCACCAAAAGGCCGGTCATCTATAACATTCTTTCCCCGGCGGATCGCGAACGAGGGTCATAAAATCCTAGCAAGGCCGCCGTCCCGCCGGTAAGGACTTAAATATAACTGTTGCGATCATAATCCAATAGTTGGCGTGCCGTGGGGCTGGAACAAGCACGGCGTTGCGCCGTTTACGACATGGGCCATTCGACTTGGACCATTCAAAGCTTGGACCATTTAGAACTTGGCTGGCCCCAAACGAGGAGACCGGGATGCGACACTTCAAGATGGTTCGGTTGGCGGTTACGGCCCTGGCCCTAATGTCCGCGGTTCCCGTCCTGGCGGCCTCCGCTCCGGCCCATCACAGACAAACTTACCTCCGATTCTCGCATACTGGCCTGCACTATGCCCACACCAATGGCAGCCGCCATGGAGCCGGCCATCACCATCTCACGGCACTCGTGGGCGATCGCGAATCCGGCCTTGGATTTTACCCGCCGGCACGGCCCTATTATCCCAGCACGTGGCGGGAGCCACGCCGCAACGCCATCCGCGAAGCCATCGAGAGTCAGGCCGTCTATAGCTATTTTGGATTCGGCGGCGGTGTTCCCGGCGAACGGCACGCCCATACCGTCTTCAGCCCTGTCGACGGCTATGGAACACCTTTCTTCGCAGGCTATTACGGCCCCGCAGGCGATCCTGACGAAGACCGCGGCCTGTTTGGCAACCCTTACCGGGACTAAGCCGGCCTCAGCGCCCGGCGGCCGGAAGAGAAGCTCGCCGGGGCAAGGATGTTTTCGAAAACGCCCGGCATCCACAATAGGACGGAAATCGAGAAACGGCCGTCGGCCCCCGTCCAGTTAAATCTCCTCTTTTCATTAAAATCGTTGGGTCTTTCCGCCATATCTCCCTAGTAATTTAGGGCAAAAGGCGCTTTATGCGAATCCTCTCCAAGGGGGTAAGCATCATGAAATCGATCATAGCCGGCGTCGTTTTTGCCGTACTCGGGACATCGCTGGCGCAGGCGCAGACGGATATGAGCTGCGCCGATTTGCTGAAAGCCAATGCGCAACTCGACGAAAAGACCAAGGCCTTGGCCGCCAGCGACCCATCCGCCGCCGAAATGGACCGCAAAGTCAACGAATATTGCGCCAAGAATCCAACCGCCAAGGCATCCGAGGCGATGGAAAAGGCGATGCAATGATCCAATTTAGGGCGCCGGCCGATGGCCATGCCTTCATCAGCCGGGTTCGATCACCCGGCTGAGACAAAGAGCTATCAAGAAAGATAATTATATATTTCAATTAGTTATGTCGTTAAGGATAAAATTATCCTTTAGTTTTGGGGGAGCACTAGCCATTTTTCGATAATTTTGATAGAATTTAAAACTACGTTCGCGGAACGCGGGCAGTGCCCGGGAGTTCTATCATTGGGAAAAGCATTGAAAATCGCGGTAGCCGGTGCGGGCTTCAGCGGCTCGCTCGTCGCACTTCACATTCTCCGGTCCAATCCCTCCGCCACCGTCATACTGATCGAACGCGCAGCTGAATTCGGACGCGGACTCGCTTATGGCACATGCGATCCCAAACATCTCTTGAATGTCCGCGCCAGCAATATGAGCGCCTTTCCCGAAGATCCCGATCACTTCATAAAATGGCTCGCGCTTCACATGCCGCCGCATTCCCGGCCGCAGTCCTTCGTGCCGCGCTATATTTTTGGGACCTATCTCCAAACCCTACTGCGCGCGACACTCGCGACGGATGACGGCGCGGAACGGCTGATCATTCTGCCCGACGAAGTGACCGCTCTAGTCGACAGGCCCGAGGGAATCGGCTTACCCCTCGCCATGGGACACGTGATCGACGTCGATCACGTCGTTTTGGCAACGGGTCATCTGCCCTCGCACGACCTGCCCGGTTTCGAGCAAGACCTTCTCGCCTCCAGCGTCTATATCCGCGATCCCTGGGCACCTCACGCTCTCGCCCAGATCCAGCCTGGCGAGAATGTTCTTTTGATCGGGGCCGGCCTCACCGCCGTCGATGTTCTCTTGGGTTTGGACCGGGCCGGGCACAACGGCAATATCGTCGCGATCTCCCGCCGTGGTCTCAAACCGCGGCCCCATGCCGATGTGGGACCGGCACCGCTTGCTCTCGACATTCCGGAACGGCTGCCGTTGAGCGGTCTTCTCCGGCTCGTCCGCCGCGCGGCGGCCATCAGCGGCGACTGGCGGGCCGCGGCCGACGGCCTGCGCCCCCATGCTCAACGCCTTTGGCGAGAAGCCTCCAGCGCCGAACGAAGCCGCTTTTTGCGACATCTCCGGCCGTGGTGGGAAGTCCATCGCCATCGCATGGCCCCGCCGGTTGCGACCGCTATTGCCTCGTTGGAACGGTTTGGACGTCTTTCCATCCGGGCGGGCAAGATCACGAGAGCGCAATTGGACGAACAAGGGGCGCTTGTCTCTTGGCGCCCGCGCGGCCAACCGGATGAACAACAGATGCGCTTTTCCCGCATCGTCAATTGCACGGGGCCGGCGGGCAATGTGCAAAAAGCCACCTCCCCGCTCCTTGCGGATTTGATCGCGCGCGGGTGCGCGCGTCCCGACGCACAAGGCCTTGGAATTGAAGTCGATGCGCAATGCCGGCTCATCGCCGCCGATGGAACGCCAAATCCAAGAATCACCGCGATAGGCCCCATGAGCCGGGGCGCCTTTTGGGAAATTACCGCCGTGCCCGATATCCGCATCCAAGCCCGCGCCGTCGCGGAACGGCTGGTCTGAACTGGCTCGCGAGCGAAACGAATCGTGACCGGCATCTAACAGCGATTCGTACCGTCTGTGTCCCCGCTCTGATCCGGAAATCCCGGAACGAAACACCGCAGCGATGCGCACGGTTAAGGGATTGTTAGGGCGTTTTCGAGTTGGGCGCTTCCGCCCACCGGTTAAGAAAACGCGATGAAAACAAAGAATAGAGCCGATTCTGCGTAAGCCGAGACGGTTCTAGGGCGCTTTGCTCCTAAATCGCCGACCACACGTTTAGACGTTTTATCTAAAACAACCAGAGATCCTGCGCGAACGGACGCGGAGAATGACGAGCCCCGTGAACTTAAAGTCCGGCCGATCGTTATGAATGAATTATCCATCGGGCGCGGCGTAAGCGCTTTTCCATCGTGCCCAAAACTCCGGGAGATCGGCCAGTCCCATGCATGCGATGGTGCTCAATAAGGTCCGGACACCTTTAGTATGGACAGAGATGCCGGACCGCTCTCCAGGGCCCGGCGAAATTCGCGTGAAAGTCTTGGCCTGCGGCGTTTGCCGGACCGATCTTCACGTCGTCGACGGCGAGCTTCCCGACCCGCGGGTGCCGATCATTCCCGGCCACGAAATCATCGGCCGGGTCGATGCGCTGGGCAGCGGCGTCATGGGATTGCGGCTCGGCGAACGCGTAGGAATTCCCTGGCTCGGACATACCTGCCACGTCTGCCCCTTTTGCCTCGGCGGCCAGGAAAATCTCTGCGATCGCCCGCTCTTCACCGGCTATACCCGCGATGGCGGCTTCGCCACCGCCGTCATCACCGATGCGGATTTTGCGTTCCCGCTCGGCGAAACCGGAAGCGATGTGTCGCTGGCGCCATTACTTTGCGCCGGATTAATTGGCTGGCGATCTCTGAAAATCGCAGGCGAGGGCAAGAAGCTCGGCCTCTACGGATTTGGCGCCGCCGCTCATATCTTGGCACAGGTCGCGGCATGGCAAGGCCGCTCCGTTTACGCCTTCACGCAGCCCGGCGATCATGCAACGCAAACCTTTGCCCGTGGCCTTGGAGCACGCTGGGCGGGCGGATCAGACGAAACCCCACCAGAGCTACTCGATGCCGCCATCGTCTTCGCGCCGGTGGGCAGCCTCGTGCCGCTAGCTTTAAAGGCTGTTCGCAAAGGTGGCCGGGTGGTTTGCGCCGGCATTCATATGAGTGAGATTCCAAGCTTTCCCTACGCGCTGTTGTGGGAAGAGCGGCAGCTCGTTTCGGTGGCCAATCTCACGCGCCAAGATGGCCAGGAATTCCTGCGTTTGGCGCCCGGTATCGGCATCGTGACGAGCACCACGAGCTATCCCTTGGAAAAGGCCAACGAGGCTCTCGCCGATCTCCGCGCCGGCCGTTTCGAAGGCGCCGCCGTGCTCGTTCCATGAGACGGCGACGCCGCTCGAGCCGGAGACCGCGGCGTCAATGCGCCGTCGCTTCCTGGCCGTCGAGCCACAGATCGACCGTTTTGGGTTCAACCGCCCCAACAATCCGCTCCGTCCGCCCGTCCCGGCCGAGGAATACGGTCATCGGAATTTCACCCTGCCATTTTGGATCGACCTGAAAGTAAAGCTTTTCAGCAAAACCATCGTCGAAACGCCAGGCTTCTCCGCTGGCGGGAAGGCCGGCGTTGGAGAGAAAGGCTTCGACCTGCTCAGGCGGCCCCGGCACCATATCCGTATCGATGGTGATGAAATCAAACCCATGCCGCCGCGCGATCAGCTTTCCCCAATTGGCCATTTCAATCCGGCACGGCCCGCAGGTCAGCCCCCAAAAATGGATAATGGTAGGACGCCCGGCATGGGCTTTGAGAATCTCGGCCCAACTCCCGCTGGCAAAGGGTTGGAGATCACCGGCGCAAGCCCCGCCCGGTATCAGCGCGATGAGAGCGCCAATAAGAGCGAACTGCTTCACGACGCATCGTCCAGCGAGATCAAGCGGTAGCCCTCTTGCGTCTGCCACGATAGAAAGACATGCTCGCCTTCTCCAACCAGGATCGGGTGATCCGAGTTTTTCATCGTCGACGACACCACGTGCGCCACGCTGAAACTTGCCCCGCCGTCATGCGACGTCATCGACATGATATTCGTTTGCACCCCATCGAAAGCCTTCCAGGCGAGCCGGATCGTGGTACCCGTGGCCAGCACGAACGGGCGGGAGAGCACCTGGCCCGCGGGTCCAAGCGCCAAGGGTTCCGAAAAATGCTCGCCAGCATCGGTCGAGCGCGCATAAAAGAGGCCCTGCCGCGCTTTGCCCTGCGTAAACCAAGCAGCGTGATAGGAGCCATCCGCAGCGATCGCAAGGCTCGGGCCGTGATGCGGGCAGGCGTTAGCTTGCCAATCATCCACCGAAACGCGGCGAACCGGACCAGGCTTTTCCGGGCTCTCGAAGGTGATCACCGCATGATCGCGGATGTCGCCGGGAAAAATATCGCGAAACAGAACAACGGGCTGCCCCGGCCCCTTGAAGGCGACGGCAATGCGGCAGCATTCGCAGGTATTGTCGAGCGCGATGCGCGCCTTGGAAAAATCCGCGCCCTTATCGTCCGCCCAAGCGAAGGCAAGGCCGGCACCGGGATAGTCCTTGCCCTCGGCCTTAAACGGAACACGGTTGCGCTTATCGAGCCAGGCGGCGAAGACACGCCCGTCCGCATCAAGCGCGATATCGGCGAAGCGCTGACTTTCCTGAACGTCCGTGATGGGCTTGACGCTCAAGAACGTTTTTCCTCCATCTTTCGACTGCGTGGTGAAAACCTCGCCGTTGAAGGCTTTGTCGCGGAAGATCGCATAGGCCACGGTGACAAGACCTGCGCGATCCACCACGATCTTGGGCCGGGCATCGGGGCCCCAATCGAGGGTCACGGCGCCGGTCTCGATCAAAACCGGATCCGAAAAGGTCCGCGCATGATCCCTGGACCGGGTGACGAAAATTTTGTCTCCAACCCGCGCCGCGATCCACAGCGTGCCATCTTGAGCAAAAAATGGCGTGGCCGTCGCGGCGCAAGCGAGAGAGATGTCCTCGCAGGTTTGCGGCGCCCCATGCATATGGGACATGCCCATATGCGACATGTCCATGTTCGGCGCATCTGTCCCGGCCGCCATGGCGGCCGGGATGAAAGCCGCGAGCATTGCGGCAAAGACAGAGCCGCGCAGGATCCCTGTCAAGAGAAACGCTCGCATTTCAACCCCCTCAGAACTTGAGCCGCACCCCACTGACGAAGGTGCGGGGATTGCCAGCATAGATCGATCCCGACGTCGACGCCACAGAACTCGCCGGATTTTGTATGCCAGTCGTCGGGGCGATCGTGTCGGTGATATTGTTGGCCGAAGCAACATAGGTCTCGTTGGTAATATTCCGAACTTCGAAATAGGCCGATATCGACTTGATAAAGCTGTTTTTGACCTCATGCGTGTAATGCAGATTGACGTTCACGAGGTCAAAGCTTGGTGCCTGGACGAGGTTAGCGTTATCCATGAAGAAGGCGCTTTGCTTATTATATTCCGCATAAGCGCCCCAGCCTTTCAAATCCCCATTGGGAACGTCATATCCGAAACGCACGAGGAAGTTCTGATCGGGAACGCCGGGGATGCGGTTTCCCGCGCGGTTAAAGGTTGACTTGACCGCCGTGCCGCCGGAACCAGCGCTGAGTTCCTCGGTATATTGCGTGTAAATTTGGTTGTCGTAGCTATAGGCGCCATGCAGTGCCCATCCGTCGAAGAAATGCCAATCGGCGCTGGCCTCGACACCGCGATGTTCCGACCGCGGGGCATTGAACGTGTAGCTTTGCAGAGGCGACGGACCGGCGGATTGGCTGATCAATTCATTCTGAAAGAATTCGTAAAAGCCATCCACGGTGAACTTCAACGACTTGATGGGCGTCCAATCCGTTTCGAGATCGTAACCAAGATTGGTCTGCGGCTTCAGTCCCGTATTATCGCCAGCTAGCCCTTGCTGGGTCACGAACAGGTTGGACACTTGCGGCGTACCGTAGCCGGTGGCGACACGGGCCTGCACCGACAAATCCTGGCGTGGCCGGTAAACGATCGCGGCTTCCGGCGCCTCGTTGAACATCGCGCGGTTGGCGTCCACGAATGTCGTCGCTGTGATGGTGCTGGGCGAGCCGAGATTACCATAGGTGTAGGCGTAGTCTTGCCCCTTCAAGATGGTCTCCTCGACGCCAATCCCGGCGACGAAGGTGAAGCGATCCGTCAGACTCAGCTCTTCCCGGGCACGCGCCCCGTAATTCGTCGTGGCCGAAATCGCTTTCGAGGAGACGCCGCCGAGCTGGGCATTACCGCCGGGAACCACGTTGATCGTTGGCGCGACATCGTAGAGCGTATTGGCGAAGATCGCGAGATAGCTGACCGAATGGAGCCCCGCGACCTGGCTGCGGAAGGCAATATCGCTCAGTGCGTTGATGGAGGGATAGTCGCCAATCGCGCTCGTGGCCCCTGTCGGCTGGTTGATATTGCGATCATCCAGCGTGACTTGCGTGCGCCATGTCGCATCTGTCCCGAAATCGTGCTCGTAGCGCATGCCGAAAAGAGCGCGATTATCGTTGCGCCCGAAACCGCCTTGATCGGCGCTCACAGCCACTTTCGCCCCATTATACCCGTTGGCATAGAGGCTCACGGTCTGACAGCCTGCCGCGCCCGCAGCAACCGCGCAGCCACGCTGAAAAGGATTTGTATAAAACTCGTCCAGCGAGAGACGGTTCGAGAGATCTGCGTGGAGATGGTTCTCGATGAACTTGAATGTCAGCCGGTCTTCCGGCGTCAACGTATAGGTCAACAGCGCGTTGACGGTTTGCGTATTGTATTCGCTGTGGCTCGTGGCGGAATCGCCGAACTCGTTGCTGGCGAAGACCGACGCTTCGACATTATCGACCTTCTTGCCGTAGGCGAGATAATTATTGAGATAGCCGTAGCTGCCGATATCCGTCCCGACTTCGAGACCGTCGATAGCACCGCCGCGCCGGGTGCGAAAATCAATCGCGCCGCCGGTGGCGTAGTTTCCATAGAGGGCCGAGGACGGACCGCGCACGACATCGACAAAGCCATAGGCGTGCGGATCGATGAGATCGGTCCGGGAAAGTCCGTCGGGCTGCGTCACCGGAAACCCATCGTCGAACATCACGATATTTTTGATACCGAATCCGTTTTGCGCGTTGGACCCGCGAATCGAAATACCGATATCGCGAGGGCCGTTGCCCTGCTTCATCGAAATACCGGGACTATCGACGAGGAGATCCATCACGGAGAAGGCGCGCGTGTCGACGGTCCGGTCAGGTCCAATCGTGGTCTGAACTTGTCCCGTCGGCGCGGAGGTGATGGTCGAAGGTGTCGCCGGTCCGTCGACTGGAGTTGTCGAAATGACGACATCCGGCAAAGGCGCCGATGCCGGCGGTTGGCTTTGTGCCTGAGCCTGGCAGGCCCAAAGCGTCAACGTGGAGATGGCGCAAGCGTATAGGGGCGCGAAAACGCGCCGTGAAACATGATGTGTCATGGAAGAACTCGACTGAAGACGGAATGAGCCAGCCGGCAAGCCGGTTGGCACGAAAACTCAGGTGCTTCAGACGATGGACGGCGGTCCGCGAGGCTGGCCAGGATTATGGCCGTGAGCCATTTCCGGCCGCTCCGCCGCGATATGCCAGCGTAACGGACTAGCCGTGGGATAATCGAGCGCCGTGAATGCCGGGCGCTCCGGAATCAGGCCGCCGGTCAGGCAGACCTGACAAAGCGGGCAATAATGATGGGGCGACGCGGGCGGCAATCCCCCGCGATCTCCATCCGATGTTTGCGACGCATGATCGGTCGAGCAAATGATGGCTGCGCCCGCTGGATCATTGGATTCGAGCGTCGCCGCCGCGACAGGGACCATGAACTGGACCCACACCGCGAGGACGCACAGAAATACCCCAATGAACCCGTGACGCCGCATCGAAAACCTGAAACCCGAATGCCCCAAGATCGCGAAAGGCAAGAAAAACAAAGGACATGCGCGGTCTCTTTGTCCCCTATAGACTGGGACACACAAAAAGAAAACGGACGGCAGTAACGGTTCGTTTACTTTTTAGGCAGTGTGACAATAAAGCTGATGCGGACGCGGATCGTGACTGGAGTCACAAAGTCCATCACGCATTGCGCAACTCCGTTGCACCAACCTATTCGGCTTCAGCGGCATGGAACGCATCGTAACCGCGCCGCCATGGCGCACCATGATCGCGCGGAAAGAACGCGCCCATTTCGCCCGGCTGGAAAAAAGGCCGGCACGCTATCCGCGGCTCGTTTCACCGGAGTGAACGGGATCTGAAAATCAGCCACCTGCTTCGCGACGGGCGCGCCAAGCACCTTGCTCATAGGTTATTTGCAAAGACAAAACCGCGTGCGGTTTAATTGTAAGCACTTTTAATCGGGCAAAACTTTATTTCTCGGGGTCAAGCCTTATTTTAACTTAATGTCGCCTTATTATAAGCTTCACAAGAATTCACGTTGCGCCATTTTTTTATGCTTTTACCTGGGGGCGGGTAAAAAAAGGCAAAAGAACGGCTTTTCTCGGGCCGACTGCCCCGCTATAGGAGGCCTGTTCACACAGCGCCGGCGTTATCGAGGCGCGGCAAAAAAGGCATTGGGGAAATGGGGATGCTCAGTCGTTACGTGGTTCTGTTGGGCGTAGCGGCGTTCACCATCCTCACCCTGCCGGGATCAAAAAACGCGCGAGCCGAAAGCCCGGAGCTTCACGATCCCAACTATCAATTTGTCAGATACAACGACGATTTTTCGTATCTGGCCGACCCGTCGAAACGGACCGACTTTTGGGATCCGGCCAAATTCATGCCGATCACCGATAGCCCCTATGGCATGAGCTATCTCTCCATCGGCGGCGAAGTGAGAGAGCGCTTCGAGGCCTACGGCAATCAAAATTTTGGCTTTAATAAAGCGCCGGCAAGCGATTCCTACCTGTTGCAGCGCGTGCAAACGAACTTCGATCTCCATGTCACCGATTACTTCCGCGCCTTTCTGCAAGTGGGCGACGACAGAATTTTCGGCACTCGCGGCGTGACCTCCACGACGGATACCGATCGTTTCGACGTGAATCAGGCTTTCGTCGACATCCGGCTGCCCTCGCCTCTCGGCGACAAGCCCGATTTCCGCGTGGGCCGGGAAGAGCTACTGTTTGGCTACCAACGGTTGATCGCGGTACGCGAGGGCCCCAACGTCCGGCGGGACTTCGACGGCCTGCGCTTTACCGATCAATTTGGCGGCGCGACCCTCGACATTCTGGACGTGCGGCCTCTCACCAACGAGCCCGGCCCGATGGGCGACTTTGCGAATTATAACCAGAGATTATGGGGCGCCTATGCCACGACACCGGTGTTTCAAGACCTGAAAGCCGATCTCTACTGGTTGAATTACGAAAATCTGACAGGGAAATACCGGGACGTGACCGCGGTCGAGCAACGCCAGACCTACGGCGTCAGACTCTTCGGCGCTGCCGCTGGGTTCGACTGGAATCTCGAAGGCTCATTCCAGACCGGCACCTTCGGCAGTCGAGATATTCGCGCCGGCATGTTGGCTGGAATAGCCGGCTACACGTTCCGCGACGTGCCGTGGACGCCACGCATCGGCGTCTCGTCCAACTACGCCAGCGGCGACAATGCGCACAGCGCAACCATCGGCACGTTCAACGCCATGTTCCCGCGCCTGCCCTATTTCGCCGAGACTTCCATGCTCGTGCCCGCCAACGTCGCGGATGTGCGTCCGGTGTTCGAAGTCCACCCAACCAAAAGCACGTTGGTGGTTCTCGGCTGGGACACGCTTTGGCGGGCATCCTCGAGCGATGGCCTCTATGGCAGCGGCATGACGGAATATACGGGTACAAACAACGTGGCGTCATCGCGGATTGGCACGGAACTATCCGCCGATGCCCGCTGGCAGGTCGACAGACACCTTTCCGTCGGCATCATCGGCACCGAGCTCTTTGCCGGTCCCGCGATCCAAGAGGCCTTGGGCAAGACCATCAGATTCTTCGTGCTCTATGCGAAGTATAAGTTCTAGGGAACATCACGCCAAATACAATGCTCCCCCGTCGCATCGCCTTTCAAAAAGCGGGCGTGAAGAATATATCCGTAACCTCGCCACCGTGGCACTGGCCCATGTGATTTCTTTCGCCAGCCATGCCGGCAAGACTTTTATGAACACGACGAATGCGATCCGTGACAATGTCTCGCGCGCCTTGTTCCCGGCGGCATTGGAGGCCGCCACGGGTCCGCGCAAGGTAGAAGGACAGCAGCCGCATGAGCGAAGGGCCATCACAGCTTAACCATGGTGAGCGCCCCATCGGACCAGGGCGGTTTATTTTGGTCGTGGGCCCAAGCGGCGCGGGAAAGGATACGCTTATCCGGCTTGCGCAAGCGGCCAGCGAGGGCAACGCGAATATTGTCTTTCCCCAGCGCATTGTGACGCGGGACGCGTCGCTATCGGAAAACAATAGTCCGATGAGTCCTGGGCAATTTTTCGCTGCGCGTGCGCGCGGCGATTTCGCGGTTCAATGGGAGGCCCATGGCCTGCATTATGGTTTGCCGCGCTCGATCATCGACGAGATTCGCGCTGGCCGGACCGTCGTGGCCAACGTGTCCCGCACGATTATCGAGTCCGTGCGTCATGTCTTCGCGAATGTCACCGTCATCCTGGTGACAGCACCGCCGGATGTCCTGGCGGGCCGCGTCGCCGTGCGCGCGCGTGCGAGCGACGGTCCTCTCGCAGCGAGGCTGCGGAGAGACATTCCATCCGCCGCGCCGGATCATATCATCAACAATACCGGCGGGGTTGAAGAGCACGCAAGT
This sequence comes from Beijerinckiaceae bacterium, assembly GCA_050013235.1. Taxonomy (GTDB): domain Bacteria; phylum Pseudomonadota; class Alphaproteobacteria; order Rhizobiales; family Beijerinckiaceae; genus RH-AL1. The sequence goes on from JBEKFQ010000036.1 coordinate 34,213, forward strand.
GAACTTTTACATGCGATCGAGGATCGTGGCGCGCGCGCGGAATCGAAACCAACCCCATCGAACGAGCGGTCCAGCTAACCCGCCGCACACATGCGCTCGCCGTCACCCCGAGTTCCCCGAGGGGACGGGCGTCCAAAGTGTCACGAAACAATCTTGGGAGCCGGACGCTGGGAATCGGTACGCTTGAGCGGCGCGAATTCTTCCGCCGTCAGGGTTTCCTTGTCGAGAAGCAGCGTCGCGCCGGCGTCGAGATCACGCCGGCGTTTCTCGAGGATCTCGCGGGCGCGTACGGCGCCGGCTTCGACGAGATTGCGGACAGCGAGATCGATCTCCCGGATCGTCGCCTCCGAGGCACTGACGAGTTGATCCTGGGGAGCTGCGATGAAAGGGTTGGGCGCCGGCGCATAAGTGCGTTGTCCCACCGTATCGTTCATCCCGTGCTTGGTCACCATCTCGACGGCGATCTCCGTCGCCCGCTGCAAATCGTCGGCCGCGCCGGTCGACACGTCGCCATCGAAGATCAGCTGCTCGGCGGCCCGGCCTCCCATTAAGACCGCGATGCGGTTCTTGAGATCGCTCGCGGCCAAAAGAAAGCGATCCTCCGTCGGCCGCTGCATGGTGTAGCCGAGAGCGCCGACGCCGCGAGGGATGATCGAGACCTTCTGCACCGGGTCGACACCGGGGAGGCTTGCCGCGACCAGCGCATGACCCATTTCGTGATAGGCGACGCGGCGGCGCTCCTCCTTGTTCAGGACGCGGCTTTTTTTCTCGATGCCGGCGACGATGCGCTCGATCGCGACGGTAAAATCCTCGAAAGTAATTTTGTCGCCGTTCCGCCGCGTGGCGGCGATCGCCGCTTCGTTGATCAAGTTGGCGAGATCCGCGCCGGTGAAGCCGGTGGTGAGACCGGCCACCTTGTCGAGGTCGACGCTGGCGCCGACTTTGATCTTAGCCGCGTGGACCTTCAGAATGGCGGCGCGGCCGGCGTGGTCGGGCCGGTCGACAAGGACCTGCCGATCGAAGCGGCCGGCTCGCAGCAGCGCGGGATCGAGAATCTCGGGCCGGTTGGTTGCCGCGAGCAGGATAACTCCAACGCTCGGGTCGAACCCGTCGAGCTCGGCAAGGAGCTGGTTGAGGGTCTGCTCCTTCTCGTCATAGCCGCCGAAGGCGCCGGCCGCGCGGCTTCGTCCAAGCGCGTCGAGTTCGTCGATGAAAATGATACAGGGCGCCGCCTGGCGCGCCTGATCGAAGAGATCGCGCACCCGTGCCGCCCCGACGCCCACGAACATCTCGACGAACTCGGACCCGGAAATGGAGAAGAACGCGACCCCCGCCTCGCCGGCGACGGCCCGGGCCAGCAGAGTCTTGCCGGTGCCTGGCGGTCCGACCAGTAAGATGCCCTTCGGAACCCGCGCGCCGAGTCTCCCATAGGTCGCCGGATCCTTCAGGAAGTCGACCACTTCCTTGAGTTCGAACTTCGCCTCTTCGACACCGGCAACATCGGCGAAAGTGACCTTGGTATCCTTCTCGACATAGACCTTGGCACGCGATTTACCGATGGTCATCAAACCGCCAAAGCCCTGACGGTCCGCCATGCGGCGGATCAGGAACATCCAGATCAGATAAAAGGCGAAGGCCGGCAGGATCCAGGATAGGAGCGTCTGGATCAGCCCGCCGGACGGAACGCCGGTGACTGTGATGCCATGAGCGGCGAGCTTGTCCGCAAGCTGTGCATCGACACGCGCGGTGACGAAGACTTTCTTGCCACCCGGCAATGGTTCCTTCAATGTGCCTTGGATCGTGTCGGTTCCGATGGCAACCTCGGCGACCTTGTCCTGCGACACCAGCTGATCGAACTGGCTGAAGGGGATGGTCGCGACTTGCGTATAGTTCGCCCAGGCCCACTGCAGAAGCAGCATGCCGAAGATCGCGGCAAAGACGTACCACATCAAAACGTCGTGCTTGCGGGTCGAAGGTTCCTCGGCCATCTACTCACTCCGGTCCAATTTTATATTTTAGCACAGAATTTTACCGGAAAACCGGGACCGCTTTTCCGGACTCCGCCAAGACGCCTGCGGCTTGAGCCGTCTTCAGTCCTCACGCTTATGCGCATAAATCACGTTCGGCGGCCATCGGGCTTCTCATCGTTCGGCCAAACAGGGCTCCTAAGTCTTATCCTGCAAGTCTTGTCCCGCAAGTCTTGTCCTGCAAGCATTTCCCGGACAAGCCATGCAAGAGCCGGACGATCAAGCCGCGGCCTGGTCCGATACCCGGTTTAAAGCATTTTTGGAGAGCCACAACGATGATTGCCGGCAGCGCAATCGTGCATCGGACCAGGGAGGGCCTCTTGACCCGGTATGCCACGTTTGCACGGCAGCCAAATCAACGTCAATCGGACGGAAGATTGCCCGGCAGTGCCTGCTCGAAGGGAGCGGATGGGAGCGTGAGGCAAAAACGAAGTCCTTTGCTACTGGACGCAAAGGTCATCGTTGCGTTCAATTGTTTACTAAGCGCCCGCAAAAGGCGGAACCCGAGCCCGCCGTCAGTCTTGGGATTGAAGCTTGGGGGGAGGCCCGGCCCATCGTCGATCACCTCGACCTCTGTGACTCCGGCGGCATCCTTGCTGCAACGGATCAGGATCGCCCCAGGCTTGCTTTCAGCGCGGGCATGCTTGACGGCATTCGTGAGCACCTCGGCCACAATCTGCGAGATTGGCAGAATCTGCTCCAACCGCACGACGCATCCATGCTGAAAATTCTCGCTCACCCTGACCGGACCGGAGAATTCGGAACGAAAAGGCGCACAAATTTCATGCAGATACTCGCCCAAGTCGGCGAACTCATCCCGTCCCTTGGTGGCTAGAGAACAATGCAAACTTCCGATCGTATTAATCTGAGCGCAGATCTCCTCCAAGAGGAGACGTACCGAATCCCGGCTAGGTTCCGTGGCCTGCCGAGCCACGTCGTCCGCCATTAAACGGACATAACTGATCAGCAACGAGAGGTGGTTTGCGATCCTATGGTGAGCCTCCTCCAATGGAACGCACTCACTGGACGAGCATATCGAAGGCCGGCTGATCTGGCCAATACCTGTACCCTGCAACAGATCGTAGTCCATCAACGCCCCTTATTTCTTGGGATGGGCCGGTGATCGCCGCTCTCCATGGCCGGCAGCCGTTTAAAGCCCTCGATAGTGAGCTGGGCCAACAATTTATTCATCCGCCCCCCAATACGGCTGGCTACCTTCAACGCAAAGCCCTGGATAGAACTATATTTAGCTTGGTTAAAAGCGGAATGGCGTCTGTTCGCTACCGGACACATACACTCGTATTTTTCTTATTGAGGTGCGTCAATATTGAGACGGGAGGTTTTCGATATTGTTTTTGTATAGAGTTTGCTGTAAGTAGTGTCCATCTTCGGTTAGGTTCCATGCGCCGGTGACAGAGAGACCGTCAGTGCTCCCCCCTATTCCATGGCAGGAGTATATTTTGGATTTGAAGCCTCGTTCTCTCAATTCTTTGCTGGCGTCCTTAGAGTCCATTCGAAAAGTTTAGCAAGGATTGCATAGCTTTCGCATCATGAGTCGTATCGACGCCAGTTTGAGGAACGCGAGCGCCTTTCTGGTCTTGGCTTCAAGATCCTTGGCCAAG
>JBEKFQ010000037.1:0-33255 GCA_050013235.1 Beijerinckiaceae bacterium
CAGTTCGGAGACCTTGGTGCGCAAGGATATCCATTTGGTTTGGGTGGTCGCGGCGGCGATCTTGGCCGAACTCGCGGTGGCCTTGTTTCTGTTGCAACGCGAAAACGCCACCCGGCGGGGCGGCCCGCCCGCGATGGATCCGATGATATCGGCCTTTCCCACGGGCGGGACATAGGGTTAGCTGCTAACAAGAAATTTAACAGGTGCTTAAATAAATGATATTGGTGCCAGCTCTCATTTTGATTGTCTTTCGCGATTGTTCTTTGCGAAACGATTATGATGCCGCACGAGGTTTGGTTTGAGGATTTCTTGCAACACGTCCTTTATTTGCATTGAAGGCATTTTAAGGCTGCTTTCGCCAACGGCCGCATCACGGGCTTATCTTAAGCCCCTAATTTCTTCATCGTGGACGCCTTTATGAGCGCCCGGCGTGTGTTCCTTTGCGATGTTTCAATGAGAAGCTACACGGGCCACTGCTATGGCTATTTCGCGCCTATCGAGGCCGAATTGAAACAAAGGGGCATCGAGGTTCATCTTGCCGGTAACCGGCGGCAGGCACCTGACTTTCATCGCGAAACGGAAGCGCTCGAGGCTTTCACCTTTTGTAACGACGAGCGAAATGTCGGGCAACCGCGCAGGCTGTTCGGTCTATTCTGCGGCGCTAACCCGGATGTCATCCGTGCAGCCCACGAGACCGCCTTGGTGAATGACTTGTTGGAATTGCACCAACGATTTGCCTTCCGGCACGACGATCTCATCATCATCAATACGTTGGGTCATTGGGCTTTGCGGGGCATTCCCCTTTTCGCCGCGCGCCTCGACCCGCGCGAGCTCCCGCGGTTTTCCGTCATCAGCCTTTTTTCGTCGGAACCCAAACCCGGTGTCTTCAACGAGAGCCGCCGGCACTACGGGGAAGCGTTTCAGGCGATTTGCGATTCGCCGGCCCGTGACAGGATTAGGGTTTTCAGCGATGCCGATACTCTTATCGAGGAATACAGCCGTTTAAGTCCGCTCCCCGTCAGCCTCGCGCCTTTCCCCCAAGATCATGGGCGACCGGCCGCGAACGCGAGTGGGGGGCCCTTGATCGTCTCATATGTCGGCGAAGCGCGGGATCACAAAGGCTTTCATCTCCTGCCGTTTCTCGTCGGCCACGTTGGCTGCAAGTATTCCGCCGCGCAAGTTTGCTTCCATATCCAAACATATATTTCGGATCCCCGGCAGCGCTTTTACAAGCGAAGTATGTCCGCGCTCCGTAAGGCGGAAAACGTCACGCTGATACCGGGGATACTTTCGGATCTGGAGTATTCTGAACTTCTCAGCCGCTCAAATGTAATATTGTTGCCGTATAAAACAACATTCTATCATCGTCAGACCTCGGCGGTCTATAATTCCGCCGCGTCCATGGGAATCCCGGTCGTCGTGTCGCGTGGAACGTGGATGAGCCGTAAGGTTCAGCAACTCGGCGGAGGCGCCCTTTGCAATCCCGATGACGCTCATAGTCTGGGAGAAGCGGTGATCGATGTTTGCGCGAGATACAATGAATATGCCAAGGCCGCTTCGGATGCTGGATCGCGATGGCGCGCCTTCAACAACACAAAAAGCTTCATCCGCGTGATGGACTGGTCTCCCGATTGATTCACCGGTGTTCGGGCCCAGTGTCCGGTCGCTCGTGTTCATGGGGCCTTGGCTGTGCAGCGTGCGAGGTCACGGACCAGTTTTGATTCAGGACCGGCGTGGACGATGCCGTCCATTCACGGAAATGAACGTGTCTCTAGCTGTCACGTCCCATCGCGATCTTATAATCCGGGATGATCTCCTGCGGCGTTCCGATGGCTTTCACGGTGCCGTTCTCGATCCAGACGAGGCGGTCGCAAAGCGCCTCGAGCGTCGCGAGATCATGCGAGACGACCAGGATGGTGCCGTGTTTGGCGAAATCCTTGATAAAGGTATCGCATTTCGCGCCGAATTCGGCATCGCCGACGGACAAGGCTTCGTCGACGATCAAAATATCGGCGTCGGCATGGGCGCAGACGGAAAAGGCGAGGCGTGCCGCCATGCCGCTCGAATACATTTTGAGGGGCTGATAAAAGAAATCGCCGATATCGGCGAAGGCCTCGATGGAAGGCATGCGCTTCAGCACTTCCTTCCGTTTGAGACCGAGAATGGCGCCGCCGATCAGGGCATTCTCCTGGCCGCTCAGTTCGATGTCGAAGCCGGCGCCGAGGGCGAGAATAGGAGCGATCCGGCCGTTGAGTTTCGTGATGCCGTGGGTCTGCGTGGTGATGCCGCAGAGAATTTGCAGCAGGGTCGTCTTGCCCGCGCCATTACGCCCGACAATGCCGACGCATTCGCCCTTGTGGACGTCGAAGGTCACATCCCGCAGGACCCAATGTTCTTTATAAAACGGCCCCCAGCGCCAAAACAGCGTCTGCTTCAGCTGATCGTTCCGGTGCATATACAATTGGAACGCTTTGCCGACCCCGTCGCATATGATGATGGGTTCAGATGACATCGACGAAGATGGATTTGTAACGCATGAAGAATCGATAGCCAAAGCGGAAGATGAGGAGCGAGACAAGGACGGTTCCTGCATAAACGGTGAGGTCGGGGAGCTGCCCATGCAGCAGGAGATCGCGGATCATTTCAATGTAATTGCCGATCACATTGAGGCGGAAATAAATTCGCGCCTTCTCCGGGACGTCGGTGAACGAGTAAAAGATGGGGGTTGCGAACATCATGACTGGGATGATCGACGTCATGAGAAAGGACACGTCGCGCGTGAACGATCCCAGCGCCATCAGAAACCAGCTCGCGCCAAGCAGAAACAGCGTGAAGGGGATCACGACGAGGGGCAGAAGGAGGATCGACCAGGGCAACCCGCCTGTCACGACGATTTGGAAGAGCAGGAGAACGGCAAAACTGATGCCGGCATAAACAAGCGCCCGAATCGTCGCTGTCCAGGCCAAGGTCTCGCTGGGAAATATCGACTTCTTGATGAAGTTGACATGTTCCTGCAGAAGGCCCGGCGAGCGGTAGGCGATTTCCGAGAAGAGATTGAAGACGATCAACCCGGCAAAGATCGACAAAGCATAGGTTTTGACCCCGCCGGAGGCCGCCGATTTGGGGACGCCGACCGCATTCGAAAAGATGATGGTATAAAAGGTCAGCATCACGAGCGGGCCGAACACAGCCCAAAGCCAGCCGAGGATCGATCCCTTGAAGCGTGCGGAAAGCTCTCGCCGGACGACGGCGCGGATGAGATCCCTGTAATGCCAGGCCCGTTCCAGAGGCGCGACGAACTCTCGCAAGAAGAGAATGCCGGTCCGCTGCTGCAGTGGGGCCGCTCTATCTAAAGAAATGTCCAAACTCATTGTGTCGTGACGATCCCGGCGATGTGAAGACCCGCCCTTCGCCCCTGATCCCAGCCCTCGGCTTCGAGGGGGCAGGGGCAGCGGAGATAAAACAGGTCAGCCTCCGGCAGTCAACGTGCCGAGGCTTTGGCACGTCTTGTCAGGCTCGAGCTTGGCTTGCCTCTCGCCCCATCCGGCCCCGGGACCTGGAGGGGAACGCCGAGAACAACTAAAATATATTTTTCTCAATAGCTTACGTCTATTTGACCCGGCGCCGGGCTTTGCTGGCCACAGCACCGGAAAGCAATGACCTCGCGAAAAGGACCAACACAATTTGGAATAGGTGGATAATATATTGAAAAATATAAGCTTTGGATGCGAATAGCGATCGCGCCCCGGCGCTCCCGCGCAAACCGCAACATTTGATAACAATAATTGATGACCGGTCGCGCGGAAATTCCCTGCGACGCGATCGTTTTCGCCTGCGGCGCGCTTTTCAGGCGGCCAAAAAACAGCCGGACGGTCTGAAAAAGCCATGTTAACCATTTTACCTCAGGACCAAACTCATTATAAGGACTGACCGGTACGGATAGGGGCGTGCCCGGACCTTTCGTTCCTACCGCCACGAGAGCTTGGGGCCATGAAGCGTATTTTGATTTTCATCGTTGTTTTCGTGCTGCTTTTCGGCTTCGCCGGGGCGTTCGGCTATTTCCAGTTCGTCATGAAGCCGGAGATGATCAAAGGCTTTATCGCCAATGCGCCTCGGCCGGTGCCGGCCGTTGCCGCGGTGACGGCCACCACCCAGCGCTGGACGCCGGGGCTTTCCGCGATTGGAAGCACGCATGCCTATCAAGGCATCGACGTCTCGTCCCAACTCGCCGGGATCGTCACCGCGATCCATATCGGTTCGGGTCAAGATGTCGCGAAGGGCGCTCCGCTTTTCGATCTCGACACCTCGGTCGAGGAAGCCGATCTCAAGAACAATTTGGCGACTCTCAAGAATGCCGAACTCTCCATGGAGCGCCAGCATCAACTGACGCTCAGCGCCAATACGACCAAGGCGAGCATGGATGCGGCCGAGGCCGCGCGTGATTCGGCCGCTGCCCTGGTCGAGAGGACCAGGAGAACCATTGCGCAGAAGACCTTGGTTGCGTCTTTCGCGGGACGTCTGGGGATTCGCAAGGTCGATGTCGGGCAATATGTCTCGCCCGGCACGGGCCTGATCACGTTGCAACAGCTCGATCCCATCTTTGTCGATTTTCCGGTTCCCGAGCAATCGCTGGGGCTTCTGAAGCAGGGGCAGCCGGTGAACGTGACGGTGGATGCTTATCCCGGCGTGACGTTCACGGGGGCGATTGGGCTGATCGACGCCCGAGTCGCGACCGAAAGCCGCAGCGTGTTAGTGCGCGCGCAATTTTCGAACGCGGATCACCGTCTTCTGCCGGGTATGTTCGCCAATGTGACGGTGCAGGCGGGGGAGCCGCGCGATATCGTGGCCGTGCCGCGGACGGCGGTCTCCTTTTCCCTTTATGGCGACAGCGTTTTCGTGGCGAGCCCGGCGCCGCCCGCCTCAGGCGGGGCGCAAGCCGCGGGCGCGCCCGAAAAGAAGCTGTTTAAGATCGAGCGCCGTTTTGTCCGCACCGGCGAGATGCACGACGCCGATGTCGCGATTTTGCAGGGGGTGAGCGCGGGGGAAACCGTGATCTCCGAAGGCCAAATCAAGCTGCAAAACGGGGCGCTGGTGACCATCGATCCGAAAGCGGTCTTGCAACCGCCGGCGATCCGGCAAAAGGAATAGGCGGCAATGGGTTCCTTCACCGATCTCTTCATTCGCCGTCCGGTGCTTGCCAGCGTGGTGAGCCTGCTGATCTTGTTTGTCGGACTGCAGTGCTTTTTCAAACTGCAAATCCGGCAATATCCCGAGCTGTCCTCGACCTCGATCACGATCACGACGACCTATCCCGGCGCCAATGCGGATTTGATCAAGGGGTTCATCACCACCCCTCTCGCGCAGGCCGTGGCGAGCGCGGAGGGGATCGATACGCTGGTGTCGAACTCGCAGCAAAATGTCTCGACGATTACGCTGAATTTGCTGCTCAACGCCAATGCCGACCGGGCCGTGGCGGATGTGTTGTCGAAGATCAATCAGGTGAAGTTCCAGCTCCCGAAGGAATCGCAAGATCCGGTCGTGGTCAAACAGACCGGCGATGCCACGGCGCTGATGTATCTCTCCTTCAATTCCCGTGTGTTGTCGCCGTCGCAGATCACGGATTACTTGAGCCGTGTCGTGCAGCCGCGGTTGCAGACGATCGATGGCGTGGCAAGCGCGGATATTTTGGGCGGGCAGACTTTCGCCATGCGCGTGTGGCTCGACCCCAATCGCATGGCCGCGCGTGGCGTGACCGCCGCCGACGTGCGTAACGCTCTGGCGGCCAATAATTTCGTGTCCGCCGCCGGCCAAGTGAAAAGCGATTTTACCCAAACCAGTATCAACGCCTTGACCTCGCTCGATTCCGCCAAGGCGTTCGGGCAGCTCGTGGTCGCCACCCATGGCGATGCCTTGATCCGCATCGCCGACATTGCGACGACGGAATTAGGTCCGCAATCCGTCGATTCCTCGTCGGTCTTCGATGGCCTGAAAGCGGTGTTCATCGGCATTAAATCGACGCCTTCGGCCAATCCGTTGGAAGTCATTACCGCTGTCCGGGCGGCTTTTCCCACGATTCAAGGCGATCTTCCCGCGGGGCTCGAGGCGTCCATCGCATATGACGCGACGAAGTTTATCCGTGCCTCCATCGCCGAGGTCGAAAAGACCTTGGCCGAGGCCGCGCTCATCGTCGTTATCGTGATCTTCCTGTTTCTCGGGAATTTCCGTTCGACGGTGATTCCCATCGTCACCATCCCGTTGTCGCTCGTCGGCGTGATGATCATGCTGCTGGCCTTGGGCTATTCCATCAACCTGTTGACGCTTCTCGCCTTGGTCTTGGCGATCGGGCTCGTGGTGGACGATGCGATCGTGGTGGTGGAAAATATCTACCGCCATATGGAAGAGGGCATGACGCCCCACGATGCCGCCATCAAGGGCGCGCGCGAGATCACCGGCCCGGTGATTTCCATGACGATCACGCTGGCCGCCGTCTATGCGCCGATCGGGTTCGTCTCCGGCTTGACCGGTGCCTTGTTCCGCGAATTCGCCTTCACCCTGGCGGGATCGGTCGTCGTCTCCGGCGTGATCGCATTGACGCTCTCGCCGATGATGTGCTCGCGTCTCCTAAAGCCGCCGCCGCCCGAAGGGGCCGGAGGCTTCACCGCGTTTCTCGACCGTCTTTTCGAACGGTTGCGCCTTGCTTACGAGCGGCGTCTTGCCCGCTCGTTGAATTTCCGCGCCCTCACCGTTCTCATTCTCGCGGGCGTGCTCGTTCTCACCGGCATCATGTTCCTGTCGACGCCCAAGGAGCTGGCGCCGGAAGAGGATCAGGGCGTGATCTTCTCCCTGATCAAGGGGCCGCAATACGGCAATCTCGATTATCTCGAGAAAGCGACGGAGCAATTGCATGGTTTGGTGGCGGAGGTTCCCGAAGCCGAGCATCTCTTCGTCATCAACGGGTTTCAGGGTCCGCAATCGGGGTTTGCCGGGATTATCCTGAAGAATTGGGGAGACCGGGAGCGAACGCAGAAACAGATCTTGCAAGCCTTCGCGCCGAAATTCGCCCAAATCGAGGGGGCGCAGGTGATTGGCTTTTCGCCGCCCGCGCTGCCAGGCTCGACCGGCGGACCGCCGCTGCAATTCGTCGTGCGCAGCATCGGAGATTATAAAGATATCGCGGATGTCATGGCCAAGATCCAAGACGCCGCGCGCAAAAGCGGGCTGTTCATCTTTACCGATAGCGATCTGAAGTTCGATACGCCGCAATATGAATTCAAGATCGACGCAGACAAGGCCAACCGGCTGGGCATTTCCATGCAGGATGCCGGCTCCACCTTGGCGACGCTGCTCGGTGGCAATTATATCAACCGCTTCAATCTCTATGGCCGGAGCTACGAGGTCATCCCGCAGGTGCCGCGCGAGTTCCGGCTGACACCGGATTGGTTGACGCGCTATCAAGTGCGCACGGCAGGCGGCGATCTCGTGCCCTTCTCGACCATCGCTTCGGTGACGCAAAGCACGCAGCCCAACAGCTTGCCGACATTTCAGCAGTTGAATTCGGCGACGCTGCAAGGCGTGCCCTTCCCCGGCCATACGCTGGGCGAGGCGCTCGACTTTTTGAATACGGAAGCCAAGAAAGTCATGCCGGAAGGGTTCAGCGTGGATTATCAGGGTGAGAGCCGGCAATATGTTCAAGAGGGCAATACGCTGCTCCTCACCTTCGTCTTCGCGCTGGTCGTGATCTATCTCGTGCTCGCGGCGCAATTCGAGAGCTTTCGCGATCCCTTCATCATCCTGATCGCGTTGCCGACCTCGATGTTCGGGGCGTTGCTGCCGCTCAATCTGCTAGCGATCGTCGGCGCGGCCAGCATGAACATCTATTCGCAAATCGGTCTCGTCACCTTGATCGGTTTGATCTCGAAGCATGGGATCCTGATGGTGGAATTCGCCAATCGCATGCAGGAAGACGGCATGGACCGGCGTAGCGCCATCGAACATGCCGCCGGTGTCCGCCTTCGCCCCATTCTGATGACGACCGCCGCCATGGTCGTCGCCATGGTGCCGCTGATTGTCGCCGAAGGGGCCGGTGCCCGCAGCCGCTTCGCCATCGGTGTCGTGATCGCTTGCGGCATGTCGATCGGAACCTTGTTCACGCTGTTCGTGACGCCAGCCATTTATACGCTGATCGCGCGCGATCACCGGAAAGAGCGGGGCAAGGCCGAGGCCAATGGAACCCTGTTGGTTGCCGCCGGGCAATCGGCCGCGGCGGAGTGAATGGGGTAAGGTGCTGGAATAACGCTCATTTATCAAAAGAACGGGCTAAGGTCATCACGATGACCTTAGCCCGCATGCCGAGGAAGCCCAGAACGTTAGCGCTTAGTTCACCCGGCCCGTATTCGCCGGGGCGCTAGCCGGGCCAATCGAGACCCATTGGTTGGGATCGCTTTGGGATTGGCGCTTCACATATTGATATCCGGTCGTGTCCCAGGCGCGGATGTCGTCGACCATATTGTCGAGGACGATCTCGCCGTGGTTGGTCTTGACGGTCAGAATGGTGTGGCCGTTGCCCTCGAGATCCCGGACGATGGTCATCAACAAAGCTTGGCGGGGAAAGCCGATTTCCAACAGGCGGCGGCGCTTCTCCAGGGCATAAATCTTACAATCGCCCTTGCCGTCCACGGGGTAATCCCAGTGATCGAGGATCGTGCCCCAATGATCGAGATTGCTGATGGGGATGATCGCCACATTGACCTCGCGGTTGACGCGGTCGAGGATTTTCATCGTCTCGGACGTCAGCTGGAGATCGACGGGCGATAGCGCGGGAACCCGGCATTCCTCCGGACGCCGGCTGCAGAAATCCACCCAGCCGTAAGGCGTCCGGGTGGTGCTGCCGACCGCCGCGTAAGAGGCGCTGATTTCGCGGGCTTGGATCTCGCGGGCTTGGGCTTGCGGTGCTTGGGCGCCGAAAGCGCAAAAGAGCGCGAAGGAGCTGAAAAGGATTTGTTGGATTTGGCTACGCACGACTTGAAACCTCACCGTTTGATGAGGTGACCTTGCCAGCGGTCTTTAAGCGTCGACGGAAGGAAATCCTTCGAATTCGAGCCTTTCGCTTTAACGTTATGGGCTGCGCGAATTTGGCTAAAACTGTCTGTTCCCAGAGGGAAAAGCGGCGTCCGGCACGGCTTTCGGCGGCGCGGCTCATGGTTAATACCGCCATCCCGGCGCCGCAAAGGTTTCCAGCAATTGGTGACAGGCTTAGCGGCGGGTTTGCCCGCTCCGGCGAATTTGAATCGTTGCGGTAAGGGAGTGTTTGCTAAGCAAGGTTTTGCCCGCTCCATTGACATAATGGCGCGCGTACGCCACCTCAGCCCCAGCATGGAACACCAAGATCCGGTCGCGCGCAGGCGCACCTTCGCTATTATTTCCCACCCCGATGCGGGCAAGACGACGCTGACGGAAAAGCTGTTGCTTTTCGGCGGCGCGATTCAGCTCGCCGGTGAAGTGCGCGCCAAGGCGAACCGGCGCCAGACGCGCTCCGACTGGATGAGCATCGAGAAAGAGCGCGGCATTTCCGTCGTCACCTCGGTGATGACCTTCGAATATGGCAATTGCGTCTATAACCTGCTGGACACGCCGGGCCATGAAGACTTTTCCGAGGATACCTACCGCACGCTGACGGCGGTCGATTCCGCGATCATGGTGCTCGACGCCGCCAGGGGTATCGAGGCGCGCACGCGCAAGCTCTTCGAGGTGTGCCGCCTGCGCGACATCCCCATCGTCACCTTTATCAACAAGCTCGACCGCGAGACCCGCGATCCCTTCGAACTGCTCGACGAGATCGAAAAGACGCTGGCGCTCGATGTCGCGCCGATCACCTGGCCGCTCGGACAGGGGCGGGGGTTCGTCGGCACCTACGATCTCCATCGCGGCTTGGTGCGGCGGCTCGATGCCGATGCCGAGGCGACGCCGGTCTCGGGGCCGGACGATCCTTTCATCAAAGGGCTGATGAACCCGGCCGATTACGAGGAAACCCGCGAACAGATCGAACTCGCCCGCGACGGTCTGAAAACCTTCGACCGCGCGGCGTTTTTAGAGGGGCATCTCACGCCGGTCTTCTTCGGGAGCGCGTTGCGGAATTTCGGCATTCGCGATCTGATCGACGCCCTGGCCGATTTCGCGCCGCCGCCCAAGGGGATGGAGGCCGCTTCGCGCCATGTCGACGCGCACGAGCCCAGGATGACCGGCTTCGTCTTTAAGATCCAGGCGAACATGGATCGCAATCACCGCGACCGGATCGCCTTCATGCGGATTTGCTCGGGCAAGCTGACGCGCGGCATGAAGGCCAAGCTGGTCCGCACCGGCAAGAATATCGCATTGAATTCGCCGCAGTTTTTCTTCGCGCAGGACCGCCAGCTCGCCGAGGAGGCCTATGCCGGCGATGTCGTGGGCATTCCGAATCACGGCACCTTGCGGATTGGCGACACGCTCACCGAGGGCGAGGATTTGGTGTTCCGGGGCGTGCCGAGCTTCGCGCCGGAAATCCTGCGCCGGGTGAAGATCGGTGATTCCATGAAACAGAAGAAGCTGAAGGAGGCCATGGGCCAAATGGCCGAGGAAGGGGTGGTGCAGCTCTTTCTGCCGGCGGACGGGTCGGGCGTCATGGTCGGGGTCGTCGGCGCGTTGCAGCTCGATGTGCTCGCCGACCGGCTCGAGGCGGAATATGGGCTCGAGGTCACTTTCGAGACCAGCCGCTTCACGCTATGCCGGTGGATGACCGCGAAGACAACGGCCGATCTCGACAAATTCGCCCGCGCGCATGGCTCGTCCATGGCGCAGGATCACGATGGCGCCCCGGTGTTCATGGCGCCTTCGGCCTGGGACTTGCGCTACGAGGCCGAGAAGTGGCCCGACATCGCCTTCGCCGATATCAAGGACTATCAGAAGGATAGCGTGTGAGGCGCGGTTAGACCGGCGATATCCGCAAATCGCGAATTGCCGTTCTGGCTTGACGCGGCGGATGGGCCGCCGCATCGTTTGCGGGTCTCGCGGAGATTTCCAATGACCATCACACGTCTTTGTCGCGTCCGACAATTGAGCTTGCTCGCGGGCCTTGGTGTCGCGGCGCTCATGATTCCGCGCACCGCCAGCAGTATGGACTTTTCGGAGTTCTGGGGCTCCACGCCCTTGGTGAGCGATCAACGTCTGCCATTATATCGTGGCGTCGTACCCGCCTGCGACTCGGCCCGGGCACTCGCCCATATCCAGGCGCGGTTTCAGCAGCGCGAGGCTGAATATTGGCATTCCGGTCTGCAGATCCTGGGGTTCGACCGGGTCGCCGAGATTCGCGGTCTGCCTCATGGCTCTGCTTCCATCGCCCAGCGCAATTGCGTTGCGACCGCGGCGATGAACGATCGCCGGAACCGGCGCGTGCACTATACCATCGCCGAGAATGGCGGCATGCTCGGCGTAACCGATGGCGTCGAGTTTTGCGTGAGCGGGCTCGACCGGTTCGCGCGGGACTGCAACGGGACGACTCCGTAAAGCCGCGCGCCGCCGGATCGCGGAGGTGACAAGCAACCGGCTTGTCTTTAAGTGGATCAGCCGTTTTTTCCGCTGTGCAACTTCGTGATTTTTGGGGAAACGGCGAGATGGCCGCCTCTTGCCGGACAAGGTTCCCCATGGTTCGCACATTTGCCCTCGCCCTCATCCTGCTTGTGCTCGCGCCTTTGATGCCTGCACTCGCGGGTCCGTCGGATTGCATCTTGGACAATTGCGCCGATCGCAAGCCGCTCCCGCAGCAGGGCGGAGGCGGGGATGCCTATAGGCCCGGCCCGCGTGGCGCCAGCATTCCCGGCCAGTTCGATTTCTACGTTTTCTCGCTGTCCTGGTCGCCCGGCTTTTGCCAAGCCAGCGGCGATGGCAAGGGCCGCGATCAGTGCAAGACGGGCGCGAATCTCGGCTTCGTCGTTCATGGCCTCTGGCCCCAATACGACCACGGCTTCCCCTCGGATTGCGCCGGTACCGAGCGCGCGCCCTCGCGAATCGCGCTAGCCGGAACTGATGGCGTTTATCCCGATGAGGGCTTGGCGCGCTACGAATGGCGCAGGCATGGAACCTGTTCCGGGAAAAGCCCGTCCGATTATTTCGCCGCCGCGAAGGCCGCGCGGGATGCCATCGTGATTCCGCAGCCGTTCAAAGCGGCGCATGAAGCGCAAAACTGGACACCGGTCGATATTGAACGCGCGTTTATCGCGGCCAATCCGCGCCTGCGGCCGGGCATGTTGGCAGCCATTTGCCAAAAGGGTGTGCTCGAAGAGGTTCGCTTTTGCTTCAGTAAGGATTTGAAGGAATTTCAGGCCTGCCCGGATGCCGTGAGGGCGCGATGCCGCGCGGGAGAGATTTCGGTTCCCCCTGTTCGCTGACCGGTTCCCGCCTTGAACTACCGCCACGATTTTCACGCCGGCAATTTTGCCGATGTGTTCAAACATACGATTTTGACGCGCATCTTGGTCTATCTCATGCGCAAGCCCGCCCCGTTTCGTTTCATCGATACCCATGCGGGGGCCGGACGCTACGATCTTTCCAGCGCCGAGGCGGAGCGCACGGGGGAATGGCGGGGCGGAATCGGGCGGCTCGATTTGGCCGCGATGAGCCCGCAGGCGCGAGAGCTGATCGCGCCCTATGCCGCCGCCGTTGGCGCGGCCGCGCGAGGCGAAGGGTTTTATCCGGGCTCGCCGGCATTGGCCCTGGCGATGCTGCGGCCGTTCGATCGCATGCTGTTTTGCGATCTCCATCCCGAGGCGCTGAAAGGGCTGAAGGCCTGCGTGGGTAAGGACAAGCGCGCGAAGGTGATCGCCTTGGATGGCTATACCGGGCTGAACGCCTTCTTGCCGCCTATCGAGCGGCGCGGATTGATTCTCATCGATCCGCCGTTCGAGGCGGAGGATGAGTTCGAACGGCTTGCGGGCGCTTTGGTCTCGGCCTGGCGGAAATGGCGGGACGGCGTTTTCATGGCCTGGTATCCCGTGAAGGGAGGCAGGGGGCCGCAGCTGCTGACGCGGCATCTTCGAGAAGCGGGGGTTCGCGCGTTGCGGCTCGATTTCTCGATTTCGCCGCCGGAGCCGGGCCAGCGGCTCACCGCCAACGGGTTGATCGTGATCAATCCGCCATTCTGCCTCGAAGACGAGGCCGCTTGCCTTCTGCCCGAGTTGGTCCGCCAGCTTTCGCAGGGGCGTGGCGATTACGAGACGAGTTGGATCGAACCCTAGAGCGCGTTCCGCTTTGGTGGACTCACCAAAGCGATAAGAACTCGCTCTCTTTAAAAGGAGTTAGAGCATGTCCTCGATCGAAAAAGTATGCAACTTTTTCGGGATATGCTCCAGTTGGAAGGGATTTAGGAATGATACTTTACAGTTCGCTGCCATCGACGTTCGGCCGGAAAGTCAAAATCGCCGCGGCGATCCTTGGTCTCTCGGACAGAATAGAAATCGTGCTGACCAACACGGCCGATCCCGCCGATATTATCCGGGTGAAAAATCCGCTGGGCAAAATCCCGGCGCTGGTTCTGGACGATGGGCAGATTGTTTTCGATAGCCCCGTCATTCTCGAATATCTCGATTATCTCGCGGGAGGCGGGATCATCGTGCCTCATGATGCAGGGCGACGTTTTCGCGTTTTGACCCAGGCTGCTCTCGCCGATGGCATTATGGATGCCGCGATCTTGCAGGTCTACGAGACGCGGTTGCGGGCCGAAGGCAAGCAGGACGCGGGATGGCTCACCCTTCAAGCGGAAAAGGTCGAGCGGGCGTTGGCGGCTTTCGAGACCGCGCCGCCGGAGGAACCTCGTTCCGTCGCCGATATCGGATTGGCTTGCGCGTTGGGTTATCTCGATTTGCGATTCGCGGGCGCTTGGCGCGAGACCAAGCCCAAACTCGTGGCTTGGCTCGATCGTTTCGCCGCCGAAATCCCGGCCTTCGAGACAACGCGCTTCAAGGGCTGAAGCGCGTTGTCGCACCCGGTCTTGGATTAGAACCGGTAATTCGCGCCCACGCGGATCAGATTCAGGTTTAAGCCCGAATTGAGCTGGTCGCGCGTTCCGTTGAAGAAATTGTTGCCGCCAAGTTGGGTGAAGAGATATTCGCCCTTGACGGAAATGTGGTTGGTGACGGCGACTTCGACACCCGTGCCAATCGTCCAGCCATTGAGATACTGCGATTGCGAGATCAAGAGGTTGGGATTGGCGCTCGTGTCGATGACGCTGCCGTGGACATTGCCCCCGGCGTAACCACCGGTCACGTAGAAGAGGAAGTGGTCATAGATGTAACCGAAGCGAACGCGCGCCGTGTCGATGTTCTGAACTTGGCCGTTGCCGGCCGCTGTATTGTTGAACACGCCGCTTCCTTGGGCGGAGCCAAAGGCGAAATCACCTTCGGCACCGACAAGGAGCGAGCCGGATTGGTAATTATAGCCGGCGGTCAAACCGCCGAGGCCGCCAAAGGAATTGCCGAAGGCTGCATTCCCGCCATTCGAAAACCGGCCGGCCGCCAAGGCACCGTTGAGGCCGGCGTAGAGACCGGTCCAGGTGAAGACGGGCGGCGGCGCATAATAATCGTTCTGCGGCGAATTGTAGCGGTTGGGCAAATCGGCGGCCAGGGCCGGAGACGCAAGGCCCAGGGCAAGGGCGGCGATAGCGAGCTTATTCATTCAAGATCCTCCGGCATTGGTTTCGTGCCGTCCTCCTTTTGCTAGCCCTTCAAGGTTACTAAAATTTGAGGGAATATAGTTGAGTTAAATTAACGATGTTGCCGGGAAGAGGGCGTCTTGGCAAAAACAAAGAAGTTCGATTACTATTTCGATATTTTCGAGTGTTGATCTAGATTGGCCTAGAATTGATGGCATTAGGCCGCTTCCGGGGTAATATGCTTTGGTAAATAGGTGGTTTCTTGCCAGCGATTGCGTTAGAAACGCGATGAACAGGGATCGGGTTGGGCGATCCGTGGAGCTCGAGTTGCTGTCAGCGCGCCGTCGTCCGGCTTCCCTGCCCGCAATTCCGCCGGAAGAAGAGATGACCGGTTTTGGACTATTTGCGAGGCATGGAGGCGTGTTGAAACCGCGTGGAATCCAAAAAGGGGCTGCTCTCGTGACCGGCGCGGCGCGGCGAATCGGCATGGCGATTGCCGTGCGGCTTGCCGAAGCGGGGTTCGACATTGCGCTCCATGCGAGCGAGGGCGCGCGGAGCGAGGCTTTGTCCGTCGCGGATCGATTGGCCCAGTTTGGCGGCAAGGTTTGCGTGATCACCGGCGATCTCGCCGATGCCGCGCGTTGCTCCACGCTTGTGCCGGAGGCGGCGGAATATCTCGGCCCCCTGCGTCTTCTCGTCAACAATGCCGCGATCTTCGAGGCCGACAGCGCCGGAGATATCGACCTCGACCGATGGGAGCGCCATTTCGCGATCAATCTGCGCGCGCCGGTTCTTCTTTCCAGCGCCTTCGCCGCCCAGGTTCCGGCGGAGCCGGCGGGTCAGGATGCGAGCATCGTCAATTTGATCGATCAACGCGTGCTGCGTCCGACGCCGCAATATTTCTCCTATACGCTCGCCAAATCGGCGCTTTGGATGGCGACACGGACCACGGCGCAGAGTTTCGCCGAGCGGGGCATCCGGGTGAATGCGATCGGGCCGGGACCGGTGCTGCCCAATGCGCATGACGGCGGAGACGGATTTACGAAAGAGGTCGAGGGCGTGCCGTTGCACCGGCCTGTCGATCCCGGCGATATCGCCGATGCCGTGCTCTATCTCGCCGGCGCACGCGGCGTAACCGGCCAGATGATCGCGGTGGATGCGGGCCAGCATCTGGGCTGGCGCACGCCGGATGTGCTCAACTGAATTTCTTTTCTGGCTTGTCGCAAGTCCGCAAAAGCGGACATTGCTTTAATCCGCGCTCGGCAATCGCCGGATCGTGAATTCGATCTGGCCGTCCGCGAGTTCGCGCCAGAATTCGATTTCGGTCATATAAGCGGCCTTGGGGTAATTCGCGAACCATTCCCGAGCTTTCGAGCGCGCTTCGCCGCGCGGCAGGGTGAACGTTTCGCGCCGCCAAATACTGGGCGCTTGCGCGCGGGCATGGGCTCGTCTGCGTTCGCCGAGGCGTTGGGCGAGATCGGACGGCATTTGGCGCTTGTCATTCAAGGCTCGCACTCCAGGCCGATTTTTCCGCCGGCGACTTTAACGCCGATCGACACACCAGGCGAATCTTAAGAATCGGCGGTGCCCCTGGCTTTTGGATCGAGTCTTTGACAAACGGATGAATGTCTATCGTTCCGGCTTTCCGGCTGCGGCGGAAAGCGCTTGGGTGGCTTCATCCAGCAAGGTGGCGAGAGACCGGGGATCTTGCGGAAAGCCCGCGCGAATCCATTTGGCTTGCAGGATTTTGAGGGTTTCGCCGAGAGCCCGCCCTGGGGTCAATCCGCGCGCGAGAAGATCGGCGCTGGAGAAGGGCAGGCGGGGTTCGGGCGTATCGGTCACGAAGCGCAAGGCCGCATGCCAGTGCGAATCGTCCGCCGCCGCGCCGCTGTCTGTGAACGCGAGGCAAAGCCCATCGCATGCGCCTTGCCGTCCGGCTTCGAACAGGAGACGGCGGAGATCGCCCAGCGGCGGCGGGGCGCTCAGGCCATGAAGCGCCGTGAGCGCGCGGGCGGCGCGCTCGAGGCGCGCGGTTTCGTGGTTCGATAGGCGCAGAATGTCGCGCAGGCGCAAGGCATCCTCGGGAATTGCGACGGCCAAGGCGGCGAGGCGGAGCAATGGGCTGCCGTCGTCCCCAAAAGCGATCAGTTTGGCCAAGCGCGCGGGGCGTGGAACGCCGTGGAGCAGCGGCCCGAGAATCCCCGCGTTGCTCATAATGGCGGCGACACTGGCCGCGCGCGGTGCCGCGAGGATTTTGAACAATTCCTGCCGCACGCGTTCGCCGGAGAGAATGGCGAGGCCGGCGCGTTCCGAGATGGCGGCGCTCAAGCCCTCGGGATCGAGCACCGGCCCGCCATAAGCGGCGGAAAAGCGGAAGAAGCGCAGCACCCGCAAATAATCCTCGCGAATGCGTTGGCGCGCATTGCCGATGAAACGCACTCGCCTCCCGGTCAAATCCTCGAGCCCGCCAGTGTAATCGTACAATCGGCCGTCGAGCCCCAGGGAGAGAGCATTGATCGGGAAGTCCCGCCGGAGCGCATCGGCCGCGAAATCGCGGCCAAAGCGGATGACGGCATGACGGCCATCGGTTTCGACATCTTCGCGCAGCGTCGTGACCTCGAAGGGCATGCCCTGGGCCATGAGCGTTACCGTGCCGTGGGTGATGCCAGTCGGAATGGCTCGCAGCCCGGCTTTTTTCGCGCGCGCGATCACGACGTCCGGGATGGCCGTGGTGGCGATGTCGTATTCATGGACGGGCTGGCCGAGGAGAGCGTTCCGGACAGATCCCCCAACGACGCGAGCCTCCTCGCCGTCCCCGTTCAGAAGTTCGAGAACTTGGCGCAGGCCGGGATGGCCGAGGAGGGCGGCGGCGTTCATTGAATTTGACCGGGAACCAGCCGGCCATTCTCGATATGCGCCGGCTGGTAGGCGCCTGCGTGACGCTCGGCGAAAAACCCGGTGGCGAGCAGGCCAACGAGAACGAGGGCGAGGCCCGAGACCGTGAGAGTGGCCAGAACCCGGCGCGTCCAATGATCGAACGAGAGAATATAGACCCCGCGCAGGAGGAGATAGAGGAAGTAGGCTGCGAAGGGGATGAGATAGAGCAGCGCGAGTTCGGAAATCGAGCGGCCCATCAGCGGTAAAGCCTCTCGTAGAGGGCGCGTAAGATGCCGGCGGTGATGCCCCAGATATGCCGCTCGCCATAAGGCATGGCGTAGAAATGGCGCGGCTTCCCCTTCCATTCCCGTTGGCGCAACTCGTGGTTCGCCTCGTTCATCAGGAAGGCGAAGGGCACTTCGAAGAGTTCATCGACTTCGCCGGGGTTGAGCACGGCCTCGAACGGCGTGTCGATGCGCGCCAAGACGGGCACGACACGGAAGCCCGATCCCGTGAGATAGGGCGGGAGATAGCCCAAGACGCCGATCCGGCTGGCGGGAATGCCAATCTCTTCCTCGACTTCGCGCAACGCGGCGGCGGCGGGCGAGGCGTCAGTGGCATCCATCTTACCGCCGGGAAAGGCGATTTGTCCGGAATGGACGCGTAAAGCGCGGGCGCGTTGCGTCAACAGAATGTTGAGGGCGCCACCGCGCTCGACCAGGCCGATCAGCACGGCGGCGATCCGGCTGGCGGAGAGAAATTCCGGCTCCACCACCCAATCGTTCAGGCGATGGTCGCCATCCCTGGGCAGGTGCAGGACATCGAGTGCCTTGGCCGGCAGGGCCGGCGGCACGCGAGCCTTGATCCGGGCATAGACATCGCTTGGAGAAAAGAGCTGGTTTTCCTCCGGCGCCGGGGTGTCCAAGGGGTGAAGCGTGCTGGCCTCGGGATCGCCGAAGTCCGAAGGGAGCTCACTCATGGGGTCGGTCCTCTTCCGCCGTGGGCTCGATGGGGAAGAAAACGCCGCCCGATTCGATACCGAATTGTTCTTTGTTGGCCTGCTCAAGATCTTGGCTTACGTTTTCGCGGGAAATGCCTTGATCGATCAGCTCGAGCGCGAGCGCCCGGGTGAACCGTGCCCAGAGACCGCCGCGAATATGGACATAGGGTTTCACGCCGCCGGTTGCATCGAAAGAAAAACGCAGGGGATGCTCCGCCCCGGTGCGGACCTCGTCGCCCAAATTGGTCGAAATCACCAGCGCCCCCTCCTCGCGCGCCATGGCGGTGGCGATAAAGGGCACGTCGTCCACCGTGATGCCAACGCATTCGACGGGGGTCACCAGGACGTAACGGTCGGGATCCTTGCGCAGGATGCTTGCGAAGAGCGAGACGAGGGCCGGCCGCAAGATTGGCGTTCCCGCGTGGAACCACGTTCCATCCAAGGCGATGCGCAGGTCGATAAATCCGCAAAACGGCGGGTTCCACTTTTCCACCGGCGCGGGCCCGCGCGGTTTCGCCGCGCCCAGCGAGGCCGTGAGGTTTTGCAGAGGCGGAGGAATTACACCGCCCTCGGGATCTCGGGTCATAATTGCAACCTAATCCGGGACGACCACGTAAGAGACCTCAATAGCATTTGCAAATTTGCTTCTACACCAGGAATCGAGCAGCATCGAATTTGCTTACGAAATGCACATGGAGCGGGGCCCTGATCATGCCAGGCCCCGGAGGGAGCGGACCATTCATGTCTGAAGTCAATAATAGTGCCTCCAATGCCATGTCTCTCGAAGCGACGGTCGCCTTGAGCGCCGAGACCGCGCTCGAGCGGATTGCCGCGGCGCGCGCCGAAATCGGCACGGTGATTTTCGGTCAGACACAGGTGGTCGAGGAGGTTCTGGTCACGCTGTTGGCCGGCGGCCACGGGCTCCTCGTCGGCGTGCCGGGCCTCGCCAAGACCAAGTTGGTCGAGACGCTCGGTACGGTGCTCGGCCTCGATGCCCGGCGCGTCCAGTTTACGCCCGATCTCATGCCCGCCGACATTTTGGGCTCTGAAATCCTGGAGGAAAGCGCCGGCGGCCGCCGGAGTTTCCGCTTTCTCAAAGGCCCCATTTTCGCGCAGCTTTTGATGGCGGACGAAATCAACCGCGCGAGCCCGCGCACCCAATCCGCGCTGCTCCAAGCCATGCAGGAATATCATGTCTCGGTCGCGGGCGAGCGGCACGATCTGCCCGCCCCCTTCCATGTGCTGGCGACGCAGAACCCGCTGGAGCAGGAGGGCACTTATCCCTTGCCCGAGGCGCAGCTCGATCGCTTCCTCATGCAGATCGACGTCGGCTATCCCGACCGGGCGGCGGAAAAGCGGATCCTCATCGAGACCACCGGCGAACGCCAGGCCGGCGCCAAGGCGATTCTGACGGCGGAAGAATTGCAGGCGGCCCAGCGCCTCGTCCGGCGGCTGCCGGTGGGCGAGCGGATCGTCGAGGCCATTCTCGATATCGTGCGCTCGGCGCGGCCCGGCGAGGGCGACGAGGCCATCACCAAATCCATCGCTTGGGGACCGGGGCCGCGCGCGGCGCAAGCCCTGATGCTGGCCTCGCGCGCCCGGGCCTTGGTGAGTGGCCGGTTGTCGCCCTCGCTCGACGATGTCGCCGCGCTTGCCGCGCCGATCTTGAAACACCGGATGGCGCTGACCTTCGCGGCGCGGGCCGATGGCGAAACCCTGGCGGCGGTCATCGCGCGCCTGACGAAGCGCTTCACCTGATGATGGTGGAGGCGCGGCTTCTCCACGACGAGGAACGGATAGCTGGCATGCGCCAGCAGGACGCGGCGCTGGGCTTGGCGCGGCGGCTGCCGAGCCTGGTGGTGGCGGCCAAGGAAGTCGCCTCCAGCGTGATGCATGGCGTGCATGGCCGGCGGCAAGCGGGCAGTGGCGAAACATTTTGGCAGTTCCGGCCCTTCGTGGCAGGCGAATCCATCACCCGCGTCGATTGGCGCCGCTCGGCGCGCGACGACCGCTATTATGTCCGCGAGCGCGAATGGGAATCCGCTCATACGGTCTGGCTGTGGATGGACCGTTCGCCGTCGATGGCTTTCATCTCCGCTCTCGCCTTGCAATCCAAGCTCGACCGGGCCTTGGTGCTCGGCCTTGCCGCCGCCGATCTGCTGGTGCGCGGCGGCGAGCGCGCGGGGCTTCTCGGGCTGACACGGCCGCTGGCCACCCGCGCTATTATCGAACGGTTCGCCGAGGTGTTTTATACCCAAGAGCGGAAGGGTGGCGGGGAGAGCGCGGAGTTGCCGCCCGCTGGCGCGCTCGCGCCCCGCACGCGGGCGGTTTTGATCAGCGACTTTTTGTCGCCGCCCGCCGATTGGGAGGCCTGCCTCGCCGATCTCGCCGCGCGCGGCGCCAGGGGGCATCTCGTCATGATCGCCGATCCCGTCGAGGAAACCTTCCCCTTCGCGGGCCATACCGAATTTCTCGATGTCGATAGTGGCCACGTGATGCGCATCGGTCAGGCCGAGCGGTTCCGCGACGATTACATCCGCCGTCTCGAAGCCCATCGCGCCGCCATTGCCGGCATTGCACGCGCAAAAGGCTGGAGCTTGGCGATCCACCGCACCGACCGGCCGGCGTCCGAGGCCTTGCTCGCGCTACGCATGCAGCTCGAGGCTGGGGACGATGCTTTTCCGGCGGGGGTGGCCTGATGCTTGGTCTTCCCTTGGCGTTTACGGTTCCGTTCGCGCTGTTGGCCTTGGCCGGCCTGCCCGTGCTTTACGTCTTGCTGCGCATCACGCCGCCGCGTCCGCGCCGCGTGCCGTTTCCGCCGCTCAAGCTCATCCTCGATCTCAAGCCAAAGGACGAGACGCCGGCCAGCACCCCTTGGTGGCTGTTGCTGCTGCGTCTGGCGATCGCTGGCGCGATCATTCTGGCGATGGCCGGGCCGGTCTGGAATCCGCTCAGTATCGGTGTCGAGGGCGACGGGCCGCTGCTGATCGTGATGGACGATGCCTGGAGCGCCGCGCCCGATTGGGAGCGCCGCGTCGCCGCCGCCGCGCTACGGATCGAGGCCGCGCGGCAAAAATCCATGACCGTTGCCGTTGCCGCTATTTCGGATGCGGGCCGGGATCTCGTGCCGGCCGATGCTTCGGGCGCGCTCCAGCGGCTGCGGGCACTGAAGCCCGTGCCCTATACGCCGGACCGGCTTGCCGAGGTTCCCGCCATCGCGCGTTTCGTGACAGCCTGGCCCAAAGCCTCGATTGTGTGGATTGCCGATGCCTTGGAGCGGGGCGGCGCGCTTGCCTTCGCCGAAAAGCTCAAAGCCCTGCCGGTGGATACCACGCTCGTCTCCACCGATGCGCCGGTTCTGGCTTTGACTGATCCTCGCAACGAGGGCGGCGGGCTTGACATCACCGTGTTGCGATCCGCCGCGAGCGGTTCGAGTGTTGGCGCCGTCCGCGCACTCGATCTCAAGGGTCTGACGATCGGCCAGGTCCCGTTCGTCTTCGCCGCGACAGCTACCGAGGCCAAGGCGCGGTTCGATCTTCCCGTCGAATTGCGCAACGACATCGCACGGCTCGAAATTGTCGAGGGGCATTCCGCCGGCGCGGTCTCCTTGCTCGACGCCCGCTGGAAACGCCGGCGCGTGGGGATCGTGGGCGGTGAAACGGCGGACACGGAGCAACCGCTGCTCGCGGCGGATTATTACCTCCTGAAGGCGCTCAGCCCCTTCGCCGATGTGCGTCAGGCCAAGCCCGGCGCCGCCGATCCCATCGGTTCGCTTTTGGACGATCATGTCAGCGTGATGATCCTCGCCGATATCGGTACGATTGGCGGCCCGGCGCGCGATCGCTTGACCCAATTCGTCGAGAACGGCGGGCTTCTCGTGCGTTTTGCCGGCACGAGGCTTTCTGTGGCGCCGGATGATCTCGTGCCTGTCCAACTCCGGCGCGGCGGGCGGGTTCTCGGCGGCTCGCTGTCGTGGGAGACGCCCAAGGCGCTCGCCGCTTTCGAGCCTTCGAGCCCCTTCGCCGGGCTGAAAGTTCCGGCCGAGGTGACGATCTCCAGGCAGGTCTTGGCCGAGCCCGAAATTGGACTTCCCGGTAAGACCTGGGCGCAACTTTCCGATGGCACGCCCTTGGTCACGGCGGCCTCGCGGGGCAAAGGCAAGGTCGTCTTGTTTCACGTCACCGCCGACACGACGTGGTCGAACCTGCCGATTTCGGGGCTGTTCGTGGAGATGTTGCGCAAGATCGTGTCGCTATCTGGCGAGGCGGCTGCAACCGGACCCGAGGCTGGAGCGCCTCTTGCCGGTGCGAAAATTGCCTCGGTCGCGCCAAGCCGGACGCTCGACGGTTTCGGTGTGCTTGGCCCGCCGCCGCCTTCGGCGAAGCCGGTGCCGTCGAATTACAATGGCGTGGCGAGTGCCGATTACCCCCCCGGATTTTACGGCACGCCGGATTCGCTTTTGGCGGTGAATGCGCTGGCGCCAACGGACCGGATTCCGGCCGCCGGCGTCTCGGGGCTTGCCTTCAAAACCGCGCCGCTGCAATCGGCCGGACTCGTCGATCTCAGACCTTGGCTGATTGTCGCGGCCTTTTGTCTTTTTCTCGGCGATGCCCTCGCCACTCTTTGGCTGGCGGGGAAAATGCCGGGATTGCCGCGCCGCGCGATGGCCGCGTTGATTTTACTCCTCGGGGTTCTCGCTTTCGCCGGAATGCCGCGGCCGGCATGGGCGGAATCCGGCTTAGAGGTCTCGCAGCGCGATTTGTCCTCCGCTTTGACGACGCGTCTGGCTTATGTCCTCAGCGGGGATGCGAAAGTGGACGAGGTCACCAAACAGGGGCTCGACACGCTGTCGGCGGCCTTGGCCAGCCGCACCTCGCTGAGCCCCGGCGATCCCGCCGCTGTCGATCCCGCCAAGGATGAACTCGCCTTTTATCCCTTGCTCTATTGGCCGGTCGTGGCCGGCGCCCCAAAACCTTCGGCGGCGGCGGCGGCCAAGATCGCCGCCTTCATGCGGCAAGGCGGCACCATCGTCTTCGATACGCGCGATGCCTTGCTGGCGCGGCCCAACGGATCGCCCACCCCGGAAACGGCATGGCTGCGTGAATTGCTGGCGAATGTCGATGTGCCCGAACTCGAGCCGGTGCCGGCGAGCCATGTCGTGACGAAGACATTCTATCTCATCGACGCGTTCGTCGGGCGTTATGCGTCCGGTCAGACCTGGATCGAGGCCTTGCCCCCGGCCATTGGAGAGGCCGCGAACCGGCCCGCGCGTTCGGGCGATGGTGTGTCGCCCATCATCGTCACCAACAACGATCTCGCCGGCGGATGGGCCGACGACGATTATGGCGAGGCGCTGTATCCGCTCGTGCCGGGCGATCCGCGCCAGCACGAAATGGCGCTGCGCGGCGGCATCAATCTCGTGATGTACACGCTGACCGGAAACTACAAGGCCGACCAGGTCCACGTCCGCGATCTTCTGGAGCGGCTGGCGCATTGAGCCTACTGGGGCGTGACGATCCGGAGGCGAGGGCTTGACGGCGGACGCCGTTCCCGTCATGCCGCCGGTATCATGAATATATCAATCACGTCCCCTCGTGCCGCCGGGGCCACGGCGCGGCGTATTTTGCTCGCGAGCCTCGCCGGGACATCCGTCGAGTTCTACGATTTTTATATCTATGCGACAGCGGCTTCGCTCGTCCTGGGTCCTTTGTTCTTTCCCTCCGCCGATGCCTCGGCGCAACTTCTCCTGTCTTATGCGACGTTCGGCTTGGCCTTTGTCGCGCGGCCTCTGGGCTCCCTCGTCTTCGGCCATTTCGGCGACCGGATCGGGCGGAAATCGACGCTGGTGGCTTCGCTCCTTATGATGGGCATCTCGACAGTCGCGGTCGGGTTTTTGCCGCCTTATGCCACGATTGGCTGGTGGGCGCCGGCGATCCTGTGCGTTTTGCGCTTTGGCCAGGGGTTCGGTCTCGGCGGGGAATGGGGCGGCGCCGCTTTGCTCGCGGTGGAAAACGCCCCGCCGGGCTACCGGGCGCGCTTTGGCATGATGCCGCAGCTCGGCGCACCCGTCGGATTCATCGCCGCGAATGGTCTCTTTCTGCTGCTTGGGATTTTTCTCGCGCCGGACCAATTCCAGAGCTGGGGCTGGCGTTTGCCGTTCCTGGTCAGCACGGTTCTCGTCGGGCTTGGTCTTTGGGTGCGGTTGAAACTCACGGAAACACCGGCTTTCGAGGCCGCCTTGGCCCATGCCCCGCCGGCGCGCGTGCCGGTCTTCGAAGTCGTGCGCGATTATCCCCGCGAGGTGATCGGGGGCCTGTTCGCGGCGGTGGTTTGTTTCGCGATCTTCTATTTGTCGACCGCCTTCGCCCTCGGGTTCGGAACGAAGAACCTTCATATCTACCGGGGGCTTTTTCTCGAGATCCAGCTTGGCGCCATTCTGTTTCTCGCCGTGGGGATCGTGGTGGCGGGAATTTGGGCCGATCGCAGCAATCCGCGCCGGGTCTTGATGGCCGGCTGCGGAATGACCGTGGTGGTGGGTCTTTTGCTCGCGCCCATGCTCGGTAGCGGATCGCTGGTGTTGATTTGGCTGTTTCTGTCGCTGGCGTTGTTCACCATGGGCTTTGTCTATGGGCCGCTCGGCGCGTTTCTGCCGGGCCTCTTTCCGGCGCGCGTGCGTTATACCGGTGCCTCCTTGGCGTTCAATGCCGGCGGCATCCTGGGCGGCGGGATCGCGCCGGTGCTGGCGCAGACCCTGGCGGATCGCGGCGGCCTTCCCTTTGCCGGGCTTTATCTCGGGAGCGCGGCCGCGATCAGTCTGATGGCTCTCTGGTCGCTCAAGCGCCACCCTCATCTCGTGTGATGGGAAAATCGAAACGCGTGGCGGGGTAGGGCTCGCCGCGCAGCGTGAAATGCCACCATTCCTGCTCGAAGCCCTCGAAGCCGCGCGCGGCCATGGCGGCATGCAGGCGGTCGCGGTTGGCGCGTTCGTTTGGGGATAAACCAGAATAGTCCAAGCAGGATTCCGGGCCGAAGAAATCGAAGGCGCTGCCCATCGGCAATTCGTCGCCGGTGGCCAAGATCACGAGTGTCAGATCCACCGTCGATCCCCGGCAGTGGGCCGAATCCGCCGAGATAAAGCCGAGGCGGAACAGATCCGGCTTATCGAGATGGGGATAGAATTCCGCCTTGCCCCTGATATCGCCGGCGTCTTGCGCCCAGCGGACGAAATGCTGCACCGCCCGGACCGGACGATAGCCGTCGAACACCTTGAGGCCGAGACCCGAGGCCGCGAGATCGTCTTGCACCCCGGCCAAGGCTTGCGCCGCCTCCTGGGTCAGCAGGCCGCGCGGGGCATGATAGCCATCGACGGGCTCGCCAATGAAATTACCGGCGCCGGCGTAGCGTATGTCGGTGATCAGGCCGGGGATCAGGGCCGCGAGATCGGTGAAGAACGGCGGAATGGTCATGGGGTCATTGGTCCGGAGTGTCGTGGAAAGAGGCGAAAAGTCTGTCCTATAGCCAAATGGAATCTTATTTCCGATCACACTGATGCCGTATAATAATACGACAAGAGTCAATCCAAAGAATCAGCAATCAAGTCCATCGCGGTTCGCGCGAGCCGGCCCAACGCTTCGTGCGAGGCCGGACCGGCCGCGGCGATGCACAGGAAGACACAGGGCCATTCGTGACGCATAAGACAGATACCACTGGGTTCCACGACGATATCCTCTATCCCGCGGCCATTCCTTTCGTGCTCTTTCACTTCGCGGCCTTCGCCGCGATTTGGACTGGCGTGAGCACGACGGCGCTGTGGATTTGCTTGAGCCTCTATGTCATCCGCATCTTCGCCATCGGTGCCGGCTATCACCGTTATTTCTCGCATCGCGCCTTCACGACGAGCCGGACGTTCCAGTTCATTCTGGCCTGTCTCGCGCAGAGCACGATGCAACGCAACGTATTATGGTGGGCCGCCAAACATCGTCACCATCACCTCTATTCCGACACGGAAGCCGACGTGCATTCGCCGCGCCAACGCGGGTTCTTCTACGCCCATGTCGGATGGATTTTCGCGCGGCAGCATCACGAGACCGATCTGACGAAAATTCCAGACTTCGCGCGCTATCCCGAGCTGGTCTGGCTGCATCGGCTCGAACTCGCCCCGGCTTGCGTGATGGCCGCCGTGGCTTTTGCGATTGGCGGCTGGTCCGGTCTCGTCGTGGGTTTCGTGTGGAGCACGGTGCTGCTTTATCACGCGACCTTCTTCATCAATTCGCTGGCCCATGTGATGGGGAGCAAGCGCTATGTCACGGGGGACGATTCCCGCAACAATTGGCTGTTGGCGTTGATGACCTTTGGCGAGGGCTGGCACAATAATCATCACGCCTTTCAAAGCAGCGTGCGTCAGGGTTTCAAATGGTGGGAATACGATCCGACCTTCTACATCCTGACCGTCCTGTCGTGGTTCGGCGTGGTGTGGGATTTGAAAAGCCCGCCCAAGGCGGTTTTGAGAAACGAGCAACGGCTGGGGACGAAGATCATCGAACGCTCCGCCGCCCAACTCGCCGCGACCTTTCATGTTGCCGCCGTGCGCGAATTTTTTGCCTCCATGCCGGATGCGGAAGCCGTTCATGGGTTAGCCGCCATGAAATCCGCCGATATGATCGCGAAGTTTCATATGCCGGCCCTTCCCACGCGCGAGGAGATCAGCCTGCGCGCCAAGGCCATGTTCGTGAAAACCGTCTCCCTGGACGATATTGTCGACAGGGCCTACGTGATCCTTCACGAAGCGCTCGAATATTATGGGCGGCGCGAGCAGATAGCGTGAGCGCGTTCCGCTTCGGTGGAATCACCGAAGCGACAGGAACTCGCTCTCTTATTAAAGAGTTAGAGCATGTCCTCGATCGAAAAAGTCTACAACTTTTTCGGGACATGCTCTGAGACCGGTTGGCGGGTAACTCTGGGACGGCGGCCGGCGAAGAGCGGGCAGGGCTTTGTTCTGGAGGGACCCCGCCGATGCGGCACATTCTGCTTGCCATGCTTGCCGCTCTGCTCGCCGGGCCGGCCGCTGCCGGCGCCCCGGAGCGGCTCGTGACCGTCGAACTCTTCACGTCCGAGGGCTGCTCGTCTTGTCCCCCGGCCGATACCTATCTGAGCGAGCTCGCGCAAAATCGCCGGGATATTTTACCCCTCGCGTTTCACGTCACCTATTGGAACCAACTGGGATGGCGCGACCCGTTTTCGCTCGAGGCGGCGACGGAACGGCAATATGTGTATTCCCGCCACTTCGGAAAAAATTCTGTCTTCACCCCGCAAATGGTTGTGGATGGCGCGAAAAGTCTTGTGGGATCGGACCGGGACGAGGCGGAAAAGGCCATTCGAGCCGCGAAAACTAGCGGTTTGGCCGTGGTGCCGCTGAGCCTCGCGCGGGACGGCGGCACGGTCACGATCAAGCTTGGGGCCGGCGCCGGGAGTGGGCGCGTGCTTCTGATCGGCTTCGACCATCTCCATCGCACGCCTGTCGGGCGCGGCGAGAATGGCGGACACACGCTGACGGAATCGAATATCGTGCGATCGATCCGCGACGCGGGCGCTTGGACAGGCGTGGAAACGACGCTGAGCGCTCCCGTGCCCGAGGGCGAGGATGCCGCCGTACTTCTCCAGGCCGCCGATGGCACGATCACCGGCGCGGCGAGACTGTAGAGCGATTGCTTATCACTTGGGTAATTCCACCCAAGCGATGAGAAATCGCTCTCTTCATGAGGCAAGCACTCCCCGGTCACAAAGTCTGCGACTTGGTGGGAATTGCTTGGGAAGGGACGGCCGCCGACCGAAGCCGGCGGCCTTTTCTTTGTTAGAGACGCGCCTTTTCGAAGGCCTTGACCCACATGGCGCAATGGCCGGAGCGGACGATGTCGGAGATCGTGAATTCGATCACCGGCACCGGCAGTTTCAGGCTGCGGATGAGGTGCAAGACGGCGGAAAGTCCGCTGCCTTCTTCAAGATCGCATTGGCCCACGTCGCCGTTGACGACGACCTTACAGTCTTCGCCAACACGGGTGAGGAAGGTCTTGATTTCGGCGGGTGTCGTATTTTGCGCTTCGTCCAGAAGGACAAAGGCATCCTTCCAAGAGCGTCCGCGCATGACCTCGAAAGGTACCATCTCGATATCGCCGTGACGGACGGCGATGTCGTAAGCGGCCGAGCCGATCCGTTCCTTGACGGCATCGACGATCGGCGTGGCCCAGGGCGCGAACTTGTCCTCGAGCGAGCCCGGAAAAAAACCCAGCGAACGTCCACAGGGAACGTTGGGCCGGGTTAGGATGATTTTGCCGATTTGCCTTTGGCGATACATATCCGCGGCTTCCGTCGCCGCGATCCAGGTCTTACCGGTACCGGCCGGTCCCAACACGACGACCTGGGCGCTCGTTCGAAGAGCATCGAGGTAGTCGGCCTGTGTTGGATTGAGCGCTTTGATAGGCGGAACAACGCGTTCCTTTTGATATTTCGATCGTCCGAACTCTATGATATCCGCGGTTGGAATATTACGGGTTTCTCGGCGTCTTTGTTTTTCGAAGCGCTTACTCAAGTGCAGACTCCTTCATGTGGGGTCAACGCAAGGTCATGCATCCAATACGCGGCATGCGCATTGGTCGTCGTCTTTAGGGCTGCCTCCGGTCAATTCAGCGGGCTGTGAAATCAATCACGGTCTTAAAGTCGCGCCAGCCTTATTGATTCGTCAACTGGTTCCGGTATGGCCCCAAAGTCTCCGTTTCATGTGACGGTTCAGCAAAAAGCGATCCAGTCGCGCAAAATGACGTTAGCTCAAAGGTGTTTAACAATTCTTAACCGAGGGACTGTGGCTTGTATGAAACAGCGGAAGAACCACGAGACCTTGTAAAAATAGGCAAATGCCGGTCGGCATTTCGGCTTCCGGACTCCCCTCGCCGGCCTGGGCGGCGGCCGGGCGCTCAAAGATAGGGCATCAACAGCCGGACGGCGGCGTCGCGTAGCCGCGCCGGGGCGGGACGTGCGTCGAGATGGGCGGCGGTGAGCGCTTCGCCCTTGTGGGCCATGATGAAAGCGCCGAGCGTCTCCGCTAGCGGCTTGTCGTAGACCTCCATCGACAATTCGAAATTGAGCCGGAAACTGCGGATATCCCAATTATTGCTGCCAATCAGGCTCCATTCGCCGTCGATCGTCATGAGCTTGGAGTGACGGAAAGGGGGAGGTCCAAACCATACATGCGCGCCTTCGTGCACCATCGGGCCAATCGTGGCGCGCGTGGCCCAATCGACAAGACGATGGTTGCTCTGGCCGGGGATGACGAGATCGACGCGAATCTCGCGCATCGCCGCGAGCGTCAACGCCATGACGATTTGATCGCCGGGCAAGAAGTAGGGCGTCATGATCGTTATGCTCGCGCGGGCGCAGGATATGGCTTGCAGCACCGCGAATTCGATCTTCTCGATGTCGCGATCCGGCCCCGATGTGATGACCCGTGCTTGCGCGGCGCCGGACGGTTTTAAAGCGGGAAACCAGTTTTCGCCTGTCAGCTCTTCGTTCGTCACGAAAAACCAATCTTTCACGAAAGCGGATGTGAGTTGACTGGTAACCGGGCCCGTCACCATGAAATGAGTGTCGAGCACCGTCGTTTTGGGATGAAGCGCCAGAACGTTGTCGTCGGTGATATTCAGGCCGCCGGTAAAGCCGGTATGCCCATCGATCACGAGAATCTTTTTGTGTGATCGCAAGTTCAGGAGCGGCATGCGCCAGGGTAGGGGCGAATGGATGAAGCGCCCGGCGGGAATGCCGGCGAGCCGCAAGGCGTGATAGGCGGGGGACGAGACATAGCCGCCGCCTACGCCATCGATGATCACGCGGACTTCCACGCCGCGCTGGCGGGCCGCGGCAAGGGCGGCGATGAAGATCTGGCCGGTGCGATCGGTGCGAAACATATAGCTGGAGAGGCCGATGCTGGTCCTCGCCCCGGCAATGGCCTGGAGCATGGCGGGATAGGCTTCGTCCCCGTTGTGGAAGATCGTGATGGAATTGTCTGGCGTGGCCGCACGGCCGGTGATGCGGCTGGTGGCATGATCCAAGGCGGCGAGAGAGCCGCCGGCAAGGCTGGTTATGGAGGCGGCGCGCGGGGATCGCGGCGCGTGCAGGCGCCGGGCGCGCCGGCTGACCCGGTTGATGCCGAGCATCGCGTAAAAGAAGCCGCCGATGAACGGCGAGAACCAGGCCAGTCCAATCCATCCGAGCGAAGAGCCGACATCGCGCTTATGCAGCAGGACGTGGACCGTGACCCAAAGCGCGATGGCGAAATGGGCAAAGACCACGAGCCACGGGCCGATCACGCCAATCGATTGGAGAATCAGGTTCACGTCCGTTCCGCTAACATGATGCCGTCACAGTACTTGCCCGCGCCAAGAATTTGTTATCTCTAAGTTGACCATACCAGCGAGGCCAAGCTTGTACCTTATCGATCACGCGACGATTGCGCATCTTATCTCCGCCTATGGATATGCCGCCGTCTTCACTTTGGTGATGCTGGAGAGCGCGGGCATTCCGATGCCTGGCGAGACCATTCTGATCAGCGCGTCCATTTATGCCAGTACACGTCATGGGCTCGACATTCGCTTCGTCGTGGGCAGCGCGGCGGCGGGCGCGATCACCGGGGATAATATCGGCTTTTGGGTGGGGCGGTCCCTTGGCCAGCGTGTGCTGACGCGATGGGGACCGAATATCGGGCTTGACGAGCGCAAGCAGAAGCTCGGCCAATATCTCTTCCTGCGCTATGGCGGCGCAATCGTTTTCTTCGGCCGGTTCGTTGCCATGCTGCGCGCTTTCGCGGCACTGCTCGCCGGGATCAATCGTCTCCCGCCGCTGCGGTTCTTTTTGTACAATGCGGCGGGCGGGGTGGTCTGGGCCAGCCTGTTCGGCTTTGGCGCCTATGTCCTGGGGCGGGGCATCCATCGCATCGCCGGCCCCGTGGGCTGGGCGGCTTTGGCGCTGGCGCTCGTTGGGATCGTGATCCTCTGGCGTTTTTACAAACACCACGAGGAGCGTCTTTTGGCGGATGCCGAACGTGCGATGGACCGGCAGGCCGCCGAAAATTAGAATTTGCTGAAATCCGGCGCGCGGCGCTGGGCGAAAGCCGTAAAGGCTTCGCGGGCTTCGGGGCTCTTCAGCCGTGCCTCGAAAATATCGGCTTCCCTGGCAATGACGGTTTTCAGCGCTCCGGTATCGCGCATCAGCCGCTTGGACGATGCCAGCGCGCCCGGCGGCTTGGCGGCCAAGGCCTGCGCGGCGGCCATGGCTTCGCCTTGCAGCATATCCGGCGGCACGGTCTTGTTGGCGAGACCCCAGCTCAGCGCGGTTTTGGCATCGACGCGCTCGCCCAGCGCAAACATCGAAAAAGCCCTGACATAGCCGATCCTTTGTTGCAGCAGCAGGCTGGATCCGGCCTCCGGCACCAGGGCGAGATCGACGAAGGGAACCGAAAGAACCGCCGTTTCGCTCAGGAAAACGAGGTCGCAATGCAACAGCAGGGTCGTACCGATGCCGACCGCCAGACCCGGCACCGCGGCGATGAGGGGCTTTTCGAATTCGGCGAGGCGGTCGAGAAAGCGGAACCCTTGCATTTGGTCGCGCGCAAGCCCACCTGCCGCGATAACCGCGAAATCCATGAGATCGTTACCGGCGGTGAACGTGTCGCCCGCGCCGGTGACGAGCACGCAGCGGATGGTCTTGTCGTCTCGAGCCCGCTCCAAAGCCTCCACCAAAGTGCCATACATGGCATTGGTGATGGCGTTCTTTTTCCCGGGCCTGTCGATGGTGAGGGTGAGAACCGCACCGGTTTGGCTTTGCAGAATTTCGGACACGCGGGTTCCCTCGAAGGATACATATGGGGCTTAGCGCATTTTGGGGAAATCGCGATCGATTTTTGGAGGGCGGCCGTTACCCCTCGGGACATTCCGGACGGTAAAATCCGAGGGCCTTTTTATAGCGCAGCGTTTGCGTTAGGGGGCGCTCGCATCCGCGCTGGCGCTCGCGCCCGGAGCGCCGCGGATCGACCGGCGGGGACGCAAGGCGTCCCGCTCCAGCAAAATCGTGTTTATCTGGATGTGCCACTCGTATGTTTTGGATTGCCCCCGACGATGACCGATTGCGACAATTCCGCCCGGGTCAGGGCTCCGCTCTTGTCCGGGTCGATCCGGTCGAATTCTTCTCCCATGAATTGCAAGAATTCCGCTTTCGACACTTGACCATTCTTGTCCTTGTCCATGAGGCGAATCAGTTGTTCGACTTTTTTATAGGCCGAGGAATGCGAATGGCTTGCGGCCATGACATCCGGCGCTAAACAAATCGAAAAAGCCAATCCCGCGCACGTGGCGAATATCTGAAGCTTAGACATTGCTTTCACTCCGATGTACTTTGGGGCATTGGCGACACGGTCAAGAAGGATATCGTTTCAATATATCGATAATTGATCGTGACAGAATTTGAAGACTACCTCATTCCACAAGAAATACCATCCTGCATTCGTTAGGCCCTCTGGCTTCTTGCCTATCAAAGTTCACAGGGCTGTTCAACGCTCATTACAGTCCCCTGTATGAGAGGCTGATGGCGGGGTCGAGAGCCGCGCTCCACATGGCGCTGGCGATATTTGTCGCACCGTTAGCTCTTGCGATATTGAGCG
>JBEKFQ010000038.1:0-32876 GCA_050013235.1 Beijerinckiaceae bacterium
CTTGGCCAAGGATCTTGAAGCCAAGACCAGAAAGGCGCTCGCGTTCCTCAAACTGGCGTCGATACGACTCATGATGCGAAAGCTATGCAATCCTTGCTAAACTTTTCGAATGGACTCTTAGTCTCTTTCCTCGCGCGTCATCCGCCCCACGAACCTCAAAAATTGCCGTGTTGCAACACGCTGTCCCTCCAGTCGCCCCGGAAATGAGCTATTGCCGGATGGTAACATTGGTGATTCCGCACGATTTTTCCGGTATAAATAAAGTTGAAAGGCCTTTCCCATGATTGAGCAGACAACCAAGTTCGCGCGGAGTAAAACTTCGCTTATATTCTGGGCGGCTAGCGCTATTGCAGTGGCGCTGAGCGCCGGCCTTTTGAGCGGCCGATATTTGGAGAGAAGCCGCCCCATGACGCCGGGAGCGAAATTGCAGATCGCCTTGCAGGCCTTCCGGTCTGGCTACGATGAGACTGCGTTGTCCATACTCACGCCGCTGGCGGATGAGGGCAACGCCAAGGCGCAATATTGGCTCGCCGACATTTGCGAATACGATCCGGGTGGGAAGCCCGAGACCGCAAAAGCGCTAACTTTGCTTGGAAAATCCACCGAACAACGGCAGATTGGACACATCTTTGCCCCGGGACTAAGCGTGACACAAGACAGAGCCCAGGCTTACGGCTGGTACGAGAATGCAGCGCTTCGCGGCGATGGTTTGGCCGAGCGCATGCGAGACGACATCCTCAAGCGCATGTCGCCTGCGGAAATCAACAAGGGCGAGCAAATCGCGGCAGGTATCAAACCCGCCACGTTGTGATCCACGTAAGCCGCGCCTTTTTGTTGCGGCCTGATATTACCGCAGAACTTGCAAATATTCCGGCCGGGCAATTGTCTTCGTGAGCGCCAATCCCACGCACAAGATTTGTGTCAGGAAACATAGGAAAACTAGCCATGTCCAAGTTGCAGCCGCATCCAGATTCCAAACTTGCAGAATCCCTCATGCAATCGATGCATGACAATTGGGGTGTGTTCCTGGCCGAGGGAATTATTTTAAGTGTGCTCGGGCTTGGTGCCATCGTCGTTCCGCTTCGTGCGGGCCTCGCCGCCACTGTCTTCCTGGGATGGCTGTTCCTCATCGCGGGGCTGGCGAGCCTGCTTTTCACATTCCTGGCGAGGAAAGTGCCGGTATTTAGATGGTCACTTCTGTCGGCGCTCGTGGCGCTCATCGCAGGCGCAGTCCTGCTTTGGAATCCACTTCATGGCCTAGCCACCCTCACCGATGTGTTGATTGCCTATTTCATTATCGATGGCATCGTGATCATTTTTCTCGCCATTGCTCTTCGCCGTGAACTGTCGGGTAAATGGGAATGGATGATGGTAAACGGCGTCATGGATCTGATCCTCGCCGGCATCATCGTTTTCGGGTTTCCAGCAACACCCATTTGGGCGCTTAGCCTGCTCGTTGGCATCGACTTGGTGTTCGGCGGGTCGACGCTTATCGACATTGCGTTGGCGGCCCGTAAGACGAAGTTCAAGTAATGAACTCTGGCCCGCCGGGCCGGTCAATATATTGGCGGTGGGCACCAAGACGGATTAGTCGCCCGCACGGTTTATGTTGCATCCGCAACCGTATCCACTGCGTTAGCTTTTACCT
The DNA here is from genome assembly GCA_050013235.1 of Beijerinckiaceae bacterium. Taxonomy (GTDB): domain Bacteria; phylum Pseudomonadota; class Alphaproteobacteria; order Rhizobiales; family Beijerinckiaceae; genus RH-AL1. The sequence continues at coordinate 1,649 of JBEKFQ010000038.1, forward strand.
CGCATTTCCGCTATGTGCTCGAAAAAGACACTCGGGTGCACAGATGTGATCTCTTTAAAACCCTTCAAAACATTACCAATGGTGTCAGTTTGCGGCGAATGAATCGCTATTTTCTGATGGAAGTTGGAGAGTTTTCCCCGTACGGCGCGCATTCGATCATTGGACGCGCGGCCGCCACGAGAGGCCGTCGGACAAGACATAAATTGTAATTGCCGCTAAAAACAACGAAACGCCAACCCAGAACAGCGGTGAATGATGAATGTGCCGCCAGTCGCGTCGACGAACCGTAGGCCTTGGCCCGCCTCCATGAGGATTTTCTCTGTTCACCTCCATGTCCCCTTTTTTCGGTAAGATCCGCTAATTCAGTTCACGGTTCAGGGCGGAAAAGGTTGGAAGGTCTGGCCGCTTGTCATCGGTACCGCTGAAAACGCCGCGCATATCGCATACTTCGTTGCAAGTTTCCAGGCCGGATACGGTATCCGCATGAGAGCGTTGAGGCTTTTCATGTCCTCACGTTACCATGCTTTATGCCAGTGCATAACATCCATTCCGGGAGCTTGCCAGCACACGCCTGGGGCCGGACCCGGCGGTAGTTGAAAGCGATGCGCGCCGGCGCGGCTCGCGTCATCGCGCCTGGCGTCAATGGCCCCATATGCACTAGGCTCAGTCCCAGTGGCCTTCCGCGAAATCAGACGAGTGTGAGCGATGAATCCGCAATTTGACATGACGGTCTATGCGGCTTCGACCTGGGTGATCCCGTTGCTACTCGCCATAACCCTGCATGAAGCCGCGCATGGCTATGTGGCGCGTATTTTCGGCGACGACACCGCCTCGCGGCTCGGACGGATCTCTTTCAACCCGTTGCGACATGTTGACCCGTTCGGCACAGTGCTGCTTCCGGCAATGCTTCTGCTGTTTCACGCGCCCTTTCTTTTCGGTTACGCCAAGCCCGTGCCGGTGAACTTCCAGCGGCTGCGCAACCCGCGCCGCGATATGATCTGGGTCGCCGCGGCAGGACCAGGCATGAATCTCGCCATAGCGACCACGGCAGCGCTGCTCGTCCATGCTGTAGGCTTTCTCCCAACGGTCGCCGGTCAGTGGATCCTCTCGAATCTTGTCAATGCCATCAACATCAACGTCATTCTCGCCGTGTTCAACATGATCCCGCTTCCTCCGCTGGACGGCGGTCGCGTTGCCGTCGGCGTGCTGCCGAACGCGCTCGCGGCGCCACTTGCCGCACTGGAGCCCTATGGCATGATGATAATGATCGGCGTGTTTTTTCTGCTACCGGCGCTCGGGGCTCAGATGGGCATTGATATCAACGTATTCACTGACCTTGTGGCCCGTCCGGCCAATGCCGTTATTCGAGTGATTTTGCGTCTTACCGGCGTCGCCTGACGTCCACAACGAAAGACGAACTGCGTGACCCTTTCGGACAAGACTAACCTTTACGCCCCGCGGAAACACAGACGGAGAACCGCTATGGAAGTGTAGCTATCGACATCGCGGAGAGCGCCAGCCGTCCATGCTTGCGCGGTTCCGTTGGCATGAGCACCTCACTCGAACCCGCGGCGGAACAGCCACGCGGTCCCGGAAAGCGTGACCGACGCGATGAGTGCCAAAGGCCAAAGGTCGGGAGCCAATTGAGCGAAGTCCGCACCCTCCAGGTAAACACGATGCGCGATGTCAATCGCATAACGTAGCGGATTGATTAGCGTCAAATATTGGAAAAACTCGGGCATGTTGCTGAGCGGTGTGGTCAGACCCGAGAGCAAAGCGAACGGCATCATGGTGACGAAGGTGTAGAGGACCGCCTGTTGCATCGTGGCGACGATTGCTGACAGCATGAGCCCAATCCCGACCGCCGCCAGCAAGAACAGCAAGAGACCGGCATAGAGCGTCAGATAAGATCCCGCGAAGGGGATGCGGAACCAGAGCTGCGCCACCAGGAGGATCAGCGTCGCTTGGATCGTCCCGATCAATACCGATGGCAGCGCTTTGCCGATAATGATCTCCGCCGGGCGGAACGGCGTCACAAGAAGCTGGTCGAGGGTGCCCTGTTCCCGCTCGCGGGCGACCGACAGCGCGGTCAGCAACAGCGTCTGCAGGAAGGTCAGGGTGCCGATTAGCGCCGGAACCATGTACCAGCGGGTTTCGAGATTAGCGTTAAACCAAGCCCGCATCGCGACCCGAAGCGGCGCCGCGCTTTGGCCGTGGCCCGATGCCCAGTTGGCGTTAAAAGTGCCGACGATGGCGCTGACATAGCCTAGCGCCGTCCCGGCCGTGTTGGAGTTACGGCCGTCGGCGATCACCTGTATGTCCGCCTGGCGCCCCGCCATGAGCCGGCGCTCGAAATCCTGCCCGATCTGAATGACGAGCAAGGCGCGCCGGCCGTCGATCGTGGATTTGATGTCGCCGGCACGATCGAGTGTTGCAACGCGCTGAAACACACCCGAGCCGTCGAGCGCCGCCAACAGCTCGTGGGAGGCCGCGCTTCGATCCTGGTCCACGACCGCATAGGGAACATTGTTGAGATCGTAGGTCGCCGCGTAGCCGAAGATGAGGCATTGAAGAATCGGCGGCGCAAAAAGGCTGAACCGGCTCGGCCCGTCCTTGAGAACGGCAAGCAGTTCCTTGCGGATGAGAGCGAGAATGCGCAAGAGAGATTCCAGCATCGCGGGCCTCACCCGAGTCTTTTGACTGAAACCGCCCGCGTGAGAGCAAGCAGCCCGCAGGCCATGCCGGCCAAGACCGCCGCATTGGGCAGGATCACGCTCCAAACGTCGCCGGCCAGAAAGATAGTTTGCAGCAGGTTCACATAATAGCGCGCGGGCAGCGCATAGCTGAGGAAGCGCACCGCCGCCGGCATGCTGCGCAGATCGAACAGGAAGCCAGACAGAAACAAAGCCGGAAGAAACGTAACCACCAATGTTGTCATGCTGGAAACGAACTGGTTCTTGGTGGCTGTCGAAATCAACAGACCGATCGCCAGCGCCACGATCAGATAGAGCATCGACACTCCGGCGAGAATCCAGATCGAACCTCGGAGCGGGACGTGGAACATGAACCTGGATGCGAGGATGCATAGACCGAGCCCAAACATCCCCAGTACGAAGTAGGGAATCATCTTCGCCAGCAGAATTTCCCCGGCGCGGACAGGTGTCACGAACAGGGCCTCCAGCGTCCCCCTCTCCCACTCGCGCGCCATGACCAGGGCGGTCATCAGGGCGCCGATGAGCGTCATGATCAAGACGATGAGGCCGGGGACTAGGAAATAATGACTGTCGTTCGCCTCGTTGAACCAGAGCCGGCTCTGCACCACGGCCGAACCGCCGGCAGCCGCCTCGAACCCCTCGGCGGTGCGGCGCGCGGCCCATTGCGCGATGGCGCCCTGGGCATAGGATTCGATGATGCGCGCTTTGTTGGCATCGATCCCATAAACGAGAACCTGCGCTTCCGCATCGCCGAGGCCGAGCCTCCGGACAAAATCCGGGCGGACACGGACAATGCCGTCGACCTTGCGTTGGAGCATAAGCTCCCGCGCCTGCGGCATGGAGGTCAGAAGCAAAGCGTCGAAATAGGGACTGAGCACGAAGCCGGCGGCTAGGTCCGTTGCGGCTGGCGAGGCCTCCTCGAGAACCACCGCCACGGGGACGTTCTTCACATCGAGCGATAGCGCGAAGCCAAACAACAGGATCAGCAGTAAAGGTATGATGATGCCGATCGCTATGCTGCTGGGATCGCGAAAAAGCTGATAGGTCTCCTTGAGCACCAACGCCTTGACACGGCGCGACTTGGCCGCTCCGCCCGCGGAAGATGGCAAAACCGGCCGATCCGGCGCGGACCTCATGAAGCACCCGCCAGCGGCGGCGACGCGGCTGGCTTCCTGTCGCGAGCCTTCTCGACGATCGCGATGAACGCGTCTTCCATGCTCGGCTCGCCCGCGTTCCCAAACAGCGCATGACCGCGAACCTCTGCGGTCGTCCCCTCCGCCAACACGCGGCCGGCATCGAGAATCGTGATGCGGTCGCAGTATTCGGCCTCTTCCATGAAATGGGTGGTGACGACGACGGTGACCCCTTGTTCGGCGAGGGTCGTGATCCGCTGCCAGAACTCGCGCCGCGCCATGGGATCGGCGCCGCTGGTCGGCTCGTCGAGGAACAGGATCTCCGGCTCGTGAAGCAGGGCGGCGGCCATCGCCAATCGCTGCTTGTAGCCCCCCGGCAATTGCCCGCTGGGGAGATGTACCAGATCCTTCAACTCGAATTGCTCGATCGCCCAGTGGATGCGGTCGCGCTTGCGGCTGCCGCGCAGCCCGTAGGCGCTGGCGAAGAAGTCCAGGTTCTCGGTGACCGAGAGCTGCCCGTAGAGCGAAAATTTCTGGGCGACATAGCCGATATGCTGCCGGGCCGAGGCGCGTGCCGTGCGCAAGTCGAGGCCCGCGACCCGCAACGTCCCGGCGGTGGAGGAAAGTAGGCCGCACAGCATGCGAAACGTCGTCGTCTTGCCGGCGCCGTTGGGACCGAGCAGGCCGAAGATCTCGCCACGATGGACCTCGAAGCTGACACGGTCAACGGCGATGAAGGCGCCGAACTTGCGCACCAGGCCGTGGGCCTGGATGACCGTCTCACCGGCGCGGCCGCATACGCAACGGCCGAGCGACATCGTGGCTGCCGCCTCCCGGTTCGTCCCCGCCTGCCGTCGCAACAACACCATGAACCCATCTTCGAAATGAGCTTGTACCGGTACGACGGTAAGACCGGCCAGCGCCGCTTCGGTCCCGGCGGGCTCCTGCCCGGAGTGGGATTTGGCGCGAACCAGGTGCACGCGGCCCGCCTTGGGAACCGCATCGACGATGGACGGCTCGCTCAACAGCCGCGATTGGAGGCGTCTGGCGGGTTCGCCTGGGGCCGGCACGGCCGCAAACGTGCGACCGGCGGCTAAACGGGTAACCTCGTCCGGCCGGCCGCTGGCCAATACCTTCCCCTCGTGCAGGACGAAGACTTGATCGCAGCGCTCGGCCTCGTCGAGATAGGAGGTGCTCAGCAAAACCGTGAGATCTTGGTCCTCGCGAAGTTGGACAACGATTTCCCAAAGCTCACGCCGGGATAGTGGGTCCACCCCAACGGTCGGCTCGTCCAGCAGCAACAGCACGGGCGAGCGGACCAATGCGCACGCAAGCCCGAGCTTCTGCTTCATCCCGCCCGACAAATTGCCTGCCAGACGGCGCGTGAAAGACACCAGCGCCGTCATCTCCAAGAGCCTGGGAAAACGCTCTGCCCGTTCCTCATCGGAGACGCCATGCAGATTGGCGTATAGGTCGAGGTTTTCCTGGACGCTCAGATCTTCATAGAGACCGAAACGCTGCGGCATGTAGGCGATACGATCCTGGACCTGCTGCGGCTTGGAGGCCACGTCGAACCCAATAACCTTCAGTTCTCCCGAATCGGCCGGCATCAAGCCGGCGACGAGACGAATGAGCGTGGTCTTGCCGGCGCCGTCGGGTCCGACGAGCGCCGCGAGCGCACCGCGAGGAATATCGAGAGAAACGTCGTCAAGGGCTTTCACGACCTCGCCCGTCTTGCGCCGGAATGATTTCCGCACGTCGCGGCCGATTACAGCGGAATCATTTCCCGGCGCCAGATTCATAATCCGGCGTCCTTGGCGGCGCTTGGCTGGCGCGCCGCCCCCTGGTCGCGTGGCAAATGCACCGTTGCCGGCATGCCCAGGCGAAGTTCGTCCGACGGGTCCTTGACGAAGACACGGACCTCATAGACGAGGTTCGGCCGCAAGTCCTCGGTCTCCACTGTCTTCGGTGTGAATTCCGCGACCGGGGAGATGAAGCCGATCCATCCTGCGAACGGCCGGTCCGGGAAGCTATCGACCGCGATTTTAGCTGCTTCGCCCGGGTGAACCCGGCTCAGATCGGGCTCGGAGACATAGGCCCGTACCCATTTTGGATCGGTGATGGCCAGCGTGAATACCGCTTTCTGCGGCGAAGCCATCTCGCCCGGCTCCATGAGCCTTGACCGGACGGTCGCGTCGATCGGAGCGACAAGCTCCGCATCGGCCAATTGCAGCCGCAGGAAGGAAAGATGTGCCTGCTCCGCCCGTAGCTGGGCTTCGCCTTGGCCGATATCCTCCTTGCGGGGACCGGCGATGGCGAGATCGAGCGCGGCCTGATCGGCGACGACCTTCGCATTGGCTGCGTCGAGCGCCGCTTGGGCATTGTCGATGTCCTGCTGGGTCGTGGCACGCCCGCCCAAAATCTTTGCCAAGTTATCCTGCCGCTCATATTGCCGTCCGGCGTTCACCGCACTGGCCTTGGCCGATGCCAGATTTGCTCGCGCCTCTTCGATCTCTTCGGGACGGCTGCCGTTGTGCAGTCTCTCGACGGCCGCCTGCTGCGCCGCGACCTGTGCTTCGACTTCCGAAACTTGAGCGGCGAGCCGGCTCGTTTCTAGGCGGGCCAGCACTTCGCCCTTCTTGACGCGATCGCCTTCCTGCACCAGCACGGCGGCGATGCGCTCGCTGTCGTTGAACGGCAGCTCGACCTGACGCAAATCGACATTGCCGTAAATCACCAGCTCCTGGTTCGGGGTCGCGCGATGGGTGAACCAATAAGCTAGGCCTCCCCCCGCTCCGGCGGCGATGAGGACGGCCGCGGCGATAACGATACCCCGCTTCACGAGTTGCTCCGGGCCATGGCGGTTCCGGCCCCCCCCAGCGCGGCCTCGATCTGCGCAAGGAGAGTGTCTTTCACGATCGTCACGCGGTCGCCTTCAAAATCCGGCCATCCCATCATTCGTAGTGCCGCTTCGCGCGCCGTCCGGAAGAATATGATCTGACCGAGGAGCGCGAAGGCGCGGACGCGCACCACGGGATCGTCGCCGGGAAGCACCAGCAATCTTCCGACGAGCGCTCCACAGGCACCGAGTACGGGGTTCATCACGCGATCGAAGAGAATATCGAACGCCCCGGTCGGCTGAGCCTGTTCGCGAACGATGAACAGCACCCATTTTTCAAGCTCGTGTCCGCCCAGGAAGAAATCCGCGAAACGATCGAGAAATTCGTGAAGCATGTGGAATAGTTGCTCACGAGAGGGCTCTTCCCGGGCAAGGACCTGCATGACGTAATCCGCCGCCGGGCCTAGACGCGCCTCGAGCCGTTCGGCGATGTGTTCGGCGCAGGCGAGATAAACGCCCTCTTTGCCGTCGAAGTAATATTGGAGAGCGGGAAGATTGACGCCTGCTTGATCAGCAAGCATGCGCGTCGATGCACCGTCGTAGCCGTGGTCGCCAAACACATCGAGCGCGGCGGCGACGATCTTCGACCGCGTCTCATCACCCCGTGCGTAACCGCCACTGGGGGGATGCCGCCGCTTGCGTTGACCACCCGGATGAACCGCAGCCCTGGACATATGTGAACCTTGACCACGGACAGATGTCTATCGCACGATAGATATTTTTAAAGAGTAAACCTTCCATGGTGTTGGTCAAGGCCCTCGAGAACCCGTGGCAAGCCCACCAATTCTCTCCGCGGGGCTAACGAAGAGCCCCCCGATGTCGCCGTTTCGCAATATTTCACATCAGCTGCTGATGCAGGCGATTGAGCGCGGGCTGCATATTCGCTTGCCTTGAGCACATCGGCCATCGGCTCGCAGATGGGCCATCGCAAGGACGAGCTTAGTCCAACCCTCTTTGAACGCGGTCACTATCTGTATTTATTTTATTCTATTCTCCGCCCCGGTTGAGATTTTTATCGCGCACTTGATCCATATTAATGCGCGGCCTGCATTGGCGCCCGAGACTGCATCGAATTTGGGTGCATGCCGGGAGATTGAAAATGAGAACAACCAGCGCACTACCGGGGTTGATCTTTGCCGTCATTCTCGGCGTCGGCTTGGCATTCGCGTACCTCGGATGGACCCGTTCGGCTTATGACCAAAGCCTGTCGATCGCGATCATCAGTTTCGTCGTTGCCTTCGTCGCTTCGTACTCGATCAAGATTGCCAATCAGTGGGAAAAGGTGGTGGTCTTGCGGTTGGGACGCTTCCGCTCCCTGGAGGGGCCGGGATTGTTTTTCATTATCCCGGTCATCGAAACGGTGCCCTATTGGATCGACACGCGCGTGATCACCGGTTCCTTCAAGGCCGAAAAGACCCTCACGAAAGACACGGTGCCGGTGGATGTCGATGCCGTGTTGTTTTGGAAGGTCGTGGATCCCAAAAAGGCCGCGCTCGACGTCGCCGACTATGGCAGCGCCATCAGCTGGGCTTCCCAAACCGCCCTGCGCGACGTGATCGGCAAGACCATGCTTTCCGACATGCTGGAGGGACGGGAAAAAATCAGCGACGAGCTTCAAAGGATCATCGACCTCCGAACCGAGCCATGGGGCATCAATGTCATTTCGGTGGAGGTCAAGGACGTTCTGATTCCGCCAGCCCTCGAGGATGCGATGTCGATGCAGGCCCAAGCGGAGAGAGAACGCCAAGCCCGCGTGATCCTCGGGGATTCGGAGAGACAAGTGGCGGAGAAATTCGGGGAAGCGGCGAAGACCTATATCGATAATCCCGTCGCGCTGCATCTCAGGGCCATGAACATGCTCTACGAGGGTTTGAAACAAAACGCGACGATTGTCATCGTCCCGAGTTCGGCGGTGGAAACGATGCAGCTCGGCAGCATGGCCGGCCTGACGGCTCTTACGATGGGATTAGGGCAAGAAGGAGGCGCAACCCATGGGAAGAAAAGCCCGCAACCGGGTCCGTGGTCCGAACCTGCGAAGGCCGGGGGTGGACAAGAGGGGAATGCGCTTTGAATCCCAAGCATCGATTCAAAATTGGAGGATCACCATGGTACGCATCGCGCTCGTCACCAAGGCGTTCGCGCGGCACGCTTTCGATCAATGGTGGAAAGTACATCGCTTAGCACGTTGGAGCACCGGATGACGGCATTTGGAGTCGGGCGTGCCTTCATCAAAAACGCCTCTCGCATGGCGGCTAGGCGTGAAGGAATCTCGCGGCCGGAATGGAACATCTTTGTCGCTGGGAACGCTTTGCTTTTCTCGCCATTATCGTTTGGAGTCGACATACAATCCGAGCTTTCAGCTTTGAGATGCCGGCGAGGTTGAGATTTTCCCCATCGACGAGAAGACGGAGGCGCGGGCCTGAATCATCGGTGCCATGAAACAATGAGGATGCCCGCCGGAAGCTTTTCGAGGGGGGCCGGCAGATCAAGTCCCGGCCATGGGATTGCGAGCCGCTAGACCGCGGGCGAAGCGTGAAATGCCGCGACTGATCTCGATGGCGATATAGACCGGCAAAGGTTCGCATCGGCTCCGGGTGATCCCTGCGGGCCGCATCACAAACGGAGAAGCATTATGGGCGTGAAGGATCTACTTGTGCATGTCAACGTATCCAAACATTGCCGCGGCCGTCTGGAGATCGCGGCGCAGTTGGCGAAAGCGTTCGACGCCCATTTGACGGGACTCTTCACGAGCGCGGCCAGCGACGTGCCGTTCTTCATGATGGAAGAAATCGCGGCCAAGATTGAGCCAACCATGCGCGCTTGGTGGATGCAGATGCGCGATAATGCCAAAGCGGAGTTCGAGGCTTTTCGGCAAAAGTCGGGCGTCGCGGCCGATTGGCTCGATGTCGAAGGCGATGCTAGCGAGACAGCGTGCTATCATGCTCGCTACGCGGATCTTACGGTCGTTGGCCAGATCGACCCCGAGGAGCTTCTGCCACGCCCCGAGTATGGCGTTCCGGAACGAGTAGCGCTCGAGTCCGGCCGGCCAGTTCTCATTGTTCCCTACGCTGGTAAGTTTACAGACGTTGGAAAGCAAATACTGGTCGCGTGGAACGGAAGCGCGCAATCGTCTCGGGCCGTGAACGATGCTTTGCCGTTTCTGGCCAAGGCGGAGCGCGTGACAGTTCTTACGATCAATCCGGACAACCTACGCAAGGGCACGATCGACCGGCCGGGCACGCATATTGCGGCTCATCTAATGCGGCATGGAATCAAAGCGGACGTTCGAGAACTGGCCGTGGACGACATCGCGGTTGACGACATGATCTTGTCGCAGGCCTCCGATGAAGCAGCGGATTTGATCGTGATGGGCGCCTATGGTCATACGCGCGCGCATGAGATCGTTCTTGGCGGAGCCACACGGGCCTTGTTCAAGCATATGACGGTGCCAATTTTGATGTCGCACTAAGAGAGCGGCTTTGCGCCGGTTTATGCTGGAGCGCGCGGTCCGCGAGGAACCCGGGCGCAAACTGGCGACGTCCAATGACGTTGGCGCCTTCGCCGCATTCTGGGTCAGCAACACTGCTAAACACGTCGCTCGGTGATCTCCTCCTGGCTGGCCTCGTCAAAGACCCGGAGGATGCCGGGCGCATCATCGCCGCGGCCATCACCCAGGCCAAGGCGCCCATCGCGGCCGCGAAGGCGCCTGAAACCAAAGCCGAGGAGCCTGAACCTGAAACCGAAGTCGAGCCTAAGCCGGGAGCCAAAGCGAAGACGCCGCCGGATACGACGCCGCCGACCGCCAAGTAAGCCAATGAGCGGCGAAACCGCTGGAAGGAAGACGATGAAAATACACACAAAGGACTTTCGCGTGCGCGAAGAAGATGAGGTCGATCTCGAGAAGTGGTCGACGGAGGTCGATCGGGTGTACAAGTCGAAGGAGCAATATCAGAAGCTCCTGGAGGAGCACATTGCGCAGCTCAGTTTGCAACAGCAGCTTCTCTACGCGTCCAACAAACATGCCGTTCTCCTGATCTTTCAGGCGATGGATGCGGCAGGAAAAGACGGCGCCATCAGGCACGTGATGTCCGGGGTCAATCCCCAGGGCTGCCAGGTGTTCAGTTTCAAGCATCCAAGCGCCGCCGAATTGGAACACGATTTTCTCTGGCGCACCACGTGTGATCTACCCGAACGCGGGCGTATCGGCATCTTCAACCGGTCCTATTATGAGGAAGTGCTGATCGTCCGCGTGCATCCTGAAATTCTCCACGGCGAAGGGCTCCCGGATGCCCCGCATGACGACAAGATGGTCTGGCGCGACCGCTATCGTTCGATCAAGGATTTGGAGAAGCACCTCCACAAGAATGGCACCCGCATCGTCAAGTTCTTTCTCCACCTCTCGGAGGAAGAGCAACGGAAGCGATTTTTGCAGCGCATCGACGAGCCGGAAAAGAATTGGAAGTTCAGCCTTGCGGACATTGAAGAGCGGAAATTCTGGAAACACTACATGAAGGCCTATGAACAATGCCTCAGCGCGACGAGCACCGCCGAGTCGCCCTGGTACGTGGTTCCCGCCGACGACAAAGAGACTACCCGGCTGATCGTGTCTCAGATTATCCTCGATACATTCGAAGACCTCAAAATGTCCTACCCTGAGACGAGCGACGCACGCCGGGCGGAGTTACTCGCTATCCGCGCGCAGCTCACGAAATGAGACCCCGGTCAACTGGCCACTTCGCGCCAGGATCCGCCCCGTGGCCGCTTTTCGGTGCCCTAAAAATTAAACACAGATCAAAAGCGGATGAAGTCTTTTTTAACGAGGGATCGGAATTACGAAGGAACGACTAGCGGGTGAACGCATTTAGAAATGCAGTCGCGTTTAATCGCTGTCCGCCGAGGTCAATTCCAGATCATCGACCGATTTATCTGAAAGATGATAGACAATGACTCTGGAGACCATGCCGAAATCAGCAATCCGCACCGCAACGGCAGGCATGATGAAAGCACTCGTTTATCACGGCCCGGGGCAGAAATCATTCGAGGATCACGCAAAGCCGGAGATCACGGCTCCCTCCGACGCCATCGTTAAAGTCTCCAAGACGACGATCTGCGGCACTGATTTGCACATTTTGAAAGGCGATGTCGCGACCTGCCGGCCTGGAAGGATCCTCGGACACGAAGGCGTCGGCGTCATCGAGCAGGTCGGGCCGGCTGTCACGGCGTTCAAGCCGGGCGATCACGTCTTGATTTCCTGTGTAAGCGCATGTGGCAAATGTGAATATTGCCGGAGGCAGATGTACTCTCACTGCACGACCGGCGGCTGGATTCTCGGCAACACCATCGACGGTACGCAAGCCGAGTTCGTCCGCATTCCTTACGCGGACACAAGCCTCTATCCCATTCCCGATGGCGCGGACGAAGAGGCGCTGGTGATGCTCAGCGACATCCTGCCGACCGGCTTTGAGTGCGGCGTGCTCAACGGCAAGGTTGCACCGGGGAATACCGTGGCGATCGTCGGTGCGGGGCCGATTGGACTCGCTGCGCTCCTCACCGCCCAGTTCTACTCGCCGGCCGAGATCATCATGATCGATCTCGACGATAATCGTCTTGAAGTGGCTAAGCGCTTCGGCGCCACGGCGACTATCAACAGCACGGACGGGAAGGCTCTAGAAACGGTCATGAAGATGACCGGCAAGCGCGGCGTCGATACCGCCATCGAAGCCGTGGGCATTCCAGCAACTTTCGAATTGTGTCAGCAACTCGTGGCGCCGGGAGGGGCCATTGCCAATATCGGCGTGCATGGAACGAAGGTGGATCTCCATCTGGAGCAACTCTGGGATCGCAATATTTCCATCACCACACGCCTAGTCGACACGATAACGATACCGATGCTCTTCAATACGGTCCGATCTGGCAAGATCGATCCCAAACGGCTGATTACGCACCATTTCAAGCTTGATCAGATCCTCGATGCCTACGAGACCTTCGGCAGCGCCGCCAAGACCAAGGCACTTAAGGTGATCATCGAGGCGTAGTGAACGGCCGGAATGATCAATTCAGAATGCGCATAACCACGTCGAAAGAGAGCACACTGCCCACCATTAGAAAGTGCATTCACGCCTTCGGAGGAAATGTCCAATGTCAGTGCAATCGCGATCGTCCTGGCCTTCTTCATCAAGGAGACCGGCGCGGCCGTTCGCGCACCCGCTTCGAACATTCCGGCTTGATGGCGACGACGAGTGAGGTTTGGAAAGTTTAAGTGAACTGAAGGGCAAGGCCGGGCGCGCCACCATCGGAATGTCGCCCATCCAGGATGCAAGGGACATGAGGCCAGCACGCCCGAAGATGGATCAACAGGTCTTCAACAAGGATCAATTTCGATGGAACGCGATACACTACACCGCCTGCTTCGTGACATGCTGCTGTCTCGAGCCTTCGAGGAAAGGGCCGCGGAGGAGTACAGCAAGGGAAATATCGTTGGCTTCCTCCACCTTTATCCGGGCGAGGAGGCGGTCGGCGCGGGCGTCATCAACGCGGCCGAACCGTCCGATTACATCGTCAGTACCTATCGCGAGCATGCGCATGCCCTGATGCGAGGAACGCCGGCTCGCAAAGTCATGGCCGAGCTGCTCGGCCGCGCCGGCGGCATGAGCGGCGGCATGGGCGGTTCCATGCACTTGTTCGACAGCAAGCGGCGCTTCATGGGCGGATATGCCATCGTCGGCGAATCCTGCCCGATCGCTCTTGGCATCGCCTATGCCGTCGCGATGCGCCATCTTCCTGAAGCAGTGATCTGCTTTTTCGGCGACGGGGCCGTCAACCAGGGCACATTCCACGAATCGCTGAACATGGCCGGCCTGTGGCGGTTACCTTTGCTCTTCGTCTGCGAAAACAATCACTACGCTATCGGCACGGAAATTCACCGCCATTCCGCGGTCGTCGAGGTTTTCAAGCGCGCCGCTGCCTACAACATCCCCGCCGAACAAGTCGATGGGATGGACGTGCAGAAGGTTTTCGAAGCGACACGTCGTGCACTCGATCGAATCCACGATGGGGGTGGCCCGCAATTTATCGAATGCAAGACTTATCGCTGGGGCGGCCATTCCATGGCCGATCCAGGGACGTACCGGCCGGCCGTGGAAGTGAAGGCTTACAAGGCGTGGGATCCGATATCCGCTGCGATCCGAGAGGTCGAGTTCCGCTACCCAACGCAGGCCGAACTGGCCGAAGTCGGGCCCGACAATATCGGCCACCTGACGGCGCACATGGTTGAGGCCGGACATCTAGCCGAGGCCGACATCGAAAAACTCAAGAAGGAGGTCCAGGCGGTCGTGGACGACGCGACGCAATTCGCTTTGCAAAGCCCGCAGCCGACCATGGAGGCCGCTTGGGCACACATGAATTGCAACCGCCACCACGAAGTCCTGATCTAGGAGCTACCATGTCAGAAGAATTGCTTTATTGGCAGGCCCTCAATCGGGCCTTGGATGCCGAGCTGGCAGCCGACTCGTCGGTGTTCACACTAGGTGAGGATGTCGGCCTTTACGGCGGCAGCTATCGTGTCACCGAGGGCCTCTACGCCAAATACGGCGAATGGCGCGTTCGCGATACGCCAATCTCCGAGAACAGCTTCACCGGGCTTGGCGTGGGCGCCGCCTTGGCAGGGTTGCGGCCAGTAGTCGAGATCATGACCATCAACTTCCTGCTGCTCGCATTGGACTCCATCATTAACGGAGCCGCCAAGATCCCATTCATGTCGGGCGGTCAGTTCGGCATGCCGCTGGTTGTGCGCGTGCCTGGTGGCGTCGCGCGGCAACTCGGGGCGCAACATTCTCAGCGGCTGGAACATACCGTGATGAACGTCCCGGGCTTGCGCATCGCCGTACCATCGACGCCACAGGATGCCTATTGGCAGCTGCGCCAGGCGATCGTCAGCGATGAGCCGATCATCCTCCTGGAGCATGAGATGCTTTACTTCAGCAAGGGTCAGGTTGACGTCCTCGCCGAGGCGCCTCCAATGCATCGTGCCCTGGTGAGACGCGAAGGCCGCGATCTGACGATCGTGAGCTATTCGCGGCACGCGGTTCTTTCGCAGAATGCCGCAGACGAACTTTTCAAGGAAGGGATCGAGGCCGAGGTCATCGATCTGCGCAGCCTGAAACCGATCGACTGGGATACGTGCGCAACATCGGTCGAGAAGACGCACCGCCTGTTGGTGGTCGAGGAGGATTGCCGTTTCGCGGGTGCTGGAGCGGAGATCGCGGCCACCCTGGCCGACCGCTGCTTCGATTCTCTCGATGCTCCGGTGCAACGGCTCGCCGCGCTCGACATGTCGACCCCATTCAATGGGGCGCTTGAAGCCGCAACTATTCCTCAGGTGCCCGATATCGTGACCGCCGCACGCGAGTTGTGCCGGCCCACGCAAGGAAACAAGGCAGCAACGAAGTCTACGCCAATCCTTAAACCAACGAGTCCTGGCCAAGCTGCTGCCGGGGTAATGCAGGCTACTCCCGCTGCGCCCAAAACTGCGCCGTCAGAGACCGCACCCGTACCGAAGGCCGCCGCGGCTGCGGCGGGCAAAGGGGCGCCAGCTCCAGCCGCGAAGCCAGCGGCAGGTCCCGCCAAGACAACAGATGCCCGCCCCCTCTCATCCCAGCCCTCCCCAAAAGGGCAGAGAAGGTAGCCTAGGTTATGAGCGAACCGATCACTATGCCGACGCTGTCTGACACGATGAACAGCGGGCGCTTGGTAAAATGGGTGATGAAACTTGGCGATCCGATTAAGAAGGGCGACACGATTGCCGAGATCGAAACCGACAAGGCCGTCATGGAAGTGACGGCCTTTCATGATGGCTATCTGGCGGGCCCGCTGGCGTTGGAAGGCACCGAAATGCCCGTCGGGCAAATTATCGGTTATATCGCCGACAGTCCTGGCGGAGCTGATGCCGAGGCAGCGCAGGCCCCTCCCGTTGTGCCCGACGTTGCGCCGCCAGAGATCGCACATGCGGCAGATGTGCCGGCGGAGGTCAGAGTGGAGCCGAAGGCCGCCGCGTCCGAAGCGGGCAAGAGTGTGCCCGCTCCAGTCGCTAAACCAGCGGTAGCTCCGGTCCAAACGACGAGCGCTCAAATCTCATCGTCGCCATCCTCTCCCCAGCCGGCAGAGGAAGCAGGAACGAAGCCTGCACCAACCCCTCAATTCACCTCTCTCCAACGCGAAGACGCGATACATAGTCTCCCGCTGCCCGCCGAGAGTTCGTCACTTCTCTCCCCAGCGGAGAAGTCTGCGCCAATGGTGTCAGCTGACGAGGCCCGAGCCTCCAATACAAACCGGGTCATTTCCTCGCCGTTGGCGCGGCGGCTGGCCGAAGAGTACGGCGTCGACCTCGCCCACATCCAGGGCTCGGGCCCGCATGGGCGTATCGTCGCGGCCGACGTCGAAGCGGCAAAATCCGGCAAGGGCGCACTAGCGCCGGCAGCGACCGGAGCGGCGGAGCCGGCAGCGATGGGAACGGCGACGCCCACCGTAGCAGGCGTGGCGGCGTCCGCCGTTCATGGCATGTCTGACCCGCAGATCCGCGCGCTCTATCCAGAAGGTTCCTACGAGTTCGTGCCGCACGACGGCATGCGAAGGATCATCGCCCAACGGCTCGTGCAATCCAACCTCACCATCCCGCACTTCTACCTCACGGTCGATTGCGACATCGGCGGTCTCTTGGACGCGCGCGAGGAGATCAACAACGCTGCGCCGCAGGACAAGGACGGCAAGCCTCTCTGGAAGCTCTCGGTCAACGATTTTGTCATCAAAGCGCTTGCGCTCGCGCTGCAGCGCGTTCCGGACGCCAATGCCACGTGGACCGAGAGTGGCATGCTCAAGCACCAGCATTCGGACATTGGCGTCGCAGTGGCGATCAAGGGTGGACTGATTGCACCGCTGCTGCGCAACGCGGAAGCCAAATCCTTGTCGGTCATCTCCAACGAGATGAAGGAATTGGCAGCGCGCGCCCGCGCGCGCAGGCTGAAGCCGGAGGAATACCTGGGCGGCGCCAGTGCGGTCTCCAATCTCGGCATGCATGGCATCAAGGATTTCACCGCAGTGATCAATCCGCCGCAGGCGACCATTCTCGCGATCGGCGCCGGCGAGGAGCGTGCCGTCGTACGCTCCGGAAAAATCGAGATCGCTACCATCATGACGGTGACACTCTCATGCGATCACCGCGTCGTCGACGGCGCGCTCGGTGCCGAGCTGCTCGGTGCCTTCAAGGCTCTGATCGAGCACCCGGTGATGATGGCGGCGTGACCTCTCCGCAGCAGGCTCGCGCGCCGCCGGGCGTGTAGCGGAACTAAGCAATCGAGACTTGTAAGCATGCCGCGCATGCAGGAGACGATAGATGGCTGAGACGAGTTTTGACATCATAATCATTGGCTCCGGTCCGGGCGGCTACGTTGCTGCGATCCGCGCGGCGCAGCTTGGCTTCAAGACCGCGATCGTCGAGAGCAAATATCTGGGAGGCATCTGCCTCAATTGGGGCTGCATCCCGACCAAGGCTCTGCTGCGCTCGGCAGAAATTTTTCACTACATACAGCGGGCCAAGGAATTCGGGTTGTCTGTCGAGAAAGTCGCCTACGATACGGGCGCCATCGTCAAGCGCTCGCGCGCCATATCCAAGCGGCTTAATGACGGCGTTGGCTTTCTAATGAAAAAGAACAAGGTGTCGGTGATCTGGGGCGAAGCGTTCATCGATGCGCCCGGCAAGGTGACGGTGAAGCCGTCCAAGAACGACGCGCCGAAGGGTGTGCTCGGAGCCGGCACCTATCAGGGTAAGGATATCATCATTGCCACTGGCGCGCGACCGCGCGTGCTGCCCGGCATCGAGCCGGACAAGAAATTGGTCTGGACCTATTTCGAGGCCATGGTGCCCGACCGTATGCCGAAATCGCTGTTGATCATCGGTTCCGGCGCCATTGGCATCGAGTTCGCCTCGTTCTACCGCACGCTCGGCGCCGAGGTTACCGTGGTGGAAGTGTTGCCGCAGATCTTGCCAATCGAGGACACGGAGATTGCCGGGCTGGCGCGCAAGAGCTTCGAGAAGCAAGGCATCAAGATTTTGACCGATGCCAAAGTCACCAAGCTCGAGAAAAAGAGCGCCAGCGTCACCGCCACAATCGAAAAGGGCGGCAAATCGCAGACCATCACCGCCGAGCGCGTCATTTCGGCAGTGGGCGTCGTTGGCAATATCGAAAATCTCGGGCTCGAAAAACTCGGTGTCAAAACCGAACGCGGCATCATTGCCGTCGACCAATTCAACAGGACTAATGTGCCGGGCATCTATGCCATCGGCGACGTCTCCGGTCCGCCGATGCTGGCGCACAAGGCCGAGCATGAGGGCGTCGTCTGCGTCGAAGCGATCAAGGGCCTGCACCCGCATCCGATGAACAAACTGATGATCCCTGGCTGTACCTATTGCTCGCCGCAGATCGCATCGGTCGGGCTCACCGAACAGGCGGCAAAGGAAAAGGAGATCGATATCCGCGTCGGCCACTTTCCATTCGTCGGCAACGGCAAGGCGATAGCAATGGGGGAAGATCAAGGGTTGGTGAAGGTGATTTTTGACAAGAAGACCGGCCAATTGCTCGGCGCGCACATGATTGGCGCCGAAGTTACCGAACTGATCCAGGGCTATGTAGTGGCGATGAATCTCGAGACCACGGAAGAAGAGCTGATGCACACCATATTTCCGCACCCGACTCTGTCGGAAATGATGAAGGAGGCCGTGCTCGATGCCTATGGACGTGCGCTGAATATCTGAACTTGTAGCTTACGATGAAAAGTTACATCACTTTGATGATGTAAGGAGTTTTTCCCACATTCTCGAAATCCTGCTCTTGACTTGGAACGATAAGCTGAAGAGCCCGTCAGAATTCAATACCTTATGTTTTGTTCCACACGGGCTCGAATCGCGTGATGTAAAAGACCGCGGCCAAGCGCCGCCTTTCCTGAAGGAAAACAAAATGGAAAAAGCCAAAGTTGACTCAGTCATCGCTGTCTTCGCAGACCACCCGGCAGCAGAAGCGGCCGTAAAAAAGCTTCTCGCCGCTGGCTTCGAGACGAAGAATCTCAGCGTTGTCGGTAAGGGATACCATACTGACGAAAAGGTCGCCGGCTTCTACAATATTGGCGACCGCGTCAAGTTTTGGGGCACCCGGGGTGCATTCTGGGGCGGCTTCTGGGGCCTGTTCCTTGGTGGGCTGTTCGTGACGGTCCCTGCCGTGGGACATGTCGTCGTGCTCGGATACCTAGCTACCGTTGCGATCACCGCCATCGAGAACGCTGTCGTGGTTGGCGGGCTGAGCGCGCTTGGTGCAGCGCTCTATAGCATGGGCATCCCGAAGGACAGCGTGATCCAATATGAGACCGCCGTGAAAGCCGACAGCTTTCTGGTGATGGCGCAGGGCACGGCGGAGGAAATCGCTCGTGCCAAGACGATTCTCAGCACCGCCAACCCCTCACGCCTAGATGTGCATGCCGGCGCGAACGCCGCAGAGCCGGCAGGTCGTTTCGGCCACGCGGGTGGCTGAATGGTGCAGCAATTGTTTGACGTTCAAAACGGCAACATGGATACAGTCACACGACGTATTCGACATTAGAGCATTTTTGAGTTGCGCTGACTCGCGGTTTTTGATTCCAGGCTCTGATGGAGCAGAGGGATCGAGATGGAAGTGCCTTTGTCTGTTGATTTGCGGGAGCGAATTGTCGCGGCGGTCGAAGCAGGCAGTTCGAGGCGGCGGGCGGCAGAGCGTTTCGCCGTAAGCCGCTCGACGGCCATTAAACTGATGCGCCGGGTTGACGAGACGGGAAGCGTGGCGCCCGCCAAAATCGGCGGCTATCGCAAGCCAAAACTGGTGGGGCATGAACCGGTGCTTCCCGCAATCGTCGATGCTGAGCCTGACATCACCCTCGCCGGCATTCGCACCGAGCTGGAAAGCCGTGTTGGGGTGCGCGAGTCCCGGTGATCTTGACCAGCCGTGCCGACACCGTCGCCTCGCGCCGCTTCTCGGCCGCCGCTGCCGTGCTGTACGTCAGCGTATTGGCACGCGATCCCGCGATTCTGCTACCCGAAACCGCGGAGTGAGTGGCCATGAGCGAGGCCATCGTCGTCTTCAACGCCGGCTCCACCAGCCTAAAGTTCGGCGCCTACGGGGTCGATGTGACCAGATCGCTGCCGTTGCTCTGCCGCGGCCGGATCGACAGCATGCAGGGCGATCCGCATTTTGCCGTCAACAATGCGGCCGGTAAGCCATTAGACTCGCATGAATGGGGCGAAGGCCACACGATCGACCATCGGACGGCGCTGCACTTCGTCATCACCTGGTTGGAAGCCAACCTCGTTGAGACGCAGATCGTCGCGGCCGGCCACCGTGTGGTGCTCGGCGGCATCCGTTTCGAAGCGCCGGTACGGATCGAGGGCGACGTGCTGGACTACCTCGACTCGCTGGCGGAATTGGAACCGTCCCACCAGACCTTTAACGTGCGCGGCGCACGGGCGTTCGCCGAAGCGTTCCCGGGCCTGCCGCAGGTCGCCTGCTTCGACACTTCGTTCCATCGCACGATGCCGGCGGTGGCGCAGCTCTACGCGCTCCCGAAGGAGGTGCGTGACGCCGGCGTGTGCCATTGGGGTTATCATGGGATTTCCTACGACTACATCAGCCGGCAGGTTCCGAAATTCGCCCCTTCGGCGCGGCGGGTGATCGCCGCGCATCTCGGCGGCGGCGCTAGTCTATGCGCCATGCTGGATGGCCGCAGCGTCGAGACGACTATGGGCTTTGGCGCCGTGTCCGGTCTGCCCATGGCGACGCGCTCGGGGGACGTGCCGCCGGGGGCGCTGTTCTACCTGCTGCGCCGCAAGCTGTTCGACGACGCGTCGCTGGAGAAGATGCTGTACGAGCGCGCGGGTCTGCTCGGCCTATCCGGCACCAGCGGCGATATGCGGGTGCTGCAGGAGAGCACGGATCCGCTGGCGGTCGCGGCGGTGGAGTATTTCGTCTACGCGATGACGAAATATACCGGCGCCTATGCGGCCGTACTCGGCGGGCTAGACGCCTTCGTGTTCACTGCCGGCATCGGCGAAAACTCAGCCCTCGTGCGCGCGGCGCTATGCGCCAAGCTGGCGTGGCTCGGCGTGAAGCTGGACGAGCAGGCGAACCTTTCGGGCGGGCCGCGCATTACCACTCCAGACAGCGCCGTGTCGGTCTGGGTCATCCCGACGAACGAAGAACTGATGATCGCGCAGCATACGCTGGCGCTCATTCGGCCCTAGAGGAGATCCCCATCTTGGCTACTCAAGACATCCTCGCCTCCCCAAGCCGGTCCGATACAGGTGGTGTGCCCAACATGGGCGTGATCGTCGCTGTGCGCGGCAGCGTCGTGGACGTCCGGTTCGACGAGCGCCTGCCGCCGATCTATTCGGTGCTGCGCGCCGGAGCTGACAAGCAGATCGTCATCGAAGTGTTGGCCCAGCAGGACCCCCGCCAGGTGCGCGGGATCGCCCTGACGCCGACGCAAGGCCTAGCCCGCGGCATGGCGGTCGAGGACACGGGCGGCCCCTTGAAGGCGCCCGTCGGTGATGCGGTGCTCTCGCGGATGTTCGACGTATTTGGCAATACTATAGACCGCGGCGTAGCTTTGTCCGAGGTCGAATGGCGCTCGGTGCATCGGGCTCCGCCGTCGCTGGCGCGGCGTTCCACCAAGTCGGAAGTCTTTGAGACCGGCATCAAGGTCATTGATGTCCTTGTGCCACTGGAACGCGGCGGCAAGGCGGGGCTCTTCGGCGGCGCCGGCGTCGGCAAGACAGTGCTGCTGACCGAAATGATCCACAACATGATCGGTCATCACGAGGGCGTGAGCATTTTCTGCGGCATTGGTGAACGCTGTCGCGAGGGCGAGGAGCTTTACAATGCGATGAAGGAAGCCGGCGTGTTGCCGAACATGGTGATGGTCTTCGGCCAGATGAATGAGCCGCCGGGCGCCCGTTTCCGCGTTGGACATGCCGCGCTGACGATGGCCGAGTATTTCCGCGACGACGAGCACCGCGATGTGCTGCTGCTCGTCGATAACATTTTTCGCTTTATCCAGGCGGGCATGGAGGTCTCCGGCTTGATGGGTCAGATGCCATCGCGCCTGGGCTACCAGCCGACCATGGGCACCGAACTGTCGGGGCTGGAAGAGCGGATTGCCAACACGGATACCGGCGCCATAACCTCCATTCAGGCCGTGTATGTGCCGGCGGACGACTTCACCGATCCGGCCGCGGTGCATACATTCTCGCATCTCTCCGCGTCGATCGTGCTCTCGCGCAAGCGGGCAAGCGAAGGGCTTTTCCCGGCGATCGACCCGCTCCAGTCCAGCTCCAAAATGGCCACGCCGGGCATCGTCGGCGCGCGGCATTACGGCCTGGCACAGGAAATCCGGCGCACGCTCGCGCAATACGCCGAACTCAAGGACATCATCGCCATGCTCGGTCTGGAGCAGCTCTCGCCGGAGGACCGCAACGTCGTCGTCCGTGCCCGCCGTCTAGAACGTTTTCTCACTCAGCCCTTTTTCACGACCGAACAGTTCACCGGCCTCAAGGGAAAGCTCGTCAGCCTCAAGGACGCGCTGGATGGCTGTGAGCGCATCCTGAACGATGAATTCAAAGACTATCCGGAAAGCGCGCTCTACATGATCGGGACGATTGACGAAGCGAAGGCAAAGGGAAAACCCATCGGGCCCGCAGCCAAGCCCGGAACGAAGGATGCCGCCGGGTTGCAGGCCAAAGCCACTTCAGAGCCGCCGCCGAAAACCGGGGTGAAACTTAAACCCAAGCTCGAACATGCCGGCGGCGCCCATGAATCTTAAGGTGCTCCTGCCGTTCCAGATTTTCGCAGAGAAGACGGGCGTAACGCGCATCGTCGCCGAATCACGTGAAGGTTCGTTTGGGCTCCTGCCACACCGACTTGATTGTGTGGCAGCGCTGGCGCCCGGGATTCTGACCTACGAAACAGAATCAGACGGCGAAGTTTTCGTGGCCGTGGATGAAGGGGTGCTCGTCAAGACCGGTCCGGATGTTCTCGTATCCGTGCGCCGGGCGCTGGGCGGAGCGGACCTCGGCCAATTGCGAGAGGCCGTGGAGCGAGAGTTTCTGACTTTGGATGAGCACGAGCAAAGCGTACGCTCGGTCTTGGCGAAAATGGAAGGCGATCTCATCCGCCGCATGGTGAGCCTTCACCATGACCGATGAACCCCAAGACAAAGCCGAGAAGCCGAAGGCCTCTCTCAGTCAGGAGGTCGGCGCGAAGGCGGCGCGCAAGCTTAAGGCGCGGTGCAACGCCGGGCAGGGCGTCTGGTTCGGTTTGGGGATGATGGGACTGATCGGCTGGTCGGTGGTGGTTCCGACGCTGCTCGGGACGGCGCTCGGTATATGGCTGGATCAACATTATCCGGGTGCGCACGCCTGGACGCTGGCGTTGTTGATGGCCGGCCTCGCCATCGGCTGTTTGAATGCGTGGCATTGGGTGGCCAAGGAAAACAAGGAGATTCGGGACGAACAGGAGGACAACGATGAATGAAGTTTTGGTTCTGACCTCGGCGATGGCGGCGGGCCTGTTGCTCGGCGCGTTCTTCTTCGGCGGCCTCTGGTGGACGGTCATAAGGGGCGTTTCGTCCTCACGGCCGGCGCTGTGGTTCTTCACCAGCATGCTGCTGCGGATGAGTTTGACCCTGCCGGGATTTTATTTCGTTGGGGGCGAAGATTGGCGGCGGTGGCTGCTGTGTCTGCTTGGCTTTGTCCTGGCGCGCCTCGCGATCAAGTGGCTCACCCTCCCGCCGGTTGTACCTCATAATGTCCGGGCAACGGAGACCATCTATGCGCCTTAGTCCCGACGAGATGATCTTCTGGCAGCACGGCTTCATCAAACTCAACGGCACGATTCTGTTCACGTGGGGACTGATGTTCCTGCTGGCCGTCGGCTCGA
This sequence comes from Beijerinckiaceae bacterium, assembly GCA_050013235.1. GTDB lineage: Bacteria > Pseudomonadota > Alphaproteobacteria > Rhizobiales > Beijerinckiaceae > RH-AL1. The sequence goes on from JBEKFQ010000038.1 coordinate 25,401, forward strand.
AGCTCATCACGCGCAATCTCTCCACGGAACTGCAACGTTCCCGCTGGCAGAACCTGCTGGAAATCGTTGTTACCGGCATAGAGAAGCAGATCGAAGATGTAGGCCTCCGCCACCCGAAGAAGTATATCGGCTTTCTCGGCACGCTCTTTCTGTTTGTCGCGTTGGCCAGCCTTTGCACCGTCATTCCCGGCTACGAGCCGCCGACGGGGTCTCTTTCGACCACAGCGGCGCTGGCGCTGTGTGTGCTGGTGGCCGTGCCGTTTTTTGGCATCGAGGAACAGGGACTGGGCGGCTACCTCAAATCCTACATCGAACCGACGATCATCATGTTGCCCTTTAACATCATCAGCGAACTGTCGCGCACACTGGCCCTGGCGGTTCGCCTGTTTGGCAACATGATGAGCGGGACGATGATCCTCGCCATTCTGCTGACCATCACGCCCTTCGTTTTCCCGATCGCCATGAGTGCGCTCGGTCTGCTCACCGGCATGGTCCAGGCCTACATCTTCAGCATTCTTGCTGCGGTTTATATCGCGGCCGCCACGCGCGGCCGTAAGTCCAAACCTGAACCCACACAAGCCATCAAGGCATGAACAACGACAACAAAAGGAGACACTATGGATAGTATGACACTCATCGCCATCGCTTCGATCGTCACTGCCGGCCTGACGATTGCCCTCGGCAGTATCGGACCTGCGCTCGGCGAAGGCCGCGCCGTCGCCACCGCCTTGAGTTCTTTGGCGCAGCAGCCCGATGCCGCCACGACCATTACACGCACGCTTTTTGTCGGGCTGGCCATGATCGAGTCTATCGCCATCTATTGCTTTGTGGTTTCGATGATTCTGATTTTCGCCAATCCATTCTGGAATCACATTATCGCTCAAGCCGCAGGGAAGTAATTCATGCTCATCGATTGGTTCACCGTCGGTGCGCAAGCGCTCAACTTCATCATCCTGGTGTGGTTGTTGAAGCGCTATCTTTACAAGCCGATCCTCAACGCTGTGGACGCGCGCGAGAAGCGCATCGCCGCGGAACTTGCGGACGCTGACGCAAAAAAGGCCGAAGCTCAGAAGGAGCGCGATGAGTTTCAGCACAAGAACGAAGAGTTCGACCAGCAGCGCGCTGCGCTTTTGAGCAAAGCGACGGGCGAGGCGAACGCCGAACGCCAGCGGCTCCTCGATGATGCGCGAAAGGCAGCAGATGCCCTGAGCGCCAAGCGACAGGAGGCGCTGCGAAGCGACGCCGTCAACCTCAACCAAGCCATTCGTCGTCGGACCCAGCAGGAAGTGTTCGCCATCGCGCGAAAGGCTTTGACGGACCTTGCCACGACAAGTCTCGAAGAACGCATGTGCGAGGTGTTCACGCAACGCCTGCGGTCGATGGACGGCAAAGCGAAAGAGGGCCTCGATGGGGCCCTCAAGACAGCGTCCGATCCCGCGCTCGTACGCAGCGCGTTCGACCTGCCTGCCGCGCAACGCGACTCAATCCAGAAAGCGCTCAACGAGACTTTTTCGGCTGACGTTCACGTCCGGTTCGAGAACGCGCCGGACCTGGTCAGCGGGATCGAGCTCACCGCCAAGGGACAGAAAATAGCTTGGAGCATCGCGGATTATCTCGCGTCTCTGGAAAAGGGTGTCGGCGAGCTTCTGAATGAAAAGGACAAACCTGAAGCGAAAGTCGAGCCAAAGGCGGAATCAAAAATCGCGCCGAAGACCGCGGCCAAAGCCGGATCCAAGCCGGAGGAAGCCAAGCTCGAAGCGAAGCACCCATGAACACCGAGCCCGAAAAATTGCAGAGTGTCCTTGACCAGACGTTTACCGGTATAGCTCGGGCGCGGGAAGCATTCACACCGAAACTGGCGCCGCGAGAGGTAGGCGCGATCACCAGCATCGCCACCGGTATAGCCAAGGTGTCCGGGCTCCCCGGCGTGGGCTTTGAGGAGCTGGTCAAGTTCCCCGGCGATTTGCTCGGCATGGCCTTCAACGTCGACGAGGCGGAAATCGGCGTCGTGCTGCTCGGCGAATATTGGCATCTGAACGCCGGCGATGAAGTCGAGCGCACTGGCCGGGTCATGGATGTGGTTGTCGGCGGCGGTCTGCTGGGGCGCGTTATCGACCCGCTTGGTCGCCCCCTCGACGGCAAGGGGCCGGTGGCCGCCGCAGAGCGCTGGCCCATCGAGCGTGCGGCACCGCACATCATGGATCGCGCGCCGGTTACGGTCCCTCTCCAGACCGGGCTCAAAGTCATCGATGCGCTCATTCCGGTTGGCCGCGGTCAGCGCGAGTTGATCTTGGGCGACCGCCAGACAGGCAAGACAGCCATTGCAATCGATACCATCCTCAACCAGCGCGACCAGAATGTGATCTGCGTTTATTGCGCCATCGGTCAGCGCGCGTCCGCCGTCGCGAAGGCGGTGGCAACCTTGCGGGAGAAGGGCGCGATGGATCATACCGTTCTTGTCGTGACCGAAGGCAACGACCCGCCCGGTCTAGCATTCATCGCACCTTACGCCGCGACCACCATTGCGGAGTATTTCATGGAGCAAGGCCGCGACGTGCTGGTGGTCTATGACGATCTCACGCATCATGCGCGCGCCTATCGCGAATTGTCTTTGCTGCTGCGGCGGCCGCCCGGGCGCGAAGCCTTTCCCGGCGACATTTTCTACATCCACGCGCGGCTGCTCGAACGAGCAACCCACTTGCGCAAGGAACTGGGCGGCGGCTCCCTCACCGCCCTGCCCATCATCGAAACCGAAGCGCAGAACATTTCCGCCTACATTCCAACCAACCTGATTTCCATCACGGATGGGCAAATCTATCTCTCGCCCTCACTGTTCGAATTGGGCGTGCTGCCGGCCGTCGATGTCGGGAAATCCGTTTCGCGCGTTGGCGGCAAAGCGCAACGCGCAGCTTACCGTGCCGTGGCGGGCGACCTCAAACTCGCCTACGCGCAGTTCGAGGAGCTCGAGACCTTTGCCCGGTTCGGCGCACGGCTGGATGAAAACACCCGAAAGATCATCGAGCATGGAAGACGCATCCGCGCCTGCCTCAAACAGGGGGAAGGTGCGCCGGCATCAGTGCCCGCACAAATCGCCGTCTTGCTGGCATTAACCGCGGACCTCTTCGATGCCGTGGCACTCGACCAGATGCCGGACGCGGAGCACGCCGTCCAAACGGCGGCAGCGAACATCCCGGCAGAAGTGTGCGCGCGCTTCGAAAGCGCCGATAAGCTAAGCGATGAGGATCGTAATATGATTATTGAAATCGCCCGCGAGGCGCTCACCCCCTTCCGGCCAAAGCCGGAAGCCAAAGCCGAAGCCACCCCGAAGCCGAAAGGCAAAGCCGACCAAAAACCGGAGCCTGCGTCTAAGGCTAAAGCCACATCTGAGTCCAAGCCCGAGTCTGAACCGAAAGGAGAGGCCGAGCCTGAAGGCGGGGCCAAGGCGGACGCTCCAACGAAGCCCACGGCGGAGGCCAAGGGGACGTCATGAGCGACACCACGGAGAGCCTGCGCCGAAAGATCAGCAGTGCCGGCGATCTCCAATCCGTCGTCCGCACGATGAAGGCCCTGGCTGCATCAAGTATCGGGCAATACGAGAAATCGGTGCGCGCGTTGGCGGACTATTATCGGACGGTGGAACTGGGGTTGGGCACCTCCTTTCGGGAATACGGGCCGGCAGCCACCGCAGCGGAACGGAAAACACCAACCCATGCCCGCCCGATCAGCGCGATTGTTTTCGGGTCCGATCAGGGACTGGTGGGGCAGTTTAACGACGTTGTCGCCGATTATGCGATCCAGACCCTCGCGGCGCTGCCCAGCAAAGCCCGGGTCTGGGCGATCGGCGAGCGTGTTCATGCGCGTCTGGCAGATGCGGGCCTGCCGCTGGTCGGTCTATTCACCGCGCCGAACTCCGTTCAGGCTATTACCCCGCTCGTCGGGCAGATTCAAATTGAAAGCGAAGCACATCGCGACGACGGCGAAAATGCATCCCTATGGGTGTTCCATAACCGACCGCTGTCAGGAGCGCTCTATGAACCGGTTAGCCAGCGGCTGTTGCCGCTCGACGCGCAATGGCAACAGGGTCTGGCCAAAGTCCGCTGGCCGACCGCTAACTTGCCCGAAATCATGGGCACTGGCACCGCAACGCTGCGCGCACTTATCCGGGAGTATCTCTTCATCTCACTCTTCCGGGCCTGCGCCGAATCGCTGGCGAGCGAGAATGCGAGCCGCCTGGCGGCAATGGAACGCGCTGACAGGAACATCAACGATCTGCTGGAGGAGCTTCACGGCAACTTCCACCAGTTGCGCCAGAGTAGCATCGACGAAGAACTCTTCGACGTGATCTCCGGATTCGAGGCGTTGGGTGGACCACGGTAGCAACCACGTCGAAAGGATGGACGGAACGTGTCAATGATTTTGAGACGGCCGGTTTGTTAATTTAGGCTCGGAGTCCAAGCTTCGAGGTTGGAGGATTGATCCAGACTGCCGCTGGTTTTGCGGGGGTGCCGGGGGCTTGTTGACGAAGCGGCTGGGGTTGACGCTGAAGGCATTGTCGAGGGTTTGCTGGCGAGCGTCATATATGTCGCCGGCTTGGCCATAATGAACCTGATCGGGTGTCATCAAACCAATGCCGGCATGGTGATGATCCTGGTTGTACCAGTCGAAGAAAAAGCGGCAGAACAGTTTGGCGTCTTGGATGCAGCCGAACCGCTTCGGAAACTCTGGTTGATATTTCAACGTTTTGAAATGGCTTTCCGAAAACGGATTGTCGTTTGAGGTATGCGGCCTGCTGTGTGATTTCGTGACGCCCAGATCGGCAAGCAGAAGGGCGGTGGCCTTGGCTTTCATGGAGGCGCCCCGGTCGGCATGCAGGGTCAATTGACCAGGCGATACGGCATGTTTTGCGATGGCGTCCTGGAACAACGGCTTGAACAAAGCAGCACTTTCCGTGTCGGCGATCGACCAGCCGACGATCCTGCGGCTGAAGATATCGATGATGGTATCTCGATTTTATAATCAGCGACGCCCACATTCGAGCCTTACGTCGGTCCGACGCCCTGCATGGCGGCGGCATGAATTTTCCGCCGCAGGGTGTTGGATGCGACCATAGTCGCATCCAACACCCTGCGCCCTCTAACGATATCAACCCGGCAGAACGCCACTTATCATTCGCGGGAAACCGTTCAGACAACCGGAGCCAGCTCTCATGCGGCCGACCTGAATCTTGTCCCGGCGGATTCCAGCGCGCGCATCATCGCGTTCGATGGCAAGGCGCTGAGGGGCAGTTTCGACAACTTCAACGACATCAAGGCAAAACAGGTGCTCAGCGCGTTCGCCGTCGATACGGCGCTGGTGTTGGCGCATATCGAGATCGACGAAAAGTCCAACGAAATCCCCGCCGTGCAAAAGCTGTTGGAGGAACTCGACCTGGCTGGCCATATCGTCACGTGCGACGCGATGCATTGTCAAAAAAAACCTTCGAAGCCGCCGCCGCCGCAAACGCGCATTTGATCGTTCAGCTCAAGGGCAACCAGCCGACGCTGCATCAAATGATCGAGGCCGCTTGCGCAATCGCCATGCCTCTGTCTGGCGTCCGGACCGTCGATGCGAAAAAGCGCAATCGCCATGAAACCCGAACCATTGCCGTGTTCGACGCCGCGCCCGCCGTCACGGGGACGGAATGGGAGCCCTACGTCGCCGCGGTCGTTCAAGTCGAGCGCGCGGTCAACGCATTCCAACCCGCCACCGGCCTTTGGAAAGCCTCCGTGGAAACCTCACTCTACCTGTCCAATCGCGCCATTGACGCAAAACTCGCGGCGGACGCCATTCGCCAGCACTGGCGCATTGAGAACAAGTTCCATTACACGCGCGACGTCACCCTCCGCGAAGACGCTTCGCGCATCAGAACAAATCCCGGAATCTTCGCGCGCATACGCAGCTTTGCTTACAATATCCTGCGTTTCAACCAATCCGACACCATCGCCCAAGACCGTTATGCCGCAGCTCTCGGAGGACTTAAAAGGCTATTCGCAATGAGTTACAGTCCAGAGAATTGAACAGCCCTGGCCCCTGGGCAGACGTGCGCTCCCTTCAATACATCACCGACTTAACGCCAAACGAGGTCGGGGCCATTGTTGGCGTTTTTACACACTGTGCTTGATTTTTGCACACTGACTTTACTTCGCCGTCGACTGAGCGCCAAAATTCCTCGGCAACCGCTTTGGAGGCGAACTACGGAAAATGAGCAACGCTCCTCGCCGCTCACGCTCGTTCGAGCGTATCGAAGTTATCGATCTTAGGCGTTTGGCGGGACTCGCCAATGCCGACCTCGACGGTCTTTTCCTTCGCGCCGCTTCTGGGGTTTATTCCGGACGTTGCATCTTGATGTGCCTTTGCCAAGGCGGCGCTCAGCATTTCGTTCATGGCGACCGAGGGGTGCAAGATTTTGACGTTTGGGCTTTTTTTCGCGAGCATCCGTCAATGCCCTTCCCGTATCGTTGGCGCGGAAAAGTTGACTTTGGCCCCTCGCGGTTCGGCCGAAATCCTGATGACGGGCCGGAATTCACGGGCAGGCGCGTGGATGTGATAGGCCGATCCATCAGTGTCAACGAGAACGAAACCCCCGTGGCATCCGTTCAGCGTTACCTGAGAGATTCAAAGACAGAGAGCGCAATGCTCCTAGCCGAGCGGCCTGTGGTCGCAATTTGGCCGGATGCCTATTTGGGCGACGTAATTTGGCAACCCGCACAATCGATCAAGTCATAGCCCGCATGCGTGTCGTATAAGCTCCATTCCGTCAAATCGCCCCCTGCGGCTTGACGGGCCGCGCCTCTCAAAACCTTCCGCTTTTCGGGGCGAAAATCGAGTTCCATATGTCTTGATTTCTGCACCGCTCAAAACTCGTGGGTCTGCGACCTTTTGAGAGGTAGGAATCGAGAATGAGTTTTAAGAGCCGATTTCGTATGACTTGACGGCGATCCATGCGCCGCGCCGCCAGCCTCTCAAATACCTTCGTTTTTGAGAGATTTTAAGTCCGCAGCTACCTGCCTCCACCAGGAGCGTCTTTGATCTTGCGCAATGCGTCAAATTGGAAGCGGAGGTATTGGGTAGAGGGCAAAGTCCTCGCAGCAATTGGCGAGGGCCAGAAAAGCGCCCCCAGGCAAAGTAAAAACTTAAGGAGAACGCCATGCATCGAAGTGTGCAGGTCGCGGCTGCAACGGTCGTATTGCTCCTCACGAGTTTTGGGGTTGCGACAGCGCAGGACCCGCAGCCTATGCCGAAGGCTGGAATGATGGGGTCGGGCGGCGCGATGTCTATGATGGGAGGTCCAGATCGCATGGGCATGATGGGTATGATGGGTATGATGGGTATAGCCCAGCACGTCGAGGGACGGATCGCCTTTCTTAAGGCGGAGCTGAAGATTAGCGAGGCGCAAACGCCTCAGTGGAACACCTTCGCGGAGGCGCTGCGGTCAAA
>JBEKFQ010000039.1:0-31334 GCA_050013235.1 Beijerinckiaceae bacterium
TTGCGCTCCTGGAGCGAATCTTCGTCGATCATCCCGCAACGCTACGACGCCGCGCACTCGCCGGGAATCCCATATCCGTTCCCTTAAAGAACCGATTCAGCTATTTCCTGACGGGCCCTAAGAGACCAAAAATCTCCTAAAAATACCGCCGCAAATCGGCTGCGGCCTCCTTGGCGGGCCGGTCGAGATTGAAAGCGCCAACGAACCGGCCCGTCTTATCCATGAGATAGGTAATGGCGATATGGTCCATCGTATAGGATCCGTCCTTGTCAGGCACTTTCTTGGCATAGACCCTGAAGGCGGTCTCGATCGCCTTGGTCTGATCCGGCGAGCCGGACAAGCCGATGATATGCGGATCGAAACTCGACATATAGTCCTTCATCGTGGCGGGCGTATCGCGCTCGGGATCGACGCTGACGAACAGCGCGTTGACCTTCGCGCCGTCGGGGCCAAGCTCTTTATAGAGGGCGGTCAAATCGGACAAAGCGGCCGGACAAACATCGGGGCAGTGCGTATAGCCGAAGAAGACGAGATAGGGCCGTCCCGCCATGTCCTTATCGGTGACCACATGCCCATCGGACGCCTCGAGGGCGAAGGCGCCGCCAATCGCGGATCCGCCGGGGCTATGCCCGTGGGGCAATATGAATGTGACGGCCGCGAAGCCAAGGGCCAGAAAGCCCGCGACGAAAGCCAAGAAGGGTAAGATGCGTTTCAAGGGGGTCATGGGAGGTCCGGTTAGTCAGAAATTGCGGCGGGAACGAGAGAGAAGCGCCGTCGAATCGGCCGGCGGGATCGAAAAGCCTTTCCGATGATACATTATATCCCTATATCGGGGGCTGATTTCAGCTCCGGTGGCGTCCTCCGGAGCATCCCCGGAGATGTTTGATGAACGCAACGGCGTCCCAAGACAAAATTCCCGTCACGGTCCTCACCGGCTATCTCGGCGCTGGTAAGACGACCTTGTTGAACCGCATTTTGAGCGAACCGCACGGCCAGAAATACGCCGTCATCGTCAATGAGTTCGGCGAAATCGGAATCGACAACGATCTGGTCGTCGGGGCCGACGAAGAAGTCTTCGAGATGAACAACGGCTGCATCTGCTGCACCGTTCGCGGCGATCTGATCCGCATCATCGAGGGCCTGATGAAACGCAAGGGCAAATTCGACGCAATCATCGTCGAGACGACCGGGCTCGCCGATCCCGCGCCCGTCGCCCAGACCTTTTTCGTCGACGAGGATGTCCAGGCCAATTCGCGTCTCGACGCCGTGGTGACGGTGGCCGACGCCAAATGGTTGAGCGACCGGCTGCGCGACGCCCCCGAGGCGAAGAACCAAATCGCCTTTGCCGACGTCATCATTCTCAACAAGACCGATCTCGTCAGCGCCGAGGAATTGCTCGAGGTCGAGGCGCGCATCCGGGCCATCAACCCCTATGCCACGCTGCACAAGACGCAGCGCTGCGCCGTCCCGCTCGACGCCGTATTGGGCCGCAATGCCTTTGATCTCGACCGGATCCTCGATATCGAACCCTCGTTTCTCGACACCGGGGATCAAGGGCACGAGCATCACGGACACGATCATGACCACCATGATCACGGCCACGATCACGATCATGGTCACGATCATGGTCACGATCATGGTCACGATCATCACCACCACGATCACGGCCATCACGATCACGGCGGCCTCAAGCATTATCACGACGAGGACATGCAATCCTTGTCGGTGAGAATCGATGGCGAGGTCGATCCCGATAAATTCCTGCCCTGGATTCAGGAATATATCCAACGCGAAGGCGCCGGTATTCTGCGCTCCAAGGGCATTCTGGCCTTTAAAGACGAGCCCCGGCGTTTCGTCTATCAAGGCGTTCACATGATTCTCGATGGCGATCTTCAAGGCGAATGGAAGCCGGAAGAGGCGCGCATCAGCCGGATGGTCTTTATCGGCCGCCAATTGAAGGAGGACGAGATCCGGCAAGGCTTTCTCGCCTGCGCGGTTTAACCGCCATGGTCGACGAGAAAACCCAATCGCTTCGCGATCACGTCACGATGATCAATGCCGGCGCGCCCGTCGCGGCCGTCGCCTTTCTCGGCCAAGCACCCGCCATCGTTCTGGATAACGGGGATATCCTGCTGGGCACGGAGAATGGACAAAAACGCATCGTGGCCCATCCCGGCGCCGCGATCCTCTCGGCCGTGCATGCCGGCAAGCATATTGTCACCGGCGGCGACGATGGCCGCGTGGTTCTGACCCACGCCTCCGGGCTCCATGAGGACATCCACGCAGCGCCCGGCAAATGGATCGACGCTCTCGCCACGCGCGAGGACGGCGCGATCGCCTGGAGCCATGGCAAGGAGATCTTTTGCCGGGATACCAAGGGCGGCATCAAAACGGCGACGGCGCCGACGACCGTGCGCGGCTTGGCCTTTGCGCCAAAAGGCTACCGGCTGGCTTTTGCTTATTATGGCGGCGCATCGCTTTGGTTTCCCAATACGGAGAGCCCGCCGGAACGGTTCGAATGGAAGGGCTCGCATCTCGACGTGACGGTCTCGCCGGACGGACGCTTTCTCGTGACCTCGATGCAGGAGAATGCGCTGCATGGCTGGCGCATCGCCGACAAGGCGCATATGCGCATGAGCGGCTATCCCTCGAAAGTGCGCTCCTGGTCCTGGTCATCGGATGGATTTTGGCTTGCGACATCCGGCGCCGATTCCTGCGTCATCTGGCCGTTTAAGGAAAAAGACGGGCCGATGAATAAGACACCGCGGGAATGCGGGGTGAGAAAGACGAAAATTTCCCGCGTTGCCTTCAACCCCAAAGCCCTGCTTCTCGCCATGGGTTACGAGGACGGCTGGATTCTCTTGGTGCGCTTGAACGACGGTTCGGAACTTCTCGTCCGGCGTCCCGATGGCGAACGGTCCGCCGTGACGGCGCTGGCCTGGAACAGCGATGGCGCCGGTCTTCTTTTCGGCACGGCGGGTGGCGAAGCGGGGCTGCTGACGTTACCTTGACAGCCTCGCGAACTTAACGGCCTCGCGCCGGAGGAGAGCCGGAACGCCATGACAATTCCCCTCTTTCCGGCCCAAGGATCAGCTCGTCCATGATGGTGCGCCGTCTTGCCTTGTTCTTCGCGATGCTCTGCGGCCTCGTGATGACGCAACTGCCGGAATATGCGGAACAATATCAACAACGGCTCGGCGGTGCGATCGACGAATTATCCGCGATCGTCGCGCGTTTCGACAGGGATAGCGCGGACCAAGGGCTGACGGAGCAAGGCGGAATCGAGCGTCTTCTCGAGAATTCCGACGAATTCGTGCGCCAGCGCGGCACGCAAATGACGGAGATCTCCGCAAGATTGCTGAGATTGCTGGAAGTCCAGAAAATGTTGCGGAGCAGCGGGCCTGCCGGACGTCTCGTAATACTTGTCACACATTACGATTCCAACATCGCGGCCCGCGCCTTCGAAAGCTTTCAGCCCGCAATTCCCGTCTCGGCGGAAGCGTTTGTGCTTGGCCTCATCGGCTTTATCGGCGGCGGCGGCGCCATTCACGCCGCCGGATATTCCTTCAAGCGCAAACTTGGGCGGCGGCCCCGGAAGATACCAAGCGAAACTATTTAAGCCGGCTGGAAGCAGCTCGACATTTCGAGCCTGGCCATTCCCCGAAAGAAAAAAATACTTCGGAATAAGGTACGATGCGTAAAAATGCTCCGGCGGATGAACCGCTTGGGGCGCGCCACGCAAACCAAACCGGAGAAAATCCGCGAAACGATACCCGCCCGCCACACCGCCGCCAAAACGAAATAATTCGCCGCCTATGTAAAAAGGCGACTCGCGTGAACCCCCGCTTATCGCGTAGTCTCCCGAGTTCTTTCTCGGATCCGTTTGCGCACCGATGGCCACTATGCCCGATCTTTATGACCGCCTCGAAAATCGCGTGCCGCAGACCCGCGAAACATTTCTGTTTCGCGATCTACGCCACATTCTATCGATCACGAAATCGCGCGTACCGGCCATTCGAGCGCAATTGAAGGGAATTGAAATCGCGTCCTTGACGGCGCGCGCCGAACTGGCGCGCATTCCGATCCTGCGCGCGCGCGAAATCGCAGCCTTACAGACCGAGACGCCTCCCTTCGGCGGCTTGTGCGCCACCAGGCCCAACGCCTTAAAGCAGATTTTCGCCAGCCCCGGCGCGATCGCCGTGCCGGAAGGTAAGGCTCGCGACTGGTGGAGCGCGGGGCGCGCGCTTTATGCGGCAGGCCTGCGAAAAGGCTTGATCGCCGTCAATTGCTTTTCCAGTGAACAAGACCCTAACGCCAATATGATGGCCTCGGGCGCCGAAGCCCTTGGCTGCCCGGTCATTCCGCTCGGCGCGGGGGCGCTCGATTTCAAGGTCAAAACGATCGCTCACCTCAAACCGCGATTTTACTGCGGGACGGCGGATCATTTGAAGCAGATTCTCGACCATGCCGCCGAGATAGGCGCCGACGTTTCAACTCTCAGGAACGGTCTTGTGATGGGGGATTTTGCGGCGGGGCTGCGCAACGAGATCAGCTTGCGCGGCCTTCACGTGAAGCTCGCCTTCGCACGTCCGGAACTTGGCGTCGTCGCGTTCGAAAGCGGCGCGACGGAAGGCTTGACCTTGAACGAAGGGCTGATCCTCGAATTTGTGGACCCTAGCAACGACCAAATCGTCCAACCGGGGAAGCCCGGTGAAATGGTGGTGACGCGGCTCAACCCGGATTATCCACTGCTACGCTTCGGCACCGGCGCCGTTTCCGCCCAGCTGCCGCATCGTTCGACCTGTGGACGAACCAATATGCGGATCCGCGCGCCCCAGGAATATGCCGCCGAAAGCGCGGAATGCTGCGGCATGCGCCTGCATTCCGGTCAACTCGAAGAAATCGCCGAGCGGCATCCAAGCCTCGGCCGGCTGCGGCTGGTCGTCCGCCGCTCCAAGGAGCAGGATGTCTTGATCTTGCGCGCGGAGCATCGCGGCGATGAGAAATGCCTGAGCGAGAGCTTGTCCGAGACCTTGCACCGGGTCACGCAAATGCGCGGAACGATCGAATTGGTCTCGCCCGGTTCGCTGCGCGACGACGAATCCGGCATCGTCGACGAACGTCCTTTAAATTAAAGCCGCTGGAATTAAAGCTGCTGGAATTAAGACTCTTGGAATTAGGGCTCTTGAAATCTCCGATCCCAAACCTTTTGTCGATCGCGGGCTCCGACCCCGGCGGCGGCGCCGGAATCCAGGCCGATCTCAAGACATTCGCGGCGCTCGGCTGTTACGGCATGGCGGTGCCAAGCGCTTTGACCGCGCAAAATACCCAAGGCGTCGGCGGCATCCATTTGCCCCCGGCTGAATTCGTGGGCCTGCAAATCAAAATGATCTTTGCCGACATTGAGGTGGCGGCCATCAAGATCGGGATGCTGGGATCGCCGGAAATTGCGGCAGCCGTTGCCGAGGCGCTGCAAGGCCACGAGTCGATCCCGCTCGTGCTCGATCCCGTGCTTGTCGCGACAAGCGGGGCGAACCTCGGCGGGGATGGGGTTATCGCGGCCATGCGCGCGTTTCTGTTTTCGCGCGCGACGGTCGTCACACCCAATCTTCACGAGGCCGCACGGCTTGCTAATGCGCCCGTTCCGGCGAATCGCGGAGAGATGGAAAGCATCGCAAGAACGCTACGCGGAGACCGGCCGGCGGCCTGGTTGATCAAAGGCGGCCATGGCGAAGGGGCCACATCCGACGATGTTCTCTTCGATGGGGCCGCGTTCCACTGGTTTTCGGCCCCACGGGTTCAAACACGCAACACCCATGGCACCGGCTGCACGCTGTCCTCGGCCATATCAGCCTATCTCGCCAAGGGATTTCCCCTGCCCGAGGCCGTGGGCCTGGCGAAAACCTATTTGAGCACGGCCCTGGCGGGAGCCGATGCTCTCGATGTGGGCAAAGGCCCCGGCCCCGTCGATCACTTCGCGGCTTGGCGCAACAGCGGACTGCTCTAAATAAAGGCATGAGCCCAAAACCATCCGGCCCTCGCGCCTCGCCGGCCGCGGCCTTTTGGCCTCTCGCCAATCACATGGACATCATCGACAAGAAGACCAGAGGCGAGCCGTGCCGCCGCCGATGAGACTTAGCACGGTCTAAAGGCGTGCCGGGAACGTCATTTCGAACCGGGGTGCTCCCATGCTCCGCGCCAGAACGCGCCCGGCACATGACACGATCGAAACGAGGCATTACACGAAGGATCGATCCCGGCGATCCGTTCCCACTTAGAGCAGGCCCCGGAAAAGTTGCGAACGATTTCGATCGAGGACATGCTCTAGCTCGATAGTAAGAGAGCGATAGGATAATTCGATGAACGCCATGCCCCCCGAGACTTCGGGGACGACATCCCCAGCCAAGGCCGGGGCAGTCCCCATCGGGCCGCTTCCAGCGGGTCATCCCCCCGTCAAGACCGGACGGATCGGCGTTCTCTTGATGAACCTCGGCACGCCGGAAAACACCGATTACTGGTCGATGCGCCGGTATCTCCGCGAGTTTCTCTCCGACCGCCGGGTCATCGAGATCAATCGTTTGATCTGGTGGCCCCTTCTCAACCTCGTCATTCTAACCACGCGGCCGGGCCGCAAGGGCAAGGATTACGCCTCGATCTGGAACACGGAGCTCGACGAAAGCCCGCTCAAGACCATCACCCGCAACCAGGCCGGGGCTCTCGCGGCTTCAATCGAGGATCAGCGCGTCAGCGTGGATTGGGCGATGCGCTACGGCAAACCCGCCGTCGAGGACCGGCTTCAGGCTCTCCTCGCCCAGGGCTGCGACCGCATTCTCCTCGTGCCCCTCTATCCCCAATATGCCGCCGCCACGACGGCCACCGCTTGCGACCAGGCGTTCCGCGCCCTCATGAAAATGCGCTGGCAGCCCGCGATTCGCGTCGCGCCGTCCTATCATGACGACCCCGCCTATATCGACGCCCTCGCGGCAAAAATGCGAAGCGATCTAGCGGCTTTGGATTTCGAGCCCGAGGTGGTGCTGGCCTCGTTCCACGGCGTGCCGAAGGACTATCTGCTGCGCGGCGACCCTTATTATTGCCACTGCGCGAAAACCTACCGGCTGCTGCGGGAAGAGCTGGGCTGGACGGCGGATAAATTCCAGTTGAGCTTTCAATCGCGTTTCGGCGCGGCGGAATGGCTCAAACCCTATACCAACGAGACGATCAAAGCGCTCGCCGCGAAGGGCATCAAGCGCTTGGCCGTGATCGCGCCCGGTTTCTCCGCCGATTGCTTGGAGACGTTGGAGGAACTCGACGTCGAGAACCGCGAATATTTCATCCATGCGGGCGGCGAGAAATTCGCCTATCTGCCCTGCCTGAACGATAGCGAACCCGGCATGGACGTCATCCGCGCCATCGTCGCGCGGGAGCTTCAGGGGTGGCTGTAGGACAGCTCAACGCCATCCGGCCGTCCGGCGGTTATGCAGGCGCCGCTCCCAATCCATCGCTTGCGTGACAATGCCCCGGACGTCGTCATGCCGGGGTTCCCATCCCAAGACGTCTCTTGCGCGTGTCGCATCCGCGATGAGCGACGGCGGGTCGCCCGCGCGGCGGCCCGCGATCCGCACCGGGAAATCGACGCCGGAGACCGATTTCACGACATCGATGATCTCCAGCACGCTCAAGCCACGGCCATAACCGCAATTGCAGGTGACGCTTTTGCCCCCCGCGCGCAGATAGGCCAAGGCCTGGAGATGCGCCGCGACGAGATCGGTGACCTGAACATAATCGCGCACGCACGAGCCATCGGGCGTCGGATAATCCGTGCCATACACCTCCATGCCATCGCGATGGCCCAAGGCCGCCTGGACCGCGATCTTGATGAGATGGGTGGCAACCGGCGAGGATTGGCCGAGCCGCCCTTGAGGGTCGGCGCCCGCGACATTGAAATAGCGCAGCACGACAGCCGAGAGACCATGCGCCTTAACCGCATCGGCCAGCATCCATTCGACCATCAGCTTGGAGCGCCCGTAAGGATTGATGGGCGCGGGAGCCACGTCCTCGAAGATCGGATTTACAACGGGCTCGCCGTAGACGGCGGCGGTCGAGGAAAAAATGAAATGCTTGATTCCCGCCTTCACCGCGCAATCGATGAGATTGCGCGCCTTGGCGGTATTATTGAGATAATAGCCGAGCGGATCGATCACCGATTCCGGAACGACGATCTTGGCGGCGAAATGGGCGATAGCGTCGATTTCGTATTTCGCGAAAAGCTGCCCGGCCAGCGCCTCGTCGCCAACATCCCCTTCGACGAAGACAGCGCCCGGTGGGACCGCCCAACGAAAACCCGTGGAAAGATTGTCGAGCACGACGACCTCTTCCCCCGCGTCGAGCAAGGCCAGCACCATATGGCCGCCGATATAACCAGCCCCGCCCGTGACGAGAACACTCATGAGTCCCTACTTTCGCGCTTTCCGGGCATTTCCCACAAAAGTTACAGACTCTTGTGATCGGGGAAATGCTCTAACTTCTTATAAAGAGAGCGATTTCTTATCACAATGATAGATCCGGCCGGCTGGACCGGCCGCAAGCGCCATCGCTCCAGTAAATCTGCTTTGAAAGCAATGATTAGGGCCAAAGACTCGCGCAAAATCGTTTAGAAAGCTTGACTGTCGAAAATCCTAGCTCTTTCGCCGGAATGGCTGGACAGGTCCGCTGGTAATCTGCCATGGCCGTACAAACGTTCGATACAAGGCGGAACATGACAAAAACGATCCGTAAAGCGGTCTTCCCTGTCGCCGGTCTCGGCACACGCTTCCTTCCCGCGACAAAATGCATCCCCAAGGAAATGCTGACCGTCGTCGATGCTCCGGTCTTGCAGCACGTGGTGAACGAGGCCCGGGAAGCCGGGATCGAACATTTTATCTTCGTCACCGGGCGCAACAAGGCGGTGATCGAGGATTATTTCGACATTGCCTACGAGCTCGAGGATACGCTGAAGCAACGCGGCAAGACCAAGGAGCTTGCCGCTCTCGTCGCGCAGCTGCCAACCGCCGGCGCCACGAGTTTCACCCGCCAGCAGACCCCGCTCGGCCTGGGCCACGCCGTCTGGTGTGCCCGCGAAATCGTCGGCGACGAACCCTTCGCCGTCTTGCTGCCGGATATGGTCACCATGGCGTCCGGACCCGGAAAAAGCCGCTGCCTCGCGCAGTGCATCGAAGCCTATGAGACGCATGGCGGCAATATCATCGCGGTCGAGGAAGTCACCCCGGACGAGACCCACAAATATGGAGTCGTCGCGGTCGGCGAAGATCACGACACGTCGTTCGAGATCACAGGCATGGTGGAAAAGCCCGCCCGAGGCACCGCGCCATCCAACCTCATCATTTCAGGCCGTTATGTGCTCAGCCCGGAGATCTTCGACATTCTCGGCAATGTCGAAAAGGGCGCGGGCGGCGAAATCCAGCTGACCGACGGCATGAAAGAGCTGAGCAAGTCCCAAAGCTTTCATGGCGTGCGTTTCGATGGCGCCACCTACGATTGCGGTTCGAAGCTCGGCTTTCTCACCGCCAATGTCGCCTTCGCGCTCGCCGACACGGAGATCGCCCCAGGCTTTAGGCAGGAGTTGCGCAAGCTGCTGGGATAGGGCTGGCGTCACCGCTGCAATCGCACGCCAAGCAGGAAAATCGTATTAGTGAAGCTCGATCCCACCAGCGAACTATCGAGGGACTGGCGTGAGAGGCTGCCGAAAATCTGAACCTCGCGGTTGAGTTTGTAGGTCGCCTTCAAACCCGCTTGAGCGAAGGTCTCGTTGACCGCGATGCCCTGATATTGATTGACCTGGAACGTGCCCGCCGCACTGACGGTGAAATCGCGGAACAAGGCATGCGCGAGTTCCAGACCGATGCTACGTGAAATCGCCCCTGTCGCGCCGGCAAGCGTCGTTTCGGTCAAAAAAGTGCTCGCGTGCAATGTGGCGGTCGTCAGCGGCGTGATCGTATAGATCAGCGCCCCGTCCACCGTCGGTCCTCGCAGATCTTGCAATCGCGTATCGGCATAATGGCGGTCGGCATAGCCCAGCGAGGCATTCCCGGTGAGCAGCCGGGTGAATTCGAACGCAGACCCGACCTTGGCGTCGACGCCATTCGAATCGCGGGCATAGCCCGACAAATCGATGGAATTGTCGTGGATGCGGGCATCGTAGCCAACTTCCGTGAACGGGATGAGCCCCGGCGTCAGCTCATAGGCGGCGCGGGCGATCAATCCATAATCATTGTAATCGTCTTGCGAGAACCGGTAGACGGAGCCGTCGGATTCGGTGCCGTCGCCATATTGGATCCGGTCGAACGTCCCGCGCAGACTGATCGAGAGGCGATTGAAATCATGGGTCACGCCGGCGGCGACGCCATCCGTGAAGATAATGGGCCGGTTGATCAGATAAGTGCTGCCAGGCACGGCCAAGAGCGGCGATCCCGGCGTTTGCGTGGCGAGCGTAAAGCGCCCCTCGAGATCGATCTTGTCGTTGCGGGTGACATCGATACGCCCATCGATAAAACCGCTACCGTCGGGACGATTGGCGTTGGAATCACTGGGATAATCAGCATAGCCGCCGCGTAGCGAGGCGGTGAGACTGCTGGCTGAAAAATTCGAGCGCAGGTCGAAACCGGCTTCGGTGCGGAGCTCGGGTGAACTTCGAACCGCCGTATTCGAATCATTGGGATTGGTCTCGTAGCCCGCGCCGATTTCGACGAAGGGAAACAAGCGGAGGTCGCCCACCCCGACGCCGAGCGGGGCAAAGGGATCGTCATCCACCGCGGGCTTGCGGGGATGCGGAAGGCCGGGAATCACCGCCACCGTTGGCGCGGGTTGCTTGGGATCGACGGAATCCTCGGGCAGGCTGGTGCCCGTCTTGGGCGGAAGCGGCGCCGTGCGATAGGGCACGAGCGGCTTCAGCGGCGGCGAACTCTTGGGATTGGGCTTATAGAGCTTGGACTTTTTCGGCTTTGGCTTGCCATCGCCGGACACCGTATCGTCTGCTGGCGGCAGAGCGGATGGCGAGGCCGCCGGAGGCGCGTCCGTATCAACCGGGGCGGGCGCGGTTGGCCCAGCGGGCACGGTGCCAGAGACGGAAAGCGGCGCCGGCGCGACATCGCTGGCCAGCGGCCGCGGATCGCTCAGACTTGGGTCGCTCAGACTCGGGTCGCTCAGACTTGGATCGCTCAGGTTCGCTAGAGTTTCTTGCGCCCAAGCGTCCACCCCCGTCCAAACGGCCGGGAGAGCCGCCGCCAGGTAAAGCACGGCGCGGAAGTTGGAGCGAACCGCCACTAGACCTCTCGAAGCGCGAAACCGCCGCGCTCCGGGAGTTTTAGGCGTTTATGGTTAACCCGGCGTTAGCATTGCCGCGCCGCTGTGCCGGAACGAAACGGCTAGATCCCGGCTATTCCGCGGCATCTGCCTGATCGAGAAACGGGTAATCCGTGTAGCCCTCGGCGCCGCCGCCGTAGAACCGCGCCTTGTCGGGCTTGTTGAGCGGCGCGTTCGCGCGCAGCCGCGCGACAAGATCGGCATTGGCGATAAAGGGCACGCCAAAGGCAATGAGATCGGCATCGCCCTTTTCGACCGTTTCGATCGCAAGCTCCCGGATGTAGCCATTATTGGCCATGTAGGCGCCGTTGAAGATCTTGCGCAAAGCGGCGAAGTCGAAAGGACGGTTGCCGCGCGGACCCCCGGTGGCGCCCTCGATGGCATGGACATAGGCAATGCCGCGCTTGTTCAATTCCTCGACGAGGTGGAAGAACAGCTTTTCCGGCTGGCTATCCTCCGCATCATTGGCGGGACTGACCGGCGAAATCCGGATGCCCACTTTGCCCTTGGGCAGCACGCGGAGAATGGCATCCGTCACTTCAAGGGTCAGCCGGACGCGGTTCTCGATGGAGCCGCCATAAGAATCGGTGCGGTGGTTCGACCCATCCTTCATGAATTGATCGAGGAGATAGCCGTTGGCGGCATGGATTTCGACCCCGTCGAACCCCGCTCGCGCGGCATTTTCGGCAGCCTTCACGTAATCGCGCACGATCAGGGGAATTTCTTCCAAATCCAGCGCACGCGGCTCGGAGACATCGACAAAGCCCGATTCCACGAAGGTTTTCGTCTTGGCGCGAATCGCCGAAGGCGCCACGGGCTGCCCGCCTCCAGGCTGCAACGAGGTATGGGACACCCGTCCGACATGCCAAAGCTGGATGAAAATCCGCCCCTCGGCCTCATGCACGGCTTGGGTCACCCCGCGCCATCCCTCGACCTGCGCTTCAGTGTAAATGCCCGGCGTCCAGATATAGCCCTGGCCTTGCTGGCTAATCTGCGTGGCCTCGGTAATGAGCAGGCCGGCCGTGGCACGCTGCCGGTAATATTCGGCATTCAGGGCATTCGGCGCATCCGTGCCATGGGTGGCGCGATTGCGGGTGAGCGGCGCCATGACGATGCGATTGGGCAGATCAAGTTCGCCCAACCGGAACGGCGTGAACAGCTTTGGGGTCGTGGACGGCATCGAAGGCTCCTTTTATGACGCGGGGCATGTTCTTATGACGCGGGGCATGCCGCACCGCACCCTAGATAGGAGCAAGCCAAGCCTTTTGCACTGCGGCAAGTTTTCCACCGCGCCAAGCGCGCGTCAGGTCATCCCGAGAGCGCTCATGTAAAGTTCGAGAATCGCCTCGAGTTCCATCCGCTCGGAATGGTCCTGCTTGCGGATGCGCAAAATCTGCCGGATCGCCTTGACGTCGAAGCCCCGGCCTTTCAGCTCGGCGAAGACATCCTTGATATCGTCCGAAAGCGCTTTTTTCTCTTCCTCGAGCCGCTCGATGCGCTCGACGAATTGCTTCAGCTCCTCCGCGGCGACGCCGCTATCCGCAATATCCTTGGTCATGATCGCCCCAATCCGTGAAGCGACGGGGCATGCTATGGGCTGAGCCGCGCGTCAAGCACAAGAATGAGAAATGCCGGCTCCAATCTCCCAAAACGCCTCCGGGAGATGACGAATCCGTGGATTCAATGGCGCCCGGTCCTCGACCGCAAGAAGGACAATTCGTGCAGCGCGGGTTGGCGAAGAAGCGGCTCCAGCACAGCGGCAAGACGATCCGCCAGCGCTTCGGCGCCGCCGAGCGTCGCCACGAGATCTTGGCGCACCTCGATCAACAAGCCCGCGAGGCCGCGCCGCGTCACTTCCTCGTCGAGCGTATCGCCTTCCAGCGCGCCATCGTAGGGCTCGTTGTCCCCGGTCACGAAACCCGCGTCCTTCAAGCCTTCGATCAGCGGTAAGGCGAAACGGGGGTCGCTATCCCACAACACCCCGAACTCCCAGGGACGCGGCACGCCTTTCCAGCAGGGTGTGAAACTATGGATGGACACGACCGCCGGGATCGGGCCTTCCGCGCTCATCGCATCGATCGTGGCGCGGATGGCATCGCGATAGGGCTGCCAAAACATTTTGCGGCGATCGGCGATCCCGGCCTCGTCGACATAAGCATTGCCTGGCACGATTGCCCCGTCGGACAGGCGCATGACGAGCGTCGGATCGTCCGCGCCGCGATTGGGATCGATCAAAAGACGAGAAAATCGCGTGAGCAAGGCCGGGGCCCCGAATCGCTTGGCCAGGCGCCGTGTCACGAAGGCCGCGCCGATGTCGTAGGCGATATGGCGCTCGAGTTCCTGGGCCGGAAGGCCCAAAGTGCCGTAAGCCTCCGGCAGTGCGTTGGACGCATGGTCGCAGAGGAACAACACGCCCGGCGCCGAATCCCCGGCAATCCGTTCCACCGGATCATAAACCATCGTCTCGTCTCGCCCAGACCATGACGCCATGTTAATCCTCACGTTCTTATGATTCCAAGGTCAAGCTATCGCGATGCCAATCGATTCGGTCCGCGCGCCCTAAACTTTGCCATGCTCGCGGCCCAATTGAGTTTGAAAACGCACCAGTCTGTCATCTGAAAGTGATCTTCCCGTGTCAAAGACCCTTTATCTCCTGGCGGCCACGGCTCTTTTCGCCTCGATGGGGGCCGCGCGCGCCGACTTTCGCCTTTGCAACAATACCAGTAACCGGGTTTCCATTGCGATCGCTTACACCGATGGCGAGACCTGGGTGAGCGAAGGCTGGTGGAATATCAAAGCCAGCGCCTGCGAAACTCTCGTCCGGGGACCGCTTGCAGCGGAGTTCTATTACGCTTACGCCATGGATGAACGCGGCGGCGAATGGAAAGGCAAAGCCTTCATGTGCACGCGCGATCGGGAGTTTAAGATCAACGGCCGCAACGATTGCTTCGTCAGAGGCTTCGACCGGACCGGGTTCTTCGAAATCGACACGGGTAAGGATTCGCGTAATTGGACCGTACAGCTCACAGACCCTGCCCAGCCGCAGCCTCCCCAATGACCAATCGCCAAGACGGTAACGCATGAGACACCTCCGCCGCTGTAAGATCGTCGCCACTCTTGGCCCCGCCTCCACCGCCGAGGGGATGCTGGACAAGCTTTTTCTGGCCGGCGTCGACGTCTTCCGTGTCAACATGAGCCATACAAGCCACGAGATGCTGGCTAAGAACGTGGCGTCGATTCGCGAGGTCGGCCTCCGGCATGGACGGCCCGCCGCCGTTCTCGTCGACCTTCAGGGGCCAAAGCTTCGCATCGGGACTTTCATCACAACTTTTGTCGATCTTCTGCCCGGCGCAAGATTCACCCTCGATAGCGATCCCGAACCCGGCGATGAAACGCGGGTGTTTCTCCCGCACCCCGAGATTTTGCGGGCGCTGCGGCCCGGCCATGCCGTGATCATCGATGACGGCAAGGTGCGTTTGCATGTCATCGAGGCCGACGAGACCCATGCCATCGCCGTGGTCGATGTCGGCGGCATGATTTCCAACCGCAAGGGCGTCAGCCTGCCCGATACCGAAATCGCCGTCTCGGCCATGACTCCGAAGGATGTCGCCGATCTGCAGGCCGCGCTGGATACCGGAGTCGATTGGATCGCCGTCTCGTTCGTCCAACGGCCGGAGGACGTGGCCGAGATCAAGGCCATCGTCGATGGCCGCGCGCTCGTCATGTCGAAGATCGAAAAGCCGCAGGCGCTCACCCGGCTCGACGAAATCATCACCCTCTCCGACGGATTGATGGTCGCGCGCGGCGATCTCGGCGTCGAGTTACCCCTCGAAAAAGTGCCCGGCCTGCAAAAGCGCATCACCCGCCGCGCTCGCCTCCAGGGCAAACCGGTGGTCGTCGCGACGCAAATGCTGGAAAGCATGATCAACGCGCCGATGCCGACGCGCGCCGAAGTGTCCGACGTCGCGCAAGCCGTTTTCGAGGGCGCGGATGCCATCATGCTCTCGGCCGAAAGCGCGACGGGCAAATATCCCGTGGAGGCCGTGGCCTTCATGAACCGCATCGCGTTGGAAGTGGAGAGCGACCCGCTCTACCGCTCGATCATCAACTCGCAACGCGCCAAGCCCGAGCCGACCGCTGCCGACGCGATCGCCGTCGCCGCCCGCGATATGGCGGAGACGCTGGATTTGAAAGCCATCGTCGCCTGGACCTCCAGCGGCGCCACGGCGTTCCGCATCGCCCGCGAACGGGCCAATCCGCCGATCCTGGCGCTGACGCCGCATATCGAAACCGCGCGGCGCCTGGCCATCTTTTGGGGCGTCTATCCCTTCGTCACCAAAGATGCCGAGAATGTCGACGATATGGTCGACCGCGCCTGCACCACCGCGGCCAACGAACGTTTCGCCGCCGCGGGCGACAGCATCATCGTAATCGGCGGCATTCCCTTTGGCGAACGCGGCGGCACCAATATGATGCGGCTGGCCTTGGTGAAGGGCTAAGAAGGGCTAAGCAGCCAACTCGCGCAGCCGGCGCTGGCCGGCTGCCGAGGAGCGCGTTCTCCATAAGACGCGAGAGCATTTTCTCGATCGCAAAAGCCTGCGACTTTTGTGGAAAATGCCCTAAATCCCCTGCCCCTCGACCTCGAGCGTCAATTTCTCCACGATCTTCTCGACCGCCTCTTGATGCGGATAGATCGCCAGCGCGCGGCGGTAGACTTCCAGCGCGCGCTTCTCGAATCCGGTTCTCTGGAGAATGGCGGCCATGCCTTCGAGGGCGCCGAAATGGCGCGGCTCGAGTTTGAGGACATGGCCGATATCGTCCATCGATCCATCGAGATCACCGGAGAAGAAACGCACCGAGGCGCGCTTGTTCCAGGCCTCAGCCCAATCCGGCTGAAGCTCGACGAGGCGGTCGAGGAGTTTCAGCGCCAGCGGAAAATCCTTCGCCTCGATGGAGGCGGAGGCGCGCTGCATCAAGAGATTGGCCGTATCGGAATCGGAGCGCATCCAGATGCCGCCGATCAAGGACGCCAGCCCTTTGGCCTCGTCTTCATCCCGCGCCATGGCGAGCTTGGCATAGAGGCCGTCGAGCGTGCGTCTCCGCACCTCGGCCACAGGCGGGCGCGGCGCCAAGGCCTTGCGGATCGACTCGGCTTTTTCCGCGGGCGTGAGGGGCTTGGGCGGCGGGGACTCGGGACGGCGGGCCGGTTTACCCTGATCCTGGCCCAACGTGCCGGCCGGGTCCTGCCCGGCGGAATCGACGGCCCGGCCCCGCGGTTTGACCGGGATGGGCGGAAAACCGGGAAAATGCAGGAATCCGTCACCACCGGGAGACGGCTCGGGCGTCCGGGAATCAGGCCCGGCGGCGGGCGGCCCGGCCACAGGATCCGCCCGCGCGTAAAGACCACCCAGCGCGAACAGGGCCATCGAGACAAGAATGAGCTTTTGGATCGTCTGATGCGGTGCCATTCATCTAAACCTAGGATGAGCGCGCCGAAACGTCAAAGCGGATAGCGGTGACGTTCAAATCCCGCGCAAACTTGGTTTTTGTCGCGCAACGATCATCGCACCTATGCTTCGACGATCACGAAGCCATGATGCATCCTCGGCCAAACCGCATGGTCTCCGCTAAAAAACGGCGCTAGACCTATAAAATAGGGTCTCGAACCGAACACATAGGAATTCGATCGTGCTGCCCAATTCCGTTATCCGTCTGCTCGTCTTGGCGGCTTTCCCCATCGCGCCATTGTGCGCGATGCAAGCGGATGAGACCGGTTCCGGTCATTCCATGGCTATGGAGCATCACGCCTCCCATGCGGACAGTTTCAGTTTCGGCCGGCCGAGCGAGGCTCGTTCGGCGCAAAGGACCGTCACGATAACCATGGGCGACATGAGCTTCCAACCCACTATCGTGACAGTCAAAACCGGCGAAATCGTCCGCTTCGTCATCGCCAACACCAGCGACATCGATCACGAATTCACGCTTGGCGACAAAGCGATACAACAGGCTCATCGCAAAGAGATGGCCGGGATGGGGAAGATGGCAGGCATGGCGGCAATGCACCATCACGATTCCAACGCGGTGAGCGTGAAAGCGCACGAAACCAAGGAAATGACATGGAAATTCGATCAAGCCGCGCAGTTGGAATATGACTGCAACATCCCCGGCCATTACGAGGCGGGCATGACCGGCACGCTGATCGTCCAGTAAGGTCCAGCACCTTCACGATGGCGGGCAGAACCGGGCAGCGCGGCATTTCGACAGCGGTCAAATGCCGCGAACGGTGGAACGGAGGGAAGAACGTCCCGGCGCAACCAGAAAAAAGGCCTGCTAACGCGGGCCTTTAACCGTCCCATAAAGGAGCCGGCCGGCGGACCGCCTAGCGCAGCAGCCCGCGGAGAAACGCTCAGCCCTGGCGGGCTTTAAAGCGCTTCTGCGTCTTGTTGATGATGTAAACGCGGCCTTTGCGGCGCACGAGCTGATTGTCGCGATGACGGCCGCGGAGCGACTTCAGGGAGTTACGGACTTTCATGGCCTCAACCTTAAACCGGAAAACCACCGGCGGTGAGCCAGCGAAATTGAGCGCGTGATATGCTGCATCCCGCCCCTCCGATCAAGCGAAAAATTAGACCCCATGCGGCATTTGGCGCGGACGACCATGTGGCACGGGTGCTGCTTCTCATGGTTTCAATTCGAATTCAATGGCTTAGCTTCCATCAACAGGTCAGGATATGAGCGAACCTCTCGTCATCATCGGCCAAGGGATGGCGGGCACCAAGCTTGCGTTAGAGTTGAGCCAGCGGGCGCTCGGACGCCATTCCATCGTCCTCGCATGTGGCGCAACCCGGCCGCGTCTCCCTGACGGTGGATCGTGTCCGTTATATCGTTGGCGACCGCACCCGGCGCGGCGTCGCGTCCTCTTGGCTGGCGCCGGCCAGCACGATCAAGGCCTATGTGCAAAAGGCGCATAATTTCGCTTTGTCGGAAAGCACGGATACGCCGATCATCATGGTCGGACCCGGCACCGGCGTCGCGCCTTTCCGCGCCTTCTTGCACGAACGGGCCGCAACGGGCGCTAAGGGCGGGGCTTGGCTGTTTTATGGCCATCAGCGCCGCGCGGCGGATTTCTTTTATGAAGACGAGATGGAGAGCTTTCTCGATAAAGGGGTGCTCACCAAACTATCCCTCGCCTGGTCGCGCGACGCGGACAAAAAGACCTACGTCCAGGACAAAATGCGCGAGGATGCCAAGGACCTTTGGTCCTGGCTCGAACGCGGAGCACATTTTTACATATGCGGCGATGCCAAGCGCATGGCCAGCGATGTCGAAAAAACTCTTGTCGAGATCGTTGCCGGCGAAGGAGGCCGGGACGAGGCGGCGGCGAAAAGCTTCGTCGCGGAACTGAGGAAGGCCGGACGTTATCAAGCCGACGTCTATTGAAGGACTTGCGTCTATTGAAAGATTTGCGTCTCTCGAAAGGAACTCGTTCGTGACGATCGCGGTCAGGACAACCTGCCCCTACTGCGACGCCGGATGCGTCGCGCTTGGAGCGCGTTCCGCCCGGGCGGACTCACCGAGGCGACAGAACTCGCTTTTTATGAGAAGTTAGAGCGTCTCACCGGTCACAAAAGTCCGCAACTTTTGTGGGAAGGCTCTAGTGAGAATGCCCCGTGAGGCGAGCCCAGCCGTCCTGCACAGAGGTCGATAGGGCGCGCAAATTGTCGCTCACGACCCCCCAATTGACCATGCGAGCGGCCTCTTTTTGATCGGGACCCGGCGCGCTATGCACTGTATCGACGAGATAAGCGCCGCCAATCGTGAGGCCGATGCCAACAATCAAACCCAAAACGAAACGCATGACGACCTCCTTAAATTCATCGAACTACCTGGCAACGCTTTAGGCGCGCAAGCCGTTCCGCTTCTGCAAAGGAGTCTGCGTCCCTTTGCGTCCTGCGCACGGCGCTGGGGTAGCTCCGCAGGGCTTGAAGCTATTGGGCCTCCTGAGTCTCCGTCAGTCTGGTGGCAAAGAGCGCAATCGTCTTGGAATAAACCGCGGATTTATTCCACTCTTGAATCGCCGCGAAATTCGGCTCGCCGGGTGCCCAGCCGGCCCCGCGCTGCCAGCCATGGTTCTTGAGGAAATTCGCGGTCGAGGCCAGAACGTCCGGCACGCTGTGAATGAGATCGCGGTGGCCAGTGCCATCGAAATCCACCGCATATTTGAGATAGCTCGACGGCATGAATTGCGTCTGTCCGAGTTCGCCGGCCCAGGCGCCGCGCATCGTGTCGACGGTCCCATCGCCGCGCGCGACAAGACGTAGCGCATCGAGCAATTCGGTGTGAAACATCTCCGACCGGCGACAATCGTAGGCGAGCGTCGCAATCGCTCGGACCGTCGGAAAATTACCGGTGACGGCCCCAAAATCCGTCTCGAGCCCCCAAATCGCCACGAGAACCGGTGCCGAGACGCCATAATCCTTCTCGATCCGCGCGAAAACCGGCGCATAACGCTTCATCATCGCGCGCGCCTTAGGCAGGCGCGGCGGGACCATGCGGCCGGAAAATTGCTCGAAACTTTGCCGGAAGACCCCCTGCCCGCGATCGTGCCGGATAATGCTGGGGTCGAAGGCAATACCATCGAGCGTTTCATTGACCACGCTAGCCGGAATGCCCTGCGCGATCGCCTCCTGCTTGACACCCTCGAGCCAAACGGGAAAACCCGACGGGTCCTTGCAATTGACCGCGGCTCTAGCGCCCGCGCCGCAACTCGCCACGCACAATAGGATCGAAAGAAAACGAAATGCCGCTCGCATCGAGCTCTCCTTGCTGGCGGGACTATTGGCTTGACGGACCTAAGCCGTCATAAACCCCGCGGAAAACGAAAACTTGACAGTGTGGGAACAATTCCGCCCCGCATTTGAATTTTAGCCTAAGCAGGCGGCGGCGCGGCTTGCAAGCACCTTGGACCGCGTTTACTGGCTTTGGTCTCGATGAAAGCTCGCTTGAACCAGCCGTCGATCTAGGCACTATCGCATAAAACGTCATCATCCCGCCGCTTTGGAGACGCCGATGTCCATCCCCTCCCTGACGATCCGTGCCGTAATTCTCGCGGCCGCGATGGCGGGCTCTTTCGCGCAAGCAGCCCCTCGCGCCTCCGGCGGCGTGCCTGATTTCAACGTCGAGGGCTCGTGCCGCGACGCCGAAAAATTCGGTTTGCAAGGGCAAGACAAGGATATCGGCTATAAAGGCTGTATCCAAGACGAGCGGAATGCGAAGGACGAGCTGACGCAGCGCTGGTCTAAATTCGGTGCGCAATACAAACAGATCTGCGTCGAACAAGCGCGCGCGCCAAGTCCCAGCTATGTCGAAGTCTTGACTTGCCTCGAAATGTACACGGATGGCATCACGGGCGGCCCACAAGTCACGCCAGGCAAAGACACCATCTCCCCAAACACGGTTCAACCGGACATATCGAAGTAGCCTCCGCTCATGGGGTGGCGGCTCGCAGGTTCTGGACCAGCGCCGGGGTGGCGAAACCATCAGCGGGGCTAATGCCGGCGCGTCTTTGAAAAGCATGGATCGCATCGCGCGAGGACGGCCCAAACTTGCCATCCGCGGCACCATCATAGAGACCAAGCGCCGCAAGGCGCGCTTGAATGAAGGCTTTGTCCGTCCGGGACAAATTGACCACGCGCTCCGGCCAGGCCCGCGCGAGTGCCGGCCCCCCCGCGATCCGCTGCGCTAGCACACCGAGCGATAAAGCATAGGAATCCGAATTATTATATTGCTTCAGGATCCAATGGTTCTCGAACAGCAAGAAGGCGGGACCATCGGCCCCCGAGGGAAGGAAGAGAGCGGCCTCGCCGTCGGCCGGCAGCGCGCCGGAGGCCGGCCGGACCCCTTCCGCCGCCCATTCCGCCATCCGGGCATGCAGCGCTGGGACGGGAAAGCGATCTGGAAGCAGCACTTCCTTGGCCCAAGGCCGGTCCGGCCGCCATCCCGACAGCTTAAGGAAATTGGCGATGGACGCCAGAATATCGGGCGGGCTCGTCCAAATATCCGGAGCCTTCGCGTCTCCAGACGCGCTGACCGCATATTTACGATAGGCCGATGGCAAAAATTGCGGATCGCCCATGGCCCCCGCCCAGGATCCCGTCATTTGCGCGCGGCTGGCCTGCCCGGACTCCAAGATCAGCAGGGCCTCGATGAATTCGTCGCGAAACAGCGGCCGGTCCGGGCGCGTAAAAGCTTGTGTGACGAGCGTGCGGAAAATGTCGCGTTTGCCCCGCGAGCGGCCGAAATCGCTCTCCATCGCCCAGGCCGCGAGCACAATTTCAGCGGGCACTCCAAAATGGGCCTCGCCCGCCCGCAAAGCGGAGGCACAAGTCATGGCGGCCCGGCGCCCCTCCGCGATCCTGGCCGCGGAAACCGCCTCCTTGAAATAGGCCTGAAGCGGGCGATCGAATTCCGGCTGGCTGCCCGAGGCTTGCGGCAAGCTCGAATCCAACGTCAAGCCTCCGGTGACAGCATCAAACGTGGCACGGCTCACGCCTTTTTCCCGGGCCCGCGGCCAAAACGTCTGAAGAAAAGCGGCAAAGTCCGAACCGGACGCCGCCGCCGCCCATCCGCCAAAGGGCGCGGCAGCCAAAAGCTCGATAAACCGGCGGCGCGCGATCATTCCGGCGCGTCGCGGAGGCTGCGAAACCGCCGCAGGCTATCCAAGAACGACTGGAAATCCGGCATTGCGCGTCACGATCCAATGGGCGGCAGCGTTACACCTCAGGGTTTAGATCCTTCGCGAAACGCGCCGAAGTGCCTTGCTTTTCCTTAGCTGCGCGATAGATATAACATATATCATTGAAGCTTAAGGGCAAGATCGCCCAAAGTCTCTTGGAGTCAAAAGCGTGCCGGGAAAGGAGACTATTGATTTTCAAACCGTCTTCGATTTGACCCCGGCACCGCTCATGCTGATGACGGCCAAATTCGATATTGTCGACATGAACCAAGCCTTTATCGCGGCGGCCGGACGAGACCGGGCGGCCTTGGTGGGCTTGAACATTTTCGAGGCCTTTCCCCATTTGGGCGAAAGCGGACGTCTGCTCCGGAATTCACTCGACCGGGTGTGCGCCACTGGCCAAGCCGATTTCATCCCCGTGCTCCAATATCCCATTCCCGCCAACCGCGGTTTCGGCGACAGGCACTGGAGTTGCTCGCATCTGCCTGTCCCCGGCAAAGCGGGGAAGATCGCCCATATTCTTCAACATAGCCAAATTCTTCAACATAGCCAAGATATTACCCGCCCGCGCCAAATCAAGACGGCGGAAGATGAGACCACGCCGCCCGGCACCGGGATTCCGCGGCGCGCCGGACAAATCAAGGCGCTTGAAACATCGTGTCTGGCGGAAAGCACTTTACTGCACAATTTATTCATGCAGGCGCCGAGTTTCATGTGTGTCTTGCGCGGGCCGGATTTACGATTCGAACTCGCCAACACGGCTTTCACAGCGTTGACCGGCTTCCGCGACATCGGCGGACGCCCGTTCCGAGAGGCCATTCCCGAGGCCGAAGGCCAGCCTTTTTGGGATCTGCTTCAGCAAGTCTACCAAACCGGCACACCGTTTGCCGGCAAGCAAATGCGCGTGGAGTTTGCGCGGGTGCCCGACGGAGCATTGGAGGAATGCTATATTAATTTCGTCTATCAGCCGATTTTCGGCGAGGATGGCGCGGTCACCGGTATTTTCATCGACGGGAACGATGTCACCGGCCACGTCATTGCGGAAAAATCACAGGCTCTCCTCGTGCGCGAGCTTCATCACCGCGTCCGCAACACGTTGGCGACCGTCCAAGGCGTGATGAATTCCACCGCCCGGACCGCCGAGACGATCGAAGACTATCAATGGGCCTTCAGCGGGCGGATTTCGTCTCTCGCCCGCACCCATGCCCTGCTGACCGAGGAAATCCAACAATTCGTCTCGTTCCCCCATCTTTTGCGGCAAGAGATCGGGATCTATTGCGAAGGGGATTCGAGTCGGATCGCGTTGGAAGGCCCGGACGTCGAATTGCCCTCCCAACTCGCCGTGCCCTTGGGGATGACGATCCACGAACTCACCACCAACGCCTTCCGGCATGGCGCCTTGAGCACGGCAGACGGGCACGTCAAGGTGACCTGGAGCGTCCACCCCGGCACAGGTAAGCGCATCTTGGTCTGCCATTGGCGGGAGTCCGGCGGTCCCTTGGTGGCACCTCCGGTTCGCCATGGCTTTGGATCGATGATCCTCACCCGGGTTCTCGCTCAGCAGATCGGCGCCAAGGTCGATGTCGAATATGCCCCCGGAGGCTTCAAGCTCACTGCGGAGATCCCCCTGGACATCGAGCGGCCTTAGGATAGGTCTGGCCAAGCTATAACTTGGCACTCGGGCATGTTCCGGATGACTTTTCCCCCACGGCGTGATTTGAAGGCACGAAATCTGAAGAACACGCGTTAAAAACGTGCATTCAACATGTATAGCGAGCTTAACCTGGTGGCGGGAACGGCTGAATCCTGCCCCCTGCCGGCACATTCGTGCCAAAGGCGTTGGAGAATTTACGTATGGCGACTGCCGCGACAGAATCCGTGATCCCCGAAACAGCCTTTGCTGATCAATCGCTGGATCAAATCGCGATCAATACGATCCGAACCCTCACGATGGACGCCATCCAAAAGGCGAATTCCGGCCATCCCGGCGCGCCCATGGCGCTTGCCCCGGTCGCTTATACGCTGTGGAACAAGGTGCTGCGCTACGATCCCTCGGACCCGCAATGGCCCAACCGCGACCGGTTCGTGCTCTCCTGCGGCCATGCCTCGATGCTGCTTTATTCCTTGATCCATCTTGCCGGCGTCAAGGCCGAGGCCGGCAGCAGCGAGCCGGCCATTTCGCTCGACGACATCAAGAACTTCCGTCAAATTTCCAGCAAGACGCCCGGCCATCCCGAATATGGGTTCACGCCCGGCGTCGAGACCACGACGGGGCCGCTGGGAGCCGGCTGCGGCAATAGTGTGGGAATGGCCATGGCCCCGCGCTGGCTCGGCGCGCGTTATAACAAAGAGGGCGCGGCTCTCTTCGATTACAATGTCTACACGCTCTGCAGCGATGGCGACCTGATGGAAGGCGTCGCCAGCGAGGCCGCATCCTTGGCCGGCCATTTGGGGCTTTCGAACCTCTGTTGGATCTATGATTCCAATACGATCAGCATCGAAGGCCATACCGGTATCGCCTTCTCCGAAAATGTCGCCAAACGCTTCGAATCCTATGGCTGGCACGTCCAGCGTGTGCCAGACGCCAACGACACCAGCGCCATTCTTGCCGCATTCGATACGTTCAAAGCCACCACGGACAAGCCGACGCTGATCATCGTCGACAGCGTGATCGGCTATGGCGCGCCGACCAAGCAGGGAACCCACAAAGCCCATAGCGACGCCTTGGGCGCGGAAGAAATCCGCGGCGCGAAAAAATTCTACGGCTGGCCGGAAGAAGCTTCTTTCCTCGTGCCGGACGACGTCCTCGCGCATTTCGCCCAAGGCCTTGGGCAACGCGGCGCGGCCCTGAACGCGGCTTGGAAAGCCTCCCTCGCCGCGCTGAGGGCAAGCGACCCCAGCCTTGCCGGCGAGATCGAACGGATTGTCGCGCGCAAAATGCCCGAAGGCTGGGAAGATGCCCTTCCGGTCTTCCCGGCCGACGCCAAGGGACTTGCCACGCGGGAAGCCTCCGGCACGGTCATCAATGCCATCGCGAACATCTGCCCCTGGTTCATCGGCGGTTCGGCCGATCTTGCGCCCTCGACCAAGACTTGGATCAACGGCGCGCCGCCGCTGCAAGCCAAGACCCCCGGTGGCAGGAACATCCATTTCGGCATTCGCGAGCATGGCATGGGCGCGGCCGTCAACGGCCTCGCCTTGGCGGGATTGCGCGCCTTTGGCTCGACCTTTCTCGTCTTCTCCGACTATATGCGCCCGCCAATCCGGCTGTCGGCTTTGATGGAGCTCCCGAACTTCAACGTCTTCACCCATGATTCCATCGGGGTCGGGGAAGATGGGCCGACGCATCAGCCGGTGGAACATCTCGCGGGCCTGCGTTCGATCCCCGGCCTTCTCACCCTCCGGCCGGCCGATGCCAATGAAGTTTCGGAAGCCTACCGGATCATCCTCAGCCAAACCCACCGGCCCGCCGCCCTCATCTTGAGCCGGCAAGCAATGCCCACGTTGGACCGCTCGGTTTATGCCCCGGCGAAAGGCCTCGAAAAGGGCGCCTATGTTCTGGCGGACGCCCCCGAAGGCAGTACGCCGCGCGTCATCTTGATTGGCACCGGCAGCGAGGTGCAGCTCTGCCTCGGCGCTTACGAGGCTTTGAAAGCCGAGGGGATCGCCGCCCGTGTCGTCAGCATGCCGTCGTGGGAATTGTTCGAAGAGCAAGACCAGACCTATCGCGATCACGTGCTGCCGCCGGCGATCAAGGCCCGGGTTTGCGTGGAGCAAGCCGCTGTGCTCGGATGGAACCGCTATGCCGGCCCTTCCGGGACCATCATCGGCATGCATAGTTTCGGCGCCTCGGCCCCGCTGAAAGATCTTCTCGCCAAATTCGGCTTCACGCCGGCGAAGGTGCTCGAGGCGGCCCGCCTGCAGATCGCCAAACACGAAGGCTGAGCATTTTTCGGAAAATGTTGCAGACTTTTTCGATCGGGGACATGCTCAAACCTCTTAAAAAGAGAGCACGGGAGCGCCGGCGGGTGCGGACGGCGCTCCCGTCGTTTGTTTGCTAAAAAACTGACCGCAGCGGGGACGCCGATGCCGAGGCCCGATTTGGATGTGACCGCGGACCCGGACGAGCTTGCGGCGCGGATCGGCACCTGGCTGGTCCAGCAAATCGGCGCCAGCACGGGCCGCTTTGCCCTCAACCTGTCCGGCGGCTCAACCCCCAAAAAGCTCTACGCTCTGCTCGCCACCGAACACTACCGCCGCGCCGTGGATTGGGAGCGCGTGCATCTGTTCTTCGGCGACGAGCGTTTCGTTCCCCATGACCATCGAGACAGCAACTACCGCATGGTCCGCGAGACATTGATCTCGCGGGTGCCCATTCCGGCCGAAAATGTCCATGCGGTCGATACATCGGCCGCCTCGCCCGAAGCCGCCGCGGCCGCCTATGAGCACACGCTTCAGGATTTTTACGGCAAGACGACGCTCGATCTCGCCCGGCCTCTCTTCGCCGTCAGCCTGCTGGGCCTCGGCGACGACGGCCATACCGCTTCGCTGTTTCCCGGCACATCAGCGCTGTTGGAAAAAGACCGTTGGGTCACCGCCGTCATCGGCGCCAAGCCCGAACCCCGGATCACCCTCACCTATCCCGCGCTGGCCTCGAGCGGCACGGTGGCCTTTCTCGTGGCGGGGGCCGCGAAACATGAGATGCTGACCCGCCTGATGGACAAGGATCCCGCCTTGCCCGCCTCGCAAGTCGAGACCGCCGGCCGGTTGATCGTGTTTTGCGACGAGGCGGCGGCCGGACATCTCGCGAACCCGCCGGGTTAAATTTCGCTAGAGCGCTTTCCACTTTGGTGGAATCACCAAAGTGATAAGAATTCGCTCTCTTTTTAAGAAGTTAGAGCATGTCCTCGATCGAAAAAGTCTTCAACTTTTTCGGGACATGCTCTAGCTCCAAACCGCCGCAGCCGGAGTGCATTGGTCACCACGAATACCGACGACATGGCCATCGCCCCCGCCCCGAGCATGGGCGAAAGCGTGATGCCAAAGGGTGCGTGGAGAACCCCAGCCGCGACGGGGATCAGCACGATATTATAGGCAAAAGCCCAAAACAGATTCTGCTTGATATTGCGCATCGTGGCCCGGCTCAGGCCGATCGCGCGCGGCACCGAATCGAGCCGGTCCGCCATCAAAACCACATCCGCCGCCTCGATGGCGACATCGGTGCCCGTGCCTAACGCGATTCCGACATCCGCCGCGGCAAGCACGGGCGCATCGTTGATGCCATCGCCGGCAAAGGCTCTGAGCCCCCCTGGCAGCGCCTTGAGGGCGGCGGCCTTATCCCCCGGCAGAACCCCGGCAACGACCTGATCGATTCCAAGCTGGCCCGCAACCGCGCTGGCAACGGTTTGAGAATCCCCCGTGATCATGGCGGTGGCAATATGTTTGGCGTGCAACGCCGCGATCACGGCCGCCGCATCGGGCTTGATGGCGTCCGCGATGCTCATGACGGCCGCGAGCTGGCCGCCGATGGCCACGAAGACAGCAGCGCCGGGACCCGGCCGGTCCAGGCACTCCACACCCGCCTCGCGCATCAGCCGGGCTGTCCCCACGAGCACATCGCGCCCGCCGGCCCGGCCCGCGATCCCCAACCCCGGCCGCGCCGCGAAAGTCTCGATATCGGGCAGGGCAAGCCCGTCCGCGCGCGCGGCGGCAACAATCGCCGCGCCAACGGGATGCTCCGAGCGTGCCTCGAGCGCCGCCGCGAGCGCCAGCACGTCGTCCCGCGAAAACCCCGGCTGAAGCTCGCAAGCCGTGAGCCCCGGCTTGCCAATCGTCAAGGTGCCGGTCTTATCGAAGGCGACCAAAGTGACCTGACCGAGCAATTGAAGCGCCCGGCCCTGGCGGAACAAAATGCCGAGTTCCGCCGCCCGCCCCGTCGCCACCATGATCGAGACCGGCGTTGCGAGCCCCATGGCGCAAGGACAGGAAATGATCAGCACGCCCACCGCATTGATCAGCGCGAAGCCAAGCGTTGCCCCCACCGCGAGCCAGACGAAAAAGGTGACCGTCGCAATCGCCATCACGGCGGGCACGAACCAGGCGGTCACGCGGTCGGCCAAAGCTTGCACCGGCAATTTCGTGCCTTGGGCCGTCTCCACCATGCGAATGATCCGGGCGAGAACGGTGTCGCCGCCGGTCCGCTCCACGATGAAGACAAAGCTGCCGCTGCCATTGACCGAGCCGCCGGTGACTTCGGCGCCAATGGCCTTGGCCACGGGATTGGCCTCGCCGGTCAGCATGGATTCATCGACATAGCTCTCGCCTTCGAGGACCCAGCCATCGGCCGGGACCCGCTCCCCCGGTTTCACCATCACGCGGTCGCCGGCCCGCAAACTTTCCGCCGGCACGTCGAGCACGGCGCCGGTATTCGTGACGCGATGGGCCGTCTCGGGGCGCAAGCCCGCCAGCCGCTCGATGGCTGCGCCCGCCCGCCCCCGCGCCCGCGCCTCGAGCAAACGCCCGGTCAAAATCAAGGTGACGATGACCACCGAGGCCTCGAAATAGACATTCGAGCCCGCGGCCGGCCGGGGCCAAAGCGTGACAAAAGCCGAAAACAAATAGGCCGCGCCCGCGCCCAGCGCGACCAAGGCATTCATGTCGGGCGACAGGCGCCACAGGCTCGCGAGACCCGCCGTAAAAAAGCGGCGGCCGGGACCAAACAGCACGAGAGTGGCGAGCCCCAACTCAGCAACAAGCAACCGCCCCATGCCGAGAGCGCCCATGATCGCCATATGGAATGCCGGCACGAGATGGCCGCCCATTTCGACGAGAAACAAAGGCAGGCTGAGCGCGGCGGCAAGCCAAACGTCGCGCGTCAAAGCTTCCATCTCCGCGCGCTGGGAGTTGGTTCTCGCCTTCCGGTTGGCGCCGGTGTCAGGCCCGACCTCTTCCGCGCCATAGCCCGCCCGCCGCACTGGACCGGCGAGATCGATGGAGGGGTCCAACAGCACGATCCGGGCGCGGCTCGTGGCGAGATTGACGTCTGCTTCGAGAACGCCGGGCTGGCTGGCAAGCGCAGCCTCGACTTTTCCAACGCATGACGCGCAATGCAGACCGGTGAGCGCGAGCTGCCGCTCCACCGGCACCACCTTGAATCCGGCCTGAGCGATCGCCGCCACCACCGCCTGCGCAGCGCGCGTTGGAGCCGCCGCCGCGTCAAATTCAATCGCCGCGGCGCCAGTGGCAAGATTGACATCGGCCCGGGAAATCCCCGGCAATGCCCGCAAAGCCCGTTCGGCCTTGCCCACGCAAGAGGCGCAGCGGAGCCCCTCGATCTGTACGGAGAACCCGGCTTCCGCCGAAACGGCAGGCGCTGATATCATCGCACTTGGCCTTTCCAGGCAAAATTCCCGAACCCCAAAACTCTCGAGCCCAAGGTAAGACTGCGCGGGCCCAGCGCAACCACCCGGCGGCACGTCATCGCGTTTTTCCCATTGTGCCCAGCCAAACCCCTCGCTATAAGCGGCGCACTGAATAGCCGGGGATCATGTGCCCCGGCGAATGTCGGAGTGTAGCGCAGCCTGGTAGCGCACCTCGTTCGGGACGAGGGGGTCGGAGGTTCGAATCCTCTCACTCCGACCAACTTAACTAATAGTAGATTGATTTTATTGAACTAAATTTTTCATGGCGCGGCACGGTCTTACAATTGGTATTACAATTCGACGGCGCTTGGCGCGCATTTTGCCGAACAAGGGCGGCCACCCGGTAAGCAGAAATCGGAAATTCGGGGAAATCGCCAGCCGCCCGCCGTCTCAAGACTGGCGAGGTTCGATGATCACACCCAAAGGACTAGCCCCTCAAACAAGGGATATGCTAGACGAGGGTAGGGTCAGTGATGACCCTACCGCGAAGCCGGAGTATCAAGCGCCGGTCGAGATCAAGATTGAGAATTCTTAATCGTGATGCGATGAATGCGCAATGAGGGGGTCATTGTTTTGTTTAAACTTCCTCCATGGGCAAGTATTTTTGGAGCGGCTCTGCTCGCAAGTTCGGCATACGCTGCGGGACCTATCAAGCCGTTGAGCATCGGCAATTGGAGCGGCGGCGCTTACACCGACGATGCGACTGGCGCCTTTAGTCACTGCGTATTGGGCGCTACTTACGCCAGCGGCATTTACTTCTTGGTTTCTGTCAATCGCAACTTCGGCTGGTCTTTGGGTTTTACGCATCAGAACTGGCAGCTCAGCCCCGGACAGACCATCCCCATTGACTTGACCTTCGACGGGCGAGGGCCTTTCCACGTCTACGGTTCGGTTGTTCCGCCGCGCCTAGTCGTGGTCCAGATGCCCACCACATCGGAGCTGATCCGTCGCTTTCGCGGGGCGTCTCAAATGACGGCGTTCGCGAACGGGCAACTCTTTCAATTTGCCCTGACTAACACCGCGCAAACGCTGCCGGCTCTCGTGCGATGCGTTCACGAAAACATAGGTGAGCCCGTTGCGGCGACACCCAAAAAGCCGAGACCCGTAATGAGAAGCGCGGCTCCTATGCCGCAGACCGCGCCAGCGGCTCCAACTGTGTCGAGTCCTAATCCCGAAGTTACGGAAGCCGAAGTTGCTCGGCAGCAACAAGCCACGGCAGCTGAGCAAGAGCGGGACCGACTCCTAAAAGAAGCTGCTGCCGAGCATGACAACTGCTTGCGAACGCAAATGAGAGAGATAGTGCCGTTTTCAAATGAAAGCGCGGAAACGTTGGCGCAGGTTGTGATTACGAAATGTTCTGACGCGGAAAAGAAGTATGTCAGCCTCGGCATGGCGTTCTATGGGGCAGCCAAAGCGGACATGGAAAAGGTCGTGCGCGATGCGGTGGCAGAACGAAAAAAGAGTATCGTTGCAGAAATCGTCACTTTCCGAGCGGACATGACTAAAGCGCTTTCGGCTAAACCTAAAGAAAGCGGAAATGTTCCGAAGACTGCCAAGCCTGCGAATGGAATATGACGGCCGCAGACAATCGCCAAAATCCGAACTCATCAAACAATCCTCGCTGATTTACGCCCGTAGGGGTCTAATAGCGCCTTTCTGGTCTTGGTTTCAAAATCCTTGGCCAAGCGGCGGCACCTACCGAGCCATGCGAATGTCCGCTCGACGACCCAGCGGCGTGGCAGAAGAACGAACCCCTTTGCCGCGTCTGATCGTTTAATGATCTCGACATCGGCGCCCCTCAAGAGTTTTGCCACACCTTT
>JBEKFQ010000040.1:0-42141 GCA_050013235.1 Beijerinckiaceae bacterium
CTGACCCGTAGGACTATCCGGCGAGGCGTCTTCAAGTCGGTCGCCGACCTTCAGGGCGCCATTCGCGCCTATATTCGACGTCAGAACGCCGATCCCACGCCCTTCATCTGGACGAAACCCGCGAAACCATCCTCGCAAAGCTCAGGCGACTGCCTGAACCATCCGACTGACTCCGTGCACTAGAATGCGAAAGAGCGCCCCCGGCGGGGACGCTCCAAGTTTGCACACCTTTGTGTAATGGCTGGGCCTCAGCCCCCCATCTTCTTCATCAGCGCTTCCGAAATCTCGAAATTCGCATAGACCGTCTGCACGTCATCGTTGTCTTCCAGCGCGCCGATCAGTTTCAGGATTTTCTCGCCCGCCTCGTCGTCGACCTGAATGGTGTTTTGCGGCTTCCAGCCGAGCACGGCCTTGCGCGGCTCGCCGAATTTGGCCTCCAACTTCTGCGCTACGGAGCGGAGGGCCTCGATCGACGTCACGATCTCGTGGCCGTGTTCGCTCGATGTTACGTCGTCGGCACCGGCGTCGATGGCGGCCTCCAGCATTTGGTCCTCAGTCGCAACCTTGGCGTCGAATTCGATCAGCCCGACATGGTCGAACATGAAGGAGACCGCGTTGGTTTCGGCCAAGGCGCCGCCCGATTTGGTGAAATACGAGCGCACTTCGCCGGCCGTGCGGTTGCGATTGTCGGTCAGCGCCTCGACGATCACCGCGACGCCGCCCGGCGCATAGCCTTCGTAACGCACCTCGTCGTAATTTTCGGCATCGGCGCCCGAGGCCTTTTTGATGGCGCGGTCGATATTGTCCTTGGGCATGTTTTCCGCGCGGGCCGCGAGCACGGCGGCGCGAAGACGGGCGTTCATGGCCGGATCGGGCAGGCCCATCTTGGCCGCCACGGTGATTTCGCGGGCCAGTTTCGAGAAGAGCTTGGAGCGGATCGCGTCCTGCTTGCCCTTCTTGTGCATGATGTTCTTAAACTGACTATGGCCCGCCATGCCTTTTCCCGCCGTCTCTTCTCGTGAATCAGAACAGGCTGCATAAACCCATGGCGCGCGGAAGGGAAGAATGCCATTGCGGGGGCGTCCCCCGCCGGCCGCTCCGGCGGCTTTCGTCTTTTCCGGAGCGCTCTTACGCGCATGTTTTCGAAAGCGGTGGCCTCGATACGGCCAAAACGCGCGAAATATCTTCGCCACGGGTGGTTTGGCGGCTGCGCCAGGAATCCGTGGCGGCAAAATCCGCCCGCACTCCGCAAATTCGAGAAATTAAAAAATCTTTTTGATTTCAATATTTTAATTTAACACGTTTTGGTTTTGCCCTGGAGGTCCGCAGTTGTGAAACCCGGCTTGTCCCCGGGCCGGCGAGATCCTTGGCCCAGACGGCCGAGTCAGGGTTGCACATGAAAAAGCCTTATGTTACGGACCCGTCGCCGAGCGGGGTGGAGCCTTAGACATCACCCCGCATCCTCAGCAACGCATCGCTTGCTTGCAAATCGCGGACAATCTGTCCGCTCGATTTGCCTGAGCTCGCGAGCGTGTCGATAGAATTTAGGGGCAGCGATTGGCGAAAGAGGAAACACTCGTCTCGGGAATGTCCGGGCGCTATGCGCAAGCCTTGTTCGAACTTGCCAAGGAATCCAAGACGACGGACCAAGTCGCGGCCGATCTCGCGGGCTTCCGTGCGCTGCTCGCCGAAAGCAGCGATCTCGTCCGGTTCGTGAAGAGCCCGGTGTTCACCGCCGCGGAGCAAGTCGCCGCGCTCGGCGCCATTCTCACCAAGGCGGGAATCGCGGGTCAAGCCGCCAAATTTCTCAAGCTGGTCGCCACCAAGCGCCGCTTGTTCGCTATCGAAGACATGATTGCTGGCTATGAGCGTCTTTACGATGCCTCGCGCGGAGTGACCCGCGCCGAAGTCACGGTCGCCGAACCTTTGAAGGACGCGCATGTCGAGGCGCTGAAGAGCGCTCTTGTGGACGTCGCGGGAAGCCAGAGTGTCGAAGTCGCCATCAAGGTCGATCCGTCGATCCTTGGCGGCCTCATCGTCAAGCTCGGCTCCCGGATGGTCGACTCGTCCTTGAAGACTAAACTCAATCTGATTCGCACACGTATGAAAGAGGTCGGCTGATGGATATCCGCGCCGCTGAAATTTCGTCGATCCTCAAGAACGAGATCGCCAGTTTCGGTAATGAAGCTGAAGTCACCGAAGTCGGGCAGGTTCTGTCCGTCGGTGACGGTATCGCCCGCGTCTACGGGCTCGACAACGTCCAAGCGGGCGAGATGGTCGAGTTCGAAAGCGGCACGCAGGGCATGGCGCTGAATCTCGAAAGCGACAATGTCGGTATCGTTATTTTCGGCACCGACCGCGACATCAAGGAAGGCCAGACGGTCAAGCGCACCGGCGCCATCGTGGACGTTCCCGTCGGCAAGGGTCTGCTCGGCCGCGTCGTCGATGCGCTCGGCAATCCGATCGACGGCAAGGGCCCGATCGTGGCCGACCACCGCGCCCGCGTCGACGTGAAGGCGCCGGGCATCATTCCCCGCAAGTCGGTGCATGAGCCGATGGCGACCGGCCTCAAGGCCATCGACGCCTTGATCCCGATCGGCCGTGGCCAGCGCGAGCTGATCATCGGCGACCGTCAGACCGGCAAGACCGCTGTCGCGCTCGACGCGATCTTGAACCAGAAGTCCCTCAACCAGGGGACGGACGAGAACGCCAAGCTTTATTGCGTCTACGTGGCGATCGGCCAGAAGCGCTCGACCGTCGCGCAATTCGTGAAGGTGCTCGAAGAGCACGGCGCGCTGGAATATTCGATCATCGTCGCGGCGACTGCGTCCGACCCTGCTCCGATGCAGTTCTTGGCGCCCTTCGCCGGTTGCGCCATGGGCGAATATTTCCGCGACAATGGCATGCATGCCTTGATCGTTTACGACGATCTTTCCAAGCAGGCC
Source organism: Beijerinckiaceae bacterium (assembly GCA_050013235.1). Lineage (GTDB taxonomy): Bacteria > Pseudomonadota > Alphaproteobacteria > Rhizobiales > Beijerinckiaceae > RH-AL1. Next base: position 2,946 of record JBEKFQ010000040.1, read on the forward strand.
GTCGCCTACCGCCAGATGTCGCTTCTGCTGCGCCGCCCGCCGGGCCGCGAAGCCTATCCCGGCGACGTGTTCTATCTCCATTCGCGTCTGCTCGAGCGGTCCGCCAAGCTCAACGATTCCCGTGGCGGCGGTTCCTTGACCGCGCTGCCGGTCATCGAGACCCAGGCCAACGACGTGTCGGCCTATATTCCGACCAACGTGATCTCGATCACCGACGGTCAGATCTTCTTGGAAACCGATCTGTTCTACCAGGGCATCCGCCCGGCGGTGAACGTCGGTCTGTCGGTCTCGCGCGTCGGCTCCTCGGCGCAGACGAAGTCGATGAAAAAGGTCGCCGGCAAGATCAAGGGCGAGCTTGCTCAATATCGCGAAATGGCGGCCTTCGCGCAGTTCGGTTCGGATCTCGATCCGGCGACGCAGAAGCTTCTGGCCCGTGGCGCCCGCCTGACCGAATTGCTGAAGCAGGCGCAATTCTCGCCGTTGAAGACGGAAGAGCAGGTCTGCGTGATTTACGCCGGCGTCAACGGCTATCTCGACCCGCTGCCTGTCGACAAGGCGCGGCCGTTCGAAGACGCTTTGCTGGCGGCGCTGCGCACCAAGCACACTGATCTCTTGGAGACGATCCGCGCCTCCAAGGATTTGTCCGATAGCTCCGCCGCCGCCCTCAAGGCTGTCGTCGAAGGTATCGCTAAACTCTTCGTTTAAGTCTCTTCGCGCCCCATCCCGCCACGGATGGGGCGTCCTTAGATATCGTACCCCGCCGCGGCTGAACGCGGCGGGTTGGCCTTCGAGACGGATGAACAATGCCCTCGCTAAAGGACCTCCGGAACCGCATCTCCTCCGTCAAGGCGACGCAGAAGATCACTAAGGCGATGCAGATGGTCGCCGCGGCCAAACTGCGCCGCGCGCAGCTGGCGGCGGAAGCCGCGCGTCCTTACGCCGAGCGCATGGAAAAGGTGCTGGCGGCCCTCAAGAGCGGAATGGGCGCTGGCTCCAATGCACCGGCCCTTCTCGCCGGCACGGGATCCGATCAGACCCATTTGCTCGTGGTTTGCAGCGCCGAGCGCGGCCTTTGCGGTGGCTTCAACGCCTCCATCGCGCGTCTCGCTCGCGATAAGGCCAATGCCCTGCTGCGCGAAGGCAAGAGCGTCAAGATCATCTGTGTCGGCCGGAAAGCCAATGACGTACTGCGCCGCCAGTTCGGTGACAAGATCATCGAACTGATCGAATTGCGCGGGATCAAGTCCCTGACTTATCCGGTCGCCGAGCCGATCGGCACCAAGATCATCGAGATGTTCCATCGCGGCGAATTCGATGTCGCGACATTGTTCTTCTCCAAATTCCATTCCGTGATCATGCAAGTGCCGACGGCGCTTCAGTTGATCCCCCTGCAAATCCCGGCCAAGACGGGTGTGGCGGCGGGGTCGCGCGCGGCTTACGAATACGAGCCGGACGAGGAGGAAATCCTCACCGCGCTGTTGCCACGTAATATTTCCGTGCAGGTGTTCCGCGCTCTTCTCGAGAACGCCGCGTCCGAACAGGGCGCGCGGATGAGCGCGATGGATAGCGCCACCCGCAACGCCGGTGAAATGATCAAGAAGCAGACGATGCTCTATAACCGCTCCCGTCAGGCTATGATCACCAAGGAACTCATCGAAATCATCTCGGGCGCCGAAGCGCTCTAAACCGCGACTGCCGCGTTCACGCGCGCCTGAACTTTTAAAGAGGATCGAGACCATGGCCGAAGCCGCCGCCACCAATAAGCCCACCGGGCACATCACCCAGGTCATCGGCGCCGTCGTCGATGTGAAATTCGAAGGCCATATGCCGGAGATTCTCAACGCGCTCGAGACATCGAACAACGGCAATCGCCTGGTTCTCGAAGTGGCCCAGCATCTCGGAGAACATGGCGTGCGCTGCATCGCCATGGACATTTCGGAAGGCCTGACTCGTGGCCAGCCCGTCACCGATACCGGCGCGCCGATCATGGTGCCCGTCGGGGATCAGACGCTCGGCCGCATCATCAACGTCATCGGCGAGCCGGTCGACGAACTCGGCCCGGTCGAAACCGAATACAAGCGCGCCATCCATCAGCCCGCGCCGTCCTACGCCGATCAGGCCACGGAATCGCAAATTCTGGTCACCGGCATCAAGGTCGTCGATCTGCTCGCGCCTTACGCCAAGGGCGGTAAGATCGGCCTGTTCGGCGGCGCCGGCGTCGGCAAGACCGTGCTGATCATGGAACTCATCAACAATGTCGCCAAGGCGCACGGCGGTTATTCCGTGTTCGCCGGCGTCGGCGAGCGCACGCGCGAAGGCAACGATCTTTATCACGAAATGATCGAGTCCAAGGTCAATGTCGATCCGCACGAGCATGGCGGTTCGGCGGCCGGCTCCAAATGCGCCCTCGTCTATGGCCAGATGAACGAACCTCCGGGCGCCCGCGCCCGCGTCGCGCTGACCGGCCTCACGATCGCGGAAGATTTCCGCGACAAGGGCCAGGACGTGCTGTTCTTCGTCGACAACATCTTCCGCTTTACGCAGGCGGGTTCGGAAGTGTCCGCGCTTCTCGGTCGCATTCCTTCCGCCGTGGGCTATCAGCCGACGCTCGCGACCGACATGGGCGCCTTGCAAGAGCGCATCACCACCACGACCAAGGGTTCGATCACGTCGGTGCAGGCCATCTACGTCCCGGCCGACGACTTGACCGATCCGGCGCCCGCGACCTCCTTCGCCCATTTGGACGCGACGACGGTGTTGTCGCGCTCGATCGCGGAAAAGGGCATTTATCCCGCGGTCGATCCGCTCGACTCGACCTCGCGCATGCTCTCGCCTCTCGTCGTCGGCGAGGAGCATTATTCGGTTGCCCGCCGCGTTCAACAGACCTTGCAGCGCTACAAGTCCTTGCAAGACATTATCGCCATTCTCGGCATGGACGAATTGTCGGAAGACGACAAATTGACGGTGGCCCGCGCGCGCAAGATCGAGCGCTTCCTGTCGCAGCCCTTCCATGTCGCGGAAATCTTCACGGGTTCGCCGGGCAAGCTGGTTTCGCTCGAAGACACGATCAAGGGCTTCAAGGGTCTCGTCGACGGCAATTACGATCACTTGCCGGAAGCGGCCTTCTACATGGTCGGCTCCATCGAGGAAGCCGAAGCCAAGGCGCAGAAGATGAAGGCCGAGGCTTGATCTAGCCTTTACCGCTGGCCGGATCCCACGATCCGGCCGCGTTCAATTGTCAAGGGACGTATGTCATGGCCGCCTTTTCCTTCGAACTCGTATCGCCCGAAAAACTCGTGTTTTCCGGTGAAGTCGATGCCGTCGTCGTGCCCGGCTTGGAAGGCGAGTTCACGGTTCTTCGCGATCACGCGCCGTTCTTGACCACGCTGAAGCCTGGCGTGATCGAGATCGATGTTGGGCCGAAGAAGGAAAAGCTCTTCGTGCGCGGCGGGTTCGCCGACATATCTCCCTCGGGCTTCACCGTGCTGGCGGAGCAAGTGATTCCCCTCGCCGATCTGACGGCCGCGACGCTCGATGCCGATATCGAGGCGGCCGAGGCCGTGCTGAAAGCAGCCGTTGGAAACGACTCGCAGCGCATCGCCTTGGAAAAGCGCGATCAGCTCCGCGAGCTGAAGGCCGCGCTGAAGCTGTAAAATATAACGTCGCGCGATGATGTATCGAATCGCGCGATCGCCAACACTTGGCGCTTGGCGGCCATATTGGCATGCCAGCAATCGTGAGAATCGACGATCGATGATAGGCCGGGCTAGGTTTGAGCTTCGCTCACGAGCTTGAAACCTGGAGGCCGGGCATGAATCGTTGGGTCAAACTTCTGCTTCTCGGAGTTTCCATACCGGCCGTCGCCTTCGCTGCCCTGTTGATCTATTCCGTATATTTGGACAGGACCGCATCTAAGGTGCCTTCCTTTCTCGCCGGAGTCCACGCGGCGGGCGGATATTGGACGTCATGCCCGATAAAAAGCTCGACCGCGCTTGAGCGTGAACTTAAAAAAGGGTTTGAGTTTCCGCCAAAAGGCAATCCCGCCATCGATCAACGGCTTGAGGCGCTGTTTCCCGCAGGCTCACCGGAAAGCAAGCTGCTGGAATTCTTAATAAAAGAAGGTTTTAGCCTTGATGCCCCTTGCGAAACTGACCTCCTTGCAAGATCCGCAAGTTTTTCTCAAAAGCGGTATTTTTTAACTGCAACGGATTCGACCGTTGTTTGGAAAGTCGACGATAAAAATAAAATAACTTGGATAAAGGGTGATATATTTTATATTGGACTTTGAGTTATTTTATTTTGGGCTGCGCGGTTTTCATAAAGGCCCATGAACTTTTGCCAGAACCCGAACGTATCACGCCCAACTTTCAAGCGGCGCGTCCTGTTTTCGCCGGAATTTTCAACAATGAAGTGGGTCGTAAAGCCCGGACACGTCGGAAGCGCTTGTCTGGGAACCCCGGCGATCGTCGGGACTTCTCGATTTGTTTACGATGAAAGCCCATCTTCCGTGCCCGGCGCTCCGGCCGAATCTCTTTTGGAACCTTATCGCGCATGTCCGAAGAAGCGCCCCGTCTCTTTCTCATCACCCCGCCGCTGGTCGAGGCCGCGAACTTCGCGCCCTTGCTGGAGGCCGCGCTCGATGCGGGCGATGTCGCCTGCCTTTTGATTCGCGCCGGCACGCAGGACGAGGGCACGATCAAGCTCATCGTTCGCACGCTCGCGCCTCTCGCGCAAGACCGGGGCACGGCCTGCTTGGTCGAACATAATGCGCGGTTGGCTCCCCGCGCCGGCGCGGATGGCGTGCATATCGACGGCGCCGGACCGCAATTGACCGAGGCGCTCTCCGCTCTCAAGCCGGACCGGATCGTTGGCGTGGGCAAGCTCGAAGGCCGCGACGCGGCCATGGAAGCGGGCGAAGCCGGGGCGGATTACCTGCTCTTCGGCGGCCCGGACGAACCGGAAAGCCATGAGGCCATCCTCGAGCGCGTGGAATGGTGGGCTGGAATTTTCAACGTGCCCTGCGTTGCTTACGCGCGCGACCCGGCCAAGGCCGGCGAACTGGCCGCGGCGGGGGCCGAATTCATCGCCCTTTGCGACGGCCTTTGGGAGCACCCGGAGACGATCGCCAGCACGGTCGCCTCCGTCGGCCTGGCGATTCGATCCGCGCATGAGGCGGCGCGGTGAAACGCTGGGCTGCCGCGATCATCGGTCTTGGCCTGGCGTCGCCGGTTCAGGCCCAGGAATTCGTGCCCAACAGCCCGTCGGCCTTCGGTCCTCCCGCCCTCAAAACATACACGGAACCGCCGCCCAAGGTTGGGCAAACGCTGCCGTCGCCCAATTCGGTTGGGGATACGCCCTCGAAAGATCCCAATGCCGATCTGGCCTTTGGCGCCTATCAGCGTGGATTCTATGCGACGGCGATGCGCGAGGCGATGAAACGCCTAGCGAAAAACAAGAACGACGGCGCCGCGATGACCCTCGCGGGGGAGCTTTATTCCCAGGGGCTCGGAGTCAAGCCGAGCAACGAAGAAGCGGCGCGCTGGTATAAGCTCGCTGTCGCGGCTGGCGATCCCCAAGCCATGTTCGAACTCGGCATGATGACGCTGAAGGGCGAGGGCGTGCCGCGAAACCTCGCAGCCGCGAAAAGCTTGTTCGAGCAAGCCGCCGCGCATGACCACGCCGGCGCTTTGTACAATCTCGGCATCATGGCTCTGCAAAACAACGGCGTCGTCGCGGATTATAAAAGCGCCGCGAGTTTTTTCACCCGCGCGGCGGAGTTGAGCGATTCCACCGCCGAATATGCGCTCGCCGTGATGTATCGTAACGGCCAAGGCGTCGAGGCCGATCTGCCCAAGGCGGCGGAGCTGATGAAGCGCGCGGCGGACGACGACAATACCGCGGCGATCATCGAATATGCGATCATGCTTTTCAACGGGATCGGCGTGGAGAAGGACGAGGCCGGGGGCGCCCGCTATTTCCTCAAAGCCGCCACGCGCAATAATCCGGTGGCGCAAAACCGCGCCGCGCGCCTGCTCGTCGCCGGGCGCGGCGTCAAAAAAGATGTCGTCGAAGGGCTGAAATGGCACATCCTCGCCCGTTCCGCCGGGCTCAAGGACGAATGGCTCGAAAGCCAGCTCAGAGCCCTGACGCCCGCGGAGCGGACGGCGGTCGACAATGCGGTGAAGGCTTATATCGGGAGTTAGAGCATGTCCCGAAAAAGGTGCAGACTTTTTCGATCGAGGACATGCGCTAATCTCTTACCAAAAGATCGATTTCTATTTCTTGGGAGAATTCACCCAAGCAATAGCCGCTTTAAATCGCGACCTGGCGGCCGATCTCGACGACATTGTCGGTGGGGAGCCGCATGAAGCTCGAGATATGGCTCGAGTTGCGTTCCATGGCGCTGAAAATGGCTTCCTGCCAGCCCGGCAGGCCTTGGCCGTCCTCGCGGGACACGACGGTTTCGTGTCCGACGTAATAGGTCACGTCGTCGAGATCGAGGTCGCAGCCCATGGCCTTGGCTTTGCCGAGAAGAGCCGGCACGTCGGGGCTTTCCATGAATCCGTAGCGCGCCTCGCCACGCCAGAAGTTCGGGGCGAGTGGTTTGATTTCAATCCGGCTCGAACCGCGCAGCCACGGCACCGGCAAGATCGAAACGCGCAAGATGAGAATATGTTCGTGCAGCGCGCGATTATGCCGGACATGCCAGGACAGTACCGGGGGCGTGCCCTCCACCGTGCGCGTGAGGAAAACCGCCGTGCCGGGAACACGCGGAATTTTTTCCGCCTCGATTTTAGCGAAGAAGACATCCACCGGAATCGCCGCCTCGCGCGTGTTGGCGGTCACCGCCGCCGCGCCACGATGCCAAATCCACATCAATCCGTAAGTGCCCGAAGCGAGCAGCAGCGGCACGTAGCCGCCTTCCGCCACCTTGACCAAATTGGCGAGGAAGAAAGCGCCATCGACGATCATGAATCCCGCCGCGACGGCCCCGGCGGCGAGCAGGCTCCAGCCCCAGATTTCGCGCATGGCGATGAACAGCAGCGTGGTCGTCAGCAACATGGTGGCGGAGACGGCGATGCCGTAAGCGGCGGCGAGATTGTCCGATTTGCCAAAGCCGATGGTGAGCCCGAGCGTCACCAGCATCAACAGCCAATTGACCGTGCCGACATAAATTTGACCATAGCCTGCCGCCGACGTCTGGCGGATCGTGAGGCGCGGCAGCCATCCCAATTGGATCGCCTGGCGTGTCATGGAAAAAGCGCCGGTGATGATCGATTGGCTGGCGATAATCGTCGCCAAGGTCGCGATGACGATCAAGGGAATGAGCAAGGCCGGCGGGCACAGCCGGTAGAAAATATTGCCATCGGTGGGCGCGCCGTCGATCACCAAAGCCGCTTGGCCGGCATAATTCAGGATGAGGCTCGGGAAGACCACGGCGAACCAAGAGAGCCGGATCGGCTTCGGCCCGAAATGGCCCATGTCGGCATAGAGCGCCTCGGCGCCGGTCACGCAGAGAAACACGCCGCCGAGCACGAGAAAGCCGTCGATCCCGTGGGTGAAGAGATAGTTTAGGCCGGTCAGCGGACTGAGCGCCGCGAAAACGGCGGGGTGATGGAGAATGCCGGAAACCCCCATGACCGCCATGATGGCGAACCAGAGAACCATCACGGGACCGAAGGCCTTGCCGATTTTTTGGGTGCCGAGCGGCTGGATCGCGAACAGGCCGATGAGGATCGCCGCCGCCAGCGGCAGGATGTAGGGCTTGAAAATGGGGGTCGCCATCTCGAGACCCTCCAGGGCGGAGAGGACCGAAATCGCCGGCGTCACCGCGCCGTCGCCATAAATGAGCGCGGCGCCGAACAGGCCGAAGGCGATAATCAGCGGGCGCTGCTGCTTCTTGACGCCTAGCAGCGACATCAAGGCGAGAATGCCGCCCTCGCCGTCATTGTCGACGCGCATCGCGACCAACACGTATTTCAGCGTGGTGATGACGAAGAGGGTCCAGAGAACCAGTGACAGCACGCCGAGAATGACGGCAGGGTCCGGCTTGGCGCCCGCGAGATCGAGAATGGTCTTGAACGTGTAAAGCGGGCTCGTGCCGATATCGCCGAAGACGATGCCGAGGGCAGCAAGGCTCAGCCAGGGGAGCGGACTGCTTGGCGTGGCGGGGCGTTCGACAGCGAGTGTATCCGTCACGTTTCAAGCCCCAAACGGCGCGGCCGCGCCCTGTTCGTCAAGATTGAGAATATAGCTTACGCGCTTCCCTTGACATGGGAATGGCGGCGGCCAAGTTCCGGCGCATTTGCTTCGAGAGCGTGTTTCAGGAGGGCGCCCTCGTCTAAAATCTAAATTTGACGCCGGCTTCCGCCGTGGTGCCTGGATCGGGGTTGCCATTCACATTGGCATTGTATTCGTTCATTAAGCCGGAGGTGCTCATCGGCCCGTAATTCGGGGCATTGCTGCTGCTCCACTTCATACCTGTGCTAATGGGGCCTTCGCTGGAGGGCGCGGGATGGGCGACGCCAGGCATCGGAGCCGTCGTGGCGGCCTTCTCATCCACCAGTCCCGCCCTGGTGGGATCGACAGCGGCCCAGGGCTCCATCTCTTTGGGCTTATCCGCTGGTTTCGCTTGGGCCGTCTTCGCTTGGGCTGTCTTCGCGATGCGCGGGGGAGCGGGCTTCTTGACCGGTTTCGCCACGGCTTTCGGCGTGCCAGCGGCACCGCGCAGGCCAAGCGAATCGTCCGCGGCCACGCCGCTACCTGCCGCTTGGCTGCCTGTCACTTGATTGCCTGCCACTTGGGCGATGCTGGACGGTATCGTGCCCAAGACACAGACGGCCGCAACCAAAAGTCCTGCAGGGATCGTCATTCGCGAAATCATGCGCAGCTCCATTCCAGGGCGGAAGGATAACCCGTATGTCCAGCGCGGTAAACCTGCGGCACGGCCCGATGGGATACTGGAAAAACCGGAACGGCCCGGTCCGGCGCGGTCAAAATAGCTGACCATGCCGCCTGATCATGACCGCTGAAGACGCCAGTGTCATAATCCGGGCCGAAACGTGAGGGCATTTGGAGCGGGCGAAGGGATTCGAACCCTCGACCCCAACCTTGGCAAGGTGCCGCCAAAGGGGAGCGCATGGAAAACCGAAAAAAGATCGGCAAGCGTGACGTCGACGCGATGGAGCCGGAATCGATTTTGTGGGATACCGCCGCCATCGGATTTTATGCCAGGCGGCAAAAAGGTCCGGCCATCATGTTTGGCGTCAAGGCCCGCGTGGCCGGGACGATTCGATGGCTACAGATAGGGCGCTACGGCGGGCCCTGGACGGTCGAGACCGCGCGCAAGGAAGCGCTGGGCATCATTGGTAACATCGCGACTGGCTTGCATCCCACGGCCCCGGCGAAGGTTGCTATAAAGTTGACGGTAGCCGAGCTATGCGCGCGCTATCTCGCCGAGGCTGATGCTGGGCGAATTTTGACCAGAGGCCGCACGAAACGGAAGTCGACGCTTGATCTAGATCGCGGCCGGATCGAGCGGCACATTTTGCCATTGCTCGGCAGCCGTTGCGTCGAGGATTTGCGCCGGACTGACGTGCAAAGTTTTTTGCATGACGTTGCGTCTGGAAAGACCGCCGGAAATTTCAAGACCGGATTTCGCGGCCTGGCGCGGGTTACGGGCGGGCAGACGGCGGCAAACCGGGCCACCACGCTTTTCGCCGCTGTTTGCACCTTTGCGGTAAAGGCAGAGTTGATCCAAAACAATCCGGCCCGAGGTCTCGACTTGTTCGAGGATGGAAAGCGGGATCGAAGGCTTTCGGATTTGGAGTACGTGGCGTTGGGCCGAGGCCTCCAGGCTGCCTCAGATGCGAACGTATGGCCGCCGGCCGTCGCGCTCGCATGGTTCCTCGTTTTTTCTGGTTGGCGCGTATCGGAAGGCGCCGGCCTGACGGTCGATGCGGTAAATCTCGAACATCAAACCGCGTTTCTGACGGAAACGAAAACGCGCGGATCGATTAGGCCCCTCCCGAAATTATGCTGCGACTTAATTCGGCGGGCTGGACGGACGGAGGGGCTGGTTTTTCCGGCCGCGCGAGGTGACAAGCCGATGGCGTTCGGCAAGTCCCATTGGCGCCGGATTCGCGGGTTGGCGGGCCTTCCGGCCGATGTGACTATCAATGTGTTGCGACATAGCTTTCAATCGCTGGCGGCGGACCTCAATTTTTCCGACGCGATAATCGGCGCCGTTGCCGGTCACAAAGGCCAGAGTACGGCGAGTCGGAACTACGTCCACTTCGCGCCAGAAATAATTGTAGGCGCGGCAGATAAAATCGCAGCCGAAGCCAAAGCCCGCATAAATGCTCCCGGTTCGAAACCGGAGACGCAGTATAGCGCCTAATATTGTGCGTAATGAGCCTGTTAGTCTGGCCGGTTTTGCTTTGCGTCAAATGGTTTTGTTGTGAGATGTTCATCATCTCAACGAACGATAGGAGACGAAGTGATCCCGGAACAAGCAGAACCACTGATGACCCGAAAGGCGACGGCCTTAGCCCTTACTGGGGCTGGTTTTCCGCTCGCGGCCGCGACGCTCGCGACGCTCGCAACCCGTGGCGGAGGCCCGCCCTTTCGCCGTTTTGGAAGCCGCGCCTTATACCGGGCTGACGAAGTTTTGGATTGGGCAAATTCTCGCCTATCTAAGGCGGTCAGCTCGACCTCAGAGCTTCCGTCCCGCAAACCGCTCCGGCAGTAATGCCAGACACCGGGTGGCTTGAAATAAAAAAGCGGCATACCCTTGAAAACATAAGGGATATGCCGCTTTAAAAAATGTCCACTGCTTGTCTTGCGAATAATGTCAGACGACATTATATAAAGGGTGCTACCACGCGCCCGGCAAAGGCGCTGATAGCGATCCAAGCGGGGAGCGCTTGAACGTTGTTCACGGTTTACACGCTGAACAACCAAATTGCAATCCCCATCACCATAGCTTGGCGGTCAACGTCGTCGGTTTAAATCACGGCAGGGCGTTGAACGAAATGCGGATCGTGTCGAGAACGCTTTCTCGCCGCGTACTGTGGGAAGGTTGGCGATACACCGCAAAGGGCTGCCCTAAAGTCAAGGCCCAGGCGCCACCGGTCGGCTCGATACTCGACCGTCATTTCTGAAGTTGACTAGCCGCGCGCCCATCGAGGGGCAGTGTAGACAGCCGAAGCCGCCCATTCGGGATGAGTTTCAAAGCTTGATAGGGACGTCCTCCGTAAGTAGCCTGGCGCTGCGCGGAGGACGTTTACAATGGAAAAAGCCCTATCAGCCTTTCCAACCCTTCGAACAAGTTTCAATTAGAAGACTCCGAAAGAATCGAATGCCGAGCAAAGCGAGGGGAATATCAAAGCGCGCGACGGCGCGGAATTCCTTACGATGGCGGATTGTGTTGAAACCCTTCAGCGAGCCGCGCGCCTGGCAGCTCCTTGGACCGGGCGGCGAAGTGATCGGCTGCTATGATAGCCATGACGTCGTTGCACTCAGGCGGGCGCTCTCGAAAGCGGCGTGACAGGCGTTGATGTCGTGGGATAATCCGACAATAAAAAGCCGCCCTGTCAGGGCTGACATTCCCTGTCATGGCGTGATCGAGCATTCCCCCAAGCGGCCAAGCCTCAACGTCACGTCAAGGTGACGTCAACGTAACGTTGGAAGGCGCGGAGATCGAGGGGATTGGTTCCCGCAAGATGGTGTCGACGGACACGGAAGGCAAGGCCTTCTACCGGACATTACCGATCGGCAGGGAAAGTAAACCGTAGGGAAACCCCTACGAAAGCCGCTGATCTCTAGGCGAGTGACATAGGGCCGTAAAGCGTTTACACCGAAATCGCATGTAATTCGAGGGGGATATGAGGGACAAGCGCAAGTAGGGGCGGGACGCTCTGAAAAGAGCCGGTCAACCCCATACGTCCAGGCAAGGTAATTCTACCTGACATGAGCAACCTTCGAGGGCGCCGAGGTTAATTGTCTCCTAAGAGGGTCGAGTAAGAGGTGACAAAGGAAAAGCCTAACGGAGCGGGGGAAGGTGCTGGCCTTGGTCAAGGTGGCCAGAATCACAATGGGCGATATCCGGGTACCGGGCAGGCGAGAGGGGCGAGAAGGCTTGAATCCATCTAGCTACCGCACATTCGCAAGCCAGGAACCACCAAGCGGCCCGGCCGGATCATCAAAACCAGCGGCGCCGGATCGAGCGGGGGCGCGGCGGAAAGTCGACACGCCCGGTCTCACGCGCGCGAGGCCGCACCAAAACCTGACTGCCGGGCAGGTTATGGCGAATCAGGCGGCAATCTTCGCATTAACCCGCATGACTTGGACAGCGGTCCAAGCGCCGCCGCGAGCCGTGGGGATGCCGCGAGCGTTCAATTCAGTGGCGATCGCGCGTAACGAGACGGCACCACCTTGGCGCACGTCGGTAAGAATGTCTGCCAGGTCATTAGCGCGGCGCTTGGCCATCTCTTTGCGCGCTAGGATGCTCAGCGCGCGGCCCCTGGCGCTTTCGCCGGCAAGGTTGCCACGATCGCCGCCTAGCTTTGTTCCGCGAGCCTTGGCGGCAGTGAGAGCCGCTGTGGTGCGGGCTGAAATCATCCGCCGCTCTTCGTCGGCGACAATGGCCAGGATGCCAATCGTCAGGCGAGTCGCGTGCGGGTTGTCAGCGCAAACGAAATCGACGCCGGCATGCTCCAAATTCATTAGGAATCCGGCATCGCGCGAGAGCCTGTCCAACTTCGCAATGATCAGCTTGGCGCCGCGGATACGGCAGGCCTTAAATGCCTCTGCCAGCTTCGGGCGGTCATTGCGCTTGCCGCTTTCGACTTCCACGAATTCCGTAATGACAGAATGATTCCCGCCGTTCAAGAAACCGGCGACGGTCGCGCGCTGCGCTTCGATGCCCAAACCGCTCTTGCCTTGACGATCGGTCGAGACGCGAAGGTAAGTGATGAATTTGCCGTCTGCCATGGGAAAACCCGTCTGTTTCGTTTGAAGCATCGTTCGTTGCTACAGACGTAACAGGGCCGATTAGGATGGTCAAGCGCTTTTTAAGACCGCATGGACCGCGCCGCCCGTGACGCCTGTCGCTGTCGCCGCGCTCGATCCCCGGCGAACCCACGGCAGGGGAGCAAGCGAGAAATCAATCTTGGTTGAAAACGGTCTCGCGTTGAGGCTCGCAATCCTATGTGGCGGATATGCCGAAAACGCCAAAACCCTAGTAATTTCGAGCTATTAGAGCCGTGCCTTATCGGTCCTGTCAGCCCTGACAGTCGCATGTCAGTAAGTTGTCATGATATCCTGACAACTGGTGCGTTGTTCGCTCTTGATTTGTTCCCTCTTTGATCGTGTCATATTTGTTGAAGTGTACGATGCACACATAGAACGGAAGAAGAACAGGGGGGGGGGGGTAAGCGTTTTTTGACGCACCATGAGACGCGGCGGCACCCGCCTAGACGTCCAGTCTATTTTTCCAAAAAATAAATATCTCAGATCGTTTGCGAACCTGGGACAGCCGTGTCACATTCTCATTGCTGGTTTTCGTCCGTCTTCCAGCAATAGAAAAGAGGAGCCGGCGCCTATGTCATCGCGGTACGGGGTCGGCTCCTCTCCCAGGAAACCTACGATGTATTTAGTTGAACTTCATTGCCTTCGCGTCGATATTGAAAGTTTGATCAATCAACAAGTTTCAACGAGAAAAATAGCCGATATTTTCGGTCTCTCAAAGTCTACGGTATATCGCCACGCCGTGAAGATGAAGCAACGGCAACGCGGCTTGCTTCAGCAACAAATCTCAAACCAAGCCGCGTTCTGACAAGAAGGAAAAACACCTTGGACATTCAAGCGATCGAGGCGGCCCGAGGCCGCTTGCATCAAGACCCCGGACTGCTCAACCGAGTCATCGACGGCATCAAGGCCACGGCGGCGATGATTCGGACGGGGGAAAATTGGCCCTCCGCCGATGCAAAGCTGGCAGGAGAGCTGCGTTATTTGGGCGCTCTCGAAAACGCGGAGCGACTCCTGGCGGCTGAAAAGCTGGGCCGCGAGTATGACGTTTTGCTTTCGCAAAAGCGGGCTCAAGACCAGGCCTTTTCGGACTCCGAGCGGCGGCGTCAGATCGAGGCCCGCTTTGCGCCGTTGCGTGCCGCCCAACGTGAGGCATGGGCAATTCGAACAGGCGCCCCGCTTATCGAAGCTCTCGACGCCCTGGCGAGCCGCTCGCTTGCCCTCCGCATTCAGGTGGCAAATCGCCAATGCGATCAAGCGCTTATGGCAGTTCTCGACGACGCGGACTCGGCCTTGAAATCCGCCGGCGCCAGTATCGCCATCGCCCGACGCGAAGCCGCTGGCCGCTTGGTTGCCCTCGAAAGGCAAGCCGCATGACCACGAACCCGACGACGCAGCCGCACTGGTCCGTAAAATCCGAAAGCGCAATCGCCCTGGCCCAAGCGCTTAAGGAATCCCGCGCGAGCTTTAATTGCGGCTTGCCAGATCACCTCGCCGGCAAGGACGCGCGTGACATGACACCGGCGGAATATGCCGAGGCGTTGCGATCGATAAAAAGAGGGAATTACTGAGATGGCCGGTCCAATGGACGTCGCAATCCACCTGACCGCCACCAATGGCGTTTCGAGTGTGCTTGCAGTTTTGTCGAAAGAGGTTCTCGGCCTCAATGCCAGCGTCGCCAACCTCACAAAGGGGTTTAACGGCCTGAAGATTGGAATTATCGGCGCCGTGACTGCGGCGGCCGGCCTCGGCGCCTTCAAGGTCTTCGAGAAGTTCGAAGAGGCAGGCGAGAAGCTGGTCCATGTCAAGACGGTTTTCGAGGCCGCGCTGCCCGTAACTGAGCGCATGGCCGACATGGCGCAAGTCACGGCCGCCGCCTGGAAGGAAGCGGGGTCGAACCTCAATTCGAGCGTCACCGACAACATCGAGGCGATGCACGATCTTTACAACGTGACGCAATCGATCCCTCACGCGATGGAGCTTTTGCCGTCGTTTAATTTGCTTCGCAACTCCATGGACGCCGTGGCTGACGGCCATAATACTGAGCATTCCAGCAACGCGAGCGTCGGCGCCGCCGTGCGGGCGCTGGAAATGTCAGGCCACAATACGGTCGAGGAACTAAAGAACCTCTCTCACAATCTGCAAGCCTCCATGGTTGCCCTTCGCGGGCGCGTGACCGGGAGCGCGATGCTGACGCAAATTGGGACCGCAGGGGATTCTCGTTATGGCTTCAGCCCTGAATTCCTGACATACGGCGTTCCGGCCATGATGGCGACGGGGCTCGGCAATCGCACCGGACAAGCGCTCAACGCCATTTCAAACAACATCTATGGCGGCGTCAGCTCCAGCGAAATGCAAATGAGGGGGCAAATTAAGTGGGGCCTCCAGAGCGACGAGGATCGCATGGACCCCAAGAGGAAAAAGCCCGGATTCACGGTAGGGACATCTTTCGAGGCGGCGAAGCTTCGTGAAAACCCCTACGAGTGGGCGAATGATTATCGAAAGTTTCTGCATGACGTAAAGCATGTCAACGTTGACAGCTTGACGGAGATGCAAAAGGTGATTGGTGAAATTGGGCGCGGGAACAAGCTTCTCAAAGCCGGTCTTGATGAAATACTCCTGCCTCCAACGAATCGCCAGCTCGGCAAGGAAATCACTAACGAAAAGAACGTCGCCGGAGATGCGACGAACTTTGTCAACGAGAATGACCCAAAGGCGGTTCGCGCCGAGCTGCATAAGCAATTCGAGAACGCCATGGCTGGTGTTGGCGAGCAGTTCGTCCAGCCGATGATGGACAACATCATCAAACCACTGACGGCCGCGATGAAGGACGTTTCCCAATTCGCGGCAGCCAATCCGGCCGCTATGGCCGTGATGGGCAAGGGGCTCCTAGGTCTCGCCGCCGGCTTGACGGCGTTAGGCATCGCTATGGTCACGACCGGGATTGTTGCCGCCATTGGTGCCGGAGGTACCTTCGCGGCGCTCGCGGTTGGTGTGGTGGCTCTTGCGGCGGCTGTCGCGCTGTTTGCGCCCGGCGTCTTCCAAGCGGCTGCGGACCAGATCACGAAGTTCTACAACTTCTTGCAGCATCCGACCTTGACCGCCTTTGATGACACGATGCTCAAAATCACGAATTATTTTGTGAACGGCATTCTTGGTCTTACCTCCCAAATTGCGCCTGCAATCAAAACCGCCTGCGATGGCATTGGGGCTGCCATCGCCAACGCCTTGTCGAGCGCGCTAAGCTCTGTCATCGGCCGCCTCGGCATTCCAGGCATCGGCAAGGCCTTGGAATATTTCAACGGCTCTCCGAAGCCGGCGGACGCAAAGCCGGAGGTACACGGCTCGCTAGCCGCGCCAGTCCCGCCGAAGCAAAAAATGGCCATGGTCGAGCTGCACCACACGTCCACCTTGGACGGCAAGGTTCTCTCGAAGACGGTCACTCGATACCAGACGCAAATGGCGTCCATGCCAAACGCTATTGGCGGCGTGGATGATTACGGTTCCTATGTCGGACCCGGCACAACAATGCTGCCATCCTGATATGGCTGACATGGCCGCCGCCTATACGATGGCGGCCACGTCGATTCCGAGCGCGACGCATACTTTCTTCACCTCCGCCTTGCGGCTCAACTGCTCGATCTTCAAGGGGGGCTGGAAGGAAGCGGCGTAGGCGCGCCAGCCTGGGTGTGACGTTATCGCTCTCCTCACCACGCCGCGCCGCGCCGTTGTCCATGAGGCGGGCTTGGGGGGCAGGGCTTTTTTCACATCCTGCGCCGTTGCGGGCTTTGCCTTGATCGTCACGGGCATTTCCACGGGCTCTAGCGCCTGGCTAGCCTCATCGACCGTGCGCAACACGATCTCAACCCCGATGATGCGTTGGCCGGCGGCGGCGCGCTCCAAAAACCGCACACCCTTTTCTGCAAGCGCCCGCTCGATAGCTTCGAGGTTGTTGCGGTTCGGCTTGCGCTTTCCGCTCTCGAAATCGATCAATGTTCCACGCGCGACATGGGCGGCGGTTGCGAGGCTAATTTGATCCATAACGAGTAGGGCCCTTCCGGCTCGGCATTGTTCGGCGGTGATGGTCATTTTGTCCGCTATGCTTCAAAAACTTCGATGTTAGACATATAGTCCAACTTGTGAGAGATCGCAATATGATCATAAAGAAAAAGGTCCGGCTAAAAGCCGAACCTTGAACATTTTGTCCAACATTGAATTGACGGAGATTAGGCCGCGATAGCCTCGGGCTCATCGTCATACAGATCGGGGATCAGCCGGACCATAAGCGGTTCGCTCGCCTCGCAAATACCGGCAAAGTGGCCTTCGAGGGTTTCCAGTGCGTAAAGGCACCCGAAAATTTGATCTTTCGTCAGCGAGATGGCGTGGTCGCCTCTATCGATAATATATCGCAAATATGTTCCAGCGACCTCGACGGCATTTCGCGCCTGGTTGATCTCACCAAGCAGCGCGTGAGCAAGTTTATCAGTTTGCATAGTTCCCCCCTCGATTCGCCCCGAATCAAAAGGAAGCGGGCGCTGGCGCCCAGGGGATGACCAAAGCTTGACGGCAGAAAACGGCCAAGGTCAATCCGCCATTTGGACCGCTGCCGGAAAACCATCGGCACGCGCGGCGATTTGCTGGTCGCTGATTGGTCGCTAGGAGAAGCCGCGAAATCTGCCAAGAGCGGCTAACTTATTGAAATCATTGGAGCGGGCGAAGGGATTCGAACCCTCGACCCCAACCTTGGCAAGGTTGTGCTCTACCACTGAGCTACACCCGCATCCGATGCCGGGGCGGCAGAACCGCCCGCGTCCGGGACGTATAGACGCAAAAGCTGGGCAGATGCAAACGGGAAATTTCCCGATCTGGATTTCTTCCCAACTTCCGCCTAACGGTTGCGTTTGCACGAGGCACACTACACATGTCGTCCAGGGCTCCGGTTCGGTCCGCGAGCCCTCCGCGGTTTTTGCCGAAGGCGGTTTTGTTGAAGGCGGTTTTTGTTGAAGGCTTGGGCCAGGAGAGCGGGGAGCTATGGTGGATAGTGGCGGGCAGGCAGGGCCGGATCAGGCGGCTGGCGGCGGCGCGGGGGCCAAGGAAACGACCTTGCCGACTTTCGCGGCCGATGTGATCACCGCTTCGGCGGCGGTGCCGGTGCTGGTTCATTTCTGGTCGCCCCGCAGCGAGCCCAGCAAGCAGGCTTTGAGCGTGCTCGAAAAAGTGGTGAAAGCGGCGGACGGCAAGGTCAAACTGGTCAAGATGAATGTCGACGATCAGCCGCAAATCGCCAGCCGGCTCGGCGTCCGCTCCGTTCCCGCCGTTTTCGCCTTTCAGCGCGGACAGCCCGCGGACGGCTATCTCGGGGCGCTCCCGGAGGCGCAGGTCAAGGGCTTTGTCGAGCGGCTCGTGGGGCCGATCGACGACGGGACGCAAGAAGCGCTGGTCGAGGCCGAGGCCGCCTTGGCGGCGGGGGATTGGGAAACGGCCGCCGAGATCTTTTCCGCGATTCTGGAACAGGATGGCGAGCATCTCCCCGCTCTCGCGGGTTTGGCGCGCGCCTTGACCACGGCCGGCGATCTCGAAAGCGCCCGCGAAATTTTGGATCGGATTCCGGCCAGCGGCCACAAAGATACCGGCGTGATCGCGGCGCGCGCGGCGCTGGAGCTTGCGGAACAGGCCAGCGCGGTCGGCGATCTCGCGGAGCTGAAACAGCGCTTGGACGCCAATCCGGACGATCACCAGGCCCGGTTCGATCTGGCGATTGCCTTGAATGGAAAAGGACAACGGGCCGAGGCCGCGGACGAGCTCCTGACCATCGTCAAACGGGACCGGAGCTGGAACGACGATGGCGCGCGCAAACAACTCTTGCAGTTTTTCGATGCCTGGAGCCACATGGATCCCGTGACCCTCGCTGCTCGCAGGAAATTGTCGGCTCTCCTCTTTTCTTAAATCATTTGCGAGGCACGTTAGAGCATGTCCCGAAAAAGTTGCGGACTTTTTCGATCGAGGACATGCTCTAACTCCTTATAAAGAGAGCGAGTTCTTATCGCCTTGGTGATGCCACCAAAGCGGAACGCGCTCTAGAAGAAGGTCACGGCGTTTGCCCGGCGGCAGGGGCTCATAAGAGGACACGAGGGACCGATGAGCAACGAAACAAGTGCCGGCTCGTGCCTCGACATGCCAAACGTCGTGCCCTTGTTTCCCTTGCCGGGTGCGTTGTTGTTGCCGCGCGGGCAATTGCCTCTGAATATTTTCGAGCCGCGTTATCTCGCCATGATCGACGATGCGCTCAAGGGGCACCGGATCATCGGGATGATCCAGCCCGATCCGCAGGCCGTCTCGTCGCGGGAGGCGCCACCCTTGTTCAAGGTCGGCTGCGCCGGACGCATCTCGCAATTCGCCGAATCCGGCGACGGCCGCTACCTCATCACCTTGACCGGTATCGCGCGATTCGCCGTCGTGGATGAAATCGCCGCCGTCACGCCGTACCGCCAAGCCAAGGTGGATTTCGCGGCTTTCCAATCCGATTTTCGTCCGCGTCTCGGCGAGGAGGAGGTCGATCGCGACAGCGTTTTGCGGGCTTTGCGCGATTTCGCTGTTTCGAACAGCCTGCAAATCGATTGGGATTCGATCCATGAGGCGCCGAACGAGGCCTTGGTCAATGCCTTGGCCATGATGAGTCCGTTTGGCCCGCGTGAGAAACAAGCGCTCCTCGAAGCCGCCAATCTCAAGGGCCGGGCGGAAGTTCTGGTGGCGATTACCGAAATCGAACTGGCGCGGTCGAAAAACGCGCCGACCTCGCTGCAATGACGGCCATAGCTTGGAGACGATCATGACTGACAAGCCGGAAACGGGCCTCGTACCCTCGACCCCAGATGGCGCAAAGAGCGTTGCGCCGGAAACGTCCTGCATCGATCCGCGCCTGCTCGAGATTTTGGTCTGTCCCTTGACCAAGACGACGCTGGAATATGACGCGGGCAAGCAGGAGCTGATTTCCCGCGTGGCCAAGCTCGCCTATCCCATCCGCGACGGGATTCCGATCATGCTGCCCGAGGAAGCCCGGCCGCTGGCGGATTAAACGCGCATTCGGCTATCCCTTGCTTCCCTGGGGCGCCCGGCCCCAGAGCATTTTCGGGTTGGGCGCTTTCGCCCAACGGTTAAGAAAATGCGGTGAAAACAAAGAAGAGCATTTTCGGGTTGGGCGCTTTCGCCCGACAATTCAGAAAATGCGATGCAAAGAAAGAATAGAGCCGATTTGGCGTAAGCCGGAAGTGCTCTAGCCACCACCGGAGCTTTTCCATGGCGCGCAATGTCGCGGACCTTCTCGATGCGCTCGATCTCGAGCAGATCGAGGCCAATATTTTCCGGGGCCGTGTGCCGGCTACCGGCCGCGGCCGCGTGTTTGGCGGACTTGTCGTGGCGCAAGCCTTGGTCGCGGCCACGCGCACGGTCGATCGCCGGCCGCCGCATTCGCTGCATGCTTATTTCATTCTGCCGGGCAATCCCGCCTTGCCCATTGTCTACCAGGTCGAGCGCGTGCGCGACGGCGGCAGTTTCGCCACCCGCCGCTGTGTCGCGATCCAGGCGGGCCGGCCGATTTTCGATCTCTCCGCGTCGTTTCATACGGAAGAGCCGGGGCTGGATCATCAGGCCGTCATGCCCGATGTCCCCGCGCCGGAAGATTTGCTGTCGTCCGAAGAGGTCGCCATCCGTTATCCCGGCCGTTTCCCCCAGGGGATGATGGCCTGGTTCGCAACCGAACGGGCGATCGAAATTCGCGGCTGCGACATCAGCCGCTATGACGGCACGGGCCGATCCGTTCCGGTGCAGAATATTTGGCTCCGCGCGGCCTCGCCGTTGCCGGACGATCCCGCCATCCATCGCGCGGTGCTCGCCTATTTCTCGGATTTGTCGTTGATCGACGTGACCTTGGCGGCCCATGGCAAAACCCTGTTCCAGCCGGGTTTCATCACCGCCAGCCTCGATCACGCGATTTGGTTTCATCGCCCGTTCCGTGCCGACGAATGGATGCTTTACGCGCAAGATAGCCCCAACACTTCCGGCGCCAGGGGGCTGGCGCGCGGCCTCCTCTTCACGAGGGACGGCAAGCTGGCCGCTTCCGTAATGCAAGAGGGCTTGATCCGCCCGCTCGATTTGGCGTTGATCCAGAAGCCATAGAACCCCGCCCGGCGGGCCGGCGCTCGAGCAAGCTTCCCGGTCTTTGCTTCGGCCGCGGGAAACGGCGGACCGTTTTCAATTCCGTGGGCATTTGCCTATTTTTTCGCCACGGACGGCCGGCGCTGCGAACGTTCGCTGCGCGCAAGGCGTCCGGTCGGCCGGCGACTCCTGCGTTTCCACAAGAAACCACCGGCCTTTGCGCGAGGGAAATGGCGCCGTCTCCGGGAGATCCGCCTATTTTCCCCGCCGTGGCGATGCTCCTCCATCGAATGAATGTCCTAAAGCGGCCCAGCTCTTGCTAAACTGAATCGGGGTCGCGCAATTGGATCCGCACCGCCCGGATGGGTGTGGCTATCTGCGGGACGATGGAGGGGATGATCAAATGAAACTTGTGGTGGCGATTATAAAGCCGTTCAAGCTCGAGGAAGTTCGCGACGCCCTGACGGCTGTCGGCGTTCACGGAATGACGGTGACCGAGGTCAAGGGTTACGGACGTCAGAAAGGCCACACGGAAATCTACCGTGGCGCCGAATATGCCGTGAGCTTTTTGCCGAAGTTGAAGATCGAGGTCGGCGTGGCCCCGGAGCTTCTCAATGCCGTCATCGATGCCATTACGGCCTCTGCCCGCACGGGTCAGATCGGCGATGGCAAAATATTCGTGACGGATGTGGAACAGGCAGTCCGCATCCGCACGGGAGAGCGTGGCCTCGACGCGCTGTAAAATCCGTATTCCTCTAACAAAACGATGTGTGGGAGTTGTCTAATGAATGTAGCACCGCCGAAGGGCGCCGCTAAAGCGTTGGGGCTTGGCCTCATAGGAACAATGTTGAGTTCGGGATGGGCCTTGGCGCAAACTGCGGCGACGGCGGCGGCTCCAGCCGCGGCGGCGGCGCCGGTGCCGAACAAGGGCGATACCGCGTGGATGCTGATTTCCACGGCGCTCGTTCTCATGATGTCCATCCCAGGTCTTGCGCTCTTCTACGGCGGTCTCGTCCGCTCGAAGAACATGCTGTCGGTCTTGTCGCAGGTCCTCATGATCGTCGCCCTCGTGTCGATCATCTGGGTCGTTTACGGCTATTCCCTCGCCTTCACCTCTGGCCCCGACAGCATTAATTGGATTGTCGGCGGTTTCGACCGGCTCTTCCTGAAGGGTCTCACCCCGGATTCGACCGCGGCGACCTTCTCGAATGGCGTCGTTATTCCCGAATATGTCTACATGGCCTTCCAGATGACCTTCGCCTGCATCACGCCGGCCTTGATCGTCGGGGCTTTCGCCGAGCGCATGAAGTTCTCCTCGCTGATCGTCTTCATTGTTCTATGGGTGACGTTCATCTATTTCCCCATCGCCCATGCGGTGTGGTTCTGGCAGGGTCCGGATGCGATTGGCGATGCCGCCAAGGCCCTCGCCGCCGCGCACGGCGATGCCGCCAAGGCGGCCGCTCAGGCCGCTCTCGACAAGGTCATCGGCAACGCCGGTTACTTCCAAGCTCTCGGCGCGCTCGACTTCGCCGGCGGCACGGTCGTGCATATCAACGCGGGGATCGCCGGCTTCGTCGGCGCGCTCGTTCTCGGCAAGCGCATTGGCTATCCGCGGGAGCCGATGCCCCCGCATTCGCTGGTCATGACGATGATCGGCGCTTCGCTGCTCTGGGTCGGCTGGTTCGGCTTCAACGCCGGCTCCAATCTCGAAGCGAATGGCGTGACGGCCCTGACCTTCGTGAATACCTTTGTCGCGACGTCCGCCGCCACCTTGGCCTGGTTGTTCGCGGAATGGTTGATCAAGGGTGAGCCGTCGCTTCTCGGCATGTGCTCCGGCGCTGTCGCGGGTCTCGTCGCCATCACGCCGGCGTCCGGCTTCGTTGGCCCCATGGGAGCCATCGTGCTCGGTCTTGTCGTCGGTGTCGTTTGTTTCTTCTTCGTGTCCGTCGTGAAGAACAAGATCGGCTACGACGACTCGCTCGATGTGTTCGGCGTTCATTGCGTCGGCGGGATCATCGGCGCGCTTGCGACCGGCGTCCTCGTTTCACCC
The DNA here is from genome assembly GCA_050013235.1 of Beijerinckiaceae bacterium. GTDB lineage: Bacteria > Pseudomonadota > Alphaproteobacteria > Rhizobiales > Beijerinckiaceae > RH-AL1. The sequence continues at coordinate 26,179 of JBEKFQ010000040.1, forward strand.
GCTCTCGGCGGCGTTGGTCTGACCGACTATACGTTGAAGCCGGGGACGGGGGCGGTGGGTGCCTACGACATGCTGGCCCAGGTCATCATCCAGGGGAAGGCCGTCGGCTTCACCCTGCTATGGTCGGGCATTGGTTCGGCGATCCTGTACAAGCTCGTCGACTGGACGCTGGGTCTGCGTGTTTCGACGGATGTCGAGCGCCAAGGCCTCGATATCGCCGAGCATGGCGAGCGCGCGTACAACGTTTAATCCCAGGACATGCTCTCGCTCCTTGGTGAGCGTCCGGGAGCCAAAATGTGAAAGCCGCTGTCCCCGACAGCGGCTTTTTCCATGGGATTGAAAGACTCTTGGCCGTGCCGGAATAAGGTTAAGCCGCCATTAACCCGTAATCTCTACCATTCTGATCCAAGGGGGCTCTCCGGCTGGATGGCGACATGCTGCCGGTGGGAATTTCGCTCGATTTCAGGGGCGGGTATTTTCCATCATGAAGGGGCATCCCTTTCGTGACCGGGAAAATGCTCCAACTTCCTATAAGAGAACGATTCCCGTCACCCCGGTGAGTCGACCGGAGTGGGAAGCGCCTTCTTATTCAAGAGTTGAGCATGGTCTCATCGCGAAAGCCGGCCCGGCTTTCGCGGAACATGCTCGAAGCGGTAGACCGGATGCGCACCACGACAACCTCTTCGGCATTCGATCACATCCCCGAACCTGTCCGCATTTTCGCGGCGCGGCGGATCGCGGAACTGTCTGGCGCCGCCATTCTGGTTGGTCTTACCGCTCTGGGCTTTGCGCTGCTCACTTGGTCGGTGCAGGATCCGAGCCTCAACCACGCCACCTCCGCGCCGGTCCATAATTGGCTCGGCGCGCCTGGCGCGATCGTCGCCGATCTGCTGATGCAGATGTTGGGGCTGTCCTCCCTCGCCGTTCTGCTCCCGGCGGCTTTTTGCGGATGGCGGCTGATCACCGCGCGGCGGCTCGAGCGCCCCGCGATGCGGCTCGTGTTGCTGTTTGCCGGCTCGCTTTGCGCGGCCGGCGTCGCCGCCGTGCTGCCGGTTACGGGCCATTGGCCTTTGCCGACGGGCCTCGGCGGCGTCTTGGGCGATATTGTCATGGCGATCCCGCGCCGGCTGCTCATGGGTTTCAAACCGGGGATGATTCTTCTCGCCTTCGCTCTGGCGCTCGGCGCTCTGCTTCTGCTGTCGGCCTCGGTCAGCCTGCGCGACGTCGCGGCGCATCGGGAAGACGACGATTTCGTGCCAATTCGCCGGGTCCGGCGCGAGGAAGAAGAAGAGGATGTGGCGGGGGAGCCCGGCTTGGCGATTCTCTCGTTGGGCGCCGTGATCCACATGGGTCTGAGCCTCAAAAGGCTGGTGTCGCGATGGGTCGCGCGGTGGAGAGCGGCCGGGCCGGCTCGAGACGCGGACCTTTCCGGCGGCTTTTGGGGGGCGGGCCGATTCAATCGTGACTTTGCGCCCGATGTCCCCTTCGACCTGAGCTTCGCGCCGGAGCCCATCCTGGCGGGTCCCGCGGCGCCGCGCTTCGATGCGAGCGCCTATGCGCCTCCCGCAGCCCGCGCCGCCGCGCGTCAACGGGCCGGCAATCCGGAGGAGGCGGATCAAGCCTCGCCGCCACTGGCGCGGGTCATCCCGCCGGCCGGCGCGCCGGCGCAGAGCCAACGGGCGTTACGCGAAGTGCGGCAGCGCCCCGGCCGCAATGGCTTGGGGAGCTATGTCTTGCCGCCGCTGCTCATGCTGAGCGAAGCGAAGCGGCCCGGCGTCTCCCAGGTCTCCGAGGATTCCTTGCAGCAGAATGCGCGGCTGCTCGAGGGCGTGCTCGACGATTTCGGCGTGAAGGGCGAGATCGTCAATGTCCGGCCTGGCCCGGTCGTCACGCTGTACGAGCTGGAGCCCGCGCCCGGCATCAAATCCTCGCGCGTGATTGGTTTGGCCGACGATATCGCCCGCTCAATGTCGGCGATTTCCGCCCGCGTTGCCGTCGTGCAAGGCCGCAATGCGATCGGCATCGAGCTGCCGAATCAGCGCCGCGAGACGGTCTATCTCCGCGAACTTCTCGCCTCGCAGGATTTCGACAAGTCGCAACAACGGCTTGCGATCGCGCTGGGCAAGAACATCGGCGGCGAGCCGATCATCGTCGATCTCGCCAAAATGCCCCATCTGCTCGTGGCGGGCACTACCGGCTCGGGCAAATCGGTGGCGATCAATACCATGATTCTGTCGCTGCTCTACCGGCTCCGGCCGGAAGAATGCAGGCTCATCATGGTCGATCCCAAAATGCTCGAACTCTCCGTTTACGACGGCATTCCGCATCTTCTGACGCCGGTCGTGACCGATCCGAAAAAGGCGGTCGTTGCCTTGAAATGGGCGGTTCGCGAGATGGAAGACCGTTACAAGAAAATGTCGAAGCTCGGCGTCCGCAATATCGAGGGCTTCAATGCCCGCGTCGCGGAAGCGGCGGAACGCGGCGAGCAGCTGATGCGCACCGTCCAGACCGGCTACGACCGCGAGACCGGCGAGGCCATCTACGAGCACGAGGCGATGGATCTCGTGCCGCTGCCTTTCATCGTCGTCATCGTCGATGAAATGGCCGATCTCATGATGGTCGCCGGCAAGGATATCGAGGGCGCGATTCAGCGGCTGGCGCAAATGGCGCGCGCGGCCGGCATCCATCTCATCATGGCGACGCAACGCCCCTCGGTCGATGTCATCACCGGCACGATCAAGGCGAATTTCCCCACCCGGATTTCCTTCCAGGTCACCTCCAAGATCGACAGCCGCACCATCCTGGGCGAGCAAGGCGCCGAGCAATTGCTGGGGCAGGGCGACATGCTCTATATGGCGGGCGGCGGGCGGATCTCGCGGGTTCATGGCCCCTTCGTGTCGGACGGCGAGGTCGAGAAGGTCGTCGCCCATCTGAAAAGCCAGGGCCAGCCCGAATATCTCGACGCGATCACGATGGACGACGAGGGCGGCGCCGAGGCGGAACCGGGCGAGGACGGAGCCATGCCCGGCAGCATGGATGCCGAGGAATCCGGCGATCTTTACGACCGCGCCGTGGCGATCGTGCTGCGCGACCGCAAATGCTCCACTTCTTACATCCAGCGCCGGCTCTCGGTCGGCTATAATAAAGCCGCGTCGTTGGTCGAGCGCATGGAGAAGGAGGGCGTGGTCGGCGCCCCAAATCATTCCGGCAAACGGGCGATCCTCGTGGGCGGCGGGATCGATCGCGGTGCATTCGAATTGCTGGGAAGCGACGATTAAACCGGGGCCGTGTCGCGCTGTCCTACTGATGCCACAAGGTCGCCTTAACGGTTCTGATTATGGCAATAGGACCTATGATGAAAATATTGGCGCATTGCATAATTTGTAGTCTTATCGCGGTGACCCCGGCCGCCCAGGCCTGGGCGGATACACCGGCGCCCGCGGATCAGCCCGCGCCCAAGCCCGTGACCCCTGTCGTTTTGACGGGGAAGGATGCCGACGCCGCGATTCACCGGGCCAATGCTTTTCTCTCCTCCGCCGCGACCATGGTGGGGGATTTCGTGCAGACGGGTGCGGATGGGCGCCATTCCGAGGGTAAGATTTACGTCCAGAAGCCCGGCAAGCTTCGCTTCGAATATGCGGCGCCCGATACGCTCGAGGTGATTTCCGATGGCAAATCGGTGGCCGTCAACGACCGCAAGCTCAAAACGCAGCAGACCTATGCGATCTTTCAGACGCCGCTGAAATTCCTGCTCGAGGACAAGATCAACCTGGCCGGCGATACCGAGATTCTCAATGTCATGGCCTCGCCGGAGGCGACCATGATATTGTTGGATGACCGCACGACCTTTGGCGGGACGTCGCGGATCCGGCTGATCTTCGATCCCGTGACGTTCGAGCTTCGCCAGTGGCAGGTTCGCGATCCCCAGGGTTATGAGACCCTGGTCACGCTTTATAATATCGATTTGAAGCAAAAGCCCGACCCGGCTCTGTTCAAGATCGTGCCGCCCAAGGAGCTTTACGACTTGCCGAAGGCTGCCGCGATTCCCGTTAAATGACGAAATTGTAATTCACCGCCCGCCGCTCCTAAGATCTTCCAAATAAAAGCATTTATTTTCTCGCGCGGGGATGTGAGCCGTGCGCGGGGCTTCCGCGGCCTTTTTTTTGTTGACGGCTAGCCCGCCGGCACCATCTCTTATCATGGGAGCGATTATCCCGTGGGCCGGTTTCCCCCAGACCGGCCGGGCGTGATGCCGGATCCCCCTCCCGGCAGCGAATCGCTCTAGAAGGGCGTCAGGCGAAAGCTTGGCGCCCTTCGCCGGTTTTGAAGCGCTTCTCCGGACGTTGCCGGGGTCCGGGTCAAAGCGCTCGCTTCGAGAGGCGAAGGCCGTCGCGGATATTCAATGACATGAGCGTCAGATTGATTGCTCCGGCCACCAGTTCAATGGCTTGGATGCCGTAGAAAAGCGGGCCGAATTCGCCGCGAGACGCGAGCGCCGCGAGATAAAACGCGGCGGGAGCTAATATGAGAAGCCCGTTCGCGGCGATCCAAGGAATGCGCCGCTTCTTTCGTTGGATCCTGACGTCCTGTGAAGACTTAGCCAAATTAAACCCGGACGCGCCCGTGACGATCAATGCCGGGACGAGCAGGAGAAATCCCCATGGGATCGCTTCCTTCACGGCTTTGATCGCCGCGGCCGAAGCCGAGAGTTCGGAGATGGCCGTCGATGTCCAGAAGGTGAGGATGATCACAAAGCCGATTATTCCAGCGACCGGATGAAGACGCTTAATCATCGCTGACCTCTTGGGAGAAGGAGTTGTCGAGACGCCGCCGGATTGTCCGGAGCGTCGCCGTCGCGGCTTCGATCCGTTGCGTGCCGATTCCCTCCGCGAGGCTTCTCGCCCATGGCTCTTGGCGCGTCATTGCCGTGTCATAGGCCGCTTTGCCTTGCGCGGTGAGGAGAACCAGTTTGGCGCGTTGATGGTGCGGATTTGCCGCGAATCGCACGAGTCCGCCGCGCTCCATTTCGTTCACCAGGCGCTGCACGGCCTGACGGGTCAGTCCCATGTTTCGTGCGATATGCGCGACGGGAAGCGGTGCCGGAGACAGGCCTATCGCGCCAAGAACCTGCCAGCGCGCACTTGTTAGCCCAATATCCGAAACGATGGTATCGCCCGCGGCGAGCAAGCGGCCGTTCAGACGAAACGTTTCCAAAATCAAGTTTGTGATGGCGTCGTGCTCGATCATGACGTTATATTGCTATCTTGACAGTATGTTGTCAATAACTCGACGCCGGGCTTGCAAGACTTGCCGCCGTCCGGCAGAGATAGGGGCTCGTCTCAACACCCCCGGATTGTGGGGACACCGGTCAGCGCGCCCTTGGAACATATTGCCGGCACGGCCGATGTGCTCATCCCGGTTGCGGTCGATCAGGCCTATACCTACCGTGTTCCCCCCGGCATGGCGTTGCGGCCCGGCGATGTCGTCGAGGTGCCGCTGGGGCCCCGCCGGACCGTGGGCGTGGTCTGGGCCGTGGGCCAAGGCGAGATCGCCAAGCTCAAGCCGGTTGCCGGCGTCACGGACGTCCCGCCGCTACCAGATAATCTCCGCGGTTTTATCGATTGGCTCGCGGGCTGGACTCTAAGTCCGCGCGGCATGGTCCTGCGCATGTGTATCCGGGCGGCGTTGGCAGCGGGGCCGCCGGTGGCTCGCGCGGGCGTCCGCTATGCCGGGCCCGCCAAGGGCAAGCTGACCCCGGCGCGCGCGCGCGTTCTCGCGGTTGCCGAAACAAGCGGCATCATGGCGAAATCCGCTTTGGCCACCGCCGCCGGCTGCTCGGCGGGCGTGATCGATGCCTTGATCGCCGATGGCGCCTTGACGCTCGAAGCCTTGGCCGCCGAGCCCGTGACCGGCCAAGCCGATCCCGATTTTGCGGCCCCTCGCCTGTCGCCGGCGCAAGCGGAGGCGGCCTCGAGCCTGCGGTCGAGCGTCGAGGCCCAGAAGTTTGGGGTCACTTTGCTCGAGGGCGTCACCGGCTCGGGCAAGACCGAGGTCTATTTCGAGGCCGCCGCCGCCGCGCTCCGGCTGGGACGCCAGGCTTTGATTCTGCTGCCCGAAATCGCCTTGACCGCGCAATTTCTCGATCGTTTCGCCGGCCGTTTCGGAACCCGCCCCGCCGAATGGCATTCCGCCGTGCCGGCCAAACGCCGCGCCGCGGTCTGGCAGGCGGTGGCGGCCAATGAGGTCAAGATCGTCGCCGGCGCCCGTTCGGCTTTGTTCCTGCCGTTCCAGACATTGTCCCTCATCGTCGTCGACGAAGAGCACGAAGGCGCTTATAAACAAGAGGATGGCGTGACCTATCACGCCCGCGACATGGCCGTCGTGCGGGGGCGAATCGAAAGCGCGGCGGTGGTCCTGGCCTCGGCCACGCCATCCATCGAAACACAGGTCAATACGAAGCAAGGCCGCTACGCGCATCTCGAACTGCCCGCGCGCTTTGGCGACCGGCCGATGCCGGTGATCACGGCGCTGGATCTGCGCCGGGATGCCCCGGCGCGCGGCCATTGGATCGCGCCAACCCTCGAGCGCGCCATCAAGGAAACGGCGGCGCGGGGCGAGCAGACTTTGCTCTTCCTCAATAGGCGGGGCTATGCGCCTTTGACCTTATGCCGGAGCTGCGGCCACCGGTTCCAATGCCCGGATTGCACGGCCTGGCTGGTCGAGCATCGCTTCCGCCACGCCCTTGTCTGTCATCATTGCGGGCATCAGGAGCGGCGGCCGGAGATTTGTCCGGTTTGCGAGGCGGCCAATGCCTTGGTGCCCTGCGGGCCGGGGATCGAGCGTCTCGCGGAGGAAGTCGCGGAGCGTTTTCCGGACTTGCGCGCGCTCGTTCTCTCGTCCGATTTCGCCGGCGGGACCGAGCGGTTGCGAGCCGAACTCGATTCCGTGGCGGAAGGCGGATGCGATATCGTCATCGGCACGCAATTGGTCGCCAAGGGACATAATTTCCCAAAGCTGACCTTGGTCGGCGTGATCGACGCCGATATCGGTCTTTCGACGGGCGATCCCAGGGCGGCCGAACGGACCTTTCAATTGCTGCGTCAGGTCACCGGCCGGGCGGGCCGGTTCGAGCGGGCGGGCCGGGCGATCCTCCAGACCTATCAACCGGAACATCCCGTCATCCGCGCGCTTCTGTCGGGCGATACCGCCCGCTTTTATGCCGAGGAAACCGCTCAGCGCCGCCGGGCCACTCTGCCGCCATTCGGGCGGCTCGCCGCGATCATCGTTTCGGGGCCGGATTTCGCTGGCACGCAGGCCTATGCCCGGACGTTGGCCCAAGCCGCTTATCAGCTTCCGCCCTCCGATCGCTGGTACTTGGCCGCCGCCGGAGGGCTGCCGGGCGAGGATGAACTGGTCTTGCTCGGGCCGGCGGAGGCGCCGATTTCGGTGATCGCCGGGCGTCATCGATTCCGTTTGCTGGTCCGCGCGCCGCGAAAATCCGGTCTTCAGGATTTTTTGCGCGCTCTCGTTCGCGCCGCGCCGCCCCCGCGCGGCGGGATCAAAGTGAATTTCGATGTCGATCCCCAAAGCTTTTTGTAGCGTTCACCCGTTCCCTGGACCGGTCCAGGGAATGAAAATCGTCATGTCTTCAAAGAAATGTGTCCGCGCTTCGAGGGATACGGCAACGCCTGGTCCGGGGCCGGACATGACAATGAGATGTCCATCCTATGGCCTATAGCGTCTTGGCTCTTTATTTCGGTGCCGGATTAGACTACGGAAGAGCCGGAGTATCCGTGGTCTTGGCTGCGGATGTCTTAAACCTTGGACGCGGGGCCCATGCGTGGGGCTCTGCGTGAAGAGGATCTGTAGGGAGTGTGGATGAGGTTGCCCTCGTCTTGAACGCCCTTATCATTGATTGTGGGGCGATACCCTTTTGCCCGGGCCGGATGGCTTGGGAGAGAGGGGCCCTGTAAGACTCATAGTCGACGTGTGGAGTGATCGGTGGAAACGAAAGATCTCGACCAGGCCGAACTCGTCAATAAGATCATCGACGTCATTGTCGCCGAAGGCATGGTCGAGCGCGAGAAAGTGACGATGGACGCGACGATCGAGAGTCTCGATCTCAAGTCGATCGACATTGTGATGATCTTGACTGCTATCGAAGACAAGTTCGACGTCTATATCCCGATGGACGGGCCTTTTCACGACGCTAAGGACGTGAAGGGCCTGATCGACGCGATTGCCAATTACATCATCAACGAAAAGAAGAGCTGAATGGCGCCAATTAAACGTGTCGTCGTCACTGGTGTGGGGGCGGTTTCCTCCGCTGGTGTTGGCGCCGGGCGTCTTTGGGATGCGGCGCGCGAAGGCCGGTCTTGCATCACGCCGCTGACATTTCCCCATCCCTATCGCGGCCGGATCACCATCGGGGCGCAGGTGCGGGGATTCGATCCCACGCTCTATCTCGACAAAGCGGTCATGCCGTTTTGCGATCCCGTGACGCAATACATTCTCGTGGCGGCGGACGAAGCGATGGCGCAAGCGGGCTTCGATCGTTCCACCCGGCTCGGGCCGCGTTCGGCCACGATCATCGGCAGCGGGATCGGCGGGATGACGACGATCGAGGCCGGGATTCATAGTGCCATGATGGGCGTCGGCCGTCCCGATCCCTTGACTGTTCCCAAGCTCATTCCCAGCGCGTGTCCGTCGAACGTCTCCATGCGCTATGGTATCCAGGGGCCGTCGTTCTCCGTTGCCAGCGCTTGTTCGTCCTCGACGCAGGCGATCGGTCTCGGGTTGCAGATGATTCGCGCGGGCCTCGTCGATATAGCTCTCGTCGGCGGCACCGAGGATCACATCACCAACAACGCAATGTTCGCCTGGGAAGGTTTGCGCGTCATGACGCCGGACTTCTGCCGCCCCTTCTCCAAGGGCCGCAATGGCATGGTGATTGGCGCCGGCGCCGGACTCGTCATCTTGGAGACCGAGGAACATGCGCGCGCACGTGGCGCAACCATTCTGGGGGTGCTTGCGGGCTACGGGACGACTAGCGATGCCAAGGATCCCGTGCGTCCCGACGTGACGGGCGCGGCCGCCGCGATGAGCGCCGCGATCGCCGATGCAGGGCTCGAACCCGGTGCCATCGATTATATCAATGCCCATGGGACCGCGACCATCGTCAATGACGTCGCGGAATCCGCTGCCATCGGGCTCGTATTTGGGAGCCGCGCGCCGCATGTGCCGGTGTCCTCGACCAAGCCGATTCACGGTCACGGTCTCGGCGCGGCAGGGGCTTTGGAGCTGATCGTGACGCTTGGCGCGGTCCGCGACCAAGTCGCGCCGCCCACGATCAATTGGCGCGAGGCGGATGAAAAATGCCCCGTCGATTGCATTCCGAACGAGGCGCGGCCGATGACCATCAAGACGGCGATGAGCAATTCCTTCGCCTTTGGCGGGATCAATGCCGTGCTGATCGTCCAGGCGCCGGAGGCGGCTTGAGTTCCGCTCCCGCGGCCGCGCTTGGCACCTTTCCGGTTTCAAGCACGGCCGGGGAGGCTGCTGCGTTCCGGGCGGCCACGGGTGTGGAATCCGCCGGCGATGTTCTGCCTCTGACCTTTCCGATGCGCTGGCTCGTGGCCCCGGAAATCCGCGCGGCGCTGTTGGATGCCGTCGCCGATCCGGACGTCGTGCTCGTGCACGAATCTCAAATTTTCGATTATTCGCACCGGCTCCGCAGCGGCGAATCCTATGCGTTGAGCGTTTCCGCGCGCCGGGAATCCGCGCCGGATCGCCTTCTCGTCGACGGCGTGATCAGCGATGCCTCGGGCCTGGAATTGGCGCGGCTGGAGACGATTCTGCGCTTGATCAAGGCGCCCGTATGAGCCCGGCCCTCGCTCAAGGCGATGTGCTTCCGCCCCGGCTTTTCGGTCCCTTCACGGCCGAGGCGGTGGTGGCCTATGCGCAAGCCTCGGGCGACGACAATCCCCTGCATTTCGATCCAGACATCGCCGCGCGTGCGGGGCTCGAGCGTCCGCCGGTCCACGGCATGCTGATCATGGGCTGTTTCGAGCCCTATATCGGCGCGTGGCGGCCAGAGGCGAAAATCGTCAAACTCTCCGCCAAATTCATCCGTCCGGTGCTCACCGGGGACCGGATCGAACTGTCGGGCAAGGTCGTGCGCGTGGCGCAGGATGGCCCCGCCGTTTTGCGCTTGACGGTGCGCGGCGAAAATGGCCGGGATATCGCCTGTCTCGCCGAGATCTTTATCGTCCCATGACGACGCAATCCATTTTGATTACGGGGGCATCGAGCGGGATTGGCCGCGCCTTGGCGCTCGCCTATGCCGCCCCCTCGATCCGCCTGGCTTTGATCGGCCGCGATTCCGCAAGGTTGGAGGCCGTGGCCGGCGAGGCGCGGGCCAAGGGCGCCGTGGTCGAGACCGCGACTCTCGATGTCCGCGACCGGCATGTCATGGCCGCCTGGATCGGCGCCGCCGATTCGATCCGGCCGTTCGATCTCGTCGTCGCCAATGCCGGGATTACGACGGGTCTTGCGCCTGGCGAGCTGATGGAAGATCCCGAGGCCGTGCGGGCGATCATCGCCACCAACCTGTTGGGCGTGCTCAACACGGTCGAGCCCCTCGTCCAGCCGATGGCCGCGCGCGGCCGGGGGCAGATCGCGATGATGGGTTCGCTCGCGGGCCTTCACGGCCTGCCTTATTCCCCGGCCTATTGCATCACCAAGGCCGGTGTTCACGCCTATGCGGAATCCCTGCGCGGCCGGTTGGAGCGCAAAGGTGTCCTGGTCAGTCTGATCATCGCGGGGTTCGTCAAGACGCCGCTGAACGATTCGATCGCGGCGATCAAGCCGGGCGAGATCAGTGAGACCGAGGCCGCCGATGTGATCAAGCGCGGCTTGGCGCGCGGCGCCGCCACCATCGCCTTCCCCTGGTTCCTCTATGCCCTCACCCGCCTCGGGCGGCTCCTGCCCGCGCGGCTCTACGATTTCATCATGGCGCGCGTCGACGTCACGGTGCCCGGCACCAAGGAACGGGTGTAGCGGGGGATCGAGGATAGGCTGCGTCTGCCATCTTGGCGAAACGCTTCCTATATGATGGGCGCAGACTTAACCTTGGAATCACCCGGCATGACCGCAGCCACGAACCCTCTCTTGCAACCCTGGACCGGCCCGTTTCAGGTTCCGCCTTTCGACCTGATCGAGCCCGGCCATTACCGCCCCGCTTTCGATAGTGCCTTGGCCGCGAACATCGCCGAAATTGCCGCCATCGCGAACAATCCGGAGCCGCCCAGTTTCGACAATACGATTCTGGCCTTGGAGCGGGCGGGGGAACCGATCGACAAGGTTTCCGCGGTGTTTTTCAACCTCGCGGGGTCGGACACCAGCGATGAGATCCAGGCCATCGAGCGCGACATGGCGCCGGTTCTGTCGCGCCATTATTCCGCGATCTATCTGAATTCGGATCTGTTCCGCCGCATCGACGATCTCTGGACGCGCCGCGAGAGCCTGGGGTTGGACGCCGAACAGGCCCGTGTTCTCGAACGCTATCACACGATTTTCTCCCGCGCGGGCGGCGGGTTGCCCGAGGCCGCCAAGCAGCGGCTGGCGGCCATCAGCGAGCGCTTGGCGACGCTTGGCACGCGGTTCGGCCAGAATGTGCTCGCCGACGAGCGCGCTTACGAATTGGTGCTCGACGGCCCCGAGGATTTGGCGGGCCTGCCCGGCGCCCTCGTCTCCGCCGCGGCGGCTGCCGCCGAAGCCAAGGGCAAGCCGGGCAAATATGTGATTACGCTGTCGCGCTCCTCGATCGAGCCGTTCCTGCAATTTTCCGCGCGCCGCGATCTGCGCGAGGCGGCATTTCACGCCTGGGCCCGCCGGGGCGAGAATGGCGGCGAGACCGACAATCGCGAAATCATCGCGGAAATGGTTGGATTGCGAACCGAACGCGCGAAGCTCCTGGGCTTCGATAATTTCGCCGCCTTCCGGCTCTCCGATTCCATGGCCAAGACGCCGCAGGCGGCGCGGGCGTTGTTGCAATCGGTTTGGGAGCCCGCCAAATCTCGCGCGGGGCGCGAGGAGCGCGCCTTGCAGGAATTCGTGCAGGCCGAGGGCGGCAATTTCGCGATCGAGCCTTGGGATTGGCGCTATTATGCCGAGCGCCGCCGCAAGGCCGCGTTCGATTTGGACGAGGCGGAAATCAAACCCTATTTCCAGCTCGACTCGATGGTCGAGGCGGCGTTTTACACCGCGTCCAAATTGTTCGGCATCAGCTTCACGCCCCGTCCCGATATTCCACTCTATCATCGTGACGCCCGCGCATGGGAGGTCAAGGACGCCACCGGCGCGCCCGTGGCTCTCTTCATCGGGGATTACTTTGCCCGCGCGTCCAAGCGCAGCGGCGCCTGGATGAGTTCGTTCCGCTCGCAGCAGCGTCTCGACGGCCAGGTTCTGCCCGTCGTCGTCAATGTCATGAATTTCGCCAAGGCGCCGGAGGGCGAGGCGAGCCTTCTGAGCTTCGACGACGCGCGCACGCTGTTTCACGAATTCGGGCACGGCCTGCACGGCATGTTGTCGGACGTGACCTATCCGCTATTGTCCGGCACCAGCGTCTCCCGCGATTTCGTCGAATTCCCCTCGCAGCTCTACGAGCATTGGCTGGAGGAGCCGGCGCTGCTGCGCCGCTTCGCCTTGCACCGGGATACCGGCGAACCCATGCCGGAGGCGCTGCTGCGCCGTCTGCTGGATGCCCGCAATTACAATCAAGGCTTCGCCACGGTGGAATATACCGCCTCCGCCCTCGTCGATCTCGATTTGCACGAGCAAGCGAGCGCCGGCCCGGTGGATGTGACCTCGTTTGAAAGAGAGGCGCTGGACAAGCTCGGCATGCCCAGGGGCATCATCATGCGGCACCGGACGCCGCATTTTCAGCATATCTTTTCCGGCGACGGCTATTCCGCCAGCTATTACGCCTATCTCTGGTCCGAGGTGCTCGATGCCGATGGGTTCGATGCCTTTCACGAAGCCGGCGATATTTTCGATGCGGCGACGGCCCAGCGGCTGCGTGATCACGTCTATGGCGCGGGCAACAAAGCCGATCCCGAGGCCGCCTACCGCGCCTTCCGTGGCCGCGATCCCTCGTCCGAGGCTCTGCTCCGCAAGCGCGGGCTCGTAGGCGAGGCGGCTTAGGACTTCTTGCGAAATAACCGCCATGGTTCAGGCATGGTCTCTTCCCCTCCCCCTTGCGGGGAGGGGAATCCTTGCATCGCGAACGTCGATATCCTGACGGATCTCCTGGGATACCGGCGCCGTCACATCCTTCTCCGCGCGGCGGATAATTTTCGCCGGCCGATCGAACCTTTTTGCCAACGGCAACGACAAAGACCGGCGATTGCGGGGCGGATTGCCCGCGCGACTCAAAATGTCGATCCGATGGAGAAAGCCATGATCAAGATCTTACGCCCCCTGGCCGGAATAGCCGCCATTGCCGCCCTGGCGGCCACCCTTCTCGGCACGGCCGCATCGGCGGCGCCGGCGGCCTCCGCCGAGGCCGATGCGCCCTCGCCCTATCTCATGCTCGTCTGGGACCATTGTGGGGTCGGGCGTCACCGCGCGGCCTGGGGCGTCTGCGTCTCGAATTGGGCGCGTGGACCGGGACTGCGCGGCTGCGGCCGCGGCTATCATCTCGGCAATTGGCGGCACACCTGCATTCCGGACGTCTACTGACACGAGCGCTTTTATAGGTGCCGTGTTCCGATATTCCGGCCACGGCACCTCTCGCCGGCCGGATCTTGGGGATTGCCCGTTGCCGGTGTTTAAGTGTCGATTTGCGAGTCCGGGCGGCCATGCCATCGGCGAATAGATGGTGGCGATAAAGCAATACTTGCGTGCGCCGCGATTTTATCGCGCACCCACATAGCTTGTTTCATGAAGATATGCGGAGGGAAAAAACCCTTGGTGGAGCTGAGCGGAGGCTTGGCAGCAAGGTTTTAACCCATTGAGACTGCAAAGAAACTGGACAATATCAAGCCCCTAGGGTACGTGCTTTGGGTACGAGCAGGGGTACGCGATGGCACCGAAAAGCCTCACCAATAAGCGAGCCAAACCGACCTACCTGGAATGGCATGGCGGCAAGCTTCGCGTAACCGTCGCGATCCCGCTTGATGTCCAGCCCCTCATTGGGCTCACGCGTTTCAAGCATCCCCTCAACACGGATAGTCTGGCAATAGCGAACGCGCTCAAGGGGCCTCACGTCCAAAACTTCTTTCGCCTCATTGACGAGGCCCGCAAAGGGAACCGCATGGATCCTCTGGTCCGCGAGGCGTTGACGCTGGCGAAGGCCCGGCGCGAGGCTGCTAGCCATTCCGAAAGGGCGGAGGTTGACGACTTGATCGCTGACCGCGCCCATGCTCTCGCCGGAAACGCGATAGCGGGGGTGCCCCTCGCTGACGGAAGCCTCCATCCGGTTTTTGACGCGAAGCGAGAGCGTCAGGCTGAAGAGTTCTACGACTTAGCGAGAGGCGAGGCCGTCCCAATCGATCTCCACTACCAGACGTATTTCGAGCAACTAACGACCAAGCCCCGGACGAAAGCCGACGATACGCGAGCCGTCCAGTATCTCGCGAAGTGGTGCGCTCAGAATGGCATCCGCGCGACCATCCAAGAAATCACCAAGAGACGCGCAAGGCTTTTCATAGACGCTCTGCCAGCCTTGGCTAACGGCATCGGCCCGGCGACGGTCAAGAAATACCTCAACCGGCTAGGCTGCTATTGGAAGTGGCTTGAGGACCGGGAATATGCGGTTTTGAATGTTTGGCGGGGCGTCACAGTGCGGGCACCGCTGGTGCTAGACCACGAGAAGGAACGTCCCTTCACGGAAGACGAAATGCGGCGGCTTCTAGACGGCCCCGCAAGCCAACATATGCACGACCTCATGCGCATTGCGGCGCTCTCTGGTGCCCGTCTGGACGCTATCGTTGACCTTCGCGTGGGTGATTGCGTTGACGGGGTCTTCCGCTTCAAGCCACAGAAGAGAGAGACCGCATATAGGCTGGTTCCTATCCACAGTGAGTTGGTGAAGATCGTTGCGCGTCGAACGGTTGGGAAGGCGGCGACGGCGGACGTGTTCCCCGAATGGCCCCCGCCGAAAAATGCCAGTAGCCTCAGGGAGCGCTCGTTCAAAGCGTCGAACGCCTTCACCGTTTACCGAAAGGTTGTGGATGTTGACGCAACCTTGCCGGGGCGGCGGCGGGCACTCACGAATTTTCACTCGTGGCGGCGTTTCTTCATATCTGCGGCGGAGCAGGCCGGGCAGCCCGAAAACATAATTGCAGCGGTGGTAGGCCACAAACGCGAAGGCATGACCTTTGGTGTCTATTCGAGCGGGCCATCATCCATCCAATTCAAGGCCTGCGTCGAGAGCGTGAGGCTCCCGGAAGCAAAGCCCGGCGCTAGGGCCACCGGTATGCGTTCGCCCACGCAAAGACCCAATTTGAAACCGGAGAGCTGAGACCGATGGCTAATTTCTCAAGGAACAAGAACCGATCCGGGACAGCGGCTCGCGGCCACGCCACGGCCCCTGAGGACGACACGCGGACGTTAGACGAGGCGCTTGATGAGGCGTCGCGTTCGCGATGGGAGGGTCTCCGCTGTTACCGGTCCGCGCGGTCGGGGGCCGAAATTGCTGTCAAGACGCTTAAAACTCTTCGAAAGGCTTCCCGTGGCCCGGCAGGCCGGCTCTCCCCCTTGCGGGTCTGTGACGTGACGCCCGAAATGCTTGTTGCCCTGACCCGGCATTGGGCCGCAAAAGACATCTCACCCGCGACGGTCACTAAGCGCCCGTCAGGAAACAAACGCTTCACGTAATTGGGCTGAAGGAGCGATCGTATAGTTCCATTCGCCGTGGAAATCGGCGCGTTGGATGTTGAGGCTTTTCATTTCGTCGTTTGA
>JBEKFQ010000041.1:0-30239 GCA_050013235.1 Beijerinckiaceae bacterium
CTGGGATTATGTCGGCGCGAGGCTCGGCGCGCCGAACCACGCCGGCATCGCGATGCTGCCCGAAATAATCAAAACCCGCGCCGCGACAGCTTAATCGCCCGGGGTTTTGCCCCTCTTACGATTTCCGGGCAAAAAGTCCCCACCTTTTCCCGGATATGCCTAAACTCCCGGACTCCGCGAAAAATGGTTCATCCGGGAATTGAAGGAAGGTAGTGCGAAGCGGCTTGATTTAACCGGCATGCCATTCTTGTCGAAGAGGCCCCAATCCTGCGCGATGCGCAGGCTGGACCACAGGCCGGTGCTCAGGAAAAACGGTCCGGGCGACCCATCGCTGGCCCCGCCGTATCCGGCAATGGGGGCGCCATGCCCCATTCCGGCGACTATATATTCGACGATTCGCGGGGTTCCCTTGGAATCTGGCCAGCTCCGCACAGTGATCACGCCGGCTTGTTCGCACATGGGACTGGTGCCGCCGAGGCCGTGGACGTTGGTCCATTGTTTCACGATCTCCCCGGCATTCACCGGTTTGACGGTTGTGTCGAGCGAGCCTTGCCAAACCGCGATATTGGGCCATCGCCCCTCGTGACGAGAGGCGGCGCGAACGAGATCGCCCCAGGCCTTGGCGCTCTTCGCCCGGCCGTTATACATGGCTTCCATAGCCTCGTTGGCGGAACTGGCGGCGCCATAGGGCAGGCCCGCGATGATCGCGCCGGCCGAGAAGATTTCGGGGTAACACGCGAGCATGACGCCGGCCATTGCGCCGCCCGCCGAGAGGCCGCAAATGAAAATGCGGGCGGGATCGGCGCCATGAAGAGACACCGCCTTGCCGATCATCTGGCGGATCGAACAGGCCTCGCCGCTGTCGCGCTTGATATCCTTAGGCTCGAACCAGTTGAAACAGGTTCCCGGATTATTCCGGGCCTGCTGCTCGGGATAAAGCAAGATGAAGCCGCCGCGATCGGCCAGTTTCGACCAGCCGGAGCCTTTGTCGTAACTCTTCGCGTTTTGTTTGCAGCCATGCAGCACGACCACCAGGGCGGGGCGCCGGCGCGGATGGGGCGGCGTATAGAGACGCATGATCAAGGCGCCCGGATTCGAGCCGAAATTTTCGATGATCCGCGGTTCTTTCTTGTGGCCGGGATGGGGCGCTCGCGCCGGTTTTGCCGAAAGCCGGCCGGAGCCGGCATCGAAACCATGCTCAAATTTTTGAAAAGCGGACGGGATGCCGCTGTCCCGGCGCTTCCACCCCGATGGTAAGCGCTCGAGAGCGCCTTTGGTGTGATTGCGGATTGCCGATGCGAAAGACTCGAAGAAGCTAGGCATGAAGTCGTCTCTGGTCCTTGCGGCCACGCACGCGCTTTCCGCCTGTTGTGGTGCGGCGGATTATGAGGCGATGCGCTGATTCTGGCTAGGGCTGTCGAGAATCAGTGAGTGAGGGAGGATTCTCACTTTTGTACAAATCAGACTCAAGGCCGAAAAACAGGGGCCGGCCTTGAATCCAGATCGCATGTGCCCCTGGGTGCCGAAGCGCCGGGCGCCGGGACCCGCTTCCGCCCTGGGCCAGAAGCCCGGCCTTGCCATCTGGCCAAGCCGTCTTGCGGAGGGCGGATGTGCTCCAACTCATTGGTAAGAAGCCTATAAGCGCTTTAGCGGGCCGCCATGTGCGTCAGGAAGGCAATGATCGCTTCGACCTCGGCGTCCGGAAGGCTTGCCTTGTCGAACCCGGTCATCTGCTGCTGCGGCCAAGTTCGCACGGCCTTCGGGTCGCGGATCACAGCCTTGATTCCGTATGGCGTCATATATTTGGTGACGTTCACCGGCCGGCCGAGATCGGGACCAATCTCGGCATTTCCTGCACCTTTCATGGGATGGCACGCCATGCAATTCTTGATGAATGCCGCTTGTCCGCGCCGCTCGAGCGCACCGTCCGGCAGGGCGGGATCTACCGCCAGTTGAGGCCAGCGGCGCACCGGATCGTCGACGCCGGTCAGCGTTTCGAGCGCGAACGGCCACTGCTCGGCGCTAATGTCCGAGCGCTCCGGGTGCTCCCATACGAGGTAGAACGGTCCACCGCTCACGTCCTTCCCTGGCAGGTTCGGCCAAGGCGCGTCCGGATCTTCAACCGCGATCCAGGCCACCGCACCGCCGGACGCGCCCTTCTTCACGAGCGACGCCGGCACCAGCGACACAAACCCGTCGCTGGCTCGCGCTTCGATCGTATCGAGGCCGGACGCCTCTTCAATCAGTCTGAGCAGCGGCACCGCGCGGTACGTCATGGACCGGTGATAGGAGACGTCCCCGGGCACGGTGATCGACACCGCATCGGGTCTCGCCAGCAGTTCGGCGGCCGTGAGCCGGCGCGGCTCGCCACCGAACGACACGGTGAGCACGCGCTTTGTGGCTGATAAGGGCGCGGCGGCTGATAAGGGCGCGGTGCCGAGCCCCAACGCGACGACAAGTAGGAAGAGTCGAATAAGCATGAGCATCCCACATGCTGGCCGCAAAGACTGTTGCACAGCTTTCGCGGAATGATCTGGCCGCCGCCAGAACTATTTTCCGGTCAGCAGCAAGATCTTGCCGAGATGCGTCGAGGCCTCCATCATCTCATGCGCCTGCCGCGCGGCTTCCAGCGGGAATGTCGCGTGGATGATCGGCTTGACCGTTCCCGCATCGAGCAAGGGCCAGATTTTTTCCCGCAGCCCTTCCGCGATGGCGGCCTTCTGCGCGAGCGGGCGGGACCGCAAGGTCGAACCCGTGAGCACGAGACGCCGCATCATCACATTGCGGAAATCGAGCTTCTCGATAATGCCGGATTGCAGAAAGGCGATCTGCACGAGCCGGCCTTCCATCGCCATGATCGAGATGTTTTTCTGGAGATAGGTGCCCCCGACCATGTCGAGGATGACATTGACGCCGGTCTTTTTAGTGATCTTTTTGATTTCCTCGACGAAATCCTGGGTCTTGTAATTAATGGCATGGTCGGCGCCGAGCCCGAGGCAAAACGCGCATTTTTCGTCCGATCCCGCCGTCGTGAAGACTTCCGCTCCGAAGGCATGGGCCAGCTGGATGGCTGTCGAGCCAATCCCGCTCGACCCGCCATGGACCAGGAATTTTTCGCCGGCCTTCAGGCCGCCGCGCAAAAACACGTTGTCGTAGACGGTAAAAATGGTTTCGGGCAGACCGCCCGCGTCGCGTAGCGAGACGGCCTTGGGAACCGGCAAGCAGAGCGCGGCATCGGCCAGGGCATATTCGGCATAGCCGCCCGATCCTACCAGCGCGCAGACCTTCGCGCCAAGCGCCAAGCCCGTGACCCCCTCCCCGAGCGCCACGATCCGGCCGGAGATTTCGAGGCCGGGGATGTCGCTCTCGCCCGGCGGCGGCGGATAGCCGCCGGACCGCTGGATCACATCGGGCCGGTTGACCCCCGCCGCGACCACCTCGACGAGCACCTTGCCGGGCCCCGGCGAGGGCACCGGCGCGTCTCCCACGCGGATGACCTCGGGGCCGCCGGCGCCCTCGAAATGGATTTGCTTCATCGTGGTGGGGAGAGACATAGGGAATCCTCGGCTGGTGGCGGTCTCAGAGCGCGTCCCGCTTTGGTGGACTCACCAGAGCGATAAGAACTCGCTCTCTTTTTAAGAGGTTAGAGCATGTCCTCGATCGAAAAAGTCTGCAACTTTTTCGGGACATACTCTAACTCGCCTGAACGAACGTGTTGCGCAAGATTCCGATCCCCTCGATTTCGATCTCGACGGTGTTTTCCGCAAGTTTCATCGTGCCGACACCGAGCGAGGTACCACAAGAAATAATGTCTCCGGGAACCAAGGTCATGTCCGCCGAGATCTTGGCGACGAGAGTCGCGGCGGGAAACACCATGTCGGCGATAGGGTAATTCTGGCGCTCCTCGCCGTTCACCCGCGTCTTGATCACGAGCGTCCTAGGATCGAGCCCGGTGGCGATGGCGGGACCAAAGGGGCCAAAACCATCGAACCCCTTGGCCCGCGTCCATTGCGCGAATGTCGCGTCGCGGGAAATGATGTCGGCGGCGGTGATGTCGTTGACGCAGGTATAGCCGAAGATCGCGGCGCCGGCCTCATCCTCGCTGGCGTTGTGGCAGTGTTTGCCGATCACGATCCCCAATTCGCCTTCGTAAACAACTTTGCCGTCATACGAGGCCGGGCGATGCACGATCGCGCCGGGATCGGCGAAGGAGCCGGGATTTTTGATGAAATAGAGCGGTTCGGCCGGCACTGGCGATTTGATCTTTTCGGCCAGGGCATGGAAATTGTTCCAAAGCGCGATCATCTTCGAGGGCTCGGCCGGGCGCAGTAACCGCACGGCGGAGAGCGGAATGGACCGCCCCGCCGCTTCGGGCTTATCGAACATCGAGCCGGTGTGAACGGCGATCGTGTCCTGCGTCAAAATGCCGAAACCAACCTTGCCCTCGTGCTCGAACCGGACCCAAAGCGTCATGTTATCCTCGTGTTGTTCATAGAGTTGAGATTTCGCCGCGAACTGCTACCCCAAGCCGGGGCGGCCTGGATATCTGGCACGCGATCGATTGACATACTAGCGGTTTGCATGCCACCAGATCCGCCGTCTGTCAGCGCGGTCGCGCCCATAAGCGCCGGCCGCCGCCGAAATCCTCCGGCCCCGGAGGGGCTGTGGCGTTTCTCGCAGGCGTCCTATCAATTCGATAGAGAATACGGCCCGGCGACACGGGCGCGCCGGAAAAATGAAGTGATGGGGAGAGTTTGAAGATGGGTAAGGCGCTGGAGGGGGTTCGTATCCTCGATTTCACGCATGTGCAGTCGGGACCAACCTGCACGCAATTGTTGGGATGGTTTGGCGCCGATGTGATCAAGGTCGAACGGCCTGGCGTGGGCGACATCACCCGTGGCCAATTGCGCGATATTCCGAAGGTGGACAGCCTTTATTTCACGATGCTGAACCACAACAAGCGTTCCATCACCCTCGACACCAAACACAAGACCGGCAAGCAAGTCTTGGAGGGGCTCATCAAGGCCTGCGACGTTCTCGTCGAGAATTTCGGCCCCGGCGTGCTCGACCGGATGGGCTTCACCTGGGAAAAAATTCAAGCGCTCAACCCGCGGATGGTCGTCGCCTCGATCAAGGGGTTTGGCCCCGGACCTTACGAGGATTGCAAGGTCTATGAGAATGTCGCGCAATGCGCGGGCGGCTCGGCTTCGACAACCGGTTTCGAGGAAGGTCCGCCGCTCGTCACGGGCGCGCAGATCGGCGATTCCGGTTCGGGCCTCCATCTCGCGCTCGGAATCGTCACGGCTTTGTTTCAGCGCACGAGCACGGGGCGCGGTCAGCGCGTCACCGTCGCGATGCAAGACGGAGTCTTGAACCTGTGCCGCGTCAAACTGCGCGATCAGCAGCGCATGGCGCATGGCCCGATGAAGGAATATCCGCAATATGGCGAGGGCAAGCCGTTTGGCGACGCGGTGCCGCGCGCCGGCAATGCCTCGGGCGGCGGCCAGCCCGGCTGGATCTTGAAGTGCAAGGGCTACGAGCACGACCCCAACGCCTATATTTATTTCATCACGCAAGCGCCGGTCTGGACGAAGATTTGCGACGTGATCGGCAGGCCCGATTGGAAGACCGATCCCGGCTTCGCGACGCCCGAGGCGCGCCTCGACAAGCTCACCTTCATCTTCGATACGATCGAGGGCTGGACCAAGACGAAGACGAAATTCGAGGTCATGGATCTCTGTAATCCGCTCGATATTCCCTGCGGCCCGATCTTGTCGATGAAGGAACTGGCGGAGGAGCCGGCGCTGCGGGCGACCGGGACCGTCGTCGAAGTGGATCATCCCAAGCGCGGCGCCTATCTGACCGTCGGCAATCCCATCAAAATGTCGGATAGCGCGACCGAGGTCACCCGCTCGCCGCTCTTGGGCGAGCATACCGACGAAATCCTGGCGGAAGTGCTGGGGCTCGACGCCAAGGCGATCGCGGCGATCCACGAATCCGGCGCGCTTACGGCCCCGGCCAAGCCGGCGGCGGAACCCAGGCAGGTGGTGGAATAAAGCTTCAAGCCGGTGCGGCGCCGATCCTTCCCCGCGAGCTGTCTTCAGCGTCATTGCGAGCGCAGCGAAGCAATCCATCTTCGTGCAAGGGGCCGGCATGGATTGCTTCGCTGCGCTCGCAAGGACGGCGCGGTGTCGTTCCTAAAAATCGGCCGGAGGACAGTCCCCACGCGTCGGGAAGGTCAGGACAGGTTGCGATCACTGTGATTTGGTATGACGCATCCTTCGTTTGAAGCTGTTTGCCGTCCCTGCCGTTCGTCCCATGTTATTTGGTGAGAAATCGAACTAGAGGTGACAGATAAAACGATAAGATGCGGTCCGCTCGAAAGCTGGACCGGATCCCTGGGGGAGGTGAGGCTTGGTTAAGGCGGTTCTTGCTGCGGAGGCTCCACCAAAAGCCAGCATGCGTTGGATTCAGCTTGTGATCGGGATCGTCTGCATGGCGATGATCGCCAATCTGCAATATGGCTGGACCCTGTTCGTCGATCCGATCGCCGCGCGTCATGGCTGGACGCGGAGCGAGATCCAGCTTGCCTTCACGATCTTCGTCGTCACGGAAACATGGCTCGTGCCCGTCGAGGCCTGGTTCGTCGATCGCTATGGCCCGCGCATCGTGGTCGTGTTCGGCGCGGCGATGATCACCTTGGCGTGGATCATCGATGCGATGGCGTCGGAGCTACCCATGCTCTATTTCGGGGCCGTGGTCGCGGGCATCGGCGCGGGATCGATTTACGGCACCTGCGTCGGCAATGCGTTGAAATGGTTTCCCGACCGGCGCGGTCTGGCGGCCGGCGCGACGGCGGCGGGCTTTGGGGCCGGCGCGGCGCTGACGGTCGTGCCCATCGCCGCGATGATCAAATCGAGCGGCTACGAGCACGCGTTCTTCACCTTCGGCATCGGCCAAGGCGCCCTCGTGCTCGCGCTGTCGTTTTTCCTCAAACGGCCCACGCACCGGATGAAGGCCGTCAAGAAGCGCCTTGCCATCCCGCAGACGGCGGCGAATTTTCAGCCGAATTTCGTGATCCGGCAGCCGGTCTTCTGGGCCATGTACGGATGTTTCGTCATGGTCGCGGCGGGCGGTCTGATGACGGCGGCGCAAATTGCTCCAATCGCCAAGGATTTCAACATTGCCAATGTGCCGGTCAGTCTCGCCGGCTTTCAAATGGCGGCCCTGACTTTCGCGATCTCGTTCGATCGCATTTTCGACGGGTTCGGTCGTCCCTTCTTTGGTTTTGTATCCGACAAAATCGGCCGTGAAAACACGATGGGGATCGCCTTTAGCATCGCGGCGCTCATGTTGACGTTGCTGGCGCTCGCGGGGCGCGATCCCGTCGTTTTCGTGTTGGCCTCGGCCATTTTCTTCGGCGTTTTCGGCGAAATCTACAGCCTCTTTCCCGCGACCTGCGGCGACACGTTCGGGGCGGAATATGCCTCGACCAACGCGGGCATGCTCTATACCGCCAAGGGGACGGCGGCGCTTTTGGTGCCGGGCGCCAGCATTCTCGCCGCCGCGGATGGGTGGTACGCGGTTTTCATGGTCGCGGTCTTTCTCAACGCGTCGGCGGCCTTCGTCGCCATCTTCATATTGAAACCGATGCGATTGGCCTTTATCAACCGGACCCAACCGAAACCGGTGTTGGAGACGTCTGGTCTGACCAGCGCCGCCGCGCTTCAATCCCAAGGCGGCTGATCCGCCCTTTGCTTTCCTTCAAATGGCGGCCAGCCCGCCTTCCTCTTTCAATCTCGCGGCGGACAACCCGCCTTCTGGTGGTTCGATCATGAAAATCTGCATTTACGGGGCCGGCGCCATTGGGGGCTACATGGCTGTCATGCTGAAGCGCGGCGGCGCCGATGTCTCCTTGATCGCGCGCGGCGCGCATCTCGCCGCCATCCAGGCCGATGGGCTCAAGCTGCAAATCGGCAACGAGACCTTGCAGGTTCAAATCGCCGCCTCGAACGATCCGCGCGAACTGGGCCCCCAGGATTGCGTGATCAATACGTTGAAGGCCTATCAAGCCTGGGAAAACGCGGAAGCGATGCAGCCCTTGCTGGGACCCGAGACGATAGTCGTCACCGGCCAAAACGGGGTGCCGTGGTGGTACTTTTACGGGCTCGAAGGCCCCCATAAGGACCGGCGCCTCGCCAGCGTCGATCCCGGTGACCGGCAATGGAACGCGATTGGGCCGGAGCGGGTCATTGGTTGCACCGTCTATCCCGCGACCGAACTCGTCGCGCCGGGCATTATCCAACACACCTATGGCGACCAATTCGGCCTCGGCGAGCCCAACCGCGAGAAGAGCCCGCGGCTGCAAAAGCTCGTCGATGCCTTCGCGACCGGCAATCTCAAGCCCCGCTTGTTCGACGATATCCGCGACGATATCTGGGTGAAGCTCTGGGGCAATCTCAGCTTCAATCCGATTTCCGCCCTGACGCGGGCGACGCTCGACCTCGTCGCGACGGATCCGGCCACGCGCTTGCTCGCCCGCAATATGATGCTGGAGGGCCAAGCCATCGGGGAAAAGCTCGGCGTCTCCTTCCGTGTCGATGTCGACCGCCGCATCAACGGCGCGGCAAAGGTCGGCGCGCATAAGACATCCATGCTGCAAGATCTCGAACGCGGCCGGCCCCTTGAAATCGACGCCCTCGTGACCGCCGTGCAGGAACTCGGCCGCGCCGTCGAGGTGCCGACACCCTATATCGATAGCGTGCTCGGATTGGTGCAGCAGCTCGGGCGCACGCAAAAGCTCTACCCCACCTTCCCCGAGGCGGCGGCCGGGGCGTAGGGTTCTCCTTACGTTCCGTAATTTGTTACTGAAACCTTAAGATATACAACCCCGAGTTCCTGGAATACACGCGCACACACGTAGATTTTCTCGCCTTGCGCTTGCGGTTGCTTAAAACCCCGCGCCGGATGGTGCGGCGTGTCTCGTATTCCGTTCCATGGGATTTTTCGTCTTGCCGTGGTTCTGGGCTTCGTACCCGGTTTGCCCGCGGGCAGCAGTCGTGCCGGGACCTTTTCTCCTGGGGAAGGGCAGGGGCAGATGATTGCCGGGGTCGGCTATGTCGAGGCGGCGCGCAGCTTCGATTCCACGGGCAAAGCCGTGGTAGAGCCCGCCTTTCGCAAGCTCGAAGCCGGCGCCTATTTCGAATATGGGCTGAGCGATTGGGTGACGCTCATTGTCGCCCCGTCCCTGGTTCACATGAGCGCCGGTGCCCCCGCCGTCTCTTATTCCGGCTCCAGCGAGAGTGCGATTGGCGCGCAATTCCGGCTTTTCGGGTCACAGACGCAGGCGCTTTCGATCCAGGCGCTGGTAGAACCGGGGATCGGCCGCAGCGTGGCGTCGCCGGCTTTTGGCGATCCCAACGGCTGGGCCGGCAATATCAAGCTTCAGTTTGGTCAAGCTTTCACGCTTTTCGACCGGCCGGCCTTCGTGGACGCCGGAGCGGGCGCGGAAATCTATGGCGGCGGCTGGCCGGACGAGGGCCGTTTCGACGCGACATTCGGCATCAGGCCGTGGACCTACACGCTTTTTCTCGTGCAGGATTTTACCAGGGCCGCGCCCGAGGCCGGGCCGGCCATCCCGCGGATTTTTGCAACGACGCTTCAGCTCAGCCTGGTTCAGGATCTCTCGGCCCGCTGGTCCGTTCAGATCGGGGCTTTGAGGACCTTGGCTGGATGCAATGCCGCGCGCGAGACCGGCCCCGTCGCGGCTCTGTGGATGCGATTTTGAGTTCGAGCGCATTCCGCTTTGGTGGCATCACCAAAGCGAAGAGAACTCGCTCGCTTCCTAAGGAGTTAGAGCATGTCCTAGATCGAAAAAGTCTACAACTTTTTCGGGACATGCTCTAAAGCGCACACCGGCAAATCGAATGAATGAATGATGCCTTCGGGCCGGAAAATCGCTTAAACTGCCGTCCGGCCGTCAACCCTGGACCAGTCCCTTGCACAATACCTTCTTCGCTTCGCTTCGAGAGCGCGCCACATCGCCCGATGCCGTTTTTCTGCGTCCGCCGCGCACCAGTCCCGGCGCCAAATCCTGGACCTATGCGGATATGGCGGCGGAATCGGCCCGCATGGCGCGGGCACTGGCGGCGCTTGGCGTCGCGCCGGGCGACCGGGTGGCCGCCCAAATCGAGAAATCGCCGGAAGGGCTGATGCTCTATCTCGGGACGCTGCGGGCCGGCGCGGTCTTCTTGCCGCTCAACACCGCCTATACGGCGGCGGAGCTCGATTATTTCATCGGGGATGCCGAACCCAAGGTCGTCGTCTGCGATCCCGCGCGTCTCTCTGCCATTGCCGCGATCGCGCGCGCGCGCGGCGTGGCGGCGGTGGAAACCTTGGATGCGGCGGGCCGGGGCAGCTTGTTTGATTTGGCGGCCAAGCAGTCCGGGAGCTTCGAGGACATTGCCCGCGCGGCGGACGATCTCGCGGCCATTCTCTACACCTCGGGCACGACAGGCCGCTCGAAAGGCGCGATGTTGTCGCACGGCAATCTCGTCTCGAACGCCAAGACCCTGGTCGAGACCTGGCGTTTCACCAGCGCCGACCGCCTGCTGCACGCCTTGCCCGTTTACCACACGCACGGTCTCTTCGTGGCGACCAATGTCGTGCTGTTTTCCGGCGCGAGCCTGATCTTTCTCCCCAAATTCGACGCCGCCGAGGTCATCGCGGAGCTGGACGAGGCGACCGTGATGATGGGGGTCCCAACCTTTTACACCCGCTTGCTCGACCGGCCGGATTTCACGGCGGAGACGGCCGAAAACGTCCGGCTGTTCGTCTCGGGCTCGGCGCCGCTGTTGGCCGAGACCCATCGCGATTGGTTCGCCCGCACCGGCCACGCCATTCTCGAGCGCTACGGCATGACCGAAACCAACATGAACACGTCGAACCCCTACGAGTGCGAACGCCGTGCGGGCACCGTGGGCTTTCCCCTGCCCAGCGTCGATCTGCGCGTCACCGATCCCGAGACCGGCGCGGTGTTGCCGCGCGAAACCATTGGGATGATCGAGGTCAAGGGCCCCAACGTCTTTGGGGGATATTGGCGCAACCCGGAAAAGACGGCGGCCGAGTTCCGCCCGGACGGGTTCTTCATCACCGGCGATCTCGGCAAGATCGACGCCGACGGCTATGTCCACATCATCGGGCGCGGCAAGGATCTTATCATATCAGGCGGGTTCAACGTCTATCCCAAGGAGTTGGAGATGGAGATCGACACGATCCCCGGCGTCGTCGAAAGCGCCGTGATCGGTGTGCCGCACAAGGATTTCGGCGAGGGCGTCACCGCCGTGATCGTCGCGCGGGCGGACGCGGAGCTGGACGAAAAGCGCGTGCACGACGCGCTCGAAGGCAGGCTGGCCAAGTTCAAATTGCCCAAACGCGTGTTCTTCACGCCGGAATTGCCGCGCAACACGATGGGCAAAGTGCAGAAGAACGTGCTGCGCGAGCAGTACAAGGATGCGTTCGGGGGGTAGGGTTTGATCCTGACCCGCCACCCTCGGCCGCGCCAGGAAAAGCCGCCGTCCTTGCGAGCGAAGCGAAGCAATCCACGCTCCGGCGCGTTGCCCTGGATTGCTTCGCTTCGCTCGCAAGGACGAGAAACGCGCATCGCGTTACCGGGGCATAGTCCCGCCCACGTGCGGGTAAGGCTTTCGGACCTCGTCTTGGCGCGAGATTTCCATCGCTGAAACCGCAACAATCCCCTCACATTGAGGAGGCTTCATCGCTCTCGATCCTGGGCGGCGCGCCGGGGCATGCCCGCGATGAAGCCGTCTCGAAATGCGAGGGCCTCGCCAGGCCGGAGGTTCCAGCCGCGCCCCGGAATCGAGGGACCGCCCTCGTGCTTCGAGACGGCTCGTTAACGCGGCCTCCTCGGCATGAGGGCTAATGGGTTCGCGCGGCTCCGCGCCGGCCGGATGAAGCCCGCAAAAAAAAGGGCGGCCCGGAAGCCGCCCTTCTTAAACCCGAAGCCTCAAGCGGGAAAAATTACTCCCCCTGCCGCCTGCTTGTCTTCCTTGCCTTCGATGTCTTCGCCGGTCTCTTGATCGACGATGCGCATCGAGAGGCGGACCTTGCCGCGATCGTCGAAGCCGAGGAGCTTGACCTTGACCTTCTGGCCTTCGGACACGACGTCGGAGCTTTTGGCGACGCGGCCCTTGGCGAGCTGCGAGATGTGGACCAAACCGTCCTTCGAGCCGTAGAAATTCACGAAAGCGCCGAAGTCGACGACCTTGACGACCGTGCCTTCGTAAATCTGGCCGACTTCCGGGTCGGTGGCGATGGACTTGATCCAGGCGATGGCCGCCTTGATCGAATTGGCGTCGCTGGACGCCACCTTCACCGTGCCGTCGTCCTCGATGTTGATCTTGGCGCCGGTCTTTTCCACGATTTCGCGGATCACCTTGCCGCCCGTGCCGATCACTTCGCGGATTTTGTCGGTCGGGATTTTGAGCGTCTCGATGCGCGGGGCGAATTCGCCGAGTTCGGCGCGGGCGCCGGTCAGGGCTTTCGCCATTTCGCCGAGGATGTGCAGACGCCCGCCCTTGGCCTGATCGAGCGCGACGCGCATGATCTCTTCGTTGATGCCGGTGATCTTGATGTCCATCTGGAGCGAGGTGATGCCCTCCTCCGTGCCGGCCACCTTGAAATCCATGTCGCCGAGGTGATCCTCGTCGCCGAGAATGTCGGAGAGGACGGCGAAGCGCTCGCCTTCCAGGATCAGACCCATGGCGATACCCGCCGTCGGGCGCTTCAAGGGCACGCCGGCGTCCATCAGAGCCAGCGAGGAGCCGCAGACCGTCGCCATCGAGGACGAGCCGTTGGATTCGGTGATCTCCGACACGATGCGGATCGTGTAGGGGAATTCGCCAGCTGTCGGCAGCATCGGACGCACGGCGCGCCAAGCGAGCTTGCCATGGCCGATTTCGCGGCGGCCGGGCGAACCCATGCGGCCGGTCTCGCCGACGGAATAGGGAGGGAAGTTATAATGGAGCAGGAAGCGCTCCTTATAGGTGCCCTCGAGCGAATCGATATATTGCTCGTCCTCGCCGGTGCCGAGCGTCGCGACGACCAGCGCCTGCGTCTCGCCGCGCGTGAACAGAGCCGAGCCATGCGCGCGCGGCAGGACGCCGACTTCGGCGACGATCGGGCGGACGGTTTTGACGTCGCGGCCGTCGATGCGGATGCCGGTGTCGAGCACGTTCCAGCGCACGACCTTGGCTTGCAGGTCGTGGAAGACGTGGGCGACTTCTTCCTTGCTGAATTCCGGCTCGGCGCCCTCGGGGAACAAAGCCGCGGTGACCTTGGCCTTGACCGTGTCGACGGCCTTATAGCGTTCCTGCTTGGCGGTGATCTTATAGGCTTCGCGCAGATCCGCCTCGGCGATTTCGAGCACGGCCTTTTCGCAGACGCTGTGATCGGGCAGATGCAGATCGCGCGGTTCCTTCGCTGCCTTTTCGGCGAGGCGGATGATCGCCTCGATGACCGGCTGGAATCCGCGATGGCCGGTCATGACGGCCTCGAGCATGACGGACTCGGAGAGTTCCTTGGCCTCGGATTCGACCATCAGAACGGCGTCGAGCGTGCCGGCGACGACGAGATCGAGGGTCGATTCCTTCAGCTCGTCGACGGTCGGGTTGAGCTTGAGCACGCCGCCGATCTGGCCGACGCGGGCGGCGCCGATCGGGCCCATGAAGGGAATGCCGGACAACGTCAACGCGGCGGAGGTCGCGACCATGGCGAGAATGTCGGGATCGTTCTCGAGATCATGCGAGAGAACGGTGACGACCACTTGCGTCTCGTTGCGGTAGCCTTGCGGGAACAGCGGACGGATCGGGCGGTCGATCAGGCGGGAGACCAGCGTCTCTTTTTCGGAGGGACGGCCCTCGCGTTTGAAATAGCCGCCGGGGATGCGGCCCGCGGCAAAGGCCTTTTCCTGGTAATTGACGGTGAGGGGGAAGAAATCCTGCCCCGGCTTGGCGGTCTTGGCGCCGACGACGGTGGCGAGCACGGTGGTTTCGCCATAGGAGGCGAGCACGGCGCCATCGGCCTGACGGGCGATCTTGCCGGTTTCGAGCACGAGCGGACGCCCGGCCCATTCGATCACTTCGCGATGTACAGTAAACATGAATTGTCTTTCGTGTGCGGCAAAGACCTTGCGGACACCACAACAAGACGGCGAGACACTGCGGGAGTATAAGGAGTTGAAACCCCGTCCCTCGATCCGCGGCGCCTGGCGATCCTGCCATGGCACGTTTGGCTTTGCCTTGCCGGCCATTCAAGGCCCCGATTGACCCGGCAGCCCCATGCCGCCCGGCCGTGAGTTGGCACGGAATGTTTCCGCGCCGGTCGGAATGAACCCGGCTCTTTCAAGCCGGAACACCTGTCGAAGTCCTCGATCCGCTCCTCTCCCCCTTGTGGGGAGAGGTTGGGAGTGGGGGTTCGCGGTGTTCTTCAGCCTTGAAGCAGAATGAGAGAACCCCCATCCCTGACCCTTCCCCACAAGGGGGAAGGGAACGCGCTTCAGAAACGTGACGCGCTTACCGGCGGATGCCGAGACGCTCGATGATGGACTTGTAGCGCGGCTCGTCCTTGCTCTTGACATAGTCGAGCAGCTGACGGCGTTGCGACACCATTTTCAACAAGCCGCGGCGCGAATGATTGTCCTTCGCATGCGTCTTGAAATGTTCGGTCAGGTTGGTAATGCGCGTCGTGAGAATCGCGATCTGCACCTCGGGCGAACCCGTGTCGCCAACCTTATTGGCATATTCGGCAATGAGCGCTTGCTTGCGCTCTGCGGTAATCGACATCGGTGGTCCTTTCAAATCATGGGAAAGACCATCCGTAACCCTTTGAAAAAGCGTGGGGATGGCCGGGAAACGCTTTGGAGGCCGCCGGGCCGGGATGTCGTCCAGCCGGGTGGGCAGCGAAGCGGGGCGCAGGCTTGAACAGACTGACGCTGGCGCCCTTATACAGGAACGCGCGCGAATCGGAAGCAGCTTTTTTGCCGGGGTGGCTGGCCGGCGCCGGTATCGCCCTTGCGCCTCGACCCTGCCTGCGCTACATAGATTTCATCAACCTCATCATCAACCGTTTTTGAGTGGGCCCCGCCGGACCCGCTCTTTTTGTTTCTGAGAAGCTGCATCCCGTTTTGAGCGACAACCCGAATCTCGATCTCCTCGACGAACCCAGGCTCGACCTCGAGTCGGGGCAGGCTTTGCTCGTCGCCAATATTGCCGGGCCGGTGCTGCGCGATCTCGGATACCGGCTGGTGCGGGTCAAGCTGTCGCTGGGCGGCACGACCATTTTGCAGATCATGGTGGAGCGGCCGGACGGCACGCTCACCGTCGAGGATTGCGAGAAGGTCAGCGATGCGCTCTCCCCCGCGCTCGACGTCGAGGATCCGGTGAAACAGGCCTACCGGCTGGAAATTTCCTCGCCGGGGATCGACCGGCCGCTGGTGCGGCTCTCCGATTTCCGCCGGGCCGTGGGCCAAGAGGCCAAGATCGAGACGCATGTCCTGGTCGAGGGCCGCAAGCGCTTTCGCGGGCGGATCGATTCGCTCGACGAGACCGGCTCGGTGCCGCTGCTCGTCTTCACCCGCTCCGACACCAAGCCCGGCGAGACCGCGATGGTGCGGCTTCCCGTCAACGATATCGCGGATGGGCGGCTGATTCTCACCGACGAGCTGATTCGCGAAACGCTGCGGGCCGCCAAGGCCGCGCGCGAGGCGGCGGGCTTGCCCGAGGAGCCCGAGGACACGGACGATGGGGCGCCGGAGCCAGAGGCCCCCGCGCGCGGGCCGGGCCGGTTCGCCGCCAAAAACGCATTGAAAGCCAAGCCCTTGGTGCCCCACGGCATCCACGCCGGCACGAAAAAGACCGCCAGCCCGAAACAACCGCCAGGGGCGCGCAAGCCCCGCTAGGCACACACGCAAGCCCCGCTAGTCACCGATGCGCCGCGTGCGCAAAGATTTGAACGCTGAGGAGAATAGAGATGGCCATTAGCGCCAATAAACTCGAGCTTCTGCAAATCGCCGACGCCGTTGCGCGCGAAAAATCCATCGACCGCCAGATCGTTCTGGAATCGATGGAAGACGCGATGCAAAAGGCGGCGCGTTCGCGCTACGGCCAAGAGACCGAGGTCCGCGCGGAGATCAATCCGAAGACCGGCGAAGTCCGGTTCTCGCGCTTGCTGCTGGTGGTCGACGAGATCGAAAACGACGCGACGCAGATCCTGCTCGCCGATGCCCGCAAAAAGAATCCCGCCGCCCAAGTCGGCGACTGGATCGCGGAAACCCTCCCGCCATTCGAGTTCGGCCGCATCGCCGCCCAATCGGCCAAGCAAGTCATCGTGCAAAAGGTGCGCGAGGCCGAGCGCGACCGGCAGTACGAGGAATATAAGGACCGGATCGGCGATATCGTGAACGGCGTCGTCAAGCGCGTCGAATATGGCAATGTGATCATCGATCTCGGCCGGGGCGAGGCGACGATCCGCCGCGACGAGGCGATCCCGCGCGAATTGTTCCGGCCCGGCGACCGTGCCCGCGCCTATGTCTACGACGTGCGGCGCGAGCAGCGCGGCCCGCAGATTTTCCTGTCCCGCACCCATCCGCAATTCATGGCCAAGCTGTTCAAGCAGGAAGTGCCGGAAATTTACGATGGCGTCATCGAAGTGAAATCGGTGGCCCGCGATCCCGGTTCGCGCGCCAAAATCGCGGTGACCTCGCGCGATACGTCGATCGATCCCGTCGGCGCTTGCGTCGGCATGCGCGGCTCGCGCGTTCAGGCTGTCGTGAACGAGCTGCAGGGCGAGAAGATCGATATCATTCCCTGGTCGCCCGATAGCGCGACCTTCATCGTCAATGCGCTGCAGCCGGCCGAAGTGGTGAAAGTCGTGCTCGACGAAGATTCGTCGCGTATTGAAGTTGTCGTGCCCGATGACCAATTATCTCTTGCGATCGGGCGGCGCGGACAAAACGTGCGGCTCGCGTCGCAATTGACCGGCTGGGACATCGACATTCTGACCGAGGCGGAGGAATCCGAGCGGCGGCAGAAAGAATTCGCCGAGCGGACGCAAACGTTCATGGGCGCGCTCGATGTCGACGAAGTCGTCGGCCAGTTGCTCGCCTCCGAGGGCTTCCGCTCCGTGGAGGAACTGGCCTTTGTCGAGCCGGACGAATTGGCTTCGATCGAAGGGTTCGACGAGGATACTGCCTCCGAGATTCAAACCCGGGCGCGCGACTACCTCGCCAAGATCGAGGCCGAGCAGGATGCCAAGCGCATCGAACTCGGCGTTCAAGACGAATTGAAGAGCATCGAAGGCGTGACGCTGCCGATGCTGATCAAATTCGGCGAGAACGACGTCAAGACGATCGAGGACTTGGCCGGTTGCGCCACCGACGATCTTTCGGGTTGGACCGAGCGCAAGGCGGGGGAATCGACGAAACACGCGGGCTTCCTCGACGGGCTCGAAGTGTCCCGCGAGGATGCCGAAGCTTTGATCATGCGCGCCCGCGTCGCCGCCGGCTGGATCGAGGCCGAGCCCGCCCCGGAAGAGGCCGGGGAGGCCGGAGAAGCTTCGGAGGGCTGAAACGCTCCGCCGCTGGGTTCACCATCTGAGTTGGCACACCATGCGAACTCAGCGAAGCAATCCGGCGCGTTATCCTGGATTGCTTCGCCGCGCTCTAGCGCGCGTTCCGCTTTGGTGGAATCACCAAAGCGATAAGAACTCGCTCTCTTACCAAAGGTTTAGAGCATGTCCTCGATCGAAAAAGTCTGCAACTTTTTCGGGACATGCTCTTAATGACGGCCAAAAGGCGAGACATTAATGGCGCGGGTCAAGGACGACGAGGAGGGGCCGGAGCGCACGTGCATCGTCACGCGGCGCAAAAGCGATCCGGACCACATGATCCGCTTCGTCCTGGGTCCGGACCTGGCTGTCGTGCCGGATATCCGGCGCAAGCTCCCCGGCCGGGGGGTTTGGCTTCTCGCTCACGCCGGGGTGGTTGCCGAGGCGGTCAAGAAACAAGCCTTCGCAAGGGGCTTTAAGACCAAGGTGGCGGCATCGCCCTCCTTGGCGGCGGAGACGGAAGACCTATTGACGCGGGATTGCATTCAGGCGCTCTCGATGGCCAATAAAGCGGGGATCGTGGTGGCGGGGTTCGCCAAGGTCGAGGCGGCCATCGCCAGTGGAAAAACCGGCGTCGTCCTCCACGCTTTGGAGGCGGGCGAAGATGGAATCCGCAAGATCGAGGGGGCGCTGCGGCGGCAAATCGATCAGGCGGTTCACCCTGATGTGATCAAACTCTTCCAATCCAGCCAATTGGATTTGGCTTTGGGGCGGACAAATGTAATACATGCGGCGCTTGCCGGAGGTCCGGCTTGCAAAGCCTTCCTATCGCGATGCCGGAGATTGATGCTTTATCGATCCGAGGTGCCGTCTGAGGCGGGCGCATAAGCTGCTCTATTCGGTGTTGCCGGGCATTGCCCGGCATGCGTGTTTTTGGCACAAGTGGATTAAACGTGACGCCTGGTCCATGCGTCAGGTTTAATCCACCCGCTTCACGGGCTCTTTGAAAGAAGAGCTATTTTTTATCGCCGGGGTTATTTCTCCGGGGTGATGGCGCTATAGTTACCGTTCCGGCTTTTGGCGTCCAAGATGTCTTGGATGCCGAGAGTTAGGGCGATTTAATATGCCCGATCAAAGAGTTATGGTCAGGTTCCAAGACGAAAGAGCAAATCTGGCCGCGGGGCTTTCCCCCTCGGCCGGGGATGCGCGGCGGATGAATGGGTGGAGCGGTTTCGCGAGGCAAGCCAAAAGGGCCTGTCCGCGCGGTGCTCCGGGAACATGTTTTTAGGACGCGACACTTATGAATGATACGAAGACGCCTTCCAAAACACTGTCGCTCAAGCGGCCGGTCGAGGCGGGTGTTGTAAGGCAAAGCTTCTCCCATGGCCGCACGAAAACGGTGGTGGTCGAGAAGGTCAAGCGGCGCGCGATCGGCCCAGGCGAAGGCCACGCGCAACGCGAACCCGTGGCCGCGCCGCCTCCGCCCGCTCCAGCTCCGTCCGCTCCGGCTCCCGCCGCGCCCGTAGTGGCTGCCGTGGCTCCCACGCCAGCTCCGGCGCCCGCCGTGTCTCCTCCCGTCGTGAGCGAGGCGCCGGCCCAGGCCGCCCAGCCGGCGCCCGAGGCGCAAGCGCCTGCCCCGGCGCCTTCAGCTCCGCGCGCCGCGGCGCCTCAAGCTCCGCAAGCAGCGGCGCCAGCCCCGCTTGCGGCGGCTCCCTCAGCCCCGCGCGTAGCGGCTCCGTCAGCTCCGCGCGTCGCGGCTCAAGCTCCGCGCCCAGCGGCGGCTCCTCAAGCGCCCCGCGGCGCGGCGCCGCAAGCGCCTCGTTCGGCAACGCCCGCGCCGCGCGGTCCCACGCAGGCCCCGCGTCCGCCATCCCGTACCCCAAGCGGCGTCGTTCTGCGCACCTTGACCGACGAGGAGCGCGAATCCCGCGCGCGCGCCCTCGAGGGGGCCCGTGAGCGTGAAATCGAAGATCGGAAGCGCGCCGAGGCGGATGCCAAGATTCGCGCCGAACGCGAGGCGCGCGACCGCGCCGAACGCGCGGCGGCGGAAGCCCGTAAGAAAGAAGAAGACGCGCGCCGCCTTCAAGAATCCGAGGCTAAGCGCCGCGCCGAGACCGAGGCGGCCCGCCGCCTGGCCGGTGGCGAACCCGCGCCGGCGCCCGCGCCGGGCACCGGCCGCCGTGGCCCGGCGATTTCGAGCGGCCTCGTGGCCGCCGCCGGCCCGTCCGCGATTCTTCCCGCGGCGGCCCGCGTCAATGTCGAGGAAGACGAGACCAAACGAATCATCCGCCGGCCGGGCATGCCCACGAAGGTCGTCCTGCCGCCCCGTCCCACGCGTGGCGGGGCGCAAAAGGATCGCGGCCGGCTCACGGTGGCCAGCGTCACCGGCGGCGAGGAGGAGCGCACCCGCTCCGTCGCGGCGTTCCGCCGCCGGACGCAGCGCCTCAAGGGCCATGTCCACGATCAGAAGGAAAAGCTGACGCGTGAAGTGATCCTGCCCGAGACGATCACCATTCAAGAACTCGCCAACCGCATGTCGGAGCGGGCCGTCGACGTCATCAAGATGCTGATGAAGCAGGGTCAAATGGCCCAGATCAACGATGTGATCGATGCCGATACCGCGCAACTCATCGCCGAGGAACTCGGCCATACGGTCAAGCGCGTCGCCGAGGCGGATGTCGAGGAAGGTCTCTTCGACCGGCCCGACGAGCACGACGATCACGCCTTGCCGCGTCCGCCCGTCGTCACCATCATGGGCCATGTCGATCACGGCAAGACCTCGCTGCTCGACGCGATCCGGAAGACGCATGTCGTCACCGGCGAAGCGGGCGGCATCACGCAGCATATCGGCGCCTATCAAGTCGTCGCTCCCAACGGCCTGCCCGTGACCTTCATCGATACGCCCGGCCACGCCGCCTTTACGGCGATGCGCGCGCGCGGCGCCAAGGTGACGGATATCGTGGTGCTCGTCGTGGCGGCGGATGACGGCGTGATGCCGCAAACCGCCGAGGCGATTGCGCATGCGCGGGCGGCCGGCGTGCCGATCATCGTGGCGATCAACAAGATCGACAAGCCCGGCGCCAAGCCCGAGCGCGTGCGCGCCGAGCTTCTGCAATATGAAGTTCAGGTCGAATCTCTCGGCGGCGACACGATCGAGGTCGAGGTCTCCGCCACGAAGGGCACGAATCTCGACAAGCTGCTCGAATTGATCGCCCTTCAGGCCGAATTGCTCGAACTCAAGGCCAATCCGGACCGTCCGGCCGAAGGCACGGTGATCGAGGCGCGTCTCGATCGCGGCCGTGGCCCCGTCGCGACCGTCCTGGTTCAACGCGGCACGCTCAAGGTCGGCGATCTCGTCGTCGGCGGCACCCAATGGGGCCGCGTGCGCGCCTTGATCGACGATGCCGGCGCCACCGTGGCCTCGGCTGGCCCCTCCGTGCCGGTCGAAGTCTTGGGCTTCTCCGGTTCGCCGGAAGCCGGCGACCGCGTGGGTGTCGTCGAAAGCGAAAGCCGCGCGCGTGAAATCACCGCCTACCGCGACCGCCAGAAGCGCGAAATCGCGGCGGCTCGCGTCGGCGGCACGCGCTCCTCGCTCGTCGATATGATGAGCCAGTTGAAAACCGCTGGCCGCAAGGAATTCCCGCTCGTCATCAAGGCCGACGTGCAGGGCTCGGTCGAGGCGATCGTCGCGACCTTGGAAGAACTCAATACCGATGAAGTCGCCGCGCGCATCCTGCAAGCGGGCGTCGGCGGCATCACCGAATCCGACGTGACCTTGGCCGAGGCCTCGAAAGCCGTGGTCATCGGCTTCAACGTCCGCGCCTTGAAAGAGGCGCGCAATCTCGCCGAGCAGACCGGCGTCGAAATCCGTTATTACAACATTATCTACAATCTCGTGGACGATGTGAAAGCGGCGATGTCGGGCATGCTCGCCCCGACCTTGCGCGAGGATATGCTCGGCAATGCGCAGATTCTCGAAATTTTCGATATTTCGAAAGTCGGCAAGGTCGCGGGCTGCCGGGTTACCGATGGGCGTGTCGAACGCGGCGCCAAGGTGCGCCTCATCCGCGACAATGTCGTGGTCCACGAAGGCACGCTGTCGACGCTCAAGCGCTTCAAGGACGAGGTCAAGGAAGTCGTCGCCGGCCAAGAATGCGGCATGGCCTTCGAGAATTACAAGGACATGCGCGCCGGCGATATCATCGAGTGCTACACGGTCACGGAGATCAAGCGGTCGCTGTAAGCGGTGGCTTGCCTCCTCTCCTTCTCCCGCTTGCGGGAGAAGGTGGCCCCTGCGCGAGCGAGGGACGGATCAGGGCCTTGGTTGTTCCGGAGACTGGCCGTCGACATATGCGATGCCGGGGGCTGGAAGGCGCGGCAGCCTTGATTCCAAACATAGACGCAACGTTACGCCATGGATGCCCGCCGGGACAGGGCCGGGTATGACTGTTGCTAGAGCGCTTGCCGCTTTGGTGGACACACTAAAGCGATAAGAACTGGCTCCCTTGGTAAGGAGTGAGAGCATGTCCTCGATCGAAGAAGTCCGCGACTTTTTCGGGATATGCCCTGGAAATCAAAACGAGGACTGCGGGACGTCCGCGGAGACGAGTCAAGATCATGTCACGAGCCCATCAAACTGGCGGCGAGCCGTCGCAGCGGATGCTGCGCGTCGCCGAACTCATCCGCCACGCTCTTTCCGAGCTTTTGTCGCGCGGCGACGTCACCGATCCCGCCTTGGCGGGCAAGGTGATTACCGTGCCCGACGTCAAAATGAGCCCGGATCTCAAGCTCGCCACCGCTTACGTCATGCCGCTCGGCGGCAAGGATGTCGACGCGGTGCTGCAAGCCTTGGAGCGCAACAAGAAATTCCTGCGCACCGAGGTGGCTCATCGCATCAGCATGAAATTCGCGCCGGATCTGCGGTTTCGCGCCGATACGAGTTTCGACTATAGCCAGTCCGTGGACGCCATTTTGCGCTCGCCCAAGGTCGCCCAGGATCTCGCCGGCGAGGGCGAGGGCGAGGAATGAATGAAGGGCGCGTCATTCTGTGCGTCTTTGGCGTGGCGGCGCTGATCATGATCGGTCTGCCCGTCAGCACGATTTGGATGCGCGAAAAACCGGTTTCGCCAAGCGAGGCGCTCGAGGGCGAACTCAGCCGGTTTTTTCTCCAGGCGGAACCCGGAGCGGCACCGGCCGCGCGGGACGTGCCCGGCATCGCGCAAGTGTTTCCCAAGGGCCTGCCGGACACGGCGGCTTTCGATAAAATCGCGGCCAGCGGCTTTACCTGCGCGACCGACGCCAATGCCGCGACTTGTTTCCGGTCCTTCGATGCGGCCAATGGCTGCACGTCCGACTGGCGGGTGCGGTTGATTTTCAGCGAGAACGGGACGCTCTGGTCGAGCGCGGCCCAGCGTGCCGCAGCCTGCGCGAAACAATGAGCGAGACATGACCGCGAAAAAAGAACAGCATCGCTCCAAGCGTGTCGAGGTCAACGGCTGGGTCGTGCTCGACAAGCCCACCGGCATCACCTCGACCCATGCCGTCTCGCGTCTCAAGCGCATCTATAACGCCAAGAAGGCGGGCCATGCCGGCACGCTCGATCCTCTGGCCTCGGGCATTCTGCCGATTGCCTTCGGCGAGGCGACGAAAACCGTGCCCTATGTCCAGGACGGCGAGAAAGCCTATCGCTTCACCGTGCTCTGGGGCGCGGAAACCAATACGGACGATTCCGACGGCGAGATCGTCGCGCGCTCGGAGCTGCGGCCGGAGCGCGGGGCCATCGAGGCATTGCTGCCGCGGTTCCGGGGCATGGTCTCGCAAAAGCCTCCGGCCTTTTCCGCGATCAAGATCAATGGCGAGCGGGCCTACGATCTCGCCAGGGAGGGCGAGATCGTCGATTTGGCCGCGCGGATCGTGACCATCCACGAACTCGAGATCGTGGCGATGGAGGGGGACGAGACGGTGTTTGAGACCCGCTGCGGCAAGGGCACTTATGTCCGCGCCATCGCCAGGGATCTCGGCCGTGAGCTCGGTTGTTTCGGCCATGTCACCGCGTTGCGCCGCACCCGCGTCGGGCCGTTCGTGGAGGCCGATGCCGTGCCGCTCGCCGCGCTCGAGGATCCCGCGACGGCGGAAAAAGCGCTCCTCCGGGTCGAGGCGGGCTTGGGCGAACTCACGCGCATTCTGGTGGATCGCACCGATGCCGCGCGTCTGCGCCGGGGCCAGGGCATGCTGTTGCGCGGCGCCGATGCGCCGTTTGAAGGCCAAGCCTATGCCGTCTGCGGCGGCGTCGTTATCGCGATCGGGACCATCGAGGGCGCGGAGCTGGTGCCGGCGCGGGTGTTCAATCTGCCGTTTTGAAGCGCGAGACGTTTTGAAGCGCGAGCAATGTCACGGGCGGCGCGATTCGCCGGCCGGCCACTAGCAATGACACGTAGCGGCCGTATAAGGCGGGTATCCGCCTCCGTGCAGGGTCTTCGTCCATGAGCCAGTCGCCGGAAACCCATCGCATCGCGCGCATCGGCTGGCTCCGCGCCGCCGTTCTCGGCGCCAATGACGGGATCATTTCAACCGCCAGCTTGATCGTCGGTGTCGCCTCGGCCGACGGATCCTCGAGCGAGGTTTTGATCACGGGGGTCGCCGGCCTCGTCGCGGGCGCGATGTCGATGGCCGCGGGTGAATTCGTCTCCGTCAGCTCGCAGGCCGACACCGAGGAGGCGGAACTCGCGCGCGAAACTTTGGAATTGGCGGCAAACCCGGTCAGCGAGACACAGGAGCTGATGGATATCTATGTCGCTCGCGGCGTCACGCCCGATCTGGCGTACCAGGTCGCCGAACAATTGATGTTCAAGGACGCGCTCGGCGCGCATGCCCGCGACGAGCTTGGAATCTCCGAAGTGACCGGCGCCAATCCCGTCCAGGCGGCCTTCGCTTCCGCGATCACCTTCGCGACCGGCGCGTTTCTTCCCATCCTCGCCGTGCTCGTGGCGCCCCGCGCCGTCCTCGTTCCCAGCGTGTTCGGCGCGTCGCTCGCTTGTCTCGCGCTGCTCGGCGCCTTGGGGGCCAAGGCCGGCGGCGCCGGAATGCTGAAACCGGCGATCCGCGTCGCCTTCTGGGGCGCGCTGGCCATGGCGATCACGGCGGGCGCCGGCGCGCTCATCGGCAACGCGGTTTGAGGGCAGGGGCCGCCTTCTTCCATCCATGGAACCAGGAGATCACACCCGCCGCAGCAAAATGAGATGTCCGGCCACGAACCCCGTGGTCTCGTAGCGAAGCTGAATCTCTTGCGTCGCGACCGTTGCGAAGCCGGCCTCTCCGGCCTGGGCCAGGACATAATCCAACGCATGGGCGAAACGGCCCGAGGGCATCAGCGCGATATCGGCGCCGGTGTTGGTCTCGATGGTGAGGGCGAAGAGACCGCCCGCGACCAGAGCTTGGGCGGCGTTTTTCATGAGATCGCCGAGTTCGCCGATGTAGTTCAAGACATCGGCCGCGAAGATCAAATCGTAGACGGCATCGTGCGCGCCGAGATAGGCCACGGCCTCGGTGTTGAGCAAGCTGTCGTAACAGCCCCGCGCGCGCGCCTTCTCCAACATGCCGCCGGAAAGATCGACGCCGGTGACATGGCGCCCCGGCTGCGCCAGGAACGGCCCCGCGAGACCCGTGCCGCATCCGAGATCGAGGACGCGGGCGATATGCACCGCATGCGCTTCGGCCAGGCCCGCGAGCGGCTTGAAGGCGCTGTAACCGAGCACGCCGGTGAGTTGCTTGTCGAACTCCTCCGCGAATTGATCGAAATGCGAGGCGACGTAGCGCTCGGGCGCGCGGGTGACCGGCTCGCCCCGCAGAATCGCCAGGAGATAGTCGAGTTCGGGGTCGCCGGGGTCTTGCGCCAGCCGCGCCTCGCCAAGCCCGAGCGCCGCCTGTTTGTGGCCATGAGCACTCAAGAGGTGGAACGCCTGGCGGGAAATCTTGGCGGCTTCTTTTTCGCTTATTCCGGGCCGGGCGAGGCAAGCGCCGGTCGCGGCGTCTAGCGGAACGCCCGCGATCAGATCGGCGATAAAGCGCGCCTGCGCGGCCTTTTGCGCCACCACATGATTTCCCGGATCGAGATGAACCGCGATGCGCAGAGCCTCCGCGGCCTCCGCGAAATCGCCGGCATGGGCGAGCGCCTGGCCGTAGCAGGCTTGAACCTGCGGATTGGGCTCCGCCGTTGCCGCCAGCGCAATCTTCAAATGGTGCGCCGCCTCGGGAAAGCGCTTGAGGCCGAAATACAAAAGGCCGAGGCTCAGCCGTGCGTCGGCAAGCTCCGCATCGAGAGCAAGCGCTGTCTTATAGGCCTGTTCGGCGCTCTCCATTTCCCCCAGATTCGCGCGGATCGTGCCGAGCCGCAGCCAGCTCGAGGCTTGCGCATGATCGCGCAGAAGCGATTCCGCCATGCAATAGGCGGCATCGGCCAAGCGGTCCCCCGCGTGCAAGGCGCCGGACAGATCGCTCCAGAGCGCCGCGTCTTGCGGCGTCAGCGCGACCGCGCCGGTCAAGACATTGGCCGCATCTTGGGTCAGGCCCTGCTCCCACAAAAGCAAGCCAAAGTGCCGTAGCGCGCGGGGAAGGTCGCCATAGCGCTCGAGCAAGGCGCGAAAACGTGGCTGCGACTCTCGCCAATTGGCAGCGGCCGCCTCGACTTCCGTTACATCAGGCAGTTCGATCGCCACGCCATTCCCCGTTCAAGCCGATTGCCAGCCTCTCGAAAATCTTAGCCTGTTTTTCAGGTAAAACACGCGGAGATTTCCGCTAGCGGCCGTGATCCGGCCAGCCTGTCTTCATGCGCCGGAAAGTATTCGCCGGAGACGGGTCGCTGGTTTCGCCCGGCCAGAAGTATTTTCCCGTAAAATTGATGTTTGAATACAGGGAGTTCATTAACCGGGATCGGCAGCCGCCGCAAAGGATTCAGGCTAAATTAATGCGGCCCTCGAATAGTCGGATGGCGCGCTGATCAAAGCGGCCAAGACTCTGAAAACCAGCTCTTTTCCCCAGAAAGGACGCTTGGCCGGGACCAGCCGTTCCAGATCGGGGACGATCAACTCAAAGGTCTAACGACAATGACAAACCTGGCCATCGAAATCGAGAACCCTTCCCCCCGCTACACTATGCCAATGTTCTTTTTCTTGATGGTGGCCATGGCGGCCGCCTCGATCGTGGCAGGGCAACCCCAAAGCGACG
The DNA here is from genome assembly GCA_050013235.1 of Beijerinckiaceae bacterium. Classification (GTDB taxonomy): domain Bacteria; phylum Pseudomonadota; class Alphaproteobacteria; order Rhizobiales; family Beijerinckiaceae; genus RH-AL1. The sequence continues at coordinate 26,845 of JBEKFQ010000041.1, forward strand.
TCGACACGTTCTCCTATGTCCAAATCTATTGACCGGGCCAGGGATTGGTCTCGTCACCTGGGCGGACGGCGCCCACCCAGGTAAGGAAAACTAAGACGGAAAGACACCCCCGCCACTCCGCATGAAGCGGCCGAGGGGTGTGCTGAAAACGCCAGCGCTAATCCTTCGCGCGCTCGACATAGGTGCCGTCTTCCGTCTGCACGACGATACGGGTGCCGGTGGCAATATGCGGGGGCACCATGACTCTCGCGCCATTCGACAGTTTGGCCGGCTTGTAGGAGGAAGACGCGGTCTGGCCCTTCATGGCGGGCTCGGTCTCGACGACTTCGAGCGTCACGCGGGGAGGCAGTTGAATGCCGACGGCGACGCCGTTGAAGACCGAGAGCACGCAAACCATGCCTTCCTGAAGATAGGCCGCCTGGCCGCCCAAAACTTCGTCCGGGACGATGATCTGGTCGTAGTTTTCCTGGTTCATGAAGGTGTAGCCGTCGGCGTCCTTGTAGAGATAGGTGTAATTGGAATCCTCGACGAAGGCGCGCTCGACCTGCTCGGTCGTCTTGTAGCGGTCGGTCGTCTTCACGCCATCCGACAAGCGGCGCATGTCGATTTGCGTCGTCGGCGTGCCCTTGCCGGGATGGAAGCTTTCCGCCGTCAAAACGACATAGAGCTGACCATCGTCGCGCTCTATGATATTGCCCTTGCGGATCGAACTAGCGATGACTTTCACGAAAATATCCTTGTAATGGGAAGTGGAGTTTTCCACGCCGCCCCGCTCCGTGAGCAGGGAGGTCCGGCGCGAACTCCGGTGTCCAGCCCTTCGCTAGCCATCTTCCCCGTGGAAATTCAAGTGAAATAAAGATGGATCGTGCCTTGTCTTGGTGGCAACCCGGCGAATTTGCGCGCCGGCTGCCGGTTTTACGGCAGCGCAACCGGGCCAAGGCGGCCGTGCGGGCCTATTTCGACGCCTCCGGTTTTCTCGAGGTGGAAACCCCGATTCTCCAGGTGTCGCCGGGCAACGAGACCCATATTTCCGCGTTTTCCACGGCCCTCACGGCCCCCGATGGCCGGACCTCGCTGATGTATCTCCACGCGTCCCCGGAATTTGCGTGCAAAAAACTTCTCGCGGCGGGGGCCGGGCACATTTTCACCTTCGCCCCGGTTTTCCGCAACGGCGAGCGCGGGCGGCTGCATCATCCCGAATTCACGATGCTGGAATGGTACCGCGCGCGGGCGCCGCTGCACGTCCTGGAAAGCGACTGCGCGGAAATTCTCCGGCTCGCGGCGGAAGCGGCGGGCTGCACCGTCTTGCGCCATGGCCAGGCCGAGGCCGATCCGGATGCCGCGCCGGAGGTGCTGACCGTCGTGGAGGCGTTCCAACGCCATGCCGGGATCGCGCTCGAGACAATGCTGCCGGAGGCGCCGGGCGGCTTCACCCGTTTGGCGGAGGCGACGGCCGCGCTCGGCCTCCGGGTCGCCGGCGACGACACCTGGTCCGATCTCTTCAGCAAGATCGTCAGCGCCCGCGTCGAGCCACGGCTGGGCCTTGGCCGCGCCACGATCCTCACCCGCTATCCCGCGACCGAGGCGGCGCTGGCCCGGCTCTGCCCCGACGACGAACGATTCGCGGAGAGATTCGAGCTTTATGCCTGCGGCGTCGAACTCGCCAACGCCTTTGGCGAATTGCGCGACGTTCAAGAGCAAAGGCGGCGTTTCGAGGCGGCGGAGGCGGAGCGCCAGCGTGTTTACGGTGTGCGCTATCCGCTCGACGAGGAATTCCTCGACGCCCTCGCTTTCATGCCGGAATGCTCCGGCATCGCGCTCGGCTTCGACCGGCTCGTGATGCTGTTGGCCGGGGCGCGGCGGATCGAGGACGTGCTGTTTGCCCCCGTCGCGGAGTTTCGCGCGTGAGCAGAGCGGTGTTGCGGGATGCGGACGCTTTGGCGCAAGCGGGGCTGATTTCCCACGCGGCCGTGCCCGCCTTGAGGGACATCGCCAAGCATTATGCGGTCGGGGTGACGCCGGACATGGCCGCGCTGATCGATCCCGCCGATCCCGCCGATCCCATCGCCTTGCAATTCCTGCCCGATATTCGCGAGCTGACGACGACGCCGGCCGAGCTTTTCGACCCCATCGGCGACGAGGCGCAAAGCCCGTGCGAGGGGATCGTCCACCGCTATCCCGACCGGGTTCTGCTCAAACTGGTCCAGGTCTGCGCCGTCTATTGCCGGTTTTGCTTCCGCCGCGAGACAGTCGGGCCGGGGCAGGCCAATGCGCTCTCGCCCCGCGCGCTCGACACCGCGATGGCCTATATCGCGGCGAACCCTGCGATTTGGGAGGTGATCCTGACCGGCGGCGATCCCTTGGCCGCCTCGCCCCGCAGGCTTGCCGATGTCGCCGCGCGGCTGGCGGGCATCGGCCACGTTAGGATATTACGGGTGCATTCGCGCATTCCCGTGGCCGATCCCGCCGCGATCACGCCGGCGCTGATCGAGGCCCTGCGCGGCGCGGGCAAGACGGTCTATGTCGCGATCCACGCCAATCATGTCCGCGAATTCACCCCCGCGGCGAAGGCCGCCTGCGGGCGGCTCGCCGACGCCGGGTTCGTGCTCGTCAGCCAAAGCGTGCTGCTGAAGGGCGTCAACGACGATGTGGAGACCTTGAGCGATCTGATGCGCGGCTTCGTCGAGCTTCGCATCAAGCCCTATTATCTCCACCACCCCGATCTCGCCCGCGGCACCTCGCATTTCCGGGTACCGCTCGCGCGCGGCCAGGAGCTGATGCGGCAATTGCGCGGAAACCTCTCCGGCCTCTGCCAGCCCGCCTATATGCTCGACATTCCCGGCGGTCACGGCAAGGTGCCGGTGGGGCCTGTGTTTGCGGAGCCACTGGACCGCGAACGCGCCGCCGTGACCGATTTCAACGGCGTGACCCATGTTTATGCGCCGGATGTCGAGGGCTAGCGGCGGAAGGCTAAAGCTTGGGGGCCGTGTATTGGGATTGCTGGGGGTCATGATTGGGAGGCGCCGAGCTGGGGGTTCGCGCCAGGAACGCCACGAAGAGCGGAAACACAGGGATGACCGGAAGGGGCCGACTCCTGCCCGTCCGCTATCGACGTAAACCGGTTATTGCGGATCGCCACCTTGGACGTCGCGGTTGGGTACTCCGGAGACAATGGCTTGATCGCGGCTCGGCGCTAACCGACGTCATTCAGTCCCAATTGGTCGACCGAAATCGCTGGAGTTTTTCATGATTAGTAACACGAACAAATCCCGAACCGCGCAAGATTACTTTAGGTCGCTGACATAAGCGGCGACCGCGGCGATCTGCTCTTTGGTCAGCTTTTCGGCGATCGGACCCATGATCTCCGAATTGTCCGGATTCTTCGGGTCTTGCCC
>JBEKFQ010000042.1:0-29845 GCA_050013235.1 Beijerinckiaceae bacterium
CCCATGATCTACTATCCGTTGTCCACGCTGATGCTGGCGGGGATCAGGGAGATCCTGGTGATTTCCACGCCGCACGACTTGCCGCTGTTCCAGCGCATGCTCGGCGATGGCTCGCAATGGGGCATTTCGCTTGACTATGCCGAGCAGCCAAGTCCCGAAGGTTTGGCCCAGGCGTTCATCATCGGCGCCAAATTCATCGATGGCCAGCCGGCCGCCTTGATCCTCGGCGACAACGTGTTTTACGGCCACGGCCTGGCCGATTTGATGCGCCCGGCGATCGAGCGCCCGGAGGGCGCGACGGTTTTCGCCTATCACGTGCACGATCCCGAACGTTACGGCGTCGTCGATTTCGACGGCGCGGGCCGCGCTTTGTCGATCGAGGAAAAGCCCGCCAAGCCGCGCTCCAATTGGGCCGTGACCGGGCTCTATTTCTACGACGCCCGAGTCGTCGATCTCGCCGCCGCTCTCGAACCGTCGCCGCGCGGCGAATTGGAGATTACCGATCTCAACAGGCTCTACCTCGCGAAGGGCAATCTCCGCGTGGAAAAGATGGGGCGCGGGTTCGCCTGGCTCGATACCGGCACGCCGGACAGCCTGGTCGAGGCGGCGGAATTCGTGCGTGTCTTCGAGAAGCGCCAGGGTCTGCGCATCGCTTGTCCCGAGGAAATCGCTTTCACGCAAGGCTGGATCGACGCCACCCATCTCAAGCGACTGGCGGCGGCTTTGGCGAAAAGCAGCTATGGCAAATATCTGTTCTCGCTCATCGACGAATAGGGCAGGGCTGCCGGGAAAGCGTTTATCCCGCTTCTATGCCGTGACGCTCTCGCCCGACAGAGCCCGCTCATAGGCGGGCAGAATGGTCTCGAGTTGGAAATGCCGCTGGAATTGCGCCCTGGCGCCGTCCCGCGCGCGCTCGATCCGTGCATCGTCGTTGGCCAGGCTGTCGAACAGCGCCGCGCAGGAGGCCTCGCCGTCGAAATAGAACTGGTCCGGTCCCGCGACCCAAGTGTTGAAACAATTGTTTTGCGCCAGGACCGGGCAGCCCGCGCCGAGCGCTTCGACGAGGGAGGGGTTGGTGCCGCCGACGGTGTGACCATGGCAATAAAGCCGGACATGGGACCGCAGGCTCGCCAGCACCGCCTGGTCGTAGATCGGGCCGGGAAAGACGACCTCGCCGCTCGCCGCCGCGCGCACCGCATTGTGATAGGCGTTCGCGGGATCGAATTTGCCGAGCACGACCAGTTTGCGATTGCGCCGCTTACACGAAAACGCGCGTACGATTTCGAGGATGGAATTCTCCGGCTCGATGCGGCAGACCGTCAGAAAATAGCCATTGGGTTCGAGCCCCATGGCCAGGATCGGCTCGACGGGCGCCTTGTCCACGAGATAGCCGCCATAGGGGATCATCACCACTTTGCTCGCGGCGACGGATTTCGCGAGATGGCGCGCGATCTCGGGGTGATCGGCGAAAAGCACGTGACCGCAATACATCGCGATCCCCTCGTTGAGCCAAAACCAGGCGCGAATCGCCAACGGCCATTTCGGCCGCTTCCACTCGATCCCATCCATGTTGATGAAGAGCTTTTCCTTGCCCAATAGCAGCCAGGGTGAAAACAGGCCGGTATTATATCCGAGAACAAGTGGGATGCCGCCGCGCTTGCGGGCATCGCGCACGCTGGCCCAGTCGAACAGAATGGACCCCACCGAGCCCTCGCCCCGCACCGGGACGACGATCCGCGTGACCCCGCGCCATGTCTCGTCGTGAATCGTATCGCCCGCGCCGGCATTGTCCTGCTGACAATAGACGGAAACCTTCCATCCCCGCCCCGCGAGATAAACCGACAATTGCTCGGCGAAGGTCTCGAACCCGCCATGCGCGGCGGGAATCCCGCGCGTGCCCAGGATCAAGAGTTGTTTTGGAGAGGATGAAGCGCCCATGAGTATTCAATAGTCTATTTCGGGAGGGAGACGATTGGCGGCGGCGCGAAGATCACATGAATTTTCAGGGGCGGTTGGAAGCGAGCTTTGGCTCGCCTGTAACCGTGCTCAGGGCATCAGCATCCGCACGGCCGCCGCCCCCATGACCGCTGTCGCGATCCAGCCGAGGACGACGAGCGTCCGGCTCGAGGTGAAAGCGCCCATCACCGACTTCTTTGAAGCCAGCAAGATGATCACGGCCATCAAGGGGACGGCGACGACCCCGTTGATGACGGCGGTCCAGAACAGCGCCTTCATCGGACTCATCGGCGAATATTGAATGGCCAAACCGGCCAGCATGCTGACCGCGATGATGCCGTAGAAGCCCCATGCGTCGGTTGCTTTCCTTTCGAGACCCAATTTCCAACTCATCGCCTCGGAAAAGGCGTAAGCGCCCGAGCCCGCGAGCACCGGCACGCCGATGAGACCGACACCGAGAATACCAAGGGCAAACAGCATATAGGCGAAATCGCCCGCGAGGGGCCGCAGCGCGCTTGCCGCTTGGGCCGCCGTTTCGATGTCCGTAATTCCGTTCACGTTGAGCGTCACGGCGGTCGCCAGAATGATGAAATAGGCCGTGAGGTCGGAGTAGAACATGCCGCTCCAGGTGTCCCACTTGATGCGCCGGAGTTCGGGCGCGGCGGCATTGGCGTCCAAAGTGCGAAGCGCGGTTCCGTGATTGGCTTGCATGTCCTCGACTTCTTCGGAGGCCTGCCAGAAGAAGAGATAGGGACTGATCGTCGTGCCGAAGACGCCGACGATCATGGCCGCGGCATCGGCATTCAGCGTGAATTTCGGCCATACCGATCGAAGCGCCACCTCGCCCCAGGGGACGTGAACCGTGAAAAGCACGGCGGCATAGGCCAGGAGCGAGAGCGTCAGCCACTTCAGGAACCAGACGTAGCGATGATACGGGACGAAAACCTGCAGCCCCAGCGTCACGACGACGAAGAACGCCGTCATCAGATGGCGATCGAAGCCGGAGACGAGTTCGGCCACCTCGCCCATGGCCGCGACGTCGGCCGCGATATTGAGCGTATTGGCGATCAGCAACAGCAGCACGACGCCTTGGAGCACGAGGGGCGGAAAGGCCTCCTTGATGTTGGCCGCGAGCCCCTTCCCGGTGACCCGTCCGATGTTGGCGCAAATGGCCTGGATCGCGCTCATCAGCGGATAGGCCAGCGGCATTGTCCACAACATGTTGAGGCCGAATTGAGCGCCCGCCTGCGAATAAGTCGCGATGCCGCTGGGATCGTCGTCCGCGACTCCGGTGATGAGACCTGGCCCGACGCGGGTCAGGGGATGTTGTTTCACGCGCTCCCAAAGCGTCGGGCGACCCGCCGGGACGCCGGCCTTACCGGAAAGGTGCTCGGTGCGGGTTTTTTCGTGCATTTCAAAATCCAGGTGGGGCGAGCCGGGAACCGGCGGGGCAAGCCTCTCGTGACGAGAATCTCGTTAGCTACGCATACCAGGATCAGGCTGGTTGACGACAGCGATTGGATAGGACTTCGGCATGAGACTTTTGAGCCACAAAGCGCGGACCCATTTCTGGCGATGCTCAATGAGACCGCGCAAAAGCTGGTGTAAATCTTAGGCTAATTCTGCACTTCGATCTGAAATACAGCTTCAAACCCCTCACATTGAGGGCGCGAAGCGCGTCTCGAAATGCGAGGGTTTCGCTAGGCCGCAGCGTTCCAAACGCTCCCCGAGAGCGAGGGACCGCCCTCGCCCTTCGAGACGCCACGCCTCCGGCGCGCTCCTCAAGGTGAGGGCTAATGGATCGGATCCCGCTGGAAAAATGCGGCTTGCGTCCCCCTACCCCAACGGGATCCCCTGCTGCTCCGCGAAGGCCCGCAGCGGTTCGCGCAGGGAACGGCCGCCGTCGATACACTCGATCAGCTCCACCACGAAACGCCGGGTCTCGGCCAAATCCATGGCCAGGATCGCGGCCTTGACCGGGCCGATCGCGGCCGGCGACATGGAGAGGCCGCGAAAGCCGAGCGCGATCAGCACGATCGCCTCGAGCGGCTGGCCGCCCATTTCGCCGCAGAGAGTAAGCGGCGTGTTGGCGGCCCGCGTCTTGTCGGCGATGAGCTTGAGCGCGCGCAAGGCGGGGGCCGAGAGCGAGTCGAAGCGGTTCGCGACTCGCGCATTGTCGCGGTCGATGGCGAAGAGATATTGCAGGAGATCGTTGGAGCCGACCGACACGAAATCCACCGCGGCGCAGATTTCGTCGAGCTGCCAGAGGAGCGAGGGGACTTCCAGCATGATGCCCAACTGCAAATCGGTGGGCAGGCCGTGCCCATAGCGTCGCAGATAATTGACCTCCTGCTCTGCAATGGCCTTGGCCGCGTGAAATTCCTCCACCGCCGCGATCATCGGGAACATGATTTTGAGGTCGCGGCCGCCACTGGCCCGGAGCAAGGCGCGCAGCTGGGTGCGCAGCAGCGCCGGCCGGTCGAGCCCGATACGGATCGCGCGCCAGCCGAGCGCGGGGTTTTCTTCCTCGACCTTATCCATGTAGGGCAGCACCTTGTCCGACCCGATATCGAGGGTGCGGAAGGTGACGGCGCGGTTGGGCACCGCTTCCAGGATCGCGCGGTAAAGGAGTTCCTGCTCGCGCATGCGGGGAAAACGATGCGCGACCATGAACTGAATCTCGGTGCGGAACAGGCCGATCGAGACGGCGCCGGTCTCTTCCATGTGCGGGAGATCGACGACGAGCCCGGCATTCATATGGAGGTCGATGGCGACGCCGTCGCGCGTCAGGCAGGGCACATCGCGAAGCTTGCGGTATTGTTCCTGGCGCTTGGCCCGCAGCCGCGCCTTTTCGGCATAGGAGTTTTCGACATCCGGCGGCGGACGCACATGGACGTCCCCGGTCGAGCCATCCACGATGATAGGATCGCCCTGTTCGGCTAAGTTAATGATATTGCCGACATTTCCAACCGCGGGAATGCCGAGCGACCGGGCCACGATGGCGACATGGCTCAGCGCGCCGCCGTCTTCCAGCACCAAGCCGCGCAGTTTCGAGCGGTCGTAATCCAGCAGCGCGGCCGGTCCCATGGTGCGCGCGACGATGATCGCATTATCCGGCAGGCTCGCATGGTCCGCCACGAAGCTCTGCCCGACCAGCTCGTGCAGCAGCCGGTTGGCGAGATCGTCGAGATCGTGCAGCCGCTCGCGCAGATAGGGGTCCGTCTGCCGCTGCATTTTGGCCCGGGCGTCGTTTTGGACGCGTTCGACCGCCGCTTCGGCCGTCAAGCCGGTGTTGACGGCCTCGCGCAGGCGCCGCAGCCAGCCCTGGTCGTGGGCGATCATCCGGAAGGTTTCCAGGATGTCGCGGGTTTCGCCATGGCCGGTATCGCCTTGGTCGACCAGTTTGTCGATCGAGGCCCGCATGGCCTTGATCGCGACATCGAGCCGCGCCAGCTCCGATTTCGTATCCTCGGCGACGATCTGCTTGACGATAATGCGGGGCTCGTGAAGCACGGCATAGCCGAGGCCGATCCCCTCGGTGATCGGCGTGCCGGTCAGCGACAGGGCGCGCCGCGTCGCGAAACCATCCCCCGAGGCGGTCAGCGATTGCAGCTCGCCCGAGGCGATCATCTCGGCCAGCAGCATGGCCGTCGTCTGGAGAACCTCGACCTCTTCGTCGTTGTACAGGCGCCGCGCCTTGTTTTGCACGACGAGAACGCCGAGCGTATTGCCGCCGCGCAGAATCGGCACGCCCAGGAAGGACGAATAGATTTCTTCGCCCGTCTCCGGCCGGTACGAGAAGGCGGGATGCTGCTGGGCATCGGCCAAGGCCAGCGATTCCGCGGTTTGGGCGATCAGGCCCACCAGGCCCTCCTCGGCGCCCATGGTGGTGAGATGCACGGCCTCGCGGTTCAAACCCTCGGTGGCATAGAGTTCCAAGAACTGGTCGGCCCGGAGCACATAGACGGAACAGACCTCCGCGACCATGTTGGCGGCGATATGGACGACGATACGGTCCAGGCGCGTCTGTGCGCTGACCGGCTCCGCCATGACTTCGCGGAGCCGGCGCAGGAGCAGACGGGGTCCGCCGTGAGCGCTATGCATGGCTCTATCCTGTCGTCACAAGCCGAGCGTTGCGCGCGGGCATCGCCCGGCGCAGGGCAGGCGCTTCACGGGCCCGTGCCTCATCCATCCGCCATTCCATGATGCCCGTATACAGGTTTGAAAGTTCGCCCCGCAAGCCCGCTCGTGGACGGGGGGGCCGGTCATCTCGAACTTTGATGTAAGTATGAGCGGGAAAGATCGAAACAATGGGGGTTAAAGCCATGAAAGATGGCATTTTTGCCTGAAAAGACATCATGCCTTTCGTCAATTTAATCAGGTGTTTAAGGTGCGGAAGCTGACTGATGAGCCCTAGAAATAGCGCCGGATGGCGCGAAAGCGCGCGAAAATCCAGTGATCGCTTGGCCGATCCTCATTTCCGGAATTTCACGTCTTAAGGACAGTGCAAAGCGCCGCCAGCTTCGCTGGTTTCATGCTAGGCACTCGAAATTCCGGAAGTATACACGCCATAAAAGAATCGGCGGAAGCTTCGCGGCTTCGCCGCGAAGCCCCCGGCCGGCGTTTTAGCAAATATCGCCGGGCTTCATCCTGACCCTCGAGAGATCTTTCGACCTCAAGCCCGTGCCGCGCGGTCCTTGTGTGGCTTTTTCCTAGGCGCCGCCGCCTCGGCCTGCCCTGGCGGTGGGGCGGCCGCGCGTTCGATCCTGAGATCGTCGGCGCCCAGCCCCGCGCAATTGATCGCGAATTGATCGGCGACATGGGAGGCGATCTCGATCTTGGTCTCGCGCTCGAAAATGCGGATCACGCCAATATCGCTCTTGGTGATTTTTCCGCGCCGGCACAGCATCGGCAACAGCCAACGGGGGTCGGCATTTTTCTTGCGCCCGACGCTGAGCTTGAACCAGACGCCGCCGGTCTGCGCGCGGTCGTTGCGGTCGAAACTCTTCTGCCGCTTCGTGGGCGTGCCCGGCCGCTCCTCGCGCACGGGGCGCGACGTGCCGGGATCGGTGACATCCTCGGGCTCCGGCAACCTTGCGCGGTAGGCGCGCACCAGCGCGGCGGCCAAAAGCTCGGCCGGCCGGCGTTCCAACAGCACCCGGGCCATCGCCAGATCGTCTTCGCTCACGGCTTCCGTGAGAATTGGATCGAGCAGCAAACGATCGCGGTCGAGCGCGCGAATTTCATCGGCGGACGGCGGCCCGCTCCATCGCGCCGTGATGTGGGCCATGGCCAGCAAACGTTCGGCTTTGCGTGTCGCCGCGCTGGGCACCAGCAACATGCTGATACCCTTGCGGCCTGCGCGCCCCGTCCGTCCGCTGCGATGCTGGAGCACTTGGGCGTCGGTCGGGAGATCGGCGTGGATGACGAGGCCGAGATTGGGCAAATCGAGACCGCGCGCGGCGACGTCGGTCGCGACGCAGATTTGCGCGCGCCGGTCCCGCAAGGCCTGGAGCGCGTGATTGCGCTCGTTCTGGCTCAACTCTCCCGACAATAGAACCGCCGAAAATCCGCGCTCTTGCAGCAGGGCATGAAGATGGCGGACGCTTTCCCGCGTATTGCAAAAGACGATCGTGCTGGGCGAATCCACCTGCCGCAGGATATTGACGATCGCATGAATTCGTTCGTTTGAGAGAACACGAATCGCGCGATATTCGATATCGGCATGACCGTCTTCGCCGCCGGCCGTTTCGATTCGCAAGGCGTCGTTTTGATAGCGTCCGGCCAGCGTCACGATCGCCTTGGGCAGCGTCGCGGAAAACAACAACGTGCGCCGGCCTTCCGGCGTGGCCTGAAGGATGAATTCGAGATCCTCGCGAAATCCGAGATCGAGCATCTCGTCGGCTTCGTCGAGGACGATGGCCTTGAGCTTCGACACGTCGAGCGCCCGGCGTTCAAGATGGTCGCGCAGCCGGCCCGGCGTGCCCACGACGATATGCGCGCCATCTTGCAGCTGCCGCCTTTCGCGGCGCGGGTCCATGCCGCCGACGCAAGCCGTGACGATGGCGCGGGCCGGAGCGTACAGCCATTCCAACTCCCGCTGGACTTGCAGGGCGAGTTCGCGCGTCGGCGCGATAATCAAGGCCGCGGGCTCCGCCGCGTTGGGCAGGACGGCGCTTTCGGGCAGAAGCGTCGAGGCGAGAGCCAAGCCATAAGCTACGGTCTTGCCTGATCCGGTTTGCGCGGACACGGTGAGATCGCGGCCCTCGGTGCCGGGCCGGAGAACGGCCGCTTGAACCGGGGTCGGCTTTTCATAGCCACGCTCCGCCAGCGCTTGGCGCAGCGGCATTGGTACGGAAGAAAAAGTCACGGAAGGTTTCACTTTGGAATGAGGAACTGCGGAGGAATGTCAAACTGCGGAATGCCGGACCGCGTCACGGCCGGGGAGATCTCGCACCCATACGGGCATACCGTAAGCCAGACCGCAAAAATCGCCCGGCCCCTGACAGTCGAGAGACCAGATATTGTCCTGTAGCATATGTCGTCCCAAGCGGAAAGGCGCGGATCCGGGCGCCGGGGTCGCGAGCGAGGCGGCCCAGAAGTTGCTCCTGATCCCGGGCTTTGCTGCGCGCATGGCATAGGCTGACATTTGTGCGCGCCAGAGATAGGATTGAATCGAGATACGCATGTTTCAAGCCGCGCGAGGGACTCTTGGAGAATGAAACTTGACCCGGTTCCATCTCGACGCCACCGCGCCGGAGCCGGCGATGATCTCGGCGGACATGGTGTTTCCGGCCGGCGCCGGTTTTAAACGCTCGTTCCTCGATTCCCGCGAAAAGGCCGTGACAACCGCCCGGGAAGCCACGACGCATGCCGCGCATTGATCCAGACGATCCATGGAGGCGGATCGAGAACCTCCGGCTCGAGCTGCTGGAATGCCGGAGCGCCACGGCGGCTCTCGAGGCTTTTTGCGCGCGCGATAGCGTCGACCCGCCTTGCACGATCAAGGCGCGGCTTCTCGCCGCCGCCGAGAGGCCCGCGACCCCGGATCAACGGCGGCGGCTCGAGGCTGCCGCCAGCGACGAGATCGTTTACCGGAAGGTTCAACTCGTCCATGGCGGCGTCATTCTTTGCGAAGCCAGCAACTGGTATCTTCCCAGCCGCTTGACCAGCGCGATGAACGAACGTCTCGCCGAGACCGATATTCCGTTTGGCCGCGCGGTTGCCGGCCTCGAGCCTTTTCGTCAAACGATCGCATCGCGGAGTTTTTGGGAGCCGGGGCATCCCGTTCCCCCGGTCCTTTTCGATCATCACGCGGTTTTGCTCACCGAATCCGGCCAAGCCTTTGCCGAGGTCGAAGAGCATTACACCTCGGGCCTTCTGAAGTTCATCCGCCAGCCGCTGGGGCTCTAGGACGAGGCGCGCGCCGCGTCATCCGTTCCGGCCTGATTTTTGCTGCGCCTCCACAAAAATTGCGCGCAACTGATCAGAAGGCGGCCTTTCATGTCCGAAGCTCTCAAACCGGCTCAAATCGTCAACAGCATGATCGACGCGGGCGCCGCGAAGACGAAAATTCCGGCGGGCCAGCTTCTCGTTCGCTCCGGCCTCGCCGGGGCGTTGTTGGGTGTCGCGACGGCTTTGGCCTTCGCGGCGACGGCTCAGACGAACATCCCCCTTGTTGGCGCCCTGATTTTTCCCGTCGGCTTCGCGATGATCGTCGTCCTCGGTCTCGATCTCGTGACCGGCAGTTTCGCGTTGCTACCCATGGCGGTTATGGCGGGGCGGGCGACGCCGAAGCAAATGCTCAGCAATTGGGCAGTAACTTTCGTGGGCAATTTCATGGGGTCGCTGATTTTCGCGGGTCTGATGGCCGTCGTTTTAACCAGCGCGGGGCACGATAGCGGCGGCGTTGTCGCAGATAAAATCCGTGCCGCCGTCGCGGGGCGCTCCGCAGGCTACGCGGCGCTCGGCATGGCCGGTTTCGTGACCGCCTTTGTCAAAGCCATGCTGTGCAATTGGCTGGTTTGCCTCGGCGTCACAATGGGTCTTGCATCGCCCAGCCTTGCCGGCAAGGTAATCGGCTGCTGGCTGCCTATTTTTACCTTCTTCGCCCAGGGGTTCGAGCATTGCGTTGTCAATATGTCGTTGTTTCCCCTTGGCCTTCTTCTCGACGCCAAGGCCACCACGGCGGAATTCCTGCTCGCTAACGAACTTCCGGTCACGCTTGGAAACCTGGCCGGCGGATTTCTCTTCACCGGTTTGGCGCTGTATCTCGCCTATCAAAGCGGCGCGGCGGTCAAGACGGCGCAAATGTCGGGCGCTTTGCCCACGTCCGCCTGAGCTCCGGAATCCGCTAGGTTTCTTGGACCCTTCTCTCTTTTTAAGATGTTAGAGTTAAATCCCGGCCGCGCCGCCATCCGAGCGCGGGTCGTGGCCGGCCTCGATGCGGCCATCCGCACGGCGGACCAGCGCGCCGGCGTGGCCGAACGTGTCGGAATAGGGCTCGCCGGCCAATTCGACATCATGGCCCGCGCGGCGCAGCGCCGCGATCAAACCATCGTCGAAGCGCGGCTCGCAGCGCAGCGAGGAGACCGCCGTGCCCCAGGTCTTGCCGAACAAAAACCGAGGCCGGTCGATGGCGGCGGCGACGCTTTCGCCAAACAGCAGGCGGGTCAGGACTTGCGCCTGGAATTGTGGCTGTCCGTCCCCGCCCATCGATCCATAGCTGACCACCCGTCCATCGCGCAGGACGGCGAGCGCGGGGTTGAGCGTATGGGTGGGCCGCCGCCCCGGCGCGAGCGGGTTGACGGCTTGCGGGTCGAGCGAAAAGGAAATGCCCCGGTTTTGCAGCAGCACGCCGGTGCGCGGCAGCACGCAGCCCGAGCCATATTCCCAATAGATCGATTGAATGAAGGACACCGCCAGGCCGCTGGCATCGGTGGCGCCCATCCAAACGGTATCGCCGGTCGCGGCCTTGACGGGGATGGTGGCGGCGCGTTTGGGATCGATCAAGGCGGCTTCGCGCGCCAAGGCCTCGGGAGTCAGGAAGTCCTCCGGCGCATGCCGCAATTGCTCGAAATCCGTGCAGACGCGGTCGCGGATGGCGAGCGCCCGTTTCGAGGCTTCGATCAGGCCGTGAATATGGGCGAAACTTTCGGGCTCCTTGACGCCGAGCCGGTCGAACAGGCCGAGGATGATCAGGCTGGCGAGGCCTTGGGTCGGTGGTGGCGCATTATATAACGTCTGCCCGTGGAGGCGCAGCGACAGAGGTTCGCGCCACGCCGCGCGATAGGCCTCGAGATCCGCGCGCGTGCCGCCGGCCTCGATGGCATCCATGTCGGCGGCCAATTCGCGGCCGATGTCGCCGCGATAGAAATCGTCGAGCCCGGCCTGGCCGAGATGAGCGAGCGTCGCGGCGAGCGCGGGAAATTGCCGCACCGCCCCGGCTTCCGGCACCTTGCCGTCCACGAGATAAGTGCCGGCATAGCCCGGCGCTTGTTTCAGCGCGTCCGCCTCGAAGGGATGCGTCCGGGCTTCCGATGGGGAGACCGGCGTGCCGTCGCGGGCGAGGCGCACGGCTTCGCCGAGCAGATCCGCCAGCGGCAACCGCCCGCCGAGATGCTTGGCCATCTCTTGCGCCAAGGCCCAGCCGCCAATGGTTCCCGGAATGGTCACGGCGGAAAGCGGGCCGCGCGGGGGGATCGTATCATGACCGAGCTGGCGATAGCGCTCGCGCGTGGCGCGGTGTCCGGCCGGACCGCAGGCCTCGATGTAACGCACCCGGCCGCCGGGCTCCCGGATCACCCAGAATCCATCCCCGCCGATGGAATTCATATGGGGATAGACCACGGCGATCACCGCCGCCATCGCGATCATGGCTTCCAAGGCGTTGCCGCCCTCGGCGAGAACCGCGCGGCCCGCTTGCACCGCGGCAATATGCGGCGCCGCGCAAGCCGCTTTGTCGAAGAACTGGCTCTCGGTCACGGAGACAAAACCTATTTCATGAAGACGTAAATATCGACCTGGAGGTTCGGATCGTCGGCGGTTTTCAGGTCGGTCAGATATTCCTCGATATAGGGATTATCGACCTGCAGCCCCTTGGCGTCGAGATAGGCCGTGATCACGTCATAGGTGGAATCGATATCGTCATAGGCGCCGCGATGCTGAAATTTGATCGCCTTGCCCGCGGGCGAGGTGCCGATTTTCACGCCATTGCCGAGATCGTCCTTGCCGTCTGGCTTGGCGGTCAAGGGAATGGCGGCTTGATATTTAAAGCCGTTTTCATCGGGCTCGCTGAAAATCGTCACGGGGTGCCCGCTGGCGGTCAACCCCGCCTTCGCAATGGCCGCATTGAGCGTATCGAGCGATGCCTTGATCGATTTGAAGGCATCGTCGTAGGACGATTGGCCCGAGATCAGCGCGATCGGCCGGGCGGGGACGTCGACATTTTCGGTCGTCGCATTATCGGGAATGCCCGGCGCGGCATTATTCTCGATCTGTGTTTTGGCGGGCGGGGCGCTGCCGGTGCCCAATTGGGTCTTCCCCTCCGGGGGCGCGGCCGCCGGAACGTCCGCGGGCGGTGTCGCCGGGGCAGGGGCGGTGCTGCTGGGCGTGGCGGGCGCCGGACTCGCGGTTTGCGCCCACGCCGGACCGGCCAAGCCGGTTAGGATCAAAGCGGTCAGGCCGAGGACTCTCACGGCTCGCCAGTCGTTAAGATCAATCACCTGCCGCTCCCTCCATGCGCGCCATCGCGAATCGTGATGGTCTCTTGCGATACCCTGTTCATCATTCTAGGCAAACTTTCTAAAGTTTGCTTGGCGTAAAGCGCTTTTTATTCCGAGCCTCGACGGCCGGGAGGGCTGGCGAAGCCCAAGCTATTTGGCGGGACCGCGGACTCTCGAGCCTTGACCCGACTGGGGATTTGGTGTCCGAACAAGTCATGAGAGCAGCTATTTCCGGCCGTCTTGCTGGACGATCCGTGCTGAAAATGAACGGGATCGGCAACGAAATTGTGATCCTCGACCTCCGTGGGACGGATCTCGTCCTTACGGCGGATGAAGTGCGGGCCATCGATGCCCAGCCGGGCCTTGCCTTCGATCAATTGATGGCGCTGCACGACGCCCGCTCGCCCGGCACGGATGCTTTCGTGCGCATTTACAACGCCGACGGCTCGGAGGCCGGCGCCTGCGGCAATGGCACGCGCTGCGTCGCCTGGTTTCTGCTGCGCGATAGCGAGCGCGAGACCGCCAATGTCGAAACCGGGGCGGGTCTGCTCGCCTGCCGGCGGCTGGCCCCGGAGCGGTTTTCCGTCGATATGGGTCCGCCCCGCCTGGCTTGGAATGAAATTCCGCTGCGCGACGCCACGCTGGATCCAAGCGCGCTTGATTTTGGCGCGCTCGATTTTGGCGGGAGAGATCTTCGCCTGCCCGAGGACTTGCGCTTGCCCAAGGACTTGCACTTGCCCAAGGCTTTCGCCGTCGGCATGGGCAATCCGCACGCCGTTCTCTTTGTCGATCATCTCGAGGATTACGATCTCGCGGTGCTTGGCCCGGTCTTGGAACATGCGCCCGTTTTTCCGGCCCGGGCCAATATTTCGCTCGCCGAGGTGCGTGACCGGCACGAAATCCGGCTCAAGGTCTGGGAGCGCGGCGCGGGGGCGACGCTGGCTTGCGGCTCGGCGGCTTGCGCGGTTCTGGTCGCCGCCGCCGCGACGGGACGCACGGAGCGCGCGGCGGCCATCGATCTGCCGGGCGGGCGGCTCGACATTGCCTGGCGCGAGGACGGCCATGTCATCATGACCGGTCCGGTCACATATGAATTCACCGCGGTGCTGGAGTTGTCCTCGCCCGAGATCGCCGCGCCATGAGCGCCGGGTCCGTCGCGCCAAAGCCGCCTGCTCCCGAAGGCATCGAGGTCGTCAATTTCGGCTGCCGGCTCAATCTCGTCGAGGGCGAGGCGATGCGCCGGGCCGCTGTCGCCGCCGGGCGGCGCGATCTCGCCATCGTGAACACCTGCGGCGTGACCGGCGAAGCGGTGCGTCAAGCCCGCCAGACGATCCGGCGGCTGAAGCGCGAGGCCCCGGCACGCGGCATCGTCGTGACGGGCTGCGCCGCTGAAATGGAGCCCGGCGGCTTTTCCGCAATGCCCGAAGTCGACGGGCTCGTCGGCAACGGGGTCAAGACGGCGCGGGAAACTTGGCTCGGCGGGCAGGAAGCTTGGCTTGGCGGGACGAAGACTTGGCTTGGCGGGACGGCGGACCTGGATTCCGGCCGCAGCCCGCTCGAAGAGGGCTTCGAGGATCACACCCGCGCTTTTCTCGCCGTGCAAAATGGCTGCGACCATCGCTGTACCTTTTGCGCGATTCCGTTCGGACGGGGCGTGTCGCGCTCCGCGCCCTTGGCGGAGGTGACGGCCGCCGCTGTCCGGCTCGTGGATCGCGGCTTTCACGAAATCGTCCTGACGGGCGTCGATCTTACCTCTTACGGCGCCGACCTGCCGGAGCGCCCAGTGCTCGGCACCTTGGTTCGCGCGATCCTCGAAAGCGCGCCGGGTCTGGCGCGGCTGCGCCTGTCCTCGATCGATTGCATCGAGGCGGACGCGGAACTTCTCGCCGCTTTCGCCGGGGAGGAGAGGCTGATGCCCTATCTCCATCTTTCCCTGCAAAGCGGCGACGACATGATTTTGAAACGGATGAAGCGCCGCCATACTCGCGCCGATGCCGTCGCCTTGTGCGAAGAACTCCGGCGCCTACGCCCGGACATGACCTTCGGCGCCGATTTGATCGCGGGCTTTCCGACCGAGACCGAAGACATGGCCGCCCAAACGCTGGCCTTGATCGAGGATTGCGGGTTGACATTCCTCCACGTTTTTCCATTTTCACCCCGGCCGGGCACGCCCGCCGCCAAAATGCCGCCGGTTCCGTCCAATCTCGTTAGGGAACGGGCGCGCCGCTTGCGCGAGGCGGGGGACGCGGCCTTGCGGCGGCATTTGCGCGGGCGGATCGGCCGGACGCTGCTCGTTCTCGCCGAGCGGGGCGGGATTGGCCGCGCGCCGGATTTCACGCCGGTTTCGATTGGCCGGGCCAAGCCCGGTTCCTTCACCAAGGTCGCGGTCGCTGGACATGACGGCCGCAAGCTATTTGGAAAGTGCCTCGATGACATCTGATCGCCGCCGCGTCGCACGGGCGCTGATTTCCGTTTCCGACAAGGAAGGGCTCGTGGCCTTTGCCCAGGGGCTCGCGGCCGCGGGCGTCGAACTCGTCTCGACGGGCGGCACGCATCGCGCGCTCACGGACGCGGGCCTTCAGGTTCTCGAAGTCGCCGATCTCACCGGCTTCCCCGAAATGATGGACGGGCGGGTGAAGACGCTGCATCCCAATGTCCATGGCGGCCTGCTCGCCATTCGCGAAAACCCCGAGCATGAAGCCGCGATGCTCGCCCACAACATCAAGCCGATCGATCTTCTGGTGGTGAATCTCTATCCCTTCGAGGCGACCGTCGCGGCAGGCGCCGGCTATGCCGAAGCGGTCGAGAATATCGACATCGGCGGTCCCGCCATGATCCGCGCCGCCGCCAAAAACCATGACGACGTGGCGGTGGTGGTCGATCCCCAGGATTATGCCGGCCTGCTGCTCGAGATCGCGGCGGAGGGCGGGACGTCGCTTTCGACCCGTAAGCGTCTGGCGCAAAAAGCCTATGCCCGCACGGCGGTCTACGATGCCGCCATCTCCAATTGGATGGCCAAGGCGATCGGCGAGGAGACGCCGGTCTACCGCGCCTTCGGCGGCAAGTTGGTGCAGGCTTTGCGCTACGGCGAGAACCCGCATCAGCAGGCGGCCTTTTACGCCACCGGCGAGCGCGAGCCCGGTGTCGCGACCGCGCGCCAGCTTCAGGGCAAGCCGCTCTCTTATAATAATGTGAACGATACCGATGCCGCGATTGGGCTCGCCGCCGAGTTTCCGGCCTCCGAAGGCCCGGCCGCCGTGATCGTCAAACACGCCAATCCCTGCGGCGTCGCCAAGGGTGCGACGTTGCTGGAAGCCTATCTTGCGGCGTTGCGCTGCGATCCTGTCTCGGCCTTCGGCGGAATTGTGGCTTTGAACGGGCGGCTCGACGCGGCGACGGCCAGCGAAATCGCGAAAATCTTCACCGAGGTGATTGTGGCGCCCGAGGCCGACGACGAGGCCATTGCCATTTTGGGCGCGAAAAAGAACCTGAGATTGCTGGTGACGGGCGGGATGCCGGACCCCCGCGCGCCGGGGTTGACATTCCGTCCCGTCAGCGGCGGTTTTCTCGTGCAGACCCGCGACAATGCCGTCGTCGCGGATCTCTCGCTCCAGGTCGTCACCAAGCGCCAACCCAGCGCGCAAGAGCTGGCGGACATGCGTTTTGCCTTTGCCGTGGCCAAGCATGTCAAATCCAATGCGATCATCTATGCCAAGCATGGCGCGACGGTGGGCATCGGGGCCGGCCAGATGAGCCGGGTCGATTCTTCGCGCACGGCAGCGTGGAAGGCGATGGATGCCGCCAAGGCGGCGGGGCTTCCGGAATCCCTGGCGGTTGGCTCGGTGGTCGCGTCCGATGCGTTTTTCCCTTTCGCGGACGGGCTTTTGGCCGCCGCGGAGGCGGGCGCCACGGCGGTCATCCAGCCTGGCGGATCGCTACGTGATTCGGATGTGATCGCCGCCGCCGATGCGGCCGGTCTCGCGATGGTCTTTACGGGGACGCGACATTTTCGTCACTAAAGGTTTAAAATAGAAGGAATCCCTTAACCTCTTTTCAAATATCCGGGGAAGGCCACGAGTCGGTCATCTTCTGTTCGGTTTCGATCCCTACATTTGATCGAACAGGATGGAGAGCCATCCGATCGTATAGGAGACCCCGCGTATGCTCGTGAGTGAAAAGGACGCCATTGAAGGCGCCCGTGTTCTTTATCGCCTCGGCAAGATCAAGGCAGCCTCGGCGTGGCATGCGACCGGTCAAGGGCCGGTCTCAAACAATTGGCGCGAGCGCGTGCTTCAAGATCTCATCCGCCGCGCGGAAGATATCGATGCCGACGCCATTATCGGCGTCGATTACGTCGTCGATGCCGTGACGCGCCAGGATGAAACCGGTGTCGAACTCGAGCGTATTTGCGCGACAGGCATTGCCGTACGGCTCGCCAATGCGGCTTGATTGGTTCGTTAGAAAACGTTTTTTTCAAAAAAGCCGGGGCGGCGAACCCCGGCTTTTTGCGTTTTTGGCTTTCGTTCATCTTTTGTTAAGGTTTGAACGAAAAGCGTCGAGAGTTTGTGGCGAACTATAAGTCCGGCCGCAATTCGTTGCCCTGAAGCACATCGCCGGCAACCTCGTAGGTCCAGACCTTGAACGATTTCAAAACATGCTGCCCGAACGAGGACACCAGCGGAATATCCGTGGCATCGCGCCCGCAGGCGACTTTGATGCGTCCGACACGGGGCGTGTTATGGCGAGCGTCGAACGTGTACCAGCGTCCGTCGAGATAGACTTCGAGCCAGGCATTGAAATCCATCGGCGCGGGGTCGGGCGGCACGCCGATGTCGCCGAGATAGCCATTGGCGTAACGCGCCGGAATATTCATGCAGCGGCAGAACGTCACGGCGAGATGAGCGAAATCGCGGCACACGCCGACGCGCTCCTGGTAGGCTTCATAGGCCGAGCGGGTCGCGCGGGCATGCTCATAGCCGAAGGTCAGGTACTGGTTGACGAAATCGCAAATGGCTTGCACCCGCCCCCAGCCGCGCGGGGTATTGCCAAAAAGGCTCCAGGCAATTTCGCTAAGCTTGTCCGTTTCGCAATAGCGGCTCCCGAGGAGATAGACGAGTTCGGCCGAGGGCACGTCGCGGATCGCGACTTCTTGCGCGCCGGGCGCGATCTCCTGAGTCAGGCCGTCGCATTCGAACAGCGAATCGCAACCGATGCGCAACGGGCCGGCCGGCGCCTCGAACCGGCGCACGGTATTGCCGAAACTGTCGGTGTAAAGCTGCGCCGAAATGAAGGGAATGGAATTGAAGGCGCCTTGGATGCGGATTTGATGCGCATGGTCATGATGCGCGTCGAGGAAGCAAATCATGGTCGTGGGTTGCTGACAGAAAAATTCGAGTTCGTATCCAAAGCGGATCAGCATGTCGCCAGACTCCAGCAGCGCATGAGCGCTCGACCGCCGTCGGTGGATTCACCGGGCGATCGAAAGCGCTCTCTTTTAAAAAGACGAGCAGTGGCGCCTATCGCTTGATGCAACGACCGAGCCACGGCCAACTTCTTCACACCGCCACGGTTGCGCAGCGTCAGGGAGGTTTTGCGATAGCGGAGCGTTTTTCACAAGAGTCGTAGAGATTTGCGATCGAGAAAACGCCCTGTTTCTCGCAAAAAGCCCGGATTAGAGCGCGTTCCGCTTTGGTGGACTCACCAAAGCGAAGAGAATTCGCTTTCTTTATGTAGAGTTAGAGCATGTCCTGGATCGAAAAAGTCTGCAACTTTTTCGGGACATGCTCTAGTCCGATTGCGCCGCCAGTAGCGCCGCCTGATGCTCGGTCGTCAAGGCATCGACGACCTCGTCGAGCGCCTCGCCAGTCATGACCTTTTCGAGTTTGTACAGCGTGAGATTGATGCGGTGGTCGGTCAACCGCCCCTGTGGGAAATTATAGGTGCGGATCCGTTCCGACCGATCCCCGCTACCGACTTGGGAGCGCCGGTCCGCCGCGCGTTCGGCGTCGAGCTTTTGGCGCTCCATGTCGTAGATGCGCGAGCGTAGCAGGGCCATGGCGCGGGCGCGGTTCTTGTGCTGCGAGCGCTCGTCCTGCACGAAAACGATCGTGCCGGTGGGGATATGAGTGATCCGGATCGCCGATTCCGTCTTGTTGACGTGCTGCCCGCCGGCCCCTTGGGCGCGCATCGTATCGATCTTGAGATCGGCCTCGTTGATGTCGACATCGACCTCCTCGGCCTGCGGCAGGACGGCGACCGTGGCGGCGGAGGTGTGAATGCGGCCTTGCGTCTCCGTATCGGGCACGCGCTGCACGCGATGGACGCCCGATTCGAATTTCAGCTTGGCGAAGACGCCGGAGCCCTCGACCTCGGCGATCACCTCCTTGAAGCCGCCGGCCGTGCCCTCGCTGGCGGAGACGATCTCGACCCGCCAGCCCTTGGTTTCGGCATAGCGCTGGTACATCCGGAACAGGTCGCCCGCGAAGAGCGCCGCCTCGTCCCCGCCGGTGCCCGCCCGGATTTCCAGGATGGCGCTTTTTTCATCGGCGGCATCCTTGGGCAGGAGCGAGATCTGAAGTTGCTGGCCCAAAGCCTCCAGCCGCGCCTCGCTTTCCCGGCGCTCGGCCTCGGCCAGGTCGCGCATTTCGTTATCGGTCGCGGGATCGGCGATCATCGCCTCGAGCCCGGCGATTTCGGCCGCCTGCTTCCGGTAGTCCCGGATGGCCACGGTCACGGGTTCCAATCCCGCCAGCTCGCGCGATAAGGCGACGAAGGAGGCGGCATCCATATTTTCGGAGAGGCGGCTCGAAATCTCGTCGTGGCGGCGCAGGATGAGATCGAGTTTATCTTGGGGCAAGAACATGATGTGACTGAAATAGAGAAGGGAAGCGGCGGGAACAAGGGCTTTGCGCGGGTTGGCTGTGCGGGATGCGGGAAAATCAGCTCGATGAGTCTGGCGCGACGGCGCGAGCCGGCAACAATCGCAGGGCGTCCGGGCGCCGGCCTCGACAAAGGGATCGCGGCGCCCTTGCCGCGAGGTATTCAAGCCGTGAGGTATTCTTGGCATCCCGCTTTCGCTTGCCTATAATATTCGTGCTCAATTAGGGTAGATCACGCCGCTCTGCCTGTCTGGCGAACTATTGCGGCGCGGTTCCGCGCAAATACGGGCCGGCGAAACGCCTCTTTCGGCCGGCGTGAAGTCCTGCCGCCAATAGATGGACCGTGTTAGTCTTTAACAACATGCAACGGGCCTTCAGCCCGTTGCATGTTGCGTGCCAGTGCGCCCGGCTAAGTGTCACATTTATGTCGATCACTTGGCGAATGACTTCGCGATTGCGGCTGTCTTCCGCAATTCATATGGAATTTATATGTGGATTCGACATCTTTAGGCCTATCGAAAGCGCGGGACTTCCGTGGTTCTCCCTTCTAGGGATCCGCGCGGTGGCCCGGGACTTTCCGGCCGTGAGCGCCGACGGGACGATCGAACGTTACGGCCGTAAGCATTGCTGTCGAAGCGCCGGACTTTTCATTCCGGGATGGAACGAGGACGTTTAGATGAGACTGTCACGTATGTGCAGAGGGTTGGCGGCAGTGGCTCTTCTCGCGAGTGCCGGTCTGGTCCTCGCGGCCGATCTCGATTCCACCTTGCAGGCGCCCGTCGCGCCTATTCCGGACAATGTTTTTAGCCGCCTCTATCACGCCTATGCCGACGAATGGGGCAAGCCCACGCCGGTCGCCGACCCCAATGCACCGCCAAGCCGGCGCGGGACCGATCAGATCGCTCCGCAGCCCGAGGATTCGCCCCCTTATCCCTTCACCGAATGGCCGTATGGCGGCTCCACCACGATCGCGGCAGCGTTGCCGAATTCGGTCGATGCGCCCCTGCAAAGCGCGTTGCTGCCCACCACGTCGGCCCCTGGCAAATGGTTGGAAGACCAGCACATTCAAATTTACGGTTGGGTCGCCGCCGGCGGCAACCTCAGCACCGCGCATCAATATGGCGGCAATAATCCCGCCGCTTACGCCTATTCCCCGAATCTTTTGGAGCTCGATCAGGCCGTCGTCTATGTCGAACGCGTGCCCGATACGGTCCAGCAGAGCCATTGGGATTGGGGGTTCCGCGTCAGCGGCATCTACGGCGAGAATTACCGCTATACGACGGCGCTGGGCGTCTTCAGCAATCAATTCGTCATGCATAACCATTTCGAAGGCTACGACATGCCGATGGTTTATGGCGAACTCTATTTGCCGCAATTCGCCGAGGCTCTCGTCCTCCGGATGGGCCGTTACATCTCGCTGCCCGATATCGAGGCGCAGCTCGCGCCCAACAATTACATGTATTCGCACTCCATTACTTATGTGTACGACAATTATACCAACACCGGCCTCATGGCGACGTTGAAGATCACCAAGAACTGGATGGTCCAGGCGGGGATCAGCGCCGGCACGGAAACCGTTCCGTGGAATGCCAAAATCGTCAGCCTGCCCAACGGTTATGTCGGCCAGCGCGATCCCGGGACGCAGCCGACCTATACCGTCTGCGGCCAGTGGCAGAGCGATTCCGGCTGGGATAATGTTTACCTCTGCGCCAACGACTTCAATAAGGGGAACTGGGGATATAATAATCTTCAATGGTTTGGTGGTACTTGGTTTCATAAATTCAATGACCAATGGCATTTTGGCATCGAATCTTATTACGAGTACCAGAAAGGCGTGAGTTCCGTCGCGGCAGGTTATGGTGGCACGGCGTTCCAATACATGGTCAATCCGCCCCCGCTGGCGAATTGTCCGGCCGGCGAGACGGAATGCACCGCCATGGCTTATTCGGCGCTGGGCTATCTCAATTACAAGGTCGGGCCGATGGACAATATCACCGGACGCCTCGAGTTTTATAACGACGAGAGAGGCCAGCGGACGGGCTACGCGACGCGCTATTTCAACCAAGCGATCGGCTACCAGCATTGGCTGTCGCCTTCCGTCGAACTCCGGCCCGAAATGGCCTGGTATCATTCGCTGGATGCGGCCGCGTTCGAAAACGGCAACAAGCACGAAGTCGCCATCGCCTCGATGGATGTGACCTGGCATTTCTAAACGAGAAAACCTGACGCCTGGGTCTCAGGCGTCAGGTTTTATGGATTCCGAAACGAGACCGGGGCCTCGAGCGCATTCCGCTTTGGTGGAATCACCAAAGCGACAGGAACTCGCTCTACGTGCTAAAGAGTTAGAGCATTTCCGCGATCACAAACGTCCGCAACTTTTTCGGGACTCGCTTTACGCCGCGCGGGCTCTGCCACCCGGCGGTACGTTGGAGTTTCCGGCTTCGACGCGGAACCGGCCGACGATCGCGGCAAGGCTCTGGGTTTCGGATTTGAGGGCGAAGGCGGCGGCGGTGGATTCCTCCACCATGGCGGCATTCTGCTGCACCACCTCGTCCATCTCGCGCATGGTGATATTCACTTCCGAAAGGCTCGCCGCCTGGTCCCTAAGGGCGCCGGCGTTGTCCCGGACGATCGAATCGATCTCGGCGATTTGTCCGATGATCTCTTTCAGGGTTTCTCTCATTTTGCCCACGAGATCGACGCCATTCTCGACCTGACCGGTCGATGCCGAAATGAGATGCTTGATCTCCTTGGCGGCTTCCGCGGAGCGCTGTGCCAGCGCGCGCACTTCCGACGCGACGACCGCGAAGCCCCGGCCCGCATCGCCGGCGCGTGCGGCTTCGACGCCGGCATTGAGCGCGAGCAGATTGGTTTGAAACGCGATCTCGTCGATGACGCCAATAATATTGGTGATTTTTGCCGAGGATTCTTTGATCTTATCCATAGCCTCGACGGTTCTGGCGGCCACGCTTCCGGAGGCGTCCGCGGCGCGGCGCGTCACCGAGACGATCTCCGTCGCCCGGCCGGAACCCGCCGCCATTTTCCGCAAGGCTTCTGTAATGGCGTTAAGCGCCGAGGCGGTCTCTTCGAGGCCGGCGGCTTGTTTTTCGGTGCGTTTCGACAGTCCGTCCGAAGCCTGGGCGATTTCGTTGGAGCCAGTGTCGATGGTCGAGGTTGCCTTTAAAATGTGACCGAGGGTCGACTCCAGCGCGGCAGCCGTCGCGTTGAAATCGGCGCGCAGCTTTTCATAGTCTTGCGGGAATTGGTCTTGAAGGCGTCCGGTCAAGTCGCCTCGAGAGAGCAGGTCGAGGCCTGCCGCCACGGCCAAGACGACAGCTTGTTGTTGCCGTTGCAGCTCGACTTGGGCGGCTTGGTTCGCCACGCGCTCTTGTTCCGCGGCCTCGCGTTGCCGGGCTTCGGAGGCCTCGGCCGCGACAAGTTTCAACGCGTTGCTTTTGAATATTTGCACGGCTTGCGCCATCGCGCCGACCTCGTCGCGCGCCGATAGGTCGGGAACGTGAGCGTTCAGGTCGCCCCCTGCGATCTTCGTCATGGCCCGGGTCATGGCCGCGACGGGCGGTGCAATACTCCGGCTTATTGCCCAGGCGCAAACCGCGCCAGCGGCGATTCCGCAGATCGCGAGCACAAGAGACCAAGTCGCCTCGTTGGCGATATCGGCCCCGGCCCGCGCAATGGCTTCGTCACTTGCCGCCTGATCCTGGGCGATGAATGTGTTGATCGATTCGTCGAACTTAGCCGACGTGTCCCCTAGTTCGTCCAAAGATTTGATAAACGAAGGCGAGCCACGCGAAACGCCGGCATTTTCGAGATCGATGAGTTTTTGCTGCTTGTTCTGGACCTGGATCAAAAGCGCGCGATTTGCGGATAATGACGTTTTATACGTCTCCGCTGCGAGCATCTTGTCCAAATGCTCATAGATCGAGGCCGCTTGCTTCAACGCGGCGTCCCGGTCCTCCAGCATATGATCATCGTGGGTCGTCAGATAAGACCATGTCTGCAATTTCGCTTGGCGAAGCTCGAGAAGAATATCTTTGAGGTCCGTTATGACGATGGTTTTGCTCTTCATATCGGCGATCGAAGCCATCGTCATGGAGCCGGACCAGATCGACGCGCTGGAGATGACGGCGATGACGGCCATCGTCAGGCCGAAGCCCAGCGCCAAGCGTGGCCCAATTTTCAATTTCCGGAGAATCAACGCGATATCTTTCATTAAGGATATTAATCCTACTTATAGCATTGGAATATGACAATTTTCTGAAATACTAGACGAACGGCGTTTTGAAAATAAGGTTTATAAAAATTAACTTATAATTTAGTACGGAACTCTCGCCGTAATTGCCCGGCGGATGCCACCGGATACATAATACATTTAGATCACCAGGTATTGCGTGCTAATAGTCTCGCTGAGGCGGCTGTTGTCCTCGACGAACGTGGTGATGAATTCGTGCAGCCCGCTTTGGAAGATCTCGCTTGTCGAGGCGGCTTGGAGGCGCTCCATTACCGCGCGGGCGTGGCGTTGGGAGGCGCCTTGCACACCATAGGCGCGGCCGATGGCATCGAGGAAATAGACGATATTGTCGTAGCAAGCGATGAGCGAGCGCGGCATTTCCATCTTGAGAATCAAGAGATCGGCGACGAGCCAGGGCTTGATGCTCTGGCGGTAGACCCAATGGTAGGCCGTATGCGCGGACACCGCGCGCAAAATCGCGGTCCATTGGAAATAATCGAGCGAGCCGCCCACCGCTTCGCTTTCGGGGAGCAAGACGTGATATTTCACGTCGAGAAGACGGGCGGTATTGTCCGCGCGTTCGAGATAGACGCCAAGGCGGGTGAACCAATAGGCGTCGTTGCGCAGCATGGTGCGATAGGCGCAGCCGTCGAAATCGAGCGAGGTTTTCTTCACGAAATCGAGAAAGCGCGTGAGCTCCTCGCGATCGAACTGCCCGCGGCCGAGATTGATTTGCTCGAACCGTTTGAGTTCGAACCAGGCGCTGTTGATCGCTTCCCACATTTCGCTGGTGAGGGCGGTCCGCACCGAACGCGCATTGGAGCGGGCATATTCGATGCAATTTCGGATCGAGGCGGGGTTTTCGACCGAAAAAGTCAAGTAATCCACGACATGTTCCTCGTCGACTGGCGCGCCGGTCTCGAGGAAGCCTTCGGCCGCGCCCGAGGCCTCGAGCGCGCTCTCCCATTCCGTGCCTTGGCCCGGCTGGGTATAGTCGATCGGCAGGCTCGTCAGCCTCTGCGTGGCCTGGACGATGCGCGCGAGAAAATCGGCGCGTTCCATATAACGCGACAGCCAGTAGAGGTTGTCGGCGGTGCGAGCAAGCATTGGGATCCTCGTCGAAAAGGGTCAGGACTGAGTCTGACTTTGCGATTGCAAGCGGGTGCCGTTCGAATTGTTGTCGTCGACGATCCAGGTGTCTTTCGTCCCGCCGCCCTGGCTGGAATTGACCACGAGCGATCCCTCCTTGAGGGCGACCCGGGTCAAGCCGCCGGGAACGATGCGCACGCCATCGGCGCCGGAGAGGACGAAGGGCCGGAGATCGACATGGCGGGGGCCGATGCCGGTCTCGAAAAAGGTCGGGCAGGTCGATAGCGAAAGCGTTGGCTGGGCGATGAAATTGCCGGGATCTTCGCGGAGCTTGATCGCGAATTCGGCAATTTGCGCCGCGCTCGCATGCGGCCCCACCAGCATGCCGTAGCCGCCGGAGCCGTTGACTTCCTTGACGACGAGATCGCCGAGATTGTCGAGCACATATTTTAGCGAATCGGGTTCGCGGCACCGCCATGTCGGCACGTTCTTCAAGAGCGGCTTTTCCCCGAGATAGAATTCGATGATCTCGGGCATGTAGGTGTAAATCGCCTTGTCGTCGGCGATGCCGGTGCCAACTGCATTGGCAATGGTAATATTGCCGGCCTTGTAGGCGCGCATCAGGCCGGGAACGCCGAGCATGCTGATCGGATTGAACGCCTCGGGATCGATGAAATCGTCGTCGATGCGGCGGTAGAGCACATCGACCCGACGCGGCCCCTCGGTCGTGCGCATGAACACCGTATCGTCCTCGACGATCAGATCGCGGCCCTCGACCAGCTCGACGCCGAGCTTGTCGGCCAGGAACGAATGTTCGTAGTAAGCGCTGTTGAAGGGGCCGGGGGTCAGCAAGGCGATCGCCGGTTCGTGCTTGTCGGTGGGCGTGACCGAGCGGAGCGCCGCGAGCAAGGCATCGGGATAATTCTCGACGGGCGCAACCCGGTGGCTGGCGAAGAGATCGGGCGCAAGCCGCATCATCACTTCGCGATTTTCGAGCATATAGGAGACACCCGAAGGGGTCCGCACATTGTCCTCGAGCACGTAAAAGTCGTCTTCGTCGATCCGCACGACGTCAATGCCCGCGATATGGACATAGACGTCGTGGGGCACCTTTTGCCCGACCATGTGTTTGTTGAAATAGGGATTGGACTCGACAATATCGGCGGGCAAAATGCCGGCCTTCACGATCTCTTGGCCGTGATAAATATCGGCGAGGAATTTATTGATCGCGTTGACGCGCTGCACGAGGCCCGCCTCGAGCCGCGCCCATTCGCTGCGCTGGATGATCCGCGGAATGATATCGAAGGGGATGAGGCGCTCGGAGGCGTCTTTATCGCCATAAACGTTGAAGGTGATCCCGATGCGGCGGAACATCAGTTCGGCATGGCGTTGACGCGAGGCGAGCATGTCCTTCGGGGCATCGGCAAGCCATTTGGCGATCCGTTCGTAAGCAACCCGAACGGAGCCGTCCACGAATGTCATTTCATCGTAACCGCGCGTTCGTGCCAAGCTTGGCGCTCCCTTTTGCCGGTCCGGCCCGTCCGCCGGCTCTGAGCTTCCAGGGAAGCAAGCGGCAGGCCACGCAGTTTCAAACGTCCGCCGATTTATACGCGCCCATGGCGATGGATCGATTTAGAAACGGGGTTTTATCCGGTTTCCCAACTGCGGACGGACCACCCGAATCACAAGGCGGAATCGGATCGTAACCGGCTATGAGCGCGTTCGCATGACAAGTCGCAAGTCATCATAAAATAAGACAACCGGGCGCTTTATCCCTGGGTGGACGCGCGAGCCGGTGAATCCGCGCGCGCCGTGCCGTTAATGCTTCATTAAACTTAACGGTTTTTAAATCATTGGGCCCTAGTTTGGCTGCGGGCTTAGGGGATGTGGCCCCTCCCTTCTAGGCCTGACATCGACGGCCAGCATGGAGCCGGACATGAGCCAGATTTTCTTGTCTTTACCGAATTTCGCGAAAAAAGAGGGCCGCCATCCCAATCCCGCGGCCTCGGCCGGCCAGATCTTTCGAGCCTTGATCCTGATCGCCGTCGCCATCATGGCGGTGGCCGCCGTGATGCGGCCGCAAGCCAGTCAGGCCTCGGAGAGTTTTCATAGCTTTATCCAGGGATTGTGGCCTCAGGCGAAAGCCCGGGGGGTGTCGCGCGCCACCTTCGACCGTGCTTTCGTCGACGTCACGCCGGACGATAGCGTGCTGGCCAAGACCAAGAAACAGGCCGAATTCGTCAGGCCGCTGCCGGCCTATCTCGCCAGCGCCGTGTCCGCCAATCGGATCGAGACCGGGCAGGCCCGCGCGCGCGACTGGAAGACGGTGTTGGAGCGGGCCGAACGCGAATTTGGGGTCGATCCCTATATTATCCTGGGGGTTTGGGGTCTCGAGACCAATTACGGCAAGAACCCTGGCGATCTCTCGACGATCCGTTGCCTCGCGACCCTCGCCTATGCCCATTATCGCGGCGATTATTTCCGCAAGGAATTGCTCGATGCCTTGGATATTTTGCAGCAGGGGCATATTAGCGCCCAGGCGATGCAAGGGTCTTGGGCCGGCGCCATGGGGCAGACGCAGTTCATGCCCTCGGCCTTCAAGCGTTACGCCATCGATTTCGAGGGCAGCGGCCATAAGGATATCTGGCACAGCGTGCCGACGGCGCTCGGATCGACCGCTTATTACTTGAAGAGACATGGTTGGATCGCCGGGGAGACCTGGGGCTATGAAGTGATCGCGCCAGGTCGCGGCGCGACGGCCAGCGGAAAACCGCGCTCGTTCGCCGATTGGGCGGCGCAAGGCTATCGCCGCGCCGATGGCGCGCGGATGCCGGATCGCGGCGAGGCCTCGCTGATCGCGCCGGCCGGTCCCGAGGGGCCGCACTTTCTGGTGACGCGCAATTTCAAGGTGATCAAGAGTTACAATAATTCCACGGCCTATGCCCTGGGCGTCGCGCTGCTGGGCGAGCGGATCGCCGGTTCGCCCCCGTTGCGCGCCGCTTGGCCCGTGGCGAGCCGGTGAGGATCGCGGCTCGCGCCGGAACCATCAAAAAGTTATAGTTCGTTTCTAGAGCATCCCCACGAAGTTGCAGACTTTTGTTTTCGAGGACATGCTCTAACTTCTTAAAATGTGGGCGATTTTGATCGCTTGGATGATTCCGCCGAAGTGGAAAGCACTGTTACGGCAGGCCGGTGAAACGGGTTCGGGTTCAATGTCTTCGATGCGGACGCGTGTTCAAGCGGCGTTGCTTGCCGTTGCGGCGCTGGCCTTCTGGGCTGGCCCCGCTTGCGCGCAAACCGCGCGGAGTCTCGCGCCGATCCCGGAGGCCACGCTCGAATTGATGCGCGCCAAGGGCACCGATGCCGCCGCGCCGCTGGTGATCCGCACGTTCAAGAAAGAAGCCGAGCTCGAGATTTGGAAGCTTAATGCGGCCGGACGCTACGTCTATATCAAGACCTTCCCGATCTGCCGCTGGTCCGGCCAGCTTGGCCCCAAGCGTCACGCGGGAGACCGGCAGACGCCCGAAGGCTTTTATGCCATCGGGCCGCGCCAGATGAACCCGAACTCGCATTATTATTTGTCCTTCGACACCGGCTTCCCCAACGCCTACGACCGCGCGCAAGGGGCCACCGGCGCGGCCGTCATGGTTCATGGCACGTGCTCGTCGATGGGCTGTTTCGCCATGACGGACCGCCAGGCCGGCGAAATTTTCGCCATTGCCCGCGAAGCCCTCAAGGGCGGGCAAAAGGCCTTTCAATTGCAAGCCTATCCCTTCCATATGACGCCGGAGAACATGGCGCTCTACCGCGCCGATCCCAACATCGATTTCTGGAACCAGCTCGAGGAGGGTTCCGACCGCTTCGAGTCCACCGGCGAGATTTTGGACGTGAGCGTCTCCGGGAAACGCTATGTTTTCGCGCCCTCCCGCGATCCCGCGCGCGAACAAGCGGCGGCGGCTTTTCACCAGGCGCAACTCGGCCGGATCGCGTATTTGATCGCGCAGGGCAGCGCCGCGATCCGCACCACCTATTCCGATGGCGGGCAGAACGCTATTTTCGCCGCCATGATGAAAAAAGGGGTCTCGCTCGGCACCGTCAGCCGCCCCGAGGCCCTGGCCTACGCCGGGATCGACGTGACGCTCCTGCGCGCGCGCAAGCATTCTCGTCCCGGTTTGGTGGCGGCGCTTCCCAAGACCCAGGTGCTGCGCGTCCACGCCGCGTCCTTGCCGGACACGATCGACCCCGCGGCGATGGCGCCGTCGCTGCTGCATTACAGTCTCTACAAACCTCCAGCCGTGCCGGGCCTGATCGCCGGCGCCATGCCGATGCGCGTGGCGGATCTGGCGAATTGAGCGGGAGGGTTTCTGGGGTTTATTTGCATTCGGCCCTCAAGACGATCTATAGGAGCGCTCCACATCAAAAGCTCTCTGCCCGGACTGCACCATGACCGATACGCCGCCCGACCGCCTCGCCAGCAACCCGGCCAGCCCGTTCTATGACGAGGCCGTGCTGGAGCGCGGTGTCGGGATCCGTTTCGACGGCGTGGAAAAGACCAATGTCGATGAATATTGCGTCAGCGAAGGCTGGGTGCGCCTGATCGCCGGCGTGGCCAAGGATCGCAAGGGCAACCTCATGACGATCAAGCTCAAAGGCGTGGTCGAGCCCTTTTTCCGCAAGCCGGAATAGGCCCGCGCGGCAAGCGCCCAGGGCTCGCCAGCTTCACATTACAGACCTCGATTTTGGGGAAGACCCGGCCTGCGCCCGCGTGGGCAGGCCGCGGGAGAATTGTGGTTTCATCCCAAATTCCAATAACATACGGGAATAGTCAGTAAGAGGGGCAAAACCCCGGGCGATTAAGCTGTCGCGGCGCGGGTTTTGATTATTTCGGGCAGCATCGCGATGCCGGCGTGGTTCGGCGCGCCGAGCCTCGCGCCGACATAATCCCAGAA
>JBEKFQ010000043.1:0-29425 GCA_050013235.1 Beijerinckiaceae bacterium
GCGCGATATTTTCGACCCAGGCGCCGCCGGCGCCATAAAAAACCACACGTCCGCGAGCGAGCGTATTGGCTGAGATAACCTGCGGCATGGTCTGACCTTCTGGGGCGGATTCCCACGGGATAGGGTATTTTATTCTCTATGAGATAGGGTATTTTGCGTCCAATTGCGAGAGAAGAAAGCTCTGACTTCGACGCTATGAACGTTGATTTATTTCGTTTTTTTAGTGTTTTTGAGAATATTATTCTCGTGCCGGATATTTGCCGCGCCCGTCATGTGCTCGGAAAAAGTCCATCCGGCGCCGTCGAGCCAGGCCATGGCGGGAGTCTTGGCAAAGCGGGAATGCCCCGTAATCGCCGAAAAGACCTAATTATCAATTTCAACCTATGTTATCAGGCGGTCCCGATTCAGTGAGGCGTTCGTTTTATGTCGTTTATGGAGCAGTTACCCGGTCTCGTTGTCCAATATGGCTATATCGCGATTTTCGTGGTCATCGCCTTGGAGAGCGCGGGCGTTCCGATGCCGGGGGAAACCATTCTCATCAGTTCGTCCGTCTATGCCGGCGCGCATCAATCTGGCGCGGGACATGACGGATTCAACATTTTTCTTGTGATTGGGACGGCCGCCGCTGCGGCGGTTTTGGGGGATAATCTCGGCTTCTGGGTGGGCCGTTCCTGGGGTCTGACTTTGTTGCTGCGTTATGGCCGGTTCATTGGCGTCGATCACGCCAAGCTCAAGCTCGGACAGTTTTTGTTCCTGAGGCACGGCGGCAAGATTGTTTTCTTCGGCCGGTTCGTCGCGCTGCTGCGGGCCTTCGCGGCCGTTCTGGCGGGGGCCAACCGCTTCGATCCCAAACGCTTTCTGTTTTACAATGCGTTGGGCGGCATCGCTTGGGCTGCGTTGATGGGCGGATTTGGCTACGAATTCGGGCTGCAAGTTGAAAATGTCATCGGGCCGATGGGGCTTGCGGGCTTGGCCGTGGTGATCCTGATCTCGTTCGTGACTTGGCGTTTTTACAAGCGTCACGAAAAGCGTCTGAGCCTCGAGGCCGAAGAGGCTCTGCCTGGCCCCTTGGTTATTCACCACGTCAGGAACTGATTTCGTACCGGCTGGCAACTCGTGACAGGCGGTGAAACTGTAAATCGCCGATTAATTCAGCTCGATCTCATGGCGCTCGAGCTCATGGCGAGCGGGGCTCTTATGCAACGTATCACATCCGGCGGGCGTATTCCCGGTTTTGGCTCGAGATACACCCGCCGCGAACTGTGTGGTTTC
This sequence comes from Beijerinckiaceae bacterium, assembly GCA_050013235.1. GTDB lineage: Bacteria > Pseudomonadota > Alphaproteobacteria > Rhizobiales > Beijerinckiaceae > RH-AL1. The sequence continues at coordinate 1,273 of JBEKFQ010000043.1, forward strand.
CGTAGCGGCTTTGCGAGGCGGTTAGACGCTACTTCTTTTTCACTCCGGCTGCGGCTTAACGAAACGAAGCGGTGACCGGATCGGAGAAAACGTTGTTCTTGCGCACGACCAACCGGCCGGCTGCCCGCGTGAAGGTAATCTCGAAGGCGGGTTGCCCTATCCCGGTCGGGACCGAGATCTTGGCGGATTGGCCATCGGCTAGAGTCGTATCGAAACGAACGGGCGCGGAAGATCCCGTGTCGAGCGTCGCGACCACATGGTAGCCGTTAGGTTCGGGAACGTAATAGGCCGTGCCATGCGCAGTGCCAAGATCGATCGTGCTGGCCTGGATGGGCTTTATGATTTGCGCATCGGCAAAACCTGCGGCACCGGCGATGAGAGCGGTCGAAAGAATCAAGGTCTTCAGCATTTTGGCCTCCTAGGCGTAGACGTTTCGGACGAGCGCGCCGGTTATAAAAGTCCCGGCATATCTTGCCGCATGAGCTGGTTCGTCTTCCCCGCAACATGCTTTGGCGCTGTGCCCTACGAAGCTCAATGTGCTCCACCCCGGCAAAATATCAAGCGGATTTTGTGCACCGCATCATAGATTAACCTTTTGTCAACTGGAGTGTTGGCCCTTAACCATCTGCCTTTAGGGGGAAAAAGGGCTTAAACTCTGCCTATACCGCGATGCGGTATCAGCAAATTTGCATGGCTCGGGCCGTCTTCGCGATGCAAAATGCCGGTACCCAGGGCACCGGCATCGATGAATGCCGAAAAAACCGCCGGATTTAAAACGAGGACGAGTCGCGTCCCGATAGGAAGCGGTAAAGAGCCAGAAGGATGACGGCGCCGACCACGGCGCTGACGAAGCTCAGCGGCTGACCGGCGTGGTACAAGCCAATCTCTTTTCCCAAGGTATTCGCGACGATCGCGCCCACCACTCCCAAAAGGGTGGTCAAGATGAAACCGCGCGGATTGTTCGGGCCAGGCAAGACGAACCGGGCAATGAGGCCGGCGAAAAAGCCAATTAGGATCACATAAAGAAGATGCATGGACGCGCTCCAGTTTCCACACCCGGACCAAGGCATTGCGGCGCTTATGGTTCCACCGCGGGGTTGCTCTTTTAAGTTCGCAGCCGCCAAGCTTATCGAAGTTTGATTACATTTTCAAAAACAGCCATGAAAACCATCCGTGAAACGCTCGCCATGGATGGGCTTCCAAAACACCGGGCGCGGGTTTTCATTCGAGCGTCCGCGCGGATCAGCCTTTGAGGCGGGCGATCAGGCTCGACGTATCCCAGCGGTTGCCGCCCATGCGTTGCACCTCGCCGTAGAATTGATCGACCAGAGCCGCGACGGGCAGGGTGGCGCCGTTGTGGCGGGCTTCGTCGAGGCAAATCGAGAGATCCTTACGCATCCAATCCACGGCGAAGCCGAAATCGAACGTGCCCGCGATCATTGCCTTGAAGCGGTTTTCCATTTGCCAGGATTGCGCGGCGCCTTTCGAGATGACCGCTATGACGGCCTCGGCATCGAGCCCGGCCTTTTCCGCGAAATGCAGACCTTCCGCCAGAGCCTGCACGAGCCCCGCGATGCAGATTTGATTGACCATTTTGGTGAGCTGGCCCGAGCCGGACGGCCCCATCAGGCGGCTGGCTTTGGCGAAGCTTTGGATCAAGGGCTCCGCCCTCGCGTAATCGGTTTCCGCCCCGCCGCACATGACGGTCAGCGCGCCATTCTCGGCTCCGGCCTGGCCGCCGGAGACAGGCGCGTCGATAAAGCCGAAGCCCTTGGCGGAGGCCGCGCTTGCGAGTTCGCGCGCGACTTCGGCCGAGGCGGTCGTATGGTCGATGAACACCGTGCCCTCGCCCATGCCGAGGAAAGCCCCATGCTCGCCGGTCGTGACCGCGCGCAAATCCTCGTCGTTGCCGACGCAAGAGAAGACGAAATCTTGACCCTTGGCAGCTTCCCCAGGGGTCGCGGCGGCGCGCCCGCGGTGTTTCTCCACCCAGGCCTGCGCCTTGGCGGCGGTCCGGTTATAGACCGTCACGGAATGCCCGGCCTTGGCGAGGTGTCCGGCCATGGGAAAGCCCATGACGCCGAGCCCGAGAAATGCGACATTCGCCATGGAATCCGTCTCCTTTGCCAGGACTTGGAGCGCGTTTCGCTTTGGTGGACTCACCAAGGCGATAAGAATTCGCTCTCTTTATAAAAAGCTAGAGCATGTCCTCGATCGAAAAAGTCTGCAACTTTTTCGGGACATGCTCTAGTTGATTGGGAAGCTAAAATATTTCGCGCTGAGTTTGGCGAACGTGCCATCGGCCACGCAGGCTGCCAAGGCTTTTTCGAAGCGCGTCTTGAGCGCCGTGTCCTCTTTGCGCAGGCCGGCGCCGATCCCATCCCCGAAAAAGCTCGGGTCGCGCGGCACGTCCGCGAGAATTTTACAACACCGCGCATCCCGGCGGGTTTCCAAGAAAGTGACGATTTCGTCCTTGTCGCCAATCACGGCATCAACCGTCCCCGCTTCGAGATCGAGGATCGCATCGGAGAGGGTCGTGTAACGCTTGATTTCCGACCGGGAATAGAGGGTCTTGAGAAAGATCTCGTGAGTGCCGCCTGTTTCGACCCCGATCCTCTTGCCCGCGAGGGCTGCCGGATCATCCGAGGCGAGACCGCTTTCCTTCGTCACCATGAAAGCCGAGGGCATGCGGATATAGGGCTGGGTGAAGGCAATTTTCGCCTCGCGCTCGGGGGTGATCTCCATGGCGGCCATGATGGCATCGTAATGGTGCTCGAGGAGCCCTGGGATCAGACCGTCCCATTGCCGCGCGACAAAGGTGCAGGTCACGCCCATGCGCGCGCAGAGATCTTGGCCGAGGTCGATCTCGAATCCCGCGAGGCGATCGCCATCGAAATAATTATAGGGCGGGCGGGCGCCTTCGCTGGCTATGGTCAAATGATCGGGGGATGGCGCCTGCGCCATGGCGCATGGAATCGTCCCGAGAACGAGAATCAGACAAACGCGACTGATGGCTTGGAACGCCTGCCGGGCGATCGTATGAAGCCGGGGCGGTGCCCAAGATGAAATCGGCATAGGCTTCCACTGACGGATGAGGGGCAGATCCAACTTATTGAAAGATCGAATCTTTCATACGAGATGGGCGGGAAGGTCCCGGTCTGGAGAGGCACAGCGGGCAAGCCAGGGACTTTATCCCGCAGGGCTCGAGTGCTTTATCCACTAGGAGCGCGACCGGAAAAAGTCGATAGGTTTCGTTTAGATGTAGCAAGCGTTCGCTTCGCCCCGTCATGCGCTTTGCGTGGACGGGGCCGAGCGGGCGGTCACCAAGAGGTTGATGATGGTCGACGAACAGGATGTCCTCGCGGCCCTAAAAAATGTCGCCGGTCCCGATGGCCGCAATCCGGTGTCGCGAGAGAATGGCGTGGTCGGGCTGACGATCCGCAACGGCAAGGTCTATCTCGCCTTGACCGGCGACCCGCGTTTCGCCGAGGCGATGGAGACGATGCGCATTCAGGCGGAGACTGTGATCAAGGCTCTTCCCGGTGTCGCGGGTGCCGTGGTGAGCCTGACCGCCGAGCAGCCGCCGGGGACGCCGTCTCACGGTCATAGTCACGAGGCACCGGCGAAGCGTCCGTTGACCCCAAAGCCGGCGCCGCCGCGCTCCTTGTCCATCCCCGGCGTCGCCCGGATCGTCGCGGTGGCGTCGGGTAAAGGCGGCGTCGGCAAATCGACCACCACGGTCAATCTGGCGTTGGGACTTGCCGCGCTCGGCTGGAAGGTGGGGATTCTCGACGCCGACGTGTTTGGCCCCTCCTTGCCCCGCCTTCTCGGCTTGAAGGACAAGCCCAAGCTCCAGGGCAAGATGCTCGAGCCGCTGGAAGCCTTCGGCCTGAAGGCCATGTCGATCGGTCTCCTGGTCGGGGAGGCCGAGGCGATGATTTGGCGCGGGCCGATGGTGATGTCGGCGATCAACCAGCTTCTGCGCGAAGTCAATTGGGGCCAGCTCGATTGCCTGCTCGTCGATATGCCGCCGGGAACAGGCGATGCGCAGTTGACGCTGGCGCAAAACGTCCCCTTGGCCGGGGCGGTGATCGTCTCGACGCCGCAGGATCTCGCTTTGATCGATGCCCGGCGCGGCGTCGCCATGTTCAAGCAGGTGAATATTCCGATTCTCGGCGTGGTCGAGAACATGAGCTATTTCGTCTGCCCGCATTGCCATGGCCGGTCCGATATTTTCGCGCATGGCGGCGCGCGCCACGAGGCGGACGCGCTCGGCGTTCCCTTCCTGGGCGAGGTGCCTTTGGCGCTGACCATCCGCGAACATTCCGATTCCGGCCGGCCTATCGTTGTCGCCGAGCCGGACGGTCCCCACGCGCAGGCCTATCGCGAGATCGCCGCGCGTGTGAAAGCCGCGCTCGAGACCGGGCAGACCCGCGCCGCGCCGAAAATCGTCTTCGAATAGGGCGCGCCGATGCCGTTGCTCTCCACCGCCGAGCTCAATGCGTTCTTGCACCGTTACTTTCCCCAGCTCCTCGACGAGGGGCAGCCCTCGATCGTGGTGGAAAGCACCGGCGAGATGGAGGCGGTGCTGCGCCTCGTCGAGCACGACAGGCACTTGCGGCCGGGCGGGACCATATCGGGGCCCGCGATGTTCACTCTGGCCGATGTCGGGCTCTATGCCACCATCCTCGCGCAAATCGGACCGGTCGGCCACGCGGTCACCACGAGCATGAATATGAATTTCATGCGCAAGCCGCCCTCGGGTGACCTCATCGCGCGGTGCAAGCTGTTCAAAATCGGCAAGCAATTGGCGGTGGGCGAAGCCTGCCTTTACCCCGAAGGCAGCGAGGAGATGGTGGCCCATGCCACGGGAACTTACTCGATTCCGCCGCGAAAATAAGGTAACATAATACCGTATTTTATAAGCCTATGATTTAATGTAGAACTTTCGGTTCGTCCTCGCTTGACAATCGCGGCGCGGCACGGTTTATGGCGACGATCTTCTTGAATGGATAATTCTCATGTTTGGTAAAACCATTTCGACCAAGACGGCCGAAATCGAAAAGAAATGGATCGTGATCGACGCGCAGGGCCTGGTGGTCGGGCGGCTCGCCTCGATCATCGCGATGCGTCTGCGCGGCAAGCACCTGCCGTCCTTCACCCCGCATATGGACGATGGCGATCATGTCATCGTGATCAACGCGGAGAAGGTCGTCTTCACCGGCCGCAAGCGCGACAATAAAGTCTACTATCACTACACGGGCTTCCAGGGCGGCATCAAGGAGCGCACCGCGCGCTTCATTCTCGATGGGCGCTTTCCCGAGCGCGTGGTCGAAAAGGCCGTGGAGCGGATGCTTCCGCGCGGACCCTTGGGCCGCAAGCAGCTCGGAAACCTGCGGGTTTACAAGGGGGCGGAACATCCCCACGCGGCGCAGCAGCCCACCGTTTTCGAGGTTGGCCCGCTCAACCCGAAGAATGTCTATAATCCCAAGAACACAACGAAGGCTGCTTGATCATGGCCGAGACCCTCTCCTCCCTTCAGGATCTGAAGAGCGCCAACGCCGAAGCGCAGCCGGCCGCTCCCGTCCATGTGCAAAAGCTCGATAAGCTCGGTCGCGCCTATGCGACCGGCAAGCGCAAGGACGCGGTCGCCCGCGTGTGGATCAAGCCTGGCAAGGGCGCGATCATCGTCAATGGCCGGCCTTTCGAGGTCTATTTCGCCCGTCCCGTGCTGCGCATGATCTTGCAGCAGCCCTTGGGCATCGCCAATCGCGTCGGTCAATACGATCTGTTCGTGAATGTCGCCGGTGGCGGTCTTTCGGGCCAGGCCGGCGCCGTGCGCCACGGTCTGTCCAAGGCCTTGACCTATTACGAGCCCGATCTTCGCCCCGCGCTGAAGCGCGAAGGCTTCCTGACCCGCGACTCCCGCGTGGTCGAGCGCAAAAAGTACGGCAAGAAAAAAGCCCGCCGGAGTTTCCAATTCTCGAAGCGCTAAGCGTTTCGGCCTGGAATTTGGGAAAGGCGGCTTCGGCCGCCTTTTTCTTTGTCTGCCGGGGTGGCCGGGGTGTCGCATTGCGGTGAATGAAGTCGCGTAGTCTGAAACATTCGGGCGGCTTGATTCCCTTCCCCCTTGTGGGGAAGGGTTAGGGATGGGGGGCTCTCCATCTGCTTCAACGAATGAGGCATCTCACAGACCCCCACTCCCAACCTCTCCCCACAAGGGGGAGAGGAGCAGATCGCGGACTTCGTTTTCGTCCGAGCAATCATGATTTCTTCCTGGAGATCCCCAACCATGACGGCACGTATCTTCATCGATGGCGAAGCGGGCACGACGGGGCTCGGGATTCGCGACCGGCTGGCTGGCAAGGCCGGCATCGAGCTGAAAAGCCTCGGCGGCGCCGATCGCAAGAGCCTTTCCGCCAAGACGGCGCTGCTGCGCGAGGTCGATCTCGTCATTCTCTGCTTGCCGGACGAGGCAGCCAAGGAAACGGCGGCTTTGGCCGGGTCGATCGAAAATGGCCCGCGCGTGCTCGACGCCTCGACGGCGCACCGCACCGCTCCAGGCTGGACCTATGGCTTTCCCGAACTGGGGCCGCGCCAGGCCGAGGCGATCAAAGCCGCGCGGTTCGTCTCCAATCCCGGCTGCTATGCGACCGGCGCCATCGCGCTTTTGCGCCCGCTGACCGAGGCGAAGCTTCTCGCGCCCGATGCGCCTGTCGCGATCAACGCGATCTCCGGTTACAGCGGCGGCGGCAAGGTGATGATTGCCGAACACGAGGCGGGCGAAGCGCCGGCCTTCAAGCTCTACGCGCTTGGTCTTGGCCACAAGCATGTGCCGGAAATCATGGTCTATGGCGGAATGACCCGGCGCCCGATCTTCGTGCCGTCGGTCGGCGATTTCGCGCAAGGCATGTTGGTCTCGATCCCGCTGTTTCTCGACGATCTCGCGGGTAAGCCCACGCTCGCGGATTTGCGCCGGCTGCTCGCCGCCCATTACGGGACGGGCGGTTATGTCCGCGTTGGCGCGAGCGAGGATGCCGCCGAGATCGAGCCGGAATCGCTCAACGGCAGCAATAATCTCGAACTGCACGTCTTCGGCAGCGAGGAGAAGCGCCAGGCCGTCCTCGTCGCCAAGCTCGACAATCTCGGGAAGGGCGCGTCTGGCGCTGCCGTGCAGAATCTGGAGCTGATGCTCGGGCTTTGAGCCGAGCAACCGGAGCCGGTATCCCGGCTCCGGCGGCAAAGGAAGCGGTTGGCTTTACTTCGCCTTCTTATACGCCACGACCACATGGCTCTGCTCGCCGAGCCCGTCGCCGCCGAGCGTGACGACATCGCCGGGATTCAAGAACACCGGCGGCTTTTGGCCGAGGCCGACGCCGGCGGGGGTTCCCGTGATGATCACGTCGCCCGGCTCCAGCGTGAAGAACTGCGAGACGTAAGAGACGATCTTCTTGAAGCCGAAGATCATCGTCTTGGTGCTGCCGGTCTGGCGCCGGACGCCATTGACGTCGAGCCACAGGCCGATGCGCTGCGGATTTTCGATTTCGTCCTTGGTGACGAGCCAGGGGCCGAGCGGGCCGAAGCTTGGCGCGCTCTTGCCCTTGGTCCAATTGCCGCCGCGTTCCAATTGGAATTCGCGCTCGGAGACGTCGTTGTTGAGGCAAAAGCCCGCGACATGATCCATCGCCGCGCGCTCGGACACATAAGAAGCGCGCTCGCCGATGACGATGCCCACCTCGACCTCCCAATCGAGCTTCGTCGAGCCCTTTGGCGCGACGATGGGATCGTAGGCGCCGCTGATCGAATTCGACGCCTTCTGAAAAATGATCGGCTCGGGTGGCTTTGCGGCGCCGATTTCGGCGGCGTGATCGCTGTAGTTCAAACCAATGGCGATGAAATTGACCGGCCGCGCCACGCAGGAGCCGAGGCGCGGGCGTCCGCGCACGACGGGCAGAGTCGACAAGCGCGCGCGGGAAATCCGGGCGAGCATTTTGGGCGAAAGCGCCGCGCCATCGATATCGGATACGATATGGCTCAAATCCCGGATCTTGCCATCGGGACCGACGAGGCCCGGCTTTTCCTTGCCTTCAGGTCCAAAGCGGACGAGTTTCATATCGCGTCTCCATGCTGGGCCCGCTCAGCCTAGCGATAGGACGGCGGAACACTTGAAAGTGCGTATTCCGGCAAGACGAAGTCTTTGCGGCCAAACGATCGAATGGGCCGGGAACGCAAGGGGTTCTCCCTATGCGTTACTTTTCGCGGAAAAGCCAATCCGGGGGCATCCGGCGTTCGGCGCCAGTCTATCCCGTCAACTCTTCACCCGGACGTAATCGCCCGGCGCGTCCGTAATCGGGGCCAGCTTGCCATCGCCGGGCGTGCGCGGCAGGACGCGTTCGGGCGCCTGGGCCCAAAGCCAAGCGAGCCAATCCGGCCACCAGCTGCCGGGTTGCTGCTCGGCTTGCTTCTGCCAATCGTCCAGCGTGCCGAACGGGCGTGGGCCTGTCGCATAGCCATATTTGGGCTTTTCCGAGGGCGGATTGATGATGCCCGCGATATGACCGGAACCGCCCAGGACATAACGCATCGGCCCGCCGAATAGCTTGGCCCCGCGAAAGACCGAGGCGGCCGGCGCGATATGATCTTCCCGCGTGGCGACGCTGTAGACAGAGATTTTGACCTTGGCCAGCGAGAGCTTCTTGCCGCCGATCTCCAGTTCCCCCTTGGCGAGTTTGTTCTCCATGTAAAAATTGCGGAGATAGAAGGAATGGTTGAGCGCCGGCAGGCGGGTGGAATCTGAATTCCAGGAGAGGAGATCGAAGGCCGGCGGCGCCTTCCCCTTCATGTAATTGTCGATGACATAGGCCCAGATGAGATCGTTGGGGCGCAGCATGTTGAACGCCGCCGCCATTTTCGAGCCGTCGAGATAGCCGGGTCCCGTCATGGTCGCTTCCAAGGACTTGACCTGAAGGTCGTCGATGAAAACGTTGATCTCGCCAGGATCGGTGAAATCCGTTTGGGCCGCGAAAAACGTCGCGCTGGCAATCCGCGTGTCGCCGATTTCCGCCATATAGGCCAGGGCCGTCGCGAGCATCGTGCCGCCGACGCAATAGCCCGCGGCATTGACGGTCTTCTCGCCCGTCGCCGCTTCGATCGCATCGAGCGCCTTGAACAGGCCTTTGGTGATGTAATCCTCGAACGTCGTCTCGCGATGGCCCTCGCCGGGATTGACCCAGGACATGACGAAGACCGTGAGCCCTTGGGCCACCGCCCAGCGGACGAAGCTTTTTCCGGGATTGAGATCGAGAATGTAGAATTTGTTGATCCAGGGCGGGACGATCAACAGTGGCCGTTTCAGGACGGTTCCGGTCGTGGGGGCATATTGGATGAGTTCGAAAATCTCGTTGCGGAACACCACTTTGCCGGGGGTTGTCGCGACATTGACGCCAAGCTCGAACTTCGAGCCGTCGGTTTGGCGAATCCGCAAGTGGCCGTGTCCGGCTTCGATGTCTTCCGCGAGAAGCGTCGCCCCGCGAACGAGATTGTCGCCGCTGGAGGTCAGGGTCTCGCGCAGCAGTTCCGGATTGGTCACGACGAAATTCGCAGGCGAGAGCGCGCTGGTGATTTGCCGAAGATAGAACTTCGCCTTGGCCTTGGTCGAGGGATCGAGATCGTCCGAGCGTTCGGCCAGATCCTCGGCCCAGGCGGCGCTGATCGAGTGTGCCTGACGCAGGAAGTCGAACAGCGGGCTGTCCTTCCAATCGGGGGAGGCAAATCTTTTATCGCCCTTGGCCACTGGCACGACGGGGTCGATTTGGGCGCCCTGAAGGCGTTGGTAGGTTTGCATCCAGAGCTGCATGAAGGGACCGGCGATGGCCGCTTGCGCCTCCGCGGCCCTTGCTGGGTCGCCCATCCAATATTCGGCCACGCGGCCGATGGACGAGACGGCCGCCGTGATGGAGTCGGAGGAACCGGTCTTCGCGGCCTCGCCTTCCTCGAAAGGCTTCAAATAAGCAGCTAAAGCTTTGCCGCTTTGCTCGATGAAACGGGCGGCATTGGTGGCGAGACGCTCGATATTCGGCGGCGGGATCGGGGCTCCCCCCACGGGTAGAACACCCATCGGCGGCGCGTTCAAGGACATGCCTTCCAGCGGAATTGCGCCCAAGGGAAACCCGCCAAGCGCGGAAACCTGCGGCTCTGGATTGGCCGGGATGGGATTGGCGGGGACCGGATTTGCGGCGGCGGGATTGGTGGCCGGTGCCGCTTCGTCACGCGGGGCGGAAGAGGTCATGTCGAAAAACTTTCCATAAAACGGCGGCCCTCGGCAAAGAGCCGCAACCCAGCCTTATCCCTGGAATATAGGTGTCCTGATGACGCCATAAAGGCAAGTCAGGTAAAGAGGCGAGCGGGGGCTTTGTCTTGCAGGTTTTCGAAATCCGGGTTTAGGGTGACCGCCATGCACAATATTTTCATCGCGATCCGCCGCCGTTCCCTGGCCGCGCTGCTCCGCATGCTCTTGGCCGCGCCAGCCGTGTTTTTGGTTGCACCGGCCGTCCTTTTGGCTGCACCAGCTTGGGCCCAGACGAAGCATAATGTCGAGGGCACGCCGCTCGACACGCTTGCTAATTCGCATCTGACGGCGGATGTTCCCGAGGCGAAGGATTTCGTGAAATCCGCCCGGCCCGATGCGAAGGCTCTCGACTACACGCCCTTGACGGGCTCCGAGTCGGCGCGCCCCAAGCCGCGCGATCCTTCTGGCGTCAAGGCGTTGCAAGCCGAGCTTGAAAGCGCCGGCGTCAAGAATGCGCAAAGGGCGAAGGGATTGCTCCCCGCCAAGCGGGCGGATACGGGGAAAGGGAAACCGGCGAAGGCCGGGGAATAGAACCTCCGCTCCCTTTGTTGCCCGGCGCGCGGAAATCGGGCAAAAGGTCCGGGCTTTCCGGCCTCGGGAGTTTTTGTTCCCGAATCCGTCCGAGCGCGTCAGGACATTACTGCTTTGTGCCAGGCAAAGTTTTTCCCTTCCTCCTTGCGGGGAAGGGTTAGGGATGGGGGTTCTCTCATTCTGCTTCAAACGGCGGAAGGACACCGCGGACCCCCACACCTACCCGTCCCCACGAGGGGAGGGGAAGCAAACCGGCCAGAGCGTTGGTGTGCCGGCGCTTTTTATCATTCTCAAATGAAACTGGAATCGTGATCATGCTGCCTCCCTTGCGCGTCGGTGTCGCCGGTCTCGGCACCGTCGGAGCTTCGGTTCTCCGCCTCCTGGAGCGTCAGCGCCGGACGCTCGAACTGCGCACGGGCCGCGCCATTATCGTGACGGGGGTGAGCGCGCGCTCGAGAGACCGCGACCGTGGAATCGATCTTTCCAATGCCGAATGGCACGACGATCCCGTGAGCTTGGCGCGAAGCAGCGGCATCGATCTGTTCGTCGAGTTGATCGGCGGCGCGGAGGGGCCGGCGCTCGAGGCCACCAAGGCCGCCTTGGAGGCGGGTAAATCCGTCGTGACCGCCAATAAGGCCATGCTCGCCTATCATGGCTTGGCGCTCGCCAAGGCGGCCGAGGCCGAGGGCGCGGGCCTTCGCTTCGAGGCCTCGGTGGCCGGCGGCATCCCCATCGTCAAAACGCTGCGCGAAGGTCTCGTGGGAAATACCATCGAGCGCGTCTACGGAATTCTCAACGGCACCTGCAATTACATTCTGTCGCGGATGGAGGCCGAAAAGCTTTCCTTCACTGATTGCCTGAGCGCCGCGCAGAAGCTCGGCTATGCCGAGGCCGATCCCACCTTCGATATCGGCGGCTTCGATACCGCGCATAAGCTTGCCATCCTGACATCGCTGGCCTTCGGCACGGCGGTGGATGCCGAGGCCGTGGCGGTCGAGGGGATCGAATCCATCACGCTGGACGATCTCCAGGCTGCCGACGATCTCGGCTACCGCATCAAATTGCTGGGCGTCGCCAAGCGCACGGCCTCCGGCATCGAGCAGCGGGTTCACCCGACGATGGTGCGGAAGTCCTCGGCGATCGCCCAGATCATGGGGGTCACCAATGCAGTCGTGGTGAATGCCGATGCCGTGCGCGAGATGACCCTTGCCGGGCCGGGCGCCGGCGGCGACGCGACGGCCTCCGCCGTGGTGGCCGATATCGCCGATATCGCCAAAGGCGACCGGACTCCCGGGTTCGGTCTACCGGCGTCTTCCTTGGTCCCGTTGGAGCGCGCGCCGTTGCAGGCGCACGAGGGCGGCTATTACATCCGTTTGTCCCTCCACGACCGTCCCGGCGCGGCGGCGGCGGTCGCCATGCGGATGGCGGAAAGCCAGATTTCGCTGGAAAGCATCATTCAGCGCAGCCAGCCCGGCGCCAATGCGGATGCCCCGGTGCCGGTCACGTTCATCACCCATGCCACCCACGAGGACGCTCTACGCCGCGCGGTCGACGCGGTGGTGGCCGATGGCCATATCGCGGCCAAGCCGCAAGTCATCCGCATCGAGCGGGAGTAGGGGCGGCGTCATGACGCCTCGCGCGGTTCTCGGCGTCACCACATCCTTGAAAGGGCGGCCTTGGACCGGCCGTCTCGATCATGCCGGCGAGGCGCGGGCGCTTGCCATCGCGCAGCTGACCGGCACGAGCGATGTGCTTTCGCGCATTCTCGCCGGGCGCGGCATTGGCCCGGCGGAAGCGGCAAACTATCTCGATCCGTCGCTGCGCGATCTCATGCCGGACCCCGCCGTTTTCGCGGATATGGAGCGTGCCGCCGCCCGCATCGCGCGAGCCATCGAGGCGCGCGAGACCATCGCGATTTTCGGCGATTACGACGTCGATGGCGCCGCCTCGGCCGCGTTGCTGGCGGATTATCTCAACGCCTGCGACGTGCCGCATCTCATCCATATTCCCGACCGGATCTTCGAGGGCTATGGGCCCAATGTCGAGGCGATCCAGGCGCTCGCGGGGCGTGGCGCCAAGCTGCTGGTGACGGTTGATTGCGGCACAACCAGCCACGGCCCGCTGGAAGAGGCCGCGCGGCTGGGGCTCGAGCCCATCGTGCTCGATCACCACCAAGCGCCCGAGCATCTGCCCAACGCCGTCATCGTCAATCCCAACCGGCTCGATGATCTCTCCGGCCTCGGCCAGCTCTGCGCGGCGGGGGTGGTCTTCATGACGCTCGCCGCCGTGCAGCGAAACCTGCGGGCGAGCGGGTTCTTCGCCGGGCGGACCGAGCCCGATCTTTTGGCGGCGCTCGATCTCGTGGCGCTCGCCACCGTCGCCGATGTCGCCGCGCTAACGGGGCTCAACCGCGCTTTTGTCGTCAAGGGCCTCGCCGTGATGCGCGAGCGCGGCCGGCCGGGCTTGCGCGCGCTGTTCGACGTCGCGGGCGCCGATGGCCCGCCCTCGGCCTATCATCTCGGCTATCTCGTCGGGCCGCGGATCAACGCGGGCGGGCGGATCGGCGATGCCGCGCTCGGCGCGAAGCTTCTCGGCATCACGAGCGACAGCGAAGCCACGGAGATCGCCGCGACGCTCGACCGCTTGAATCGTGAACGCCAGGCGATGGAAGCCGCCACTTTAGAAGAAGCCGAGGCGGAAGCGTTGCGGCAGGTGGGCCTGCAAGGCGAGGGCGCCTCCGTCATCATGGTGGCCGGGCCGGATTGGCACCCCGGCATCGTAGGGATCATCGCGGGGCGGTTGCGCGAAAAATTCGGCCGCCCGGCTTTTGCCCTGGCCATGACAGGCGGGAGCGCGACAGGGTCCGGGCGCTCGGTCACCGGCGTCGATCTCGGGCGCAGCGTGCGCGGCGCGGTGGAGGCCGGGATTCTCGTCAAGGGCGGTGGGCATGCCATGGCGGCGGGGATCACCATCGAGTCCGCACGGATCGAGGCTTTTCGCGCCTATCTCGAGGCGGATTTAGCGGACGCCGCTGCCCGCGCCAGGGCCGCCGAATCCCTTCACGTCGATGCCACGCTCACGGCGGCCGGCGCGACCCCAGCTCTGCTCGCCAGCCTCGAAAAAGCAGGCCCCTATGGCGCCGGCAATCCCGAACCGGTGTTCGTTTTCGCGTCGCACCGGCTGGTCGATGCCGCGCCAGTGGGTGTCAACCACATCCGCTTCAAGATTCAGGCCGGCGATGGCGCCACGCTGGAAGGAATCGCCTTCCGCGCCGGCGGCGAGCCGCTGGGGCAGGGGTTGCTGGCGGGAAAGGGCAGGCCGATGCATTTTGCCGGCACTTTGTCGCTCGACCGTTACGGCGGCCGCGAGCGCGTGAAGCTGCGCCTGCTCGACGCCGCTCTGGCGGGCTAGGGCGCGGCCAAGGGGGCGTCAAAGCGGATCTGGGGAAGATGCGAGATGATGCCTTGTCATCATCGAAAACCCCCTCTATAGGTCGCTTCACCGCTGCCGGGCTGCTCGCCCCGCCGGTCCGCGCCCATCGTCTAGCGGTCTAGGACGTCGCCCTTTCACGGCGAAAACAGGGGTTCGATTCCCCTTGGGCGCACCAGTAAAATCAAAGGCTTAGCTGCTGATTTGTTCATCTGAAAGTATTTTTGGGAAGTTTTTGGGGAGAATGCACGGGCCTCCAGTCGTGTCCAAGAACGTCCAAACACGACATGCCTGCCTTGACTATAATTGACGGTGCTTGGGTCAAGTCGCGTCCGTCGGGATGCTCAGTAAGGCAATCAGTTGATGGACCTGACGGATACCGGTTGCTGTCCTTCTGTACGGTAGAGGAACGCCAGTTAAAGCGCTGCTCTCCGAAGGCAGAGGCCAGAGGTTCGAATCCTCTCGGGTGCGCCAATAAAATCAATTACTTAGAGAGGTTTTTGGGGTTCTAAAAATCGACCCTAGGTAACAATTAGGTAACAAAATGGTCAGGCAACGCCCTGCCGCTGCGGCCTCTGTTTCCGGCAATATCAAGATCGGCGTCTTTTTGCGTTGGGTGAGTCTGGCGCTCGCGATCGTCGGTGTCGCGGTGCTGTTTTTTCCTATTGAAAATTGCGTCTTGATTCCGGGCGCGTTCAGTTCAGATTTCAGTATGGACTTAGACGTAAGCCGTCGGGCCTGTGATTCAAATATCGCGCAAGTACTTCGCCGAAAAATTATCAACGGGATCCATGGGTTAGTCGCCGCGCTGTAGAAGCGCGTTGATCTCCGCCTCGAGCTCGGGTTCGACGGTCAAGAGAACCTCGCCGGGTTCTGGTGGGGTTGGGGCCGGTATCGGCCGATCAAGCTGAACGAGCGCGAGCAGTGCCACGCCGAGGGCGTCGCTGCCCATGGCGTGGGCGTCGGCCGCATCATCGCCTTGTGAGATCGCCTCCGGAACGTCGCGAAAGGTCACCACAAGGATTCCTGGGCCTTCACCGGGCTCAAACATCGCCGGATAGGTAAACGATCTCATGATCCCCGCCATAGAAAGCGCCGCCCCGGAGACCCGAAGCGGCTTCTTATTCCGTAGCGCTTCTCGCTGGCGCTCGCTACGCCGCCGCGGCGTCTCGCCGCGCTGCCTCGACGAACCGGCAGACGATCTCGTCGGACCACTCGACGTCGCCTAGCCGGTCGCACGATTGGGCTTCGACGCCAAGGGCAAAGGCGAGCACGCGGGCCTTCAATGCAAAGGCCGAGGGGCTGACTGCCGGCGTCTCTATTATCTCTTGGGCCAGGGCGTGCAAACGATCGTCGACCGCATTCAATGCGGCGATCGCATCATCACGGCCGGTCGCCTTCCAAGCTGACTCGACTCGACCGGGCGCCGGGTCGTCTGAGAGCTCGGCCGCGGCGAGCGCCGCCGTCCGCTCTTGTTCTTCATACAAGGGGGCACGCTCGGCGTGAAGCCGATCGAATTCGACTTTGAGCGCCATCAGCGGTGCGTCGTCCTGGCCGGGCGAGGCGTGTGGAAGAATAGACGGATCTGTGGTATTCGTCACGACAGCACATTTCATAGGCTTGATCCTTGATAGTGTAGGCTGAGTCTGGCGTTCGTTCCGCCAGACTCAGCCGCCCCTCTTCGGAGTTGGCTTAGCCATATGGCGTTAGTTTTCCGGCTTATGTCAAGACACCGCTATCTATTTTTACTTTTAGTGCCGTTTGGAATACCGCTTGACGGATCGGTGTTGTTGCTATTATTTCAACTTTTATTGAGATAACCGCGTCTAAACGTACGAATAGTTGCGATAGTCGCAACGATACTTCAGTCCTCAGAAGTCTCGTTTTACGACTAGAGGCCGATGAACCCGAGGCGATATTCGCAGAGAATCGAAGGCACGATTGAGGCCTCAGGGGCGCCTGTTAGCCAAACGTAACTTGTATCAACCCCGAATAAGCAACCTAGGTGTGCAAAACTCCGGAAATGCCTGCGAAATTCGAAACATTTAAATTAGAATCCCCCGCAGGGAGATTCGTGAATGAGCGACACAGAATTTAAACGCACCATTTTTCTGAATCGATTGCTGAGCTCGTCTCCTACTCAGGCGAAAGAAAAAGATGCAACTCCGACTCACGGAGCTTATGACCTTTTTAAGGTATTAGACCAACGACGAAAAAGAGATGTTGCTATAGAGTTTTTTGGTGCAGATGACAACAAAGATGATGCAATAAGATTGGCTAAAGGTGCTGGTAAAAGTTATATAAAATTGACGGATATTCAAATTCGTGAAGACGCTGTTTGCAGATATATTATATGCTTGATAGAATATGTCAACGCCGATGAGCGTAGCATGCCAGTAGTTGATATGAAAACTTTTTCAGGTCGCGAGCTAACGGGAACTGATGATGAGCGTGGGGCTTATACTTGTCATTTTATCGTGAAAACCCCGCTCGACGGCGCTTATGACGATGCTAATTATAGATGCGCCTTGGAGGTAAATTATATATCTCGGCGAAGCATAGAACACCTTTTGTGCCGTCAACTTAGGCGAGTTGCAATAGATGAGGAGTGGGCATTTCCCGTCTGGAAAACGACCAAAAAAGGGCAAGTGCAGGAATCCAAAAAATATCACGCCAAGCTAGAGCTTGCTTCGGACGTGGGTCGTTCTTTTGATATGGCGACAGGGCACGGAGCCGAGCTGTCACAAATTGTGTTCACCAAGAGACACGAAAAACAAAATACCGGCACGCAAACGGACATGATTCAGACCGAGTTTTTTGCTAACGTGTCTGTTAGGGTATCGGCTAAACAAGGCCCGACCGACCCTCAAGAGAAAGTGTCCTGGTTCCGCGATCTGCGACAGTGGTACGTGCAGAAAGGTTATGAGGCTAGGACATACTTTCGTCACGCAAAAGGCGGTTTGGTTTCGGGTGAAATGACAGATGCAATTGCGTCCGCGACGGACTTGGTGATGTGCCCAAAGGAGTACATCGTTCTGTCCACAGAGCCCAAGAGGTGGTGCAAGACCATCGACAACGAAATCGTTAGCAAAATGCAGTCACTCCTAAACAATGATGGATTATGGGAACACGCCCAGCAGAGCTGAAAGATATACGGCAGTCCCCTAGCAAGCCGGGGCTGCGCCTACTTGCGCCGCTTCGATATCTGAGGATCAGCCACCCTGAAAAGGCTTTCTACGATGCGCTTCTGCCAGCTCTCACGACTGTTGGCTCTTGGGGTTTTTATCAGATCCTCACGCCCGGAATCTCAATCTTCGGTGAAAACGGGCTCCTTCGTTTCGAGCGAGATTTTTTGATAATGGCTGTGCCGTTTTTGGTTGGCTCCCTAGCTGCCGTTGCAATGGGTACACCTGGACTGTCATTGGACAGGCGCCCCCCGGGGGCCGAACTTATGCTTGACGGGCGGCCCTTAACCATGCGTCAGTTTGTTTGTTACCTATTGGGCTATCTGGCGTTTTTATGTTTATTCGCTTTGATTGGTGCCGTAGCTGCCCAGCTTATTCACAATGACGTTATGTCAATTTTATCCCAGCACATGGCCTTAAAACTCTATGTATTCAAAATTGGCACATTTTTGATTTTTTTACTACTGAACTATATTTTGATTACAACGTTATGGGCTTTGTATTTTCTTACAGATGTAGTAAATCGCCCGTCATAATTTTAAGCATACCGCAGCTGTGCTATTGTATAAGCTATATTTCTTAAATTGCAGTTTTGATGCCATGCGCCCTCTATTCGCGGTCTGACTTGGCTCAAAGCGCCGGCCGGCGAAGCACCTGCGCTTCAAGGGCTCTTGCCCGACGAGCTGATGCAACGGTCGTACCCGGCGCGCAGGGAAATTAGGGTCGCGCGTTCACCTTCAGATCAAAGGTCCGCGGGTACCGGTTCCTTTCCTTCGGACTTCGGCTTCGCGCTCGTCCAGGACTTCAAACCACATTTCATAGGTTCTGCGAACCATCTCGCCGATTTCATCAAAGCTAAAAAGTGGGATGCCATCATCCGCAAACAATCGGGACGTACGAGACCCATCCTCGTTGTTAATGAACTGGAAAATTCCAAGCCGTACTTCCGCAAAGTCGCTATCGGAAGCGCGGACTCGTTCGTGCATGGCTGAAAATACAAATTGTCGCCCGCGCGCGGTAAGGCCCTTTGTGCGTCGTGGATCGATAAAGACTACCAGAGGGTTGTCATTCAACGATAAAACCGCTCGCGACCAATATGAAACTTTCGCCGACATGCCCAGCGCAAGGGGGAAAAAATCGTACTGGCGACCATGCATGTCGTTATCGACAGAATAGGAATAAAGCGCTTTGGCAGCAGCAAGGTTGGCTCGCTTCTCATCTTCCGATTTAGATAAACGAACAATCCGCCTTTCGATGACTGCCCATTCAGTCCGGGACGCCTGTCCTAGCTCGCCTGGCTCAACGTTCAATATATCCAAAAGCATTTGCCGCGTCGGGGAGTAAGAATACGGAGCCCAACCGCTTTTCATTTGCTTAAGAGCCACGCGCGCTTGATCGGCGCTCATGACCGCGATTCGGGCCAAATCAATTTCAGGTAAAAGGCGTATCTTCACCGGGTTCTCCAGCTGCTGGCTTAAGGCCGATACTCACTTTGTGAAACTTAAAACGCTCTATTATCAGATCATCGCTGATTCGCAGGCCGAACGCCATACTATCACGCGCTGTGTCAACAACTGAATGCCAAGGCGCTCCTATAGCGTGGGAAATGTCCACAAGCCGACCGGGGGTCATGCTACCATATGACGACATCACTTTGCGGATGAGGCGACGAGTGACAGGTTCAGTCAAGTCCGGCAAGGGCGACCGCTTCCCAGTTAGAACGTTGACACGATCGGCGCGAAAGGTAATCGGCTTCTCGCCGGCACTCTTAAACGCGGTATATGCGGCCGGATGGACGGGCCCGTATTTCCAAGCCTCGAAATACCCCACAACCAATGGTTTCTTTTGCTCAATTAAATGATGCGCGTGAGCGAAATAAAGTAATTTTTGAAGAGCCAAATTGCTGATTTGGACACCCAGCTCGTCTGCTTCCTCAAGCATCTGATTGCAGACGATTCGGGGGTCGATCGGAATGTCGGTCATCTTTGTTCGTGTACCTTAGTTCCGCAAAGGCTTGTAGGTCCTCTTTGCAAAAATCAGTTTGCAAACTGGTCACAGCGTATCCGAGCGGCGCTTGCGCGAACCATTCTATTCCGCACCGAAAAGCTCCTCGACGTTCGGCACGTCTCCGAACCGGTGAATGACGACTGCGTCCTCAAACTCGCCACTGCCAGGATCGCCGGTCCGTGAGAACGCGACCGCGCCGGCCGCGGTCAAAGCCAAACGCTGGGCCTCCCGGACCGCAGCACCGGCGGACTGAAGCTCCTTTGCTTCTCCCGCCACCAGGTCGCCGTCCTCTGTCTGAACAAAGGGCAGGGCGACATAATACGTCACAGATCCCATGGTTTTTCTCCGTTCTCTCGGGCCTTTTGATCCTCGAGCAATTCGCGGCGGCCTTCGCTCATGGTCGAACCGATATCTTGAAAATAGTGACGCTGGCCCGTCAAGAACGCCGCAAAGCCATCGATCGCCGCCACAACCATATTGGCCCCGTGGTAGGCGGCTCCCATAGGCTTCACTTGACCGCATACGCTGATCATCGCGGCCCGGCAGGCCCGCAGCGCGCGGACCGCGACAGCCGGGTCGCTCGGCATCTCAGATCGCGTCGCCCGCCGGACCATCATCGATCTCCAGTTTTGTTCTTATTTTGTTCTACTATCTATGCCCAGCGGAGTCCAGAGGTGGTTAGAGGCGCACGAACCCGCAGAGCATGCGTTGATATCCACGCTCGCCTTTTACTGATCTACAGGGCCGGCGCAGCGGACAGCGAGGATATGGATTTGAACAACGAACATCACCACAACGGCGAGCCAAAGGCCGTCGCGCGCCGTCGTGACTGGCGGCACGTCCATCACTCGCCGCTGTTTTGGGTCGGCGTCGTGATGTTTCTAGCGGCGATATCGATCTATGTTTTATCCGACGATCTGGCTTTGCGGCTTCATTTCCGCTGAAGAAGCCCAAGGCCTCCCGCGCCGTGTCGGCAACCTCTGGCCGAACGACAGATAATCGACGCAGCGGCAATACATTGGAGACAACCCGTGAACGAACAAACTAGCCCCAAGCCGATCGAGGTCGAATGCGGCCGATGTGGTCTTCTTTATTCTGAATCACCGGAGGTGTTGAAGCTTTCCACCTTCGTCAGCACATGCCCCGGATGTGAGGAGCAGTAGGGGTGGCGGTGAACGTTTGGTTGGCACGGCGCGACATGCCTCAGACAACTTAAGAAATGTCTCTGGGACGAAATTGAACAATTGTGTCGGCCCTTTCGGATGACGCTAATCGCGTCAAGGCCATAAGGGTAGAGATTCCTTCCGGTCGAGGATGCGCCTAGAGCACCGGATTAGTGGACGTCGAAAAACGAAGAACCGGAGTTTCGCCACCAATGCCAAAAGTTATGCAAATAAGCCTATCGCTAGCGGCGACAAGCTCATTTCGTTCGTCTAGGCTCATGGAAATTGAAGGGAGGTCTCATGGGGCTGTTCGGAAAGAAACCCAACATCAATCATGAGGCGGCACGGTTGGAGCACAACCTCGCCGAGGCAGAGGTGCGCTATCTGGAAGTCGTTCGGCGCGAAATCGCAAATCTGATCGTCCAATCCGATCCCGATCTGATGATGCGTTCCTATCAACGGGCGTGGACGTTCGAGCGCGAAATTACGGCTAGCCTGGAGCGGGCAATTGCGGAGGAAGCGGCGCTCGTCGCCAAATACTCGACGTTTTCGGAATTCGAGTTGCTTGGAACGCGTCATTTCGTGCCATACGAAGACGCTCGCAAAATGTCGTCCGATGACGAACTGGCCGATCGTTACCAGGAGGTCAGCAGGATGCTTGTCTTCATGCGTCGTCGTCGAGATTTCGCCGCCGATATTCCGGTGCATGACAAGGAGGAGGAGAAAGTTCTTCGTGAATGCATGGGGAGGGAAAGGGATCGTAGGTTCCTCAAGCGGATCGAGAGCGCCCTTAAACGCTTTTACGCCTATCAATCGGGATTGCAGATGGGAGACCCGAAGACCTTCGGAGTAGCTAACTTCGAAGACGCTGAGGTTGTCATAGTGCCTCTGCCGTCGCTCCCCGACAACGAGTATGGAATCGCTTTCAAGAAGACAGACGAATATGGTGTCTATAGTTTTCACGTATTTGATTCTGGCGAAACAAGCCACACTTATTGCCGCAGCAATTCGATGTTTCAAGACCGCAAATATTTGATGAAGTAGGGCGCTAGATGCGATTGTCGGATCAAGAGTTCGAACGCTTGTTCTCACTTCAGGATTTTACTGAATATTATGATAATTTGACGGTTGCCGAGGTCATGGGGGAACTCGAAAGGCTTCGCACGGATGGTCCCGTAACTCGTATTCTTTTTCAAAACTGCGCGATCCACCGAAGGCTTACGGACGCCGCGTCTTTCGATTGTGAGCTAACGGAGCAGCAGCGCTCCTCGGTGATAGGCGTGGTGACCGGAATGCGCGAGACTATTGAGAAACTCGTTTTACCGTATGTCGATGCAGACATGCAGGAGAGGGTGCGGGCGGCGCTTAAAGGGACGGACGACTACATTGACCGCTTTGGAACGTTTCCTCGGGCTGTTTTTATGATCCAAGTTGGAGCGAGAAAACCGTGCGGTCCCTACGAGATGGGAACCATTGGGCAACTTTTGACCAAGTCGTGAACCGTTCCGCTCCAAAGAGCCTGCTTGCTGGAACGGCATGCTGAAAAATGAACTGCGAGGCTGGGCGCGGTCCGGAACGAAGGCAGATATGAGAATTAGTCCTGAGGACCCAAGTTGGACCGCCCCCCGTGGCGACACGGATTGGCTTGATCATGATGTGTTGCTCGCAACAACATGGTTGGCAACGCTAGCTGACCAGCGAACGTGGGGGAAACGGGTCACCGCGACTCG
Organism: Beijerinckiaceae bacterium; assembly: GCA_050013235.1. Lineage (GTDB taxonomy): Bacteria > Pseudomonadota > Alphaproteobacteria > Rhizobiales > Beijerinckiaceae > RH-AL1. The sequence goes on from JBEKFQ010000043.1 coordinate 23,666, forward strand.
AAGTTATTTTTTTGCTTCGAAAGAACGCTGGATTAAAGGCGAGAAGATTCCGCTATACGATCAGCGAGACACGGCGGCGTGGTATATATTTCAGGCCAACGCATATGCCAGCGACCGTATGAATTGGGTTCCGGAGGAAGCGGTAAGAATAGTGCCGACCTTCACCAGGATCGGCCAGGAACTAGCGACTTTGATTGGCATCCCTGGAGCAGAAGAGCGTGCGGCGAGGCTGATGAATGCTGAACGCGCTCAACCGGACGGCGGGTTGTTCGAGTTACTCGTCGCGCTTTCTTATCGTCGTAGTGGATGGGACACCGAGTTCGTGCCCGAGCGCCCCGGCATCTCGCGCACTCACGACATTAATGTGCGGCAGAGGAACGAAGAATGGGCAGTCGAGTGCAAGCGCATGAACCGTTCGAATTTCGAGGTCTCAGAGAGAGAACGCGGCAGAGCGTTAGCCCTGCCAGTCCACGCTATCGCATCATCCGTAAACCGATCCATCATTATGCAGGTGGCCTTTAATAGCGAACTCGAAAGTCTCCCACACAACTATCTCGTCGGCCGCGCTTCCGCCTACCTTTTGGATTCCGCAGTCAACAGTTGGGTGGACGCAAGCAGTATCGGTTCGATACGCGAAGTAGACTGGTCATTATTCCGCCGGGTCCTCGATGACGATTACGTCTACTACGGCTCCAGTCGAATGGTTGAACTTCTGGTGGGCCGCTATGATCACGACTCTGCCTACTCCATGGCAGCGGAGTGGAGAGCCGCTGAAGCCTGCCCATTTTGGGCGAGCGCGGTATCACAAGCGAGCGTAGTCGGATGGCGTAACTGTTCCGTTGAAGCAATTCGAAAAAAGGCACGGCATTTTCGTTCAACGATTGCTAGCGCGGCAGATCAGCTTCCGAAAGATCGCCCTGGTGTCATCCATGTTGGCGTAGAATCTTGGGGCGGCGGAGACGTTGATGACAAGCGACACTTACTAAATCTGCGCCAGCTGGACGACTTCAATCCTGGGGATACGCCCCTTCTGTGGGTGTATGGCGAATATATCGCGCCCGAGGTCACAACACGTTCAGATGAAAGCTGGGCCATCGAGGAAACGTCGGTGCCCTATCGCGTTGGAACCCACCGAACGCCTGAGCCGCTGCCGGGCCATATGCTGCTGACACCAGAATCTAATATAAAACACGGTGTCCATTGGGACGCCACCACTCAACGTCCCCGCAAGCGTGAGATCTAGGGGCATTGAAGAGCGTCAGGACACCATCGTTTGTGCTCTCTGCGTCCAGTTGGGCCTCCTTCGAGCGCCTTTTCAGGGTCGTCTCGGAGCGGTGTGAACGAAATAAAAAGACAAGAGCCGCGTGATCTTGTCGTATCTGCAAGAACATTCGGCGGGAGTCGTGAGGCTGCTTAGCCCCACCGTAGCAGGACAAGTTGCGCGTGCATGTTGCTGGGGTCGTTAGAGTCGTCCACCACATAAACAAAAACGCCGCCTACCTCGAATTCGATCCAACTGTGAACGGGAATTTCTTTTTTTAACCACGCTTGTAGACTCACAGTTTCTGGTGAGGATGAAGATAAACGCGTGCGAATTTTGCATCTTGACATAAAACTGGTTCGGCATAGGTGGATGTTTGCAGGATTGCTCCACTCGTATCCTGACGCAGAGACAGAATCAATGGCTTTAGCCTTTCAATTCCGTCGCAGAAGCACTGCCGCTAAGCGCCAGAACTTGATGTCGTTTTGGGTATCCTTTAGCTGTACCAGCCCCTGGCCGGTTTACTATCGCGGCCTTGACTATTCAAAATGTACTGGTAATCCGGAGCGACGCTTTCTCGACCGGAGCTTTTTCGGCTTCTGAATGATGCTTCCCCCGGCGATATATTACTTGCCGAGCAAGTGGACCGAATTTCCCGGCTCACCGGTCCGGATTGGGAATTGCTGAAGGCGAAACTTCACGAGCGGCGTGTTCGCGTGGTGGCGCTCGATCTCCCAACTTCGTGGATGATGGCCACCGCGAACGCGGACGACTTCACGGCTAGGATGTTCGACGCAGTAAATTCGATGATGCTGGACATGCTCGCGGCCGTGGCTCGCAAAGATTACGAAGACCGCCGTCGGCGGCAAATGCAAGGGCAGGCCAAAGCAAAAGCCACTGGCATGTACCGTGGGCGGCCGGAAGATAAAGCGAGGAACGAAGGCATTTCGCGCATGATCGCGGCCGGCGTTTCGTGGACTCAAATCCAAAATGCTACGGGGTGTTCGCGGGGGACGATCGCCAAGATCGCCAAACGCACATCCCTTTCACGGTATCTGCATTTGGGCGAGGCTGTTGCGAATGGTGCCGTGAAGAACGGTGCTTTGCCGGCGTAGACGGTTTGGCCGCGAAAATTTTTTCCGTCACTGCACTTACGATTATCGGTTACTTTCGGCCACAGTCCTTTTTTGAGCGACCTTCATTGACGTGAAGTCAGGCTTTCGATGGTACGGTTTTATTAAACGGAGGCCGCCTTCATTGCTTCGAATAATTTCGACTTTTTCTATTCTCATCTTGTTTGGTACGCCCTCGTTCGCCCGACCACCCGCAACGGGCTCGCAGCGATTGTCTGCTGAACTTTCTCTCGACTCCGCGCGTGAGATGCTCGCTTCGGGCAATCTAGAAGGAGCGCAAAAAGGTATGGAGAGTCTTCTCGCCGGGGAAGAGAAGGCTCATGGACGTGAGAGCCTAGAAGTCGCGACCGCTCTCAGCAGGCTTGCCATGCTCGACGCCGCCGGCGGTGAGGGGCGTCTCAACGATGCGCAAAAGCTCTATGAGCGAGCCCTCCAGATTCGAGAGGTTCAACTTGGGCGCAATAGCCTCGGCGTCGCGCGAAGTCTCGAAAATCTTGCCCGCATTCATGTTGCTTTCGGCAGCGATCCCGATCCTCAATATTTTGGACATCTTGCAATTGCTCGCCGCCTGCTCAAGCGCGCGATGTGGATCAGGCGAAGCCGCCTCAGCGCTTTTAACCCTGGCATGGCAGTTGCCTCCTATAATCTTGCATTGCAGGTGACATGGCGCGCGCTTCCAACCGCTAGAGCGTTCAAACTCTACAAACAGGCATTAGCTATTCGAGAAAAGGCATTTGGGCCGGAGAGCTTGCCGACCGCCGATAGTCTCTTGAAATTAGCCGGTCTTGTCGAGCGGAAACTGGGCTCAAAGCCGAGCAATCCAAATTACCCAAGCAAACAAATCGCTTGGTGCCGCCAAGCCAAAGAAGTTTATGACTGGCGAGAGCGCGCCTTGGCGATCAAGGAGAAGCGGCTTGGCAGCGATGCCCTCGATTTAAGGCCCATTCTAGAGCAGCTCGCCGGGACGCCGTGCACCGAAACCGGACGCCCAGACAACCGGCTCTTGCTCCTCAAACGCATCGCCGCAATCGATGAAAAGGCCAGCGGCGCGGGATCAACCGTTGTCGCCGGGGACCTCGTGCGCTTGCTGCCGCTGCTTTCATCGCCGGGCGATTATCCCGAGAAGAAGGCTGTGGCTTTGCGGGCCGTCGCGATCCGGGAAGCGCATCTCGATGCGGATGCCTGCCATAACGAACCCTTCCCGGCGACGAAATGGGAGCCGCTGGTTGCACAGTTCGACGATCAGGACAGACTGGACGGCATCGAGGAGATCGATGACGCCCTCTTGGATCTCGCGTCGTTCCACGAATTGGCGTCCAGCCGCCGGCAACCCGTCTTCAATTACAACGAGGCCGCCTCAACTTACGAGGAATATGGCGATTATGTCTCCGCCGAACGTGTTCTGCGTGCGGACATTCTGGCGCGCAGCTCCGGACCAACGGCGGCGGCCGAGGCGTATTGGCACTTAGCGGCATTCTTGGCGAGGCGGGGACGCCTCGCGGAAGCCGGTCCCGCCTTCCAGCAAGCCCTCGCAGAGCAAATGACTGGCATCAAAGCGCAACCGGACAACGTCTATTCGAGGAATTCATACTACGAAATTATCGACGAATATGTGGCGCTGCTACGCAAGCAGAAGGCGGCCGATCAGGCGCTGATGCTCCTCAAGCAGTCGCTTGCTCTTGAGGAAGCGGCTGGGAAACCTACGATCCCAAACAGGATTGGCCGCCTCGATGCTTTGGGAGATTTCTATTCATCCGAAAACAGGTATGTCGAGGCGGAGACTGCTTTTAGGGAAGCGGTGCGTGTCCAGGAAATGGATGCCGGCGAACGGCCCCCCACCGGCAATGGAGACATGCGAAGAGACAGCGCTACAGCACGCTTCAATGAAGAACGCCTGCTTGCGCAGCTCGATAGACTTGGCGATTTTTACCGGCTGAAGATGCATCGGGATGAGGCAAAGGCCGTCTACCACCGGGCACTGACCATCGAGCTGTCAAGATACGACGGCCACGAAATTGGCCCCGCCGGAGCGAGTGTGAACCTCGGAGGTCCGCAGAAGCCGCCAATCGTCGATCGCTTGGAGCGTTTCGCATCCTTTCTCCGTGACATAGGCGAGACGCACGAGGCTGACGAACAGCATAAGCGGGCATTATTGATTTGGTCGATCTCGCTTGAACAAGAACTTCGGGATGCGGCCGCTATCTTGAAATTAGGAGACCATGAGACGAGCGATTGGTACAACTTGCCCCGATGGAAGCCGCTTGTGGCGATCTATCGCGATTTGGGCGAGGACGATAAAGCGAAGCGCACGGCGAGTCTGGTGTCAGCGGCGATCGTTAGAATGAAGTGACGCATTTATTGGAGACCATATTGGTACCGGAGCCGCTGCTAGTGGTCCAAATCTGACGCTTGGTCTCGCAACGACTGGCCGGATTCGACCCATGCACGAACCCGCTTCGCGGGAGCCGCGCGGCGCGTTGGTGCGTAGTGGGGGTCGTTAGCGCAGGTTGAGAAGAGCCGGATCGGGCTCCGAGCATGAAGGGTCAACCCTTCAACTCGAAAGGACGATCCGATGTCCAACCACCCTATCCCAAGACCTGTCAGTCCGCTGCGGCGGCGCATGCTCGAAGACATGGCCATGCGTGGCCTGCGCGAGGAGACACAGCGCGACTATTCTTCGCTTTGGAGACGTCACAATTTCCAAGGAACTTCTTCAGGAACGGCTCGGCACAAAAATCGATCGGTTCGGGTTGCAGCGCTCCGGGAGCCTAGAGCATCGGACTTTTAATCGTACGCGTATCCTGCTGCGATGAAGTAGTTCCAGCATTCCTGTTGGCTGAACAGATCGCAGATGCTGCCGATGGCGCGCCAGAGGGCATCGAAGGTGCGGGCTCCGGCTGCGCGCAGATGCGCCTTACTCTCTTTGACCATCCCAACATCCGTGGCGCCGGCTACTTCAACTGAAAGGACCAATCCTCATGCTCACGCATCCCACTCTCGATCAGCTCAGCGCTCTCTTGGTCTTCACGGCATGGCCAAGGGCTTCAAGGACCTCGCCCACAATCCCGAAGTTCGCGGCCTCGACCATCCGGAATGGTTGGGACTGCTCCTCGAACACGAGGTCACGCTGCGGCGGCAAAAACGGTTCGAGGCACGATCGCGTATCGCCCGCCTCCGGCAGGCCGCGAGCGTCGAAGATGTCGACTATCGCGCCGCTCGCGGTCTCGACCGCGCGCTTTTCCTCAAGCTATCGAACTGTGACTGGATCAGGGAGAAACGCAATTTGATCATCACCGGGCCCTGTGGCGTCGGCAAGAGTTGGTTGACTTGCGCTCTCGGCCAGAAGGCCTGCCGGGAGGATCTTCC
>JBEKFQ010000044.1:0-26545 GCA_050013235.1 Beijerinckiaceae bacterium
ATCCAGGCCGCGGGAGTGAGCCATCTGGACCTGCGCGCGCGCGACGGTGAACTGCTCACTCCGTTGCCAGCCGTGCTGGGACGGGAGGCTGCGGGATGGGTCGAACGCGTTGGCGCCCGCGTGACGAAAGTGGCCCCCGGCGATCACGTCGTATTGACCTTTTTACCCGGCAAAGCCGGAACCGCCAATATCCGGGGAAGCTGGCCCTTTGGCCCGGACATCTTCGATCGCAATTTCTTTGGTTTCCGGCCCAACGGCTCTTCGCCCCTGAACGGCGGCGGCGAGAGGATTGCCGGCGCCTTCTTCGGCCAGTCCTCTTTTGCGACCTACGCGCTGGCGCGTGAGGAAAACGCCGTGCGCGTGCCACGAGAGATTCCCTGGCCGGTCCTGGCAGCGCTTGGCGGCAATGTGCAAACCGGTGCCGGCACCGTCATCGGCACGCTCCACCCGCGCCCGGGGGATTCCATCGCGGTCTTCGGCGTGGGGGCTGCCGGCCTTGCCGCGATCCTGGCGGCGCGGCTCGCCGGATGTCACCCAATCATCGCTGTTGATACCAGGGCCAGCCGGCTGGAATTGGCCGAGGCGTTCGGGGCGACCACGACGATCGATCCCGACGGGTTGGAGCCAGTCGAGGCGATCCGCGGCCTGACAGGGTCCGGCACCCATTTCTCGGTCGAGACCACCGCTGCGCCGGCAGCGGTGCGGCAAGCGGTCGACAGCCTGGCCCCCGGTGGCACATGCGCCCTGACCGCGATGGGAGCTCCGAATGCCAGCGTCCTCATCGGTATGACCCCGCTGCTGCTTGGCCGGGCCGTGCGCGGCAGCCTCTTCGGAGGCTGCCTGCCCGCCACCCTCATCCCGCGGCTCGTCGAATTCTGGCGGCAGGGACGCTTTCCCATCGACAGCATCATCCGGGAATACCCCCTGGAGGAGATCAACCGGGCGGCCGAGGATCTCGTCACCGGTGCAGCCGTCAAGCCGGTGCTGATCATGCCTTAGAGCCCTTTCCACTTGGGTGGGCTCATCCAAGCGATAAGAACTTGCTTTCTTTATGAGAAGTTAGAGCATTTCCTCGATCACCAAAGCCCGCAACTTCGTGCGGAATGTTCGAGCCGCGGCATATCTCGCCCCGGTCCAAATTTTCGTAACGCAAGCGCGACGCACGCGCGAGCGTGCAGCTTTATGGAGGATGGCGCGATGGATCTCGACGAAGCGATTGCCGGCCGCCGCTCGGTACGCGAATACACAGCCGAAACCGTCGATGAGCAAACAATCTCCCGTCTGATCGCCGCCGCCGTGCATGCGCCGAGCGCGGTGAACCAGCAGCCGTGGACATTCACGGTCGTGCGCGACCAGAACGTCCTCGATCGCATTTCGCGTGAGGCGAAGTCCCATATGCTCGCGACAATGCCCGCGAGCCCCCATTCCGGCCATTTCCAATCGTTGCTCAATAACCCGGATTTTCAGATCTTCTACCACGCGCCCGTGCTGATCTTGGTTTCGGCGATCGCGGAAGGCCCCTGGATCGTCGAAGATTGTGCATTGGCTGCCGAGAATCTGATGCTCGCCGCATACGCCGCGGGATTCGGCACCTGCTGGATCGGTTTCGCGCAGAGCTTCCTGAACACGCCGGACGGGAAGAAGGCGCTCGGCCTTCCCGACGCGTGGGTGCCGGTTGCCCCAATCATCGCCGGACGCCCGAAGGCCATGCCGCCACTCGTCCCGCGCCAGGAGCCGGAGGTCCGCTGGGTTGGCTGAGAGCCATGAGTTATCCAGGCCTCCAGCCAGATCAAACCGCGAAGACCGGCATCGCGCGAGTATTAAGCGACCTTAGCGCTTTCCACTTCGAGGGAATCACCAAAGTGATAAGAACTCGATTTCTTTATAAGAGGTTAGAGCACTTCCTCGATCACACCGGCCTATAACTTTCGTGAGAAATGCTCTAGCTCCCGATCCTGGAGGCGGCCATGCAAAAACCGAAAATTCTCGTCGTTTATTACTCGCGCTCCGGGACGACACGTCGGATTGCCGAGGCGCTTTCGGCAGCGCTCGAGAGTAGCGTCGAGGAAGTCCTGGAAACCCGCGACCGGACCGGCATCCTTGGATACTGGAGGTCGTTGGTGGAAGCGGGGACCAAGCAGGCAGCCGGTATCCTGCCGGCAAGGAACGATCCGTCGGCGTTTAACTTGGTCGTCATCGGGACGCCGGTGTGGGCTTGGTCGGTTTCTTCGCCGGTCCGGGCCTACCTCTCCGCGAACAAGCAGCGCCTGCCCGAAGTCGCATTCTTCTGCACGATGGGCGGCCGGGGCAGCGCAACGGCCTTTGCTCAGATGCAAGAAATAGCCGGCAAGGCTCCTCTCGCGACATGCGCGCTTACCGCCGGGGAAACGGCGCCCGGCCGTCGTAATTCGCGTCTCTCGGCGTTCGTGGAGGCTCTGAAGAAATAGGATCCGCGGCGAGCCGGATCCTGGGGAACTTGTAAAGCGCGGAACAACCCTCGGCGTCAGCCGGCCACGCGCTATCGAACAACACCTGCGTTAAAATCAAACCACGGCAAGACGGAGACGATCCATGCGGCTCAACTCGAGTGCCTTTTCCGACGGCGGCGCAATTCCCAGGCATTTCACCTGCGACGGCGAAAACGTATCCCCGCCGCTTCATTGGAGCAACGCACCGGCGGGAACCCTTAGTTTCGCCCTTCTCTGCGACGATCCCGACGCCCCATCTGGAACATGGCATCATTGGGCCGCTTACGATGTTCCCGTGAACCACACCACGCTTCCCGAGGGCGCTGGCCGCCCGCGCGGCGGAGAAGGTTTCAAGCAAGCGCTCAATGATTTCGGCAAGGCGGCCTACGGCGGTCCTTGCCCACCGCATGGCGATGGGTTGCACCATTATCATTTCCGCCTCCTTGCGCTCTCGACCGGCCATTTGGAAGTGGGCACGGATCCGTCATGCCTCGATGTCGAACAAGAGGCGCGGAAACACCTCCTTGCAGAATCGGTTCTTGTCGCGGTGTACCGGCGATAACGGCCAACGGCTTGGTCCCTTTGCCGGAAACTGGATATATTCCGGCCCGTTGACCGCGCTTGCAAATCAAGACCTCACGATGATTTTTGGAACAGACGCCTCGACATGGGGGACGACGAGCGGCGGAGCCGCCTTCAGCCCGCCCGCCGTCCCGGCGGGGACATCGTCAGCCCAGTGACTCGCGCCGGAAATCGCGTTAATTTGTGAATCCTTGGGGAATCCGGGTTCATTTTTCCCTCGGCCGGTCTGTCCACGGCTCGATCTTTCCGATTTATTGTCCCCGAGCCCGCCCAGCCCTTGAAGGGATCGTCCTTTGGCACCATCTCCCAGCGGAATGACAGACGCCCAAGAAAAGAGACTGATCGAGGCCTTGAAGAAGGTCGAGGAGCATGGCGACGTCGCGCCCGCTCACGTTCATGATCCGAAGACGATGGTCATGCGCCATTTGGCGATCCATGCGAATTTGATGCGTTGGGACGATGATCGGGGCCAGTATGTTCTGACCGGCACGGGCCGTAGCCGGATCGCCGCGCGCAGCCGTGATCACGGAGCCGTCTTACGGTTCAGGAAACGCGACGATAGAAGCGACAACGTTACGAAAAGAAAAGCTGAAGAAAGCTGAAGCTCGACGGCTCAATGTCGTCTCTGTTTTCCGGCGTGGGATCCAATGAAGCGGGAAATGCGGGCCTCCGGCGGGCGCTGCCGGACGGCACGGCTGAGCGGCCGGTCCAATTGGCCGGTTGGCATCAGCAGGTTACATGCATCAGGGCGATCTTTTTCTCATGCGACTGGTTGAAGGACCGGATGGCTTCGGGCGTTGGCTGCAACAAGACCCTACACCCTTTGCCGTCGAAATAATCGCTGGCCTCTGGAGACAAGCGTACGTTCCCTTCCTGGCCTGCTCCAACGATCAGCACATCGCACCCGTCCTCGAAGATGAACTTGGCTTCGTCCTTCGAGATGATGTGTGATGTCCCGTATTGCTCTTTCGACAGCTTCTTTTTCCGCTTCTCAACCTTTCCCGAAAGACGCACGATCACGTCGTGTTCATAGGTCTTCCCATCGATCGTGATGCTGCCGAATTTGGTGTCTTCGATCGTCATTTTTTTCTCCCGCTCTCCGGGTGGGGACCGCGGTGCAAGCCAGCCTGAACACGTCCGCCGCCTCGCCGCCGGTCACACTTATAATCGTGCCTCGACTAAAATCGGCGAGGCTCCTTTAACGTCACTCATGCGCGGGCATAACCGGCGGACTGCGCGAAGGTCACGAACTGCGCTTCGGGAAGCCGTAAGGCGTGAGCAAGTTTCGGATAATCGACCGCCCCTCGAAACACCGTCGCAAGCCCTTCCGAAGCGCAGAACAGATAGACGTTTTGGCCGATGAACCCGCTATCGACCGAGGCATAGAGGCGGCGGTCTTCGGACGAGACATCCAGCATGCGCTCGCCATGCGCGACATAGATGAGATTGAGCGGCGCCGTGGCGACGAAATCCTGAAGCCCCGTCAAGCCGCGGATATCGTCCTTCGCATGGGGCAGCAGCGCATGGGTTTTCGGTTCATAGAGCCAGACGCCGTCAGCCATCGCGAGATAGATGTCGATGACCATGACATGGCGCCAATAGGGAGCGGTCCGGTCGCCGCCCGGACGATTGATGCCGAAAGCCGCCCATAACAAATCGGAGAGAACTTGCGCGGGAAGCGGACGGTCCGAATATTCGCGCGTGGAACGTCTCAACTTGAGAGCTTCCATGAGCGGCTTGCCGCCTTCGCTTCGCGGAGGTGGAAGGTTGAGCGGTTGGGGCTCCTGCGCAAAAGCAGCAGTTGAAGCTGCAACAAGCGCAGCGCTGGCGAGAATTCCGGCATCGGCTTGGCGTCGTGTCATCATTTTTTGCTCCTGGGTCATGGGTTCATAGCGCGCGATCCTCAAGCTACAGCTTTGAGGATCGCGCGCCGGACGAGCACCTCGAACAAAGGCAACTTGTATGTGTTCTTCGCCAGCGGAGTGGCGCCATCCAAAGCTGCATGCGCCGCCTCCTGGGCCAGACTTTCATCGATATGCTTGCCCGCAAGAACAGCCTCGGCCGTACGTGCCCGGTGCGGCGCCGGCGCCGCCGCGCCAAGTACGATCGCGGCGCGGCTGCAGCTTCCCTCCCGGTCGATATCAAGAACGACAGCCACATCGGCGAGCGGCCAATCGAACGAGTCTTTTTCGCCCTGCTTCAGATGCGTCATGCGCAGGCCTGCCGGCACCGGCGGCAACAGGATGGCTGTCAGGATCTCTTGCGGTTTCAGATCGTTTTCCCGCCAAACGTCTTTGTCCGGCAATACGAAGAAATCCTCGAGCAGAACATTGCGAACCGCGCCTTGCGCATTGGTCAATTCGATCCTCGCGCCAAGCGCCACGAGCACCGTGGCGGATGTCGAGGGATGGACGATCGCGCAAGGCATGTTATCGAAAATCGCGTGATATTGGTTTTCGCCAGATATCGCGAAGCAATGGTTGCCGCCTTTCCGCAGGCACCGGTAGTCCGCCGCCCGGAAATACCAGCAGCGCGGACGCTGTAGCAGATTGCCGCCGAGCGTTGCCGCGTTGCGGATCTGCGGGCTTGCCGAGCTTCGCGCCGCATCGGCGAGGGCCGGGTAGCGCTGGCGTAAGACGGAATGGCCGGCGAGTCCGGCGAGAGTCACCATCGAACCGATGCGCAAGCCGCCGTCTTTCTCTTCGAAAATGGCGTCGAGTCCTGGAATCTCCCTCAAGCTCACCACCATTCCCGGCGTCAGCAGGTTTTCTTTTAGAAGATCGAGAAGATCGATGCCGCCCGCCATCACGACGGAGGCCTCGCCGCGGGCCATCGCATCGGGAGCGGCCGTCATTGCATCGGCGGCTGTCGCCGAGGCCACCGATGCTGCTTCGGCAATTGTTCTTGGGCGCGCCAAGGCGAAACGGTTCATGGCGTCAACTCCTCGCCGGAATCTTGCCGAGCGCCGCGAGCACCGCCGCGGGCGTCATGGGCAGGGCACGTAGACGGACGCCAATCGCATTATAGACGGCATTGGCGATGGCGGGCGCTGTCGCGATATTGGAAGGCTCGGCGATGCCATAAGCATCGGTCGCGCTTTGCCCTTGATAGTTTTCAAGAATGATGACGTCGATCTCCGGCGTCTCGCGAGGTCCCGCGAACTTGTAGGATTCGAGGTTCGGGTTCACCATGCCGCCGGTGTTTTGATCGAGGATGCGGTTCTCGAAGAGCGCAAAAGACACGCCCATCAGGACGCCGCCCTGAACCTGGCTCTCGATCTGCAGCGGATTCATCGGACGGCCGCAATCCTGGACCGCTACCACGCGTTCCACCCGCACGATGCCCGTCCCGGTATCGACGGCAACCTCGGCAAATTGCACGCCGCCCAAATCCTGTTGCGCCTGGGCGGCATCGCCCATCACCCGGCTAAACCCAGCGTAATCATCGCTGCGCGAGGCGACGGCGCTGATCTGATCCGTGCGCAGCCGGGCCGCGGCCGCACGGAAGCTCAAGCTCCGGCTGGGATCGTCGCGAACCACAATTTGTCCGCCGCGCGCGATGAGGTCTTCCGGGGCGGCATTCAGAGCGAGCGCGGCTTCGCGAAACAGCGTTTGCAAAACGCGCCAGGCCGCCGTGCGAGCGGGAGGCGTAATGGACGCCGTGGTGCGGCTGCCGTGGGACGGCGGCCCGGCGGGGAAATCCGTATCGCCAATGCGGATCGTAATGTCTTCGGGTCGAAGCCCGAGTACTTCGCCCACGGTTTGGGCCAAGACCGTGCTGATGCCTGTCCCAATATCCTGCACGCTCGACAGCACTTCGACCGAGCCGTCGCGCATCACCCGCACCTCGCAGGAGGAATTGATCTGCACATTGGCGCCCCAGAGAGATTGCGCCACGCCGAGGCCGCGCTTGACCGGGCCGGGATCCGCGCCGGGCGCGTGCCGTTTGTACCAGCCGATCCGCCCGGCGCCGAGACGCCGTTCCTCGCGCCTGACGGGGCTCGGATCGATGCGATCACGCAGCACGAGAGGATCGATGGCCAATCGCTCCGCCAGCTCGTCGATCGTCTGCTCGAGCCCAAACGCGCCTTGCGTATTGCCCGGTGCGCGCATCGCGCAGCCAGGACCGCCATTGGTGAACACGTCGTATTGAGCACTCTCGAAATTCGCGCAGGAATAGAGCGCTTGCGCGACATTGCCGACACCGGCGCCCATTGCGATTCCGGCGGTCCCATAGCTCTGTAAGGAAATCGCGGTCAGCGACCCGTCATGCCGCGCGCCGAGGCGCAGCCGCTGCCACGTGCCCGGACGGTTGCCGGAATCGATCTGCTCTTCAGAGCGATCGAGAACAACACTCACCGGTGTTTGCACCTGACGCGAGAGCGCAACCGCCATGCGGGCATAATTGCCGAGCATGGTTTTGGAGCCGAAGCCGCCTCCCATTCCATCGACGACGACACGCACGCGGCTCAACGGCAGACCAAAGGCCGCCGCCAATTCGTGTCTTATGCCAGCCGTGAATTGCGTCGACATATGAACCGTGAGCCCATCCGCACGCCAGTCGGCGACGATTGCATGCGGCTCCATGCAGCAATGCGTCTGCACTTGGGTGCTATATTCGGCTTCGACGATAATGCTGGCTTGAGCGAAGCCTTGTGCCGTATCGCCGCGCGTTTCAATGGCCGGTCCGCGCACATTGCCGTCGAGCGGAAGCCCCCCAATCAGGGCAGATTCCGAGGCATTTCCCACAGCCATCGAAGCGCTGTCGAAGACGTGCGAGGCCTCCGGCCGGCGCGCTTTATCCATGTCGACGACAAAAGGAAGCGGCCGGTAATCGACACGGATGAGACGCAGCGCTTCCGCCGCCGCGCTTGCGGAATCAGCGGCGACGGCGGCCACCGGCGCGCCTTTATATCGAACGACCGCGGCGGCGGGATCATCGGGCCGCGCGACGATCAGGATGGCGCGAACGCCGGGATGACGCGCTGCCGCGGAGACATCGATTGCGCGAACCTCCGCATGCGGCAGCGTCGCACGCAAGATCCGGCCATGCAGCATGCCGGGAAGATTGACATCAACCGTGAAACGGGTCGCCCCGGTAACGAGGGCGCGTCCATTTTGCCGTGGCACGGACTTGCCGATCGAAGTGAGCGCGGCATTCGGTAGCAAGGGCGGCGGCTCGTTGAGCGGGATCTGCCGCTCCACCTCTCCCAATCCTACACTCGCGATGCCAGATGGAAATTTCCCGGTGCGTGTCGTCACGTCCGCGGCCATGGTCAGCCCTTTCGCGCTTTGGCTGCCGCCAAGGTTGCGGCGATGACATGCGGATACGTGCCGCACCGGCAGAGATGACCGCTGATCGCGTTTTGCACGTCTTCCGCGGTTGGATCAGGCGTGCGCTCCAAAAGCGCCGCGCAGCTCATTACCATGCCGGGCGTGCAGAAGCCGCATTGGAGGGCATCGTGCGCGATGAAAGCTTCCTGCACCGGATGAAGCGTGCCGCCGGCGGCCAAAGCCTCGATCGTCGTCACATGGCGTGCGCCGGCATCGATGGCCAGGGTCATGCAAGACAGGACCGGAACATGATCGAGCCAGACCGTACAGGCTGAACAGGCACCGCGATTGCAAGCGACTTTCGTTCCCGTGAGCCCAAGCTGGCCGCGCAAGGCCTCGGCGAGTGTCGTCCGCGGCTCGACGTGAATCATCCGCGCGACGCCATTGATCGTGAGAGTCATTGGAACGGATCCCGGCCCGACGACCGGCGGGCCGCTGCCCTCTGCCGCTTCCACCGGCCAAACCAACGCCGGCGCGACATCGATGACAGCCGTCCCCGCTGTTGCAATCGCGGAACCGCACAGAAGCGATCGGCGCGATAATCCGTTGGCCGGCATTCCTGCGCGATCGGAAACTGCCATAGCGAACCCCCTGCCCGTCGATTGTCCATCAATGCCGGAAGAAACGAAGCCGGCGCCAAATGAACCACTCAATGCTTAAGCGGCGAGCCAAATCTGGTTAAAAATTACTTTTCTAAACTCTTCCATGTTTGTGGCGTTGATCGAGGTCAACCCAATCGAAGAAAACACGTGAACGATGGCCGGTCATTGACCGGATCTCCGGCGCACTCGTCCGGCAATTAGCCGATCGGCCGAATGACGAGAATTTTGTGCATCGTCAACGGATCGAAATCTACCGCCGCCCGGAAGGTCTCGAGTAGGCCGCCTAAATCGCCCGGCAGCTTCAACCTGGCAAAAGGCCATAGGTCCGGGAGGGCCACTTCTCAGAGGCGGAGGAAAGCGCCGAGCCTCTGCCTTCCTGGCCGAAGGAACAATGAAACGCGTTGGGATCCAATGTCGTCAGGGGCACCGCGCGAACCAGCGCTATCTCGAAGCAATCGTAATCGATTTGCTGCAAACCATGGGCAGGCGAGAAAGGTAGGACACTTTTCGAAGAAGATGCTGAAAGAACTGATTGAGAGCGCGGCTTCGATGTCTTACGAACAATCCGGAGGCCGCATTTCCAGCAGCGCGCCACGCGCCACGAGCAATGGGCGGCGACCCCGCTGCAATTGCGCCGCAAATAATCGCCCTACTTTAGAACGTCTTCGAAAGAGTTGAGCGCATTATTTTTGCGGGATCCGGGCGGGCTTTCTTAGAACGCAACCTAAAAGGGCGCACCTTCGGTCAAGGCCACAATGATGGGCCATCCGGCGGTCCCAACTCGCCGCGCCGGGATCATTCAGGCCTAGGCGAGGGAATGCGAGCGCCTCGAGCGAGGGCCCGGTTTTCCCTCGGGGCTACATGAGAAAAAGGCCTTGAGCCGCTCGCACGGATCGTGCCGAAAAGCATTGATGTCCCATGGCTTAGCCGATCGTTCTTCATTGGCCGCGCCTGGTCAAAAGCGGCATTATCTGAGATTGACATTCTTAAATCTTCACCATGCCGGACTCCCCGGCACGGCGATTCTCCCATTTTGGCACAAAATGGCAAGCGCGCGTCCGGGGCCTTCCATATCCTTCTGGTTGAAGTCAGCTTAGCCAATACAACTTGGCTTCAAAGGAAACGTCCAAAAAAGACGTTTTTCGCGCCGGAACATAGCTATCCCAGTAGCTATAAACAATTGTAGGCGAATTATTAGTGAAACGAGACCACGCAATACTTCGGGTTTGTGCTGCAATAATCGCAGTTGCATCAATGACGGTGCGATCCTCAAGCGTCCTTTGGATTTCCCCCTCGATAACACGGTCCGGCTCGACTGGTCATGGCGTGTCAAGACGTTGCCGTCGCGGCTGGCTGAAAACACGCTGGCAACCCACGACTATCTGTCGATGGCGATCGAATTCGACAACGGGCAGGACTTGACCTACCTCTGGAGCAGCTGTCTGCCGGTTGGCACGTCGTTTCGATGCCCCATCCCCCTGGTGGGACAAGCATGAGACCCATATCGTACGCCGCTCCGGCCAAGAGGGTCTTGGAACCTGGGTGGAAGAATCTCAGACGGTTTTCGACGACTATAAAACCGCGGTCGGCGGTCCCTTGCCGAGCCGTATCGTCGGCGTCTGGTTGATCGGCGTAAGCCCGTTTCAGCGTGGGACCGGCGAATGCGATTTCCGTGGTATCCAGCTGCGGAGCGACACAAAAACAAAGTGGATCGGTCCGTGATGGAAGCGAAGCCGCTCGTGATGCTTCAGGGATCCAAAACGGCTATACCAGCGTGGAATCCGCTGGATTGACGCTGACCCAGTCTCCGCACCTCGATCATCTCGGCGACAATCGACAAGGCAATTTCATCGGGCGTAATGGCGCCCAAATCGAGACCCGCGGGAGCGCGTAGACTGGCAAGCCGTTCCGGGGATACGCCGAGGTCTTCGAGCTTTGCTTTCAACGCGGCGGCCTTCTGTCTCGACCCGACGAATGCGAGATACCGCGATTCGACAGTAAGGGCCGCGCGCAGGGCCGCCGCGTCGCCGGTGCCTTGAGTTGCCACGACGATATAGTCGGCTCTTTCGCCGGAAGGCAGGTCATCGATCATCCGGTCAGCGGAACCGAATTTGCCGTGTTCGGACGATGCGGCGGCAACACTGACCAGAAAACCCATTCTCGACGCGAGTTCGGCCAAGGCCACCGCGACGGGCGAGGCGCCGCAAATGATCAGATGCGGACGAGGCAGAAAAGGTTCAATAAAAATATCCATCGTGCCGCGGCTCGGACACATCGTCTTGGCGAATTCGATCCCGTTCTTGGCTTCGCCAGCCTTGATGCCCTGCTCCGCGAGAATGTCTTGCGGCTGCACGCTGATGAGCCTCGGCCGTCCATCGGCCAAAGCGGCGGTTGCCGCCTTGATCACCGCCGAGCGCGCGCATCCGCCGCCGATCCATCCCCCGAAAATGCAGCCGTCCGAAGCGATCAACGCCTTCGCGCCCGCCTTGGCCGCCGTGACGGCGACGGTCCGGACGACAGTCGCCATCGCGAAGGCCATCCCCTTCGCCCGCATGCCGGCCGCCATCGTCAGAATGTCTTCGGGAACGGCCACGGGTTACGGCCTCGCGAGATCTGGGGCGCCAGCGGCCCGGTTGAAGAAGGTGCTTTCGCGGACAAGGGCGAGGATGGCGGAGCCCGCGCGGCAGATCATCCTCATCGCGGCCATGCCCCAGACCATGCCCGCGCCCATCATCGCGAGCATGGCGTCGAGCCCAAAAGGTGGCGATAAAAGCAGACCGATCCAGCCGCCAACGGCCATGCCAGCCAGCATCGCCGCGTTGCAGGCAGCGCCAAAGCCAAGCCGGGCCCATCGATGTCGTTGGCTTTTCGCGGGCCCGCGCCTCGCCTTCGATTCGATGAAAGCCATCGCACCGGCGCCACCCAGCAACATGAGGCCATGCATCGCCGGCAAGGCAGCGGCATGGCGGAACGCGACGGCGGCGAACCCCATGGATGCACTTGTGCAAAGTGCCGCGAGACCACCCAATGGCGGCGACAGGCTATCCATGGCGCCGCCCACGGCCATGCCAGCCGCACAGGCGCCCAACATCAGGAAAGCGGCTGCTGGAATCCGGCCGCACGTCCAGCGCATCAGCATCACGCCGCAGACGATCGCCGCCGCGCCAGCCGCCGCCCACCGCAATGAAAAGCAGCCGGCGATCGCGCCGGAAATCACAGGCTGCGCCGCCAGCGCGACAATCAAGAGAGCTCGCGGGATAGCGGCGATCATGGCCCGGCCGTGCTTTGTCATGAAGGGCAATTGACCTCTCCCTCAATGCGAGCCAACAAAGCCGCGTAATCGGCGGGGGTGTCGCAATCGACGACGTAAGCATCCGATTCGAACTCGACTTGCGCGACCTTGTCCGCATTGCGTTCGACGAGATGACGGCAGCCGGTAGCGAAGCCTCCGGCGGCAATCTCTGGAATATGGTGGCTTGCGAACAGAACGGGATTGCCGCGCCGTCCCTTGTGGAACGGCACCACGATGGATCGATCGCCGGCGCGCCGGAAGGCCGATACGAGATCCGCGAGATGAGCTGGCGTCAGCAAACACTGATCGCCAGGGACGACCATGACGGCGTGGCAAAAGTGGCGCAAGGAGCGCACTCCAACCGCGACTGACGTTTGTTGGCCTTCGCCGTATCTGGGATTATGGATGCAGCGCACCGGCAGACCCGCCAGCGCGCTTGTGATACCGGTCGCGGCGAAGCCCGTCACGACGATAGCCTCGACCGGCGCAATAGCGGACACGGCCTTGACCGTGCGGCGGATCATCGGCTCTCCCCCCACGTCGAGCGTCAGCTTGTGCTGGCCCTCCATCCGCGAGGATTGGTCCGCTGCAAGCACGACGGCGGATATTTTGAGATCCTCCGTCACAAGACCTCCATGATGCTCGAGAGCGCCATGTCCAAACTTGCAAGATTGTGTCCGGCAGCAAACAGATCGACGACCGGAAGCGCCTCCCGCATGCCGCGCGCGAGCGGCGCATAGCCAGGCGTCGCTTTGAGCGGATTGAGCCAGACGATCCGGCGCGCGCGCCGCGCCAGCGCCGCGAGTTCGCGGCCAAGAATGCCGGCCTCGCCGGTATCGTAGCCGTCACTGGCCACGATCACCGCGGTCCGCGAGTGCACGATGCGCCCGGCATGCAGACGATTGAACGCGGCAAGACATTCGCCGATCCGCGTGCCGCCCGCCCAACCGGCGGAGAGCAATCGCAATCGCTCCTGCGCGCGCCAGGGATCTGGATCGGAGAGCGCCCCCGACACATGCGTCAGGTGCGTATGATAGAGGTAGACGTGGACATCGGACAGTTCCGCCGCGAGCGCGCGCGCCACCCGGAGGTAAAAAAAGGAATAGAGCGACATCGACCGGCTGACATCGAGCAGCAGCACGAGACGAGCTCTAATCAGCCGCGGGACCCGGAAGCTGAGGCGGGCCGGCACGCCGCCGGCACCAATGCTGCGCCGCAAGGTTTGGCGGAGGTCGAGACGCCGGCCTCGGGCCTGCGTCCGCTCCCGTCGTATCTTCAACCGTTGCAGGCGGCACGCGAAGCGGCGGATCGAGGCCTCGATCAGCCGCGTCTGATCGCGGTCGATCAACGACCGGAAATCGGCTTCGTCGAGCACCTCCGTGGCGCTCGCCCCTTCCTTAGCCGAACTCGCCTCGGCGTTGCCCGGCACCTCGCCTTCGCTGCGTTGGATGGCCGGGCCGGCCTTGCCGCCCGCCGCCGCATCGTTCATGTCGAGCTCGATGCGCCCGCCGCCGCTCGCATGTGTTTCGACCAGGGTCCGGCGGTTAGGCGGCAGCCAGAAGGAATCGAACAAATCGTCGAAACGGCGCCACTCTTCGGCACGGGCGCAAAGCAGACCGCGCCAGCCCCAGAACAGGGCCTCGCGCCTCATGATGCCAACGCTCCCGGCGATGCGCAAGGCGTCCTCGACCTCGCCGATGCCGACGGGAAAACCGTTCGCGCGGATCGTCCCCACGAAACCGGTGATTCTGGCGGCAAGGGTCTCATCCATCATCGCGCTACCCCGCCGCCGCGACGAGCCGGTTGATCGTTGCTTGGTCCATGGCGAGCACATCCTCCCGCGTCTTCAACACGGCCGACAGGGAATCCCGGATTCGTTCGGGGCCAGCCTCATCCAGCGCCGATATGCCGAACCCCAGCAACGCCGAGGCCCAATCCAATGTTTCCGCGATGCCCGGCTTCTTTTTCAGGTCGAGGCGGCGAAGGCTCTGCGCGAACTCGACGATCTGATGCGCCAGGATGGCCGGTAATTGGGGCAGCCGCACCTGGACGATCGACAGTTCCTTCTCGAAACTGGGATAATCGAGGAAGTGATAGAGGCAACGCCGCCGCAGCGCATCGGAAAGTTCGCGGGTACCGTTAGAGGTCAGCACGACCAGCGGAATCGTCTTGGCCGTAATCGTCCCCATTTCGGGAATGCTGACCTGATAGTCCGACAGCAGCTCCAAGAGAAAGGCTTCGAATGCCGCGTCCGCCCGGTCGATCTCGTCGATCAGCAGAACCGGCGCCTTTGCCTCGGTAAGGGCCTCGAGCAGCGGACGCTTGAGCAGGTATTTTTCCGAAAACAGCGCTTCGTCGTCGAGGGCCGCCGCCTGCCCTCCGGCCTCGGCCCGCTTGATCGCCAAGAGCTGACGCTGATAATTCCACTCGTAGAGCGCGTTATAGGTATCGAGCCCTTCGTAGCATTGCAGACGAATGAGCCGGGTTTTCTGCACTTGCGACAAGGCCTTCGCGACCTCGGTCTTCCCGACGCCGGGATCGCCCTCGATCAGCAGAGGCCGGCCCAGATCGGTCATCAGCAGAATCGTGGCAGCGAGACTGCGTTCGACGACATAACCCGCGCCTTTCAGCGCTGCTTCCAGACCGGCGATCGCGCTCATGCGATCCGTCGCGGCCGGGTCCCGTTCAGCTTGCATTGGTCCGGCCGAATAGACCCAGCAAGAAATCCTTTGCGACAGCCCATAGGAAGGCCAGCGCATTGAACTTGGCCTCGGCCGGTGCCTTTGGCGGCGTGGCCGCCGCGGCCGTGGCATTTGCCGGGTCGCAAACCATCGCCGCCTTCCGCTCCTCCGCGCGGGCGAGCAAATTGGCGAAGAAGACCTTGAGCAACTGATCCGTGACGGTTCCCATCAGACGCGAGCCGAAGGCCGCGACCTTTCCTGTCACCGTGACTTCGGAGCGGCCCGAAAGCTCGCAGCTATCGGGTCCGGTCTCTTTCACGATTGCCGTCAGATCGAGCGAGGCGCCCGACGAACCCGTCGTATCCGACGCCTGACCAACGATTCTGATCGTGTGCGCCGCGGGGTCGAGGGTCGCAATCTCGATATCGCCTCGGAACGAGACGGTCGCCGGCCCCAGCTTGACGGTGATCGTGCCCTTGTAATGCGTCGCATCGATCCGCGCGGTAATCTTCGCGCCGGGCACGCAGGAGGCGATGTCCTCAATGTTTTCGAGGAGACTCCATCCAACCGCCCGCGCAACTGGTAACGCGAGGCTTCTTTCAAGTTCGATTTTCATTCTGTTCCCTGTCACCTCGACACTCGAGCTCGCCGGGCGGACTGTTGCCGCCCGCCCGGCACCGTTGCCAAGCCTTGTTGAAAAGGCCGTGGCCTTCGGATCTCAGAGTTTTAGGCTCTGAGCATGCTGCCAAACGCGGTAGCTATTGTAAGGCATGTTCACGTGGGTCGTGCCGAGATGACAAAAAGCGTCGATCACGGCATTGCTGAAACAGGGGATGGACCCGACGTGAGGCGATTCCGCCACCCCTTTGGCCCCAATCGGATGGTGCGGTGACGGCGTCACCGTGAAATCGGTCTCCCAATGCGGAGTCTCGACGGAGGTCGGGAGGAAGTAATCCATGAGCGTACCGCCCTGGACGTTGCCTTCGGCGTCGTAAGGAAGCTCCTGGCCCATCGCGACCGCGAAACCCTCGGTCAGGCCGCCGTGAATTTGGCCTTCGATGATCATCGGATTGATGCGCGTGCCACAATCGTCGAGCGCGTAGAAGCGCCGGACCTTGGTCTCGCCTGTCTTTTTGTTGATATCGAGCACGCAGACATAGGCGCCGAATGGAAAGGTGAAGTTGGGCGGGTCGTAATAGTCGACGGCTTCAAGGCCCATCTCTATGCCTTCGGGTACGTTGTTATACGCCGCCCATGCCACCTCCTTCATGGTTTTGGACTTCGACGGATCGCCCTTCACATTGAAGCGATCGAGATCGAACTCCAGGTCGTCCGGCGACACTTCCATGAGATGAGCGGCGATCTTCCTCGCCTTCTCGCGGATCTTGCGGCTTGCGCGCGCGATCGCCGCGCCGGCGACCGGCGTCGAGCGCGAGCCATAAGTTCCAAGCCCGTAGGGCGCCGTAGCAGTGTCGCCCTCTTCGACCGTGATCAGGGAGGCGGCAATCCCAGCCTCGGAGGCAATGATCTGGGCGTAGGTCGTCTGGTGCCCCTGGCCCTGCGTGATCGTGCCCATGCGGCTGATCGCGGAGCCGTCCGGATGCACGCGAATTTCGCAGCTGTCGAACATGCCGATACCTAGAATATCGCAGCTCTTGGAGGGACCGGCCCCGACGATTTCGGTAAAGGTCGTAATGCCGATGCCCATCAATGTGGGGCACGCCGGGTCCGCGCGTTTGGCGGCCTGCTCCGCGCGTAGCGAATCGTAATCGACGGCCTTTAGAACTTTTTCCAACGCCGGTGCATAATTGCCGGAATCGAATTCCAGGCCCAAGGGAGTGTGGTATGGAAACTGGTCGTGGCGGATGAAGTTCCGCCGCCGGATCTCGGCCTTGTCGATGCCGAGCTTCTGAGCCAGCACATCGATCATGCGTTCGATCAGGTAGACGGCCTCGGTCACGCGGAATGAGCACCGGTAGGACACGCCGCCGGGAAACTTGTTGGTATAGACACCATCCACCGAAACATGCGCGTTGGGGATGTCGTAGGAACCGGTGCAGACATGAAACATGCCGGCCGGCCATTTCGTCGGGTCGGCGCAGGCATCGAAGGCGCCGTGATCGGCCATGACGTTGACGCGCAGGGCGCTGATCCGTCCGTTGCGATCCGCGGCCAGTTCGCCGGTCATCCAATAATCGCGGGCGAAGGCCGTCGTCGTAAGGTTCTCGGAGCGCGACTCGATCCATTTGACGGGACGGCCGAGGACGATCGAGGCAACGATCGCCGTGACATAACCGGGATAGACGCCGACCTTGTTCCCGAACCCGCCACCGATATCGGGCGAGATGATGCGGATTTTCGATTCCGGAATGCTGGAAAGCAGACCGACCACGGTCCGCACGACATGCGGCGCCTGGGAGGTGATGTAAACAGTGAGATCGCCGCGCACCGGATCGTAGCTCGCGACGCAGCCGCAGGTTTCCAGCGGGCAAGGATGGACGCGCGGATACAGCATATCCTGCTTGACCGTGACCTCCGCCCGATCGAAAGCGCGATCGGTCTTGTCCCTATCGCCGATCTGCCAATTGAAGATATGGTTGTGGTGACGACGCTTGCCGTGGGCGCCGGTCTCCTTTCCATCGAGGTCGGGACGAATGACCGGCGCGTCTGGGTTCAAAGCCGCGAACGGATCGACGACGGCGGGCAGCACTTCATAGTCGACCTCGACCAGCTCCGCCGCATCCGCGGCCACATAACGATCGCTGGCCACCACGAAGGCGACTTCTTGATTTTGAAAGCTGACCTTTCCATCGGCGAGAACCGCTTGGACATCGCCGGCGAGCGTCGGCATCCAATGGAGCTTGAGCGGTTTCAAATCCTCGGCCGTCAGCACGGCATGGACGCCGGGAAGCGCCTTGGCCTTGGAGGTGTCGATGGACTTGATAAGCGCATGCGCGTAAGGGCTTCGCACCATGATGCCGAACAGCATGCCAGGCATCTTTACGTCGTCGACATAATTGCCCTTGCCTTGAATGAAGCGCGGATCTTCCCGGCGCTTGCGCGAGCAACCGATGCCTTCGAGCCTTTCGAGGCGGTCCAGGTCCTTGATATCAGCGTCCATGGTGCAAAGACTTTCTTAAACGCCGGCTTCGGCCATGAGGGGATGAGACGTCTCGACCGGTTCACCGCGCATCTTGGCGGCGGCATATTGGATTGCCTTGACGATGTTCTGGTAACCGGTGCAGCGGCATAGATTGCCTGCCATCCAAAAGCGGATCTCCTCCTCCGTCGGATTGGGGTTTTCCTTGAGGAGCCGGTAGGCCCGGGTGATCATGCCAGGCGTACAAAAACCACATTGCAAGCCATGCTCCTGGGTGAACCCCTCTTGAAGCGGGTGAAGCTGACCGCCCTTGGCAAATCCCTCGATGGTCAATATTTCCGATGCATCGCATTGGACCGTCAGGATCGTGCAAGCCTTCACCGACACGCCGTCGAGATCGACGGTGCAAGCGCCGCAATGCGAGGTTTCGCAACCGATGTGCGGCCCCGTGATCATGAGCTTTTCGCGCAATGTGTGGATCAAAAGCTCCCGCGGCTCGACCAGCACATCCGCCGGCGCGCCGTTCAGCGAGAAGCTGACTACGATTTTCTTGGCCATGATCTTCCCCTTAAGCGCTGCAACGCGTGACGGCCGTCCGAAGCGCCCGTTCGACCATCTGTCCGGCCATCGCCGTCTTGTAGGACTCGTCGCCGCGCATATCCGCGGCCGGTTCGCAGATCGACATGGCCAAGCGGGCCGCCTCCATGATCGCACCGTCGTCGACAGCTTTGCCCAGCAACGAAGCCGCTGCATCCGTCGCCAAAAGGGCGGCCGGCGCGACATTGGTCAAAGCGATCGCCGCGTCCCGGCAAATCCCATGATCGAGCCGGAGGACCACGGCGGCCGCGGCGGTCGCATAATCGCCCGTCTTGCGCTTAAGCTTCGCGTAACAAGAACCCGTTCCCTTGGCTAGAACGGGAATCTGGATTTGCGTCATGATTTCACCGGGTTCCATCGCCGTGTAATAAGTCCCGAGAAAGAATTCCGAGGCCGGAACCAAGCGTTCGCCGTTGGCACTATGGAGAACGAACGTCGCTTTCAGGGCGAGCATGACCGCCGGATGGTCGTTACCGGGATCGCCATGGGAGATATCGCCGCCGATCGTGCCGCGAGACCGGACCTGCGGATCGGCGATCTGACGAGCGGTCTCGACCAGAAGCGGGACGGTTTCGGCCACCAACTTCGAGAAGATGATCTCGTTCTCGGTCGTCATGGCGCCGATGTGCAATTCGGAACCGGCGACTTCGATGCCCTTCAGGCCCGCAACCTTGTTGAGATCGATGAGATGGCCGGGACCGGCGAAGCGAAGCTTCATCATCGGCAGCAGACTATGGCCACCCGCCAGAAGCTTGGCCTCGTCGCCATACTGGCCGAGAAGCGCGATGGCTTCGCCCAGCGATGCCGGCGCATGATATTCGAACGAACGCGGGATCATATATCCTCCCAATAACTTAAACGATTTAGCCTTTCCGGCCAGAACCGGCGGAACCGCGGCATATCCGCTTCTTCCGCTGGAGATTTTTAGTTGCCGCATCTGTCGCCGTGTGTGCACCGCGTCCGCAAGCGGTATTGCACCAAACAGCGCCTTGGCCGCGCGAGCGGCCATTCTACGCGCATGAAATGTCCGCGGGACCCTCGGGGCAAAGGAATTTATTGCAGCGCAGCACAAGGATTCCCTCGAAATGGCGAACCGCATCTTCCGGGATATGCCCTGCCAAATGGGAAGGCTGCAACGTTTGGCCAGCTTTCCGTCCGGTGGTCCGGACCTTAGGGTAGCCGGCGTATGGCGAAGATATGCTCCGCCAACACCTATCGAGGCCCGGCAAACCAATGTCTCGCTCATCAACCAGATTTGACGTCGACCCGGTGGCCTCGGAATTCGAAGCGCTCCGCGACCGGGCTTTTCACTACAAGCTCGAACAGTTCAATCTTGGAATGGTCTGGCTCGACAACGATCAACGCATCACCGCGCTCAACGATACGGCGTTGCAAATTCTCGGTCCCTCGGTGCAAGAGACGCTGGGGATCGCTCCTGGGACGCTGATCGGGTCGAATATCCTTCAGATTCATCCGCCACGCAGCCGCGAGAAAATCGAGTTTCTTCTGCGATCCTCTGCCGCGCCTGGAAATGCCGTGCATTCGCATGCGCCGATCGCGATGATGATCAATATCCCCGACCGGATGCTGATGATCAAGGTCTCGCATATGATGGGGGCGAATGGAATTGCCGGAACTTGTATGATCTTCTACGACCTTACCGACGTCACCATCGCCTCGCCCGAGGCGCCAGAGCTGACCGGGACGCCGGCGCCTCGCCTTTTGTCGCGAATTCCCGTTTACCGGCGCAACCGGATCGTCCTCATCGACGTCAAGGAGATCGGCCGCTTCGAAGGCCAGGGCCATTACACGAAGATCGTGACATCGGACGAGCAATATCTCTGCAACCTCTCGATGTCCGTCCTGGAAGCGCGGCTCGATCCGCAACTCTTCCTGCGGGTCCATCGCAGCCACATCATTAATGTTGGCTATGCAACTGAAATTATTCGCATCGACGAAGCTACGCTTGTGGCTATGCCAGCAGGAATGGGGGGACCGGTGCCCGTGAGCAAGAACAAGCTACCAAGTCTAAAAGATTACTTTGGTCTCGTGTAACCCGGCGTCCGCCATGATCGAGGTGACATGGCGGGGCCGCCGGAATTGCGAGGATGCCCCGCCGCGATCGTCAAAATCTCGGCCTTGAGCTTCGGGACGTCCGCGCCGAAATGCCGCAGGCTTACAACCCCGGCAAGAATCACGGTGCCGCGCAATCGACCCGGTATTTCGCGCTCACCAAGACACGACCGCTCATTCGCCCGGGAGAAGGCTCAAGCAATCATTCCTGCAAAAATAGCCGGAGTCCGTGGCGCAAAGGTCTCATCGGCAGAGGAGCGGGTTGCGTACGAGCCCGCAAGCCTTATTCTTACCACCGGTTAACGCTTGCGCCAGGTCACCATCCAGTCCGATTCTCTTCGCCCCCTCGAGGTCTCATGCGCCTTCCCACCGCCGCATCATTCTTTTCGCGCCCCCAGGATTTGCTTCGGTCTCGCTCGGCTGTGGCCGCCATGGCGCTCATCCTTCTTCTCTCGCCCATCTCCAGCGCGCGGGCGGAGGACGAAATGACTTTCGAGACGGTCAACTACGGCGGCGAGAGCGTGATTTCCGCCACGGGGCATATTAGCGAACGCACCCCCGAAATGTTCCTCGATTTTCTCCAGAAGAACAGCCGCAGCGGCGTGCATGCGGTGGTGTTCCTGGATTCGCCCGGCGGCATCGTGCTGGCCTCGATGGAATTCGGCACCTTGTTACGAAAAATCGGCGCCGCCGCGGTGGTCGCCAAAATCTCCAGCGGCTTTCTTGGGGCGAAGGCCAGCGTCACCCCCGCGAAATGCCTCTCGGCTTGCGTCTACGCGTTGATCGGCGCGCGAAAGCGCGTGATTCCGCCGGAAAGCGAGGTGGGAATCCACAAAATGTTCCTCACCGTCGACGGGGCCGACGTCACCGCCTTGAGCACAAAGCAGGACCGTGCCACGGCGAGCGGCCTTCGCGGCCTGCTTTCGAGCTACACCGGCAAAATGGGGGTGAGCCCGGAATTGATCGCGCGGGCCGAAAAGATCCCCTCCGAGGAGCTCCATATCCTCACCCGCGCCGAGATCAAGAAATGGCGGCTGGGCGTGCCGAACCTGTAGGGCGGTTAGACCCGGCGGACCGGCGCCGCCGCTTCTCGAAAGCAGAACCAGAACCAGGAAATTGGGCAAAAACGATCATCGTCCTTGACTTGCCGGGCGCGGTCTCGTATCCGGCACCTCTCGCTGGGCAACAGCTTCGCGGGGGAGTAGCTCAGTTGGTTAGAGCGCCGGCCTGTCACGCCGGAGGTCGCGGGTTCGAGTCCCGTCTCTCTCGCCATTGTTTAGCAGGGCGACGCCGGTGCCCTCGCTCCGTCCCTGCCCTGAGCGCCGCATAAACCGCGCCTTCGCACCAAAACATTTACCATGAGCCGCTACGCTTTCGCCAAGGCAAAGACGTAATCCTTTGCGACGATGATTCCTTGAGCTTGGCAGCTCAGGTGTTTCCGGGCTTGGAGGCTCAGTTGGCTCGAATTCTTCCGGCGTCCCTCGCTTTGGCCGCCGCGCTCATGCTGGCGCGGGGGGTGACGGCGCAGACGCTTGTACCCACCCCCGCGCCTGAAGCCGATCCGATCGCCGATGCACTCGCCGGGCCGGAGACCAAGCCGGACACCAAGCCCGCCGCCCCTGCGATCCGCGTGTTCTCGCCTGCCGCCATTGCCGATCTCCTGGAGCATGAGGCTCAGGATCCGCCGCCACCCGCGGCCTCGCCCGCACGCGCATTGGCGGCATCGGGCAAGGTAGCGCTGACCCCGGAAGGAATGGCGGCTGTCCGCTTCAGCCCCGTCTCGACACAATCGAAAGCCGTCGATCCCGTCGTCCTCAAGGCGGAGATTTTGCTGGATCGGGCCCATGCCCCTCCGGGCGTCATCGACGGCCGCTACGGCAGCAATTTCACCAAAGCGATCGGCGTTTTCGAGACGACGCATGGGCTGCCGGTGGATGGCAAACTCAGCCAGGCGGTCTGGGACGCGCTCGGCGGCGATACGGCCGGGCCTGTCCTCGGCACTTACGTCATCACGCCGGAGGATGCCGCCAAGCCATTCTATCCCGATCTTCCCACCGATTACGCTCTCTTGGCGAAGCTGCCGGAATCCGGCTACCACAGCCCCGCCGAAATGCTCGGCGAGCGTTTCCATATGGACAAGCGTTTTCTCCAAGCGCTGAATCCCGAAGCGGATCTAGGCCTCGCCGGCACGACGATCATCGTAGCGGAGGTTTCGAGCCTGCCGCTGGTCTCGCAAATCGCCCGCATCGATGTCGACAAGGCCAAGGGGCAGGTGCAGGCCTACGATGCCCAGGACAATCTCGTCACCGCCTATCCCGCGACCATCGGCAGCGAGGAACTCCCCTCGCCCTCCGGCTCCTATGCCGTGCGTGCCGTCGCCTGGCATCCCACCTATAGTTACGACCCCAAGAAGAACTTCCAGCAAGGCACGAATACGCAGCGCCTGACGCTCCCCGCCGGCCCCAACAATCCCGTGGGCAGCGTATTCATCGCGCTCACCAAGCCGACCTTCGGCATCCACGGCACGCCGGACCCGACCAAGATCGACAAGACCCATTCCCACGGCTGCGTGCGCCTGACCAATTGGAACGCTGAGGAACTCGCCCATCTCGTACGTCCGGGAATCCCCGTGAATTTCATCGACAAGCCGGGAGCGGAGAGCAAACCGGGCGACACGTTGGAAGACGTGATCTCGTCGATGGATACGCCGGGACGGTAGATTTAGGCATAGCCGGCCTTGCCGGCGCATAATTTGATGTGTATATCTCGTTAATTCAATACACATTGAGGCCGTCATGCGCACCAATATCGATCTCGACGACGAGCTTGTCGCCGAAGCCATGGCGGCCACCGGTCTCCCGACCAAGAAGGCAACCGTCGAGGAAGCTTTACGCCGCCTCGTCCAGCGGCATCGCCAAAAGACGGCACTCGACAATCTGTCCGGTCTCGGCTGGGAGGGCGATCTCGATGCTATGCGCCAAGGCCGGACGCCCCAAGACCGGACGCGCTTTCGCCCGGAATGATTGTCGTCGACAGCTCCGTTTGGATTTCTCATCTTCGCAATAGCGGAACTCCTGCGGTGGCTAAGCTCAGGGCCATCGCCGATCCGAGCGACATCATCGTGGGGGACATCGTGCTGCTAGAAGTCTTGCAGGGCGCCCGGGACGACGCGCATGCCGCCATCATCGAGCGGAACCTCCGGCAGTTCCCGATCGCCAGCATGATCAGCGATTCTCTAGCGGTGCAAGCCGCCCGTAATTATCGGCAGTTGCGGGACCGGGGCGTCACTGTTCGCAAGACCATTGACATGATTATCGGCACATTCTGTATCGAACAGGGCCACGAGCTTCTCCACGACGACCGCGATTTCGATCCCATGGCGCAATATTTAGGGCTTCGGGCCGTTTGATCCGGGACGGGCGGCGGTTTGAGGAAATTCTGCCCGCCCAAGTCGAAAGCACCGCGCCACTCTCAAAGCTTCTGCGACAGGCTCAAGAACAAGCCTCGGCGCGGCCCATACTGCGGCGCGAATTCGCCGATGCCGGTGCCATCGCGGAGAACGTAAACCGTGTCCATGAGATTGACGACATCGAACCGGACCGTGAGCGGCTTGTCGTTCGACCAGACATCGAACTCGTGAGAGACGCCGAGGTTGAATGTCGCATAGGGCTGTTGATGATCGAGATTGGCGAAGCCGGTGCGCAATCCGTAACCGTAAATGCCGTCCAAACTGAACAATGTCTTGTCCCAGCGGTACGATGCCCCCGCCGAGGCGGTGATCAACTGCGCATCGTCGGTGAAATGATAATTGTTGGCGATATAAGCGAATTCAACGGGATCGGTGAAAAGATATTGGTTTGAAATCACATCTTTTGCCTTGGTCCGGTTGGTCGACAAATTCGCATAGGCCTTGAACCCCTCGTTTTGATACTTGGCCTTGAGTTCAATTCCCTCGCTATAGCCCTCGGCATAATTGAACTGCGTCAGAACCACCGCCTGGCCGAATTGCCCATCGTCGAGCAGATTGGTGGCGATCTTGTAATAGGCGTCGGCGCCCACGTCGAAGCCGGGGAAAAGCTTGTGATCCACACCAACATCGAAATAATGCGACCGTTCCGGGCGCACGGGATCATTGCCAGGAACCACCGGCTGCTGCGTAGTATTGGTGAACAGACTAAGATTCGAAGGTGTCGCCTGGGCTTGCATGGGCGGCGTGAAATAGCGCGCATATCCCGCGTGCACCGTCGTGCTTTCCGAAAATTTATAGACCAGCGCCACGCGCGGACTGAGCTGGTTCGCGGTGACGAATTGATACAATTGATCGAACCGCAACCCTGTATTTAGGGTCAGTTTGTCCGTAATCTTCCATTCGTCCTGGACATAGCCGCCGATGTTCCAGCCAAGCTTCGCATCATAATCCGTGATTGTAACAGGGGTCGGCAGAGGATTGCCGAACGCGTCGAGCGGCA
This sequence comes from Beijerinckiaceae bacterium, assembly GCA_050013235.1. Lineage (GTDB taxonomy): Bacteria > Pseudomonadota > Alphaproteobacteria > Rhizobiales > Beijerinckiaceae > RH-AL1. The sequence goes on from JBEKFQ010000044.1 coordinate 25,198, forward strand.
GGACGATGGATGTATTATTGACCTGCGTCTCCTCGGCGCTGACCCCAACACCGCCGCGCAACGTATGCACATCGTTCAAGCGGTAGGAACCATCGAACTGGCTCCCGTTGAGAAGACTGACGCGCGAAACATTCGAGGCGACGTCGTTGAAGGCGAGATCGCCTGGAATATCGGGAACGAAATGCGCGGACGTATAGCGCGAGAACAGCGACAGCTGCGTGTCGAAATTTACGCCCTTGGTCTGCAGCGCCAAAATGTTAAAGAGAAAACTATCGTATTCGTTTTCGTTGAGAGTGGCGGAATTAACCGCGAGGCCGCCAAAATCCCCCAACGGGGTCTGGCCAGGGACATTGGGGATCTGAAACTGGCTCACCGATGTGCCCGTGATAAAGCTCAAACGGTTGGAGTCGCCGAGCAAAGTCGAGACATAACCGAAGAACTTGCCTTGGGTCGTATGATCGTGAATGGCATCGGCCGCCGGCGTCGCATTCTCGAGCCCTTCGTTATTATTCATAAACCGGCCGGTGACGAAATATTGCGTGTTTCCGCTGCTGCCGCCGTATTCGAAGCTCGGGGAGATCGTCCCCAGGCTGCCTCCGTAAAGGCTCACGCTGCCGCCCGGCGCGAATTCGCTTTTCGTCGTAATATCGACCACGCCTGCCGTGCGCAGCCCGTATTGCGCGGGAAGCGCGCCCGTCAAAAGATTTAAATTGCCGATAAATCCGGTCTCCAGAACCGGCCCGAGACCCGAAACCCCTTCGGGGAGCAAGATGCCATTGATCCGGTATTGAACGTTCGCATATTCGTTACGGATATGGAAATCCGGATTGCTCACCGCGGAATCGTAGGACACTCCGGGCGCTTGAAGCAGCACTTTGTCGATTGGCGTATCCGCGCCCTGCGGCAGGGCCTGAATCGCCTTCTCGTCCAAAGTGTAGGAGGTTGCGCCGAGTTTCGGGGCCAGAGCATTGTCCCGCGCCTGGTCGAAATCGTTGATTTTACTTTGGTACGGCGACGCCGTATTGATGACGATCTCGGGAAGGGCGTTCGCATCGGCTGCATCCCCTAGGGATGCGCCGCCAGCTTGCGGCGCGCCTTGAGCGCCAGCCGATTCCGCGGAAACAATGATGACGATCGCGGAAACAAAAGCCTCAACCCAGCGCACGGAACCCCCATCACACGGTTACATCTCGAAAATATTGACCCGGAAGCGCCAATAAATACCCACTTATACCAACCTGCAGTGATCAACATTGGTGTGCCCAATCTCGCAGTCCGATGGACATGATTTTCCACGGCATCTCAACCAGCTTGTTCCAAGCCTCGCAGCATTTATCGACGATATCGG
>JBEKFQ010000045.1:0-26367 GCA_050013235.1 Beijerinckiaceae bacterium
ATCCTGGAAACCGGAAACGATTCCTTCCGATTCAAACAGCGCAAAAAACAGCCGAAACTCGGCTGACTAACTGGAAACTTTTGGACGCTGTTACCTGGAAACTATTCAACGCTGATTGACATGACAAAGCTATTCTTGAGTTGTGGAATCTTCCACGACCTCGCCTTATTCGTCCCGCCGGGGCTTTAGCCAAATTTCAGCGAGAAAACAAAGGCATGAAGATCACGCGTTCGGGCGATGTAGTCCTGGTCGAAAAGCGCCCTGCTGAAAGACCACGCAGAAAGTCGAGCCATCCGCTTCCTGTCCCACCAAACGGTTACCGGGTGGCCGCTATCACCGCCGTCCCGATCCGCGATGAAATGCGTCTATGCGCGGTCCTGAAGCGTCCGCGCAAGCAATCCTCGCTTCGTACCGCCGCATCAAGAAAGAACTCCCGGACGGTCACGCCGCCACCGCACAATACGAGGACAGGCAGACCATGTGACGTTTCGGATCTCGCGCACGCACGCGCACGCGTTAGACTCGCCTACGGCGAGAACCCTGTTAACTCCCCCTCCTGCTCTGTCGACCTAAAAAAGGTGGGAGCGACCCGACCCCTTTCGCTTAACCGACTAACCGGAGGTTCCTCGCACATCCCTTGGCGCTACAAGTGGATTTTGAAAGCGTGGCCGGGAGTTGGAAGAAGCCTGTCGGCAACTGCGAAACGACGTCTAGCTCGCCTGACTCAAGCGAGCCCACCCATACCGACTGAGAAAGGCCCACCTATGCCCCAAAACCGCCCTCTCGCGGCGAGCCGTCAACCATCACTGTTCACTTCGGACAGTCTCGCCAACCTGCCGCCTATGGATCAATGTATTTTCGTTTCCACGGACGCCGACGTAGATACTCTTCTCCGGGAAATGCCGACAGCGATACGTGTTCTACACCACGCGCGCGCGACTGTCGGCACGCCACCGTATAGCCGGGAGGCCTTTGGTGCAGCGCCAATTATGCAGGTCGTGAATGCCGCTGGATGCTCGCCCTTGCAGGCGTGGTCCACCATCCTTTACACGATGTCGTCGAGGGTCGGCAAGGCAACCAGCGACGTGGAGGCTGCGTGGCTGGCCACTTTTCCGTCGAACTGAATACCCGCGCCAACCGCTCACCTATCCAGGACCATAAGAAGGTCCTCCCAAGAACACGACAGGGCGTTGCCATCCACGCGGAAGATTGCAGCTTTCTCATCCTATTAGGGTATACCACGAGAGACGCAAGCAAGTGAGACATATTATGCGTCTTATTTGGCTTGACTTTCGCATTATGAGACAACATGGTGACTACATCTAGAGCCTAATGAGACAAGCCGGAGTCATAATGACAGCTTATGGATACGCCCGTGTCAGCACTACGGACCAAGATCTAGCCCTTCAACAAACGGCTTTGACCGCCGCAGGATGCTCGCGGGTCCTTTCGGAGAAGCAAAGTGGAGTTACCCGAAAGGGACGGACCGAACTACGGATCTTGTTGGATTTCATACAAGCGGGGGACGTTGTCGCCGTCACGCGGATTGATAGACTCGCTCGATCACTTGGAGATCTCGCCGATATCGTCCGAGAGATCGAATCGAAGGGGGCCGTCTTGAGGGCCACCGAGCAGCCTATCGATACCAGTACCGCCGCAGGCAAGGCATTTCTTGGCATGCTTGGCGTGTTTGCTGAATTTGAAACGAATATACGCAAGGAGCGCCAGCTAGAGGGCATTGCCAAGGCCAAAGCGGAAGGAATCTACAAAGGACGCAAACGCTCGATTGATATTACGGAGGTGAGACGGCTGAGAGACGAAGACGGTCTTGGGCCGTCCGAAATCGCAGCGCGGCTCAAGATCGGCCGCGCCAGCGTTTATCGCCTGTTGGGATGACCGTGTTTTAATTATGTTTGCACGGCACTAATGGTGCGGGTACATCCACGCCAAGTAAGAGAAAAACGCGGAAAGTACGGCGGCGAACAAAATAGCGCATACCGACAGAAGCATATAGCGGGCGTTATCCTTTGTATATTTGGCCGTCGATTCAGCGAATGACGCCGCCGCTTTTTGTGCTTCTGCCGCTTCAAACTGCCAAACTGCTTTTCGACGCTCTAATTCGGCTAATGCACTGTGATAGTGCCGCAGCGTGCTGGGACCGTCTTGCATGCGGTCAGCGAGCTGTTCAATGGTTTCCGTCTCAAGTTTTTCTCGGTCTGACGCCATGTCGCTCTTGCTCGCGGTATTCAAGTTTGGTGTTTAAGAAAAAGATTTCCGCTGATTCACCTACCTTTTTCACGACATTCTTTTGAGAGAGCTGCCATCTTCTCACGAAACTCGCGCGTTTCATCACGGCTGGCTTTAAGGTCGGGATAGAGTTCGAGGACTGTTTCGTAATGCTCATCTATACGTCGCTGCTTTCGTCGAGCGAATGCGAGCTGAACAGCCGGGTAAATTATTCCCATGATCAATAGGAGAAAGACGAAAAGCGCGAGACGCCAGTACCATGCGAAAGGTGCATACCAACATCCGACGATGACAGCACCATGCACCAACCCTCGGACAATCGCCTCGGTGTGGCTTCTGATCTTCCCATCAGCATAAGGGTTAGAGCTCATGGCGACTCCTTATTCAGCCTGACCACACAAGCCGCATAAACACAATTCCGTCAAATCGGCATGGCTGTCAAAAACCCTCGCTTTTCTAAAAGCTGAACCCCAATAATCGAAATGACGATTTTTGCACCGCTTGAAACTCAACAGCCTTATTACTGGGTTTGTGCCTATGCGAGCGCCCGCGCAAGGGCTTCGCCCTCCTCCACGATGTTCCGGCCTTTGGTGCGCAGCCGTTCACATAGGCACATGGATGTTCAAGTCCGCTAAGGCGGACCTTCTTCAGTTGTGACGTAGTCCCAAATTTCTGTTTCCGCCGACATCACGCTAATACTCCAAATCTTCCCATTTGAATATTTCCGGGCCACAAACCCTATGCTCTTTCTACGATCTGATTCATATTTTGAAGTAACGGCGGCCCACGTCGGCAGAAGGAAAAAAGAAGGCGCCAGCCATGTGGGCAAAGCCCACAGAAGACCAGGGGGCGCTGCCCCCGTGGACCCCCGTAGAAAGGACCATAACCGTGACACGCAGTGAAATGGTGAAATTCCGCGTTTCGCCGCGTGCGAAGGCGGCCCTTTTTAGACTTGCCGACCGGGGCGGAACGACGGTTTCGGTCCTCCTTCGTGACCAAACGTCGAGGCTGACGACAGGCCGTACACCTGATCCCGAGGTCCGTGCGGACTTAGCGAGGGTCCGACAGTTGGCAAACCTCGTCATATCCATCGTCGCGACCAGCGCTCAGGAAAATCCTGACTGCAAAAGACTCAGCGACGCTGCGAACGACATGCATCGGATCATTGCTCGTCACCTTGGACCGGCCTGATGATTATCAAGAGTACCCGTATCGCTACGTCTTCCAGCCGTAAGAGAATCTTAGATCATGTCTTCCGAGGTATCGAGAACGATCGAGTGGAGATTCTTCAGGGCAGCGAACAGGATGTCGCCGATTTCTGGCGAGACGCTCGGGACCACGGTACGCCGAGAGCAATCAGGCATTGGATCGTCAGCCCCCGTCAAGCGACGAGTAGAAGGCAAGCGTTCCGCCTCCTTGAGATGATTGCCGCAGAATTCGGCTTCGATCCCAAACTCGCGACGATGGTCGAGCACGGCAAATCCAGAGCCATTGCAAGCGCACTAGATACGCACTGGCACATTTTAATGGGTGAAGTCGATACCGCCACCGGTCGGGTCATGTCCACCAGCCACGACAGGCCAAGGCACGAATTCCTATCTCGGCTCGCCGAGGCCGAATTCGGACATCCCTACGTCGGAGGAGCGCATGCCAAAGCGGTCGTTGCGAGGATGAGACGTGAAGGACGTTTCGAAATCGCCGAAGCGCTGACAGCGTCGTCGGCGAACCGGACGAAAGACAAACCCCAAGAGTCGTTCACGACCGACCAACATCAGAAGGCAAAACGTCTTGGCATCGACCTTGTCGCCGTGGCTAAGCTTGTCGCGGTCGCATGGAGATCGACAACCTCTTCAGAGGACTTGACCACGATGCTTTCGGCGCACGGCCTAACCATCCGTCGCGGCAACAAGGACGGCGCTTGGATCGTCGAAAGCCAAGGTGAATTCGTGGGCTCGCTCCGCCGTCTCGCGAAGGCACGACAAGCGGACATCATCAACCGAATGGAGAACATACATGACGGCGGCAACCGAGGCAAAGCCCAGCATAGCTCTGACGATCCTAGACGAGGTTCAGACACTCCGGCAGGAGGTCGAAACCCTCCGGCAATTCGCGGAAGTGCTGGGACGGCCCCAGGGCGAGGACGAAAGTTTTATGGCGAACGTAGCTCGTCTCTTCTCGCTACTAGTCTCGGGGACGGAAAAGACCCACGCATCACTGGAGAGCCTTCACAGCCTAATGACCGAGCCGGGAATCGCGCGGGCGCTACGTCGGGCGATTTCGGACGAGTGATCAACTCCGTCGCAACTCTGACGGCAACAATGAATGCCACGCTCATCCCTCGCGCTGAAGCCCTGGCAAAATCTGCGTCAACGGCGGCTCTTGCCTGCCTGGATGCCGCCGAGGAGCACGAACGAGCGACGTTGATCACGCGCGTGGCGGAGCCATCTCGGGACCGTGTTGATCTCTGGGCGGCAGAGGTGGCGAATAGGGGCGCCACAATGGATACTCTCACTAACCAGTACGCGGAACTGAGCAAAAAAATCGGAACGCTTATCATGGCTGAACAAGCGCGAAAGCGTTCTCTGTGGCAACGATTTTTGCCCAACCAAAAGGCGATGGACACCCTCGCAAAGCTCAAGACGCAGCGTGCGGCACTTTGGGAAAGTCGGCGGGAGGCAGAAGGCCCCTATCTTTCTGCGATGGCCGCGCAGAGCCGCGCCGAAAAGGATCTTGCCCGTGCCGAGGTAGAGACCAAGAGAGCCCGCACAGAGAATGCAGCAACGGCCAGGCTCCGCCTGACAGCAGTCAGTCGGGCACGCCGCATTATGACGGCTTGGCCGGCCTACGCCTACTGCGGAGCCCTCAGGCTATTGCAAGCGGGGGTTCGGATTGAGGACGCGAAAAGAAATGGGTGGGACAACGCGCGTGAGATTCCTACCAACCTCGCGCCATGATGGCTTCATGATCGATTACAGGCGTGCCAGGTTTTGCTTGCCACTGCATCACCAAGTGCATAACATATCATAATGGACAATCAGATAACTCGTTGATTTTGCGAACTATCGACGGTATGGACTGCCGTCCTGCCCGGCCCACCAGCGTTTTCCATACATCCGTGGCGTTCTCGATGGTCCGCTCGGCTGGGCCGCGAGTGTCGAGCCCTAATGAAGACGAACGCGTAGCGATCTAATCAAGGCGTAGCGGATTGCCTGTTTTTAAAGCTTAGAAATCGAGCCACAGCCGCATCAGCCAATGCGTCCAAGTCGAATAATCCATCGAGTGACCGGCTAAATCCCGACTTCGCGATTCGGATTACGTCTCCCGCGAGACACCGGTGATCTTCCTCACTCAATTCCATCATGGCGCTGACTGTCGCGATGACCTTCTGCGTTGCGTCGTGAAGGACCGCCGCTTCGCTAGGCTGCAACACGTTTGACGGAAAGATAAGGTCTTTGAACATTGGGCCTCTTAGCTTGGCAGCGGTCGGCGCACGCCAGTCCGGCACGAGGGAATGCTTCTAACATGAGTCACTATGATGACGGCGAGTTCATGGTAGTGACGAATAGGAAACCTGGAAAGCGCCCGGTGGGCGCACCATGCGAAACCTAGCCAAAAGACGGAAGCCCTCGATTGTCGTGCATCGCAGCGTTTTCTGACGAGGGAGGTGACCGAGCGCTATTTTTTGCGAAAGGCCGATGGCATTAATCGGCAGTTTCACGATCGGAGTTCCCGCCCGCTGGCGGGCGAGAAAATTGTCTAGATGAACCATTTGATCGAAGGCTTGCAGCGCCTCGCCGCACACCTCCGGCTTGCAGAATTGATCGCAGGGGGATCGAGTTTTGCTGGCGAGCTTCCGGCAGATTACCAAGTCCTGGCTTATGACGGGGAAGAGCCTTTGCATGCGTAGGTCTCGTTGCTAGGTCGCCACGTACTCGTCCTTCCGCAGGTTGACGACATCCGCGCCGCCGGACTCCATCGATGGGCTGCCCTCCTGCGCCTTAGCTAGCGCGCCCTGAGCCATGCGCAACATGCCCACCGCGTATTGTCGCTGTGATGGGCTTGCCGCCTTGGCGACTTTCAATTCGTACTTGGTGATCGTTCTCTCCAAGCTCTGGAACGATTTCGCTTTGCTTGTGCCGATCATCATGCCTCCATTTTTAGCGGTGCGGAGCCAGCCCCAATTCGGGCACAGGCGATTATGTTCTCTTTTTGTTCGAGTTTAGGAGAGATGTCAAGCGGTCAGCCGGGCTCGGCATTGGGCTCCTTCACTCCGCGGCCGCACATGCCAATCAGGCAAGACGAGATGGCATTTCCCTGCCATTTTGCATCGAGCCGCGATATGATTGTCATAAACCGCGATGCGAGCCGCGATCGTGGCGGAGCATAGGAGGGCCAAATGCCCGACACAGAGAAATTGATTCGAGATATCTTGGCACTGAAGGAGTCGATCCAGATCGACCGGGCCGATTTATATTCCAATCCCCTCAGAGAGGAGGAACGGAGAGAGGTCCTCGCGCATTTGGAGCGATGCCAAGCCGAGCTCAAGTCCCTGATCGACCGGCTGGTGACAGCGGACGAAGACGATTGAACTTAGGGCATGTCCCGAAAAAGTTGCAGACTTTTTCGATCGAGGACATGCTCTAACTTCTTAAAAAGAGAGCGAGTTCTTATCGCTTTGGTGAGTCCACCAAAGCGGAACGCGCTCGAGGGCACTATTCACCGGCGGTGGATTTGTCCCCTCGCCAGTGAATAGTCCTCGCCCAAATCTGCGTCCGGCTTCGAAAAAGCCGCTTACGTGTTCATCGACTCGAAGAACGTCGCATTGCCCTTCGGCGTTTCCCGCAGCTTGCCGAGCAGGAACTCGATGCCGTCCACGGTGCCCATCGGGTTGAGGATGCGGCGCAGCACGTACATCTTCTTGAGGATGTCGGCGGGCACCAAAAGCTCTTCCTTGCGTGTGCCGGAGCGGGTGATGTCGAGGGCGGGGAAGGTGCGTTTGTCCGCGATCTTGCGATCCAGAATGATTTCCGAATTGCCGGTGCCCTTGAACTCTTCGAAAATCACTTCGTCCATGCGCGAGCCGGTATCGATCAAGGCTGTGGCGATGATTGTCAGCGAGCCGCCTTCCTCGATGTTGCGCGCGGCGCCGAAGAAGCGTTTGGGGCGTTGCAGGGCATTCGCGTCGACGCCGCCGGTCAGCACTTTGCCCGAGGACGGCACGGTCGTGTTGTAGGCGCGGCCGAGCCGGGTGATGGAATCGAGCAGGATGACCACGTCGCGGCCATGCTCCACCAGGCGCTTGGCCTTTTCGATCACCATTTCGGCCACCGCGACGTGACGGGTCGCCGGCTCGTCGAAGGTCGAGGAGACGACCTCGCCCTTCACCGAACGCTGCATGTCGGTGACTTCCTCCGGCCGCTCGTCGATCAGGAGCACGATGAGATAGGCGGTGGGGTGATTGGCCGAAATCGATTGGGCGATATTTTGCAACAGCACGGTCTTACCCGTGCGTGGCGGCGCGACGATGAGCGCGCGCTGGCCGAAACCGATCGGCGCGACAATATCGATGACGCGGTTGGAGAGATCCTTGCGCGTCGGATCTTCGATCTCGAGCTTGAGACGCCGGTCGGGATACAAAGGCGTCAGATTGTCGAAATTGACCTTGTGCCGGACCTTTTCGGGATCCTCGAAATTGATCGTATTGACCTTGAGCAGCGCGAAATAGCGCTCGCCTTCCTTCGGGCTGCGGATCAGCCCCTCGACGGTATCGCCGGTGCGCAGGCCGAAGCGGCGGATTTGCGTGGGCGAGACGTAAATGTCGTCGGGCCCCGCGAGATAATTGGCATCGGCCGAGCGCAGAAAGCCGAAGCCGTCTTGCAGCACTTCGATCACACCGAAGCCGACGATCTCGATGTCGCGGCTCGCGAGCTGCTTGAGAATGGCGAACATCAGCTCTTGCTTGCGCATGGTCGAGGCGTTCTCGACCTCGTATTCCTCGGCGAAAGCCAAAAGCTCGGTCGGGGAGCGGTCTTTCAAATCGGCGAGCTTGATCTCTCGGACCGTCGTGGGAATGTCTTGGAGACCGGGGTCTATGGAAACGTCTGACATAGGGGCAATGTCTTCTGGGAGAGGGCCAGGGCGGCCGGGATTCGGGATATGAGCCGGAATTGGGACCGATGTGCCGGTCGCTGGCCTAACCGAAAAGGAGGGATCCCACGTTTAGGCGGTTTGCCGCGATTTGGCAAGGGCGGGGGAAACGGCATGACCGTTCGCAACACCAGCGAGCGCTTCGTCGAGAGAGGATTTCGCTCCGTATGTACCGGCAGAGGAATTCATATCATATTTCGACGGCGGCTTATGCAAAGGAAAAGGACAATCGGATCAAAAGCCTTGGCTCCTTACGAAAGTTTCGATGGAGGCAACGGCTGTATTTTAGCTGGGCACTCGCAACGACTCGTGTGATTCTTGCCCATGTGTAAGAATCTCTCATGTCGAAGAATCTCATGCCGAACAATCCGCCTTCATCCTCCCAGCTGCGTGAAATTCCTCCTGCAATATGGGCGCTGGGCTTTGTCTCCCTCCTGATGGACGTCTCTTCGGAGATGATTCACGCGCTCCTGCCGGTTTATCTCGTGACCGTCATGGGCGTGTCGATGACGACGGTGGGCGTTATCGAGGGCATCGCCGAAGCCACGGCCTCCATCGTCAAGATTTTTTCCGGCGCGATTTCCGACTGGCTCGGCAAACGCAAATTGCTCGCGGCCCTTGGATATGGGCTCGCGGCCTTCACGAAGCCGGTCTTTCCGCTCGCATCCTCCGTCGGTTGGGTGATGGCGGCGCGCTTCGTCGACCGTATCGGCAAGGGCATTCGCGGCGCGCCGCGTGACGCGCTGATTGCCGACATCGCGCCCGCTCACCTGCGGGGGGCGAGTTTCGGGTTGCGCCAGGCGCTCGATACGGTTGGGGCATTCGTTGGCCCGCTCGTGGCGATTGGCCTCATGTGGCTGACCGCCAACCATTTCCGGACCGTGTTCTGGGTGGCTGTCATTCCCGCGTTTCTGGCGCTCGGGTTGCTATTGTTCGCGGTGCGTGAGCCGGGACGGCCTGCCGGGTTGCGCAAGGCCGGCTTTCCCCTCGGTTTAACGGAGCTACGGCGTCTCGGTTCCGGCTATTGGCTGGTCGTGGCCGTCGCGACGGTTTTCACCTTGGCCCGGTTCAGCGAAGCTTTCCTGATCTTGCGGGCCAAGGAAGTTGGCCTGCCGCTCGTTCTCGTCCCGATGGTGCTGGTGGTGATGAACGCTGTTTATGCGCTGGCTGCCTATCCAGCCGGAGCGCTCTCCGATCGCTTGAACCGGCTGACCGTGCTGATTGCCGGCTTCACGCTGCTGATCGCGGCCGATGTGGCGCTGGCGCTAACGGGCGGTCTCGCCGGTGTGACGATCGGGATCGTTCTCTGGGGGCTGCATTTGGGCGTCACCGAAGGACTTCTCGCCACACTTATTGCGGATACCGCGCCGCCGGAGCTGCGGGGCACGGCCTATGGCGTGTTCAACCTATTGGGCGGGTTGGCGTTATTGGCTGCGAGCATCCTCGCCGGGGCGTTGTGGGACTCTCTCGGCCCGCAGGCGGCGTTCCTCGCCAGCGCTCTCATTACGGCGTTGGCGCTTCTTGGCCTTGGGGGCGTCCGCTGGCGCGTGCCGGACCTTGGGGCGTCTCGCAAATCTTGAATGCCGGTGAAAAGCGGCGGATGCCGTGCAAAGCGCCCGGCCCGTCATTCCGCCGCATTGGCCATCGCGGACGGCGATCTCACGTGGTCCAAGAAGGCCGCCAAGGCGCTCGAGAGAAAGCCGTCGCGGCGGCGGATGAAGACGGTGTCCACCATCGCGTCGGTTGCCGGAAGCGGGTGGAGCGTGATCCGCCCGGATTGCCAGACGGGACCGATCAGGGCCTTCGGTAATAGGGAAATGCCTAGGCCCGCGGCGACGGAGCCGAAGATCGCTTCCAGGGTTCCGAACTCCAACAGACGAAGTCCCACGATGCCGCGCCGCGCGAGGATGTCCTCCAGCCGCTGGCGGTAGGAACACCCGGCCCGCAGCACGATGATTCTGAGGTTTGGCTGGCTCAAAAGGGCGGCGAGGCCATGCGATGACGGCGGCGCCATGAGGACGAGTTCCTCGTTGAAAACGACTTCCTCGATCAGTTCGGGGTGATGGACCGGCCCGCACACGAACGCGCCTTCCAATCGGCGCTGCAGGACAGACTGAATCAGCTCGCCCGTGGTGCCGGAACGCAGCGTCACGTCCACGCCGGGACACGAGGCAACGTAGCCGGCGAGAACCGGCGACAAGCGTAAGGCCATCGTCGTTTCCAGCGAGCCGATGGTCATTGGACCGCGCGGAACGCCATCGTCGGCGACCGCCCGCCAGGCGTTATCGATCTCGTCGCGGATCTTATGGGCATAGGGCAGAAGCCGCTGGCCCGCCGCCGTCAATACGACGCCTCGGCTGCCCCGGTGGAACAGCTTGGCGCCCAACTCTTCCTCGAGCAGCCGGAGGCGGGTGGTGACATTGGATTGAACCGTGTGCAGATCGGCGGCGGCGCGATTGATGCCGCCAAGCCGGGCCACGGCCTCGAAGATTCTGAGATCCGATACGTCCATGTTGCCAGTCTATCTCGAGAAAAGAATGATGCTATCTCAAATTACCATTTTTTCAGATGGCTTTCACGCGCTAAGACGAAGTCCGTAAACAGCGGCTTCACGCGAGATCGCCAAACTCCGGCATTTGGCGACAGCCGTCGTTGTGAGCGAAATTCCCCCACCCAGACCAGGGAGCGGCATATGTCTCCGGTACTTTCCCGCGCGCGCGAGTTCTGCGGCCGCTTCGGCCTGGAACGCCCCATCCTTCTCGCGCCGATGGCAGGGGCTTGCGCGCCATCGCTGTCCATCGCGGTGATGCAGGCGGGCGGGCTCGGTGCTTGCGGGGCCTTGTCGATGTCCCCCGCCGGGATCGCGGCCTGGGCCGCGGAGGTTCGTGCCGGTTCCGGCGGTCCCTTCCAGTTCAATCTTTGGATCCCCGATCCAGCGCCCGTGCGCGATCCCGCGAAAGAGCGGGAGATGCGCAATTTCCTGGGCGCGTGGGGTCCAGCGGTCGCGGAGACGGCGGGAGATGCCACGCCGCCCGATTTTGCCGCGCAATGCGAGGCGATCCTGGAGGCCGCGCCGCCCATCGTGTCCTCGGTGATGGGGCTTTTCCCCGCGCATTTCGTGGAGCGGTTGAAGTCCAACGGGATCGCCTGGTTCGCCAATGTCTCGACGGTGGCGGAAGCGCGGGCCGCCGAAGCCGCCGGGGCGGATGCCGTCGTCGCGCAGGGGATGGAGGCCGGCGGTCATCGCGGCTGCTTTGATCAAGCCGCGGCGGAACGCCAGATGGTTGGATTGTTCGCGCTCCTCCCGGCGATCGTGGATGCGGTTCGTATTCCCGTGGTGGCCACCGGTGGGATCGCCGATGGGCGCGGCGTGGCTGCCGCTCTGGTCCTCGGCGCCAGCGCCGCGCAGATCGGCACGGCCTTCCTGCGTTGCCCGGAAGCCGGGATCGATCCGGTCTGGGCGGAAGCCTTGGCGCATACGGCGCCCGAGGACACGATGATCACGCGCGCCTTCAGCGGGCGGGCCGGGCGCGGTATTGCCACCGCCTATCTCCGCGCCGCGGCGGAACCCGGCGCGCCTGCTTCCGCTTCCTATCCCGTCCAACGCGGCCTGACCGCGGCCATGCGCGCCGATGCGCAAAAGACCGGCGACCTCCAACGCATGCAGGCTTGGGCGGGTCAATCCGCCGCTCTTGGCCGCAGCCAGCCGGCGAGCGGCATGGTGCGCGAGCTTTGGGAAAGTGCTAGAGCGCTTTCCACTTGGGTGGAATCACCCAAGTGATAAGAAATCGCTCTCTTTTTAAGAAGTTAGAGCATGTCCTCGATCGAAAAAGTCTTCAACTTTTTCGGGACATGCTCTAGCAGCCTTCTGGCGTGAGAGTGGATGGCGCAACCCGCGAGACCGACGGAGAAACGGAACCGCCATGAGCCCTCGCGACACCCTGTCGGCCCTTGTCGCGGCTGTTGCGCTGGGTCTCGCCTTCATCGCGATCAAGATCGGCGTCGGCGAGGCGCCTCCGTTGCTGTTGACCGCGCTCCGGTTTGCCTTCGCTGCCGTGCCCGCCATCTTTTTCGTGCGGCCTCCCAAGGCGAAGGCCGGGCTCGTCGTGCTCTATGGGTTGCTAATCGGGGCCGGGAATTTCGGTCTGCTTTTTCTGGCAATTGGGCAAGGAATGCCCGCCGGTCTGGCTTCTCTGGTCGTCCAGCTTCAAGCCTTCATGACGGTCTTTCTCGCCTGGGTCATACTGGGCGAACGGCCAAGCCGGGTTCAAATGACGGCGGCGGCCCTCGCCCTCTCGGGCATTGCCGTCATCGGTTCGGTGCGCCTCGGCGGTGCAAGTCTCTGGCCCTTCCTGATGGTCGTTCTGGCGGCGCTTTGCTGGGGCGCGGGCAATATCGTGGGCAAGCTGGCCGGCCGGATCGACATGTTCGCCTTCACGATCTGGTCGAGCCTTGCCGCGCCGTTGCCGTTGCTGGCGCTCTCGATTTACTTCGACGGTCCGCGCGCGATCCAAGCCCTGGTTCATCCCAGCTGGATTCTCGCGCTTTGCGTGGCCGCGCTCGCCTATGGCGCGACGGTGCTGGGTTTCGGGTTGTGGAGCCGGCTCTTGGCGCATCATCCCGCAAGCCAGGTCGCGCCTTTCGCTTTGCTGATCCCCGTCGTGGGCATGATCTCGGGATGGTTGATTTTCGCCGAGCCGCTCAGCCCAGCCGAGTTTTTTGGCGCGCTTTTGGTCATGGCGGGGTTGAGCTTTAATATTTTCGGGGAGAGATTGCGTGCCTATGGCTTCCGCCGGGCCGGATGAAGCCGCCTTCCCATGATCGACAAGCTTGTGAATCGGCACAAGCCTGATTGCCTATCCGGCGCCCCATGGCCTAAGCTCTCTTCTCGTCAAGCGAGGGGCAGATCATGAATAACGACGTCCCGCCGGACATTGATCCCGCGATTCGCACGATCGCCATGCCCGCCGATACCAATCCCGCCGGCGATATTTTCGGCGGCTGGCTTCTCTCGCAGATGGATTTGGCGGCCGGCAGCGTCGCCGCCCGGCATGCGCGCGGGCGCTGCGCCACCATGGCGGTCGACAAGATCGTGTTTGTCGAGCCGGTGAAAGTCGGCGACGAAGTGACCGTTTATGCCGAACTGATCTCGACCGGCCGCACCTCGATGCAATTCGAGGTCACCGCCTGGCGCCGCCGCCGCGATGGCGAGGATGTGCGCAAGGTCACCGGCGCAATCTTCACCTTCGTCGCCCTCGATCTCGATGGCCGTCCCCGCGCGATCCGGCCGCTGGTGCGCTGATTTGAGCGCTCTCTTTAGCCGAGGTTAGAGCATTTCCTCGATCGCGAGCGTCCGCGGCTTTTGTGGGAAATACTTTAAAATCCCAAGCACTCCGTTTCGGCGTCAGCGTAAGCCTTCGGCTTGTCCTCGTGCTTCGTGGGCGGCTGGCGGTCGAGTTGGCCGGTCGCGCGCGCCCGCAGATAGACGTAAATATCGTTGATATAGCACTGGACGTTTTTGTTCGCGGCAAAGGGCGGCATGACCAAATCGGATGAAGCGCTGACATCCTTCTTGCCCGCCGCGACCGTGCCGAGAAAGTCCGTATAACTCATGGTTTTTAGGGAATCGGCAAGGGCCGGCGCATAGCTCGATCCCATGCCGTCCGGACCATGGCACGTCAAGCAATTCGCGCCATAACGGCGGTATCCGGAAAAGGTGAACCAATCCACCGTGCCGTCCTTGGCGATATGGGGCGTGGGGTTGCCGTCTTTATCCACCCACATGCCATTGGCCTGTTTGCCGGTGGCGGCGCTTGGCTTCATCGTCGCGGGATCGGCCTTTTCGACAATCTTGGCGGGATCCTCCTGGGCCAGTGCCGCCTCCGCCTTCTTCACGTCATCGTCTGGCGCGGTTCCTTGCGCGACCGCGATCCCTGGGATCCAAGCCATCAGGCCCAAGAGCAATAGACAGGCGGATGCCGGGGCAACGGAAAAGGTTGGCTGGCGCATGGCGTTCCTCTTGGGGTTTTTCCGGCCGCGTTCGTCGATCCCGCGGAAAGAGGGCCGGTTGTTGTCCTAGCAAACGCCGCTGCGCCGCAATTGTTCATGAGCAAAGAGTTTGCCTGCTAGAAAATCAAGAATTTGCCTCTTAGAAAACATTGCGCTGCTCGGATCCCTGAGAGACCCGGAGGCGCGCGGGCCGGAGCTTCGCGGCATGGAAACGCGTCGGCTGGGTCAAGCGGACGGCGAAGACCGCTCCGGTTTTCGTTGCCGGCCGGTCTCAGAACCGCATCACCTCGGCCTGTTTTGAAACCGCGCGCGGTTCATAAGCGATGGATGGCCCCAAGTTGAGATTGCGCTGGACGATACAGCCGTACCAGCCCAACCCTTTGTACGTTTCGTATCCCGGGGTGAGAGCAAAACCGACGGTTTTGTCGTCTTCGCTATAGCTGCCGGATCCATTGCCGGCGCGCTTCAGCGACAGGACTTCATCTAGGGCGCCTATGCCGTCCGACGAAGCAAGAATCCGGTGATTTTGATCGAGGATCATGACCCGGGACCGGCTCCGCTCTTCATCGGTCAGCCGCACACCCTCGACGACCGCCTGCGCTTGTGGACGCCAGTCGAAATGAATGCCCAGCACGCCAATGACTTTTCCCGTGACGAGCCCCTTTTCGCGGATCGCCGTCGCGTAGGTCGCCGTAGCCGCGCCGAGCAGGGCTTCGGAGCACTCGATATCGCCAACCGTGAAATCCTCTCCGGACCTTAATTTCAGAGCGGCTTCGAACCAAGGCATCTTGGCGGCCGATAAGCCGGGAACCTTGGGATAGCGGTCCGGACGCCCGTTGGCGACGACACGGCCGGCCGTGTCGCAAATCCAAAGGTCGAGGTATACGGTATAGGAGTCGAGGATCACTTTTAGCCGGCGGCTTGCGTGTTGAGCGCTTCCCGTCCCCGGATCGGCGAGACATTCGATCACGGCCGAGTCTGTTGCCCACCAGCGCACGTCGCAGGTTCTCTCGTAGAGGTTGCGGTCGATGATTTCGATGGCGTTGAGCGCGAGATCGACCAAACGTTGCCGGCGCATGCGTTCCAGGATGGCTCCGCTTGTTCCCGTCAGTTCTTCGAGATCGGTTCGCACTTGGCTCTCGAGGGCCGCCGCGGCCGAATCAATCTCCATGGCGAGCTTTTTGAATTCCTCGGCGACGATGCCGAAACCTTTTCCGGCCTCGCCGGCCCGCGCGGCCACCACCATCGCATTCACGGCGAGCATCTTGGCCATTCTGTTGACCGATGTGATCTCGCCAATCCTTTGACCAGCCAGCGTGCTGAGCCTGGTGGACAGTTCGAATATTCGCTCCGGCCGTAGATCACCTTCGGTCTTCGCGGATGTCTCCAAAATGCTAGCGGTCATACTATTCCTAGGCCATTTAATGTGAGCCTCAAGAATAAGTTCTAATTTCTCCCGTCGCCAGGTAAGATCTGGGATCAAATCTACTAGCCGCTGCGATGCCTATTTTTAAGGCGCGATCGTTTTTCGCGCTTTCCCTGCACACAACCTTAAATATGATCAAAAATCGTTCTAAATGAATGAAGCGAGGACTCTTTTCCAGTCACGAACGCACATAAATTCATGTGGAGAATGCCTTAGCGTGATCCGGCGCGGATCAACGCGAGCGCCTCGGCGGGGTCGAGGCGTCCGTCATAGAGCGCGCGCCCGGTGATGGCGCCGTCGAGAACGGCGCAATCGGGCTCCAGCAGGCGTTTGACATCGGCGATCGAGGCCAGCCCGCCCGAGGCGATGACGGGGATGGCGACCGCGTGGGCCAGCGCCAACGTGCCTTCGATATTCAATCCGGCCAGCACGCCGTCGCGGGAAATATCGGTGTAGATGATGGCCGCGACGCCGGCATCCTCGAAGCGGCGGCCCAATTCGGCGGCGGCCAGTTCCGAGCTTTCGGCCCAGCCTTCGACGGCCACGAAACCGTCGCGCGCGTCGATGCCGACCGCGACCTGGCCGGGGAAGCGTTTCGCGGCCTCGCGGACGAAGCCGGGATCGCGCACGGCCGCCGTCCCGATGATGACGCGGGCGACGCCCTTTTTCAGCCAGGCCTCCAGCGTGCACATGTCCCGGATGCCGCCGCCGAGCTGCACCGGCATGCGCACGGCGGCCAGAATCGCGTCCACCGCTTGCGCATTCATCGGCTTGCCCGCGAAGGCGCCGTCGAGATCGACGACATGGAGATAGCTGAAGCCCTGCCGCTCGAAGGCGAGCGCTTGCGCCGCGGGATCGTCGTTGAACACGGTGGCTTGCGCCATGTCGCCGAGCTTGAGGCGGACGCATTGGCCGCTTTTGAGATCGATCGCGGGATAAAGGATCATGGCTGCCATCGCAGGAAGTTGCCGATCAAGGCAAGGCCCAAGGCCTGGCTTTTTTCGGGGTGAAATTGGGTGCCGATCATCGCGTCCTTGGTCACGACCGCCGTAATAGGCCCGCCGTAATCCGTGGTCGCCAGCACATCGCCGGGGTTTTTCGCCCGGAATTCGTAGGAATGGACGAAATAGGCATGCCAGCCGTCCGGTCCCGTTGGAATGCCCGCGAAGATCGGATGAGGCCGCAAGACGTCGAGCGTGTTCCAGCCCATGTGCGGGATTTTCAATCCGAGATCGCTGGGCGCGATGGCGGCGACCTCGCCCTGTATCCAGCCCAGGCCCGGCGTCACGCCATTCTCGAGCCCCCGGTCCGCCATGAGCTGCATGCCGACGCAAATGCCGAGGAACGGGCGGCCCTTGACCTTCACGGCCTCGGCTAACGCATCGAGCAACCCCGGAACCGCTTCGAGCCCCTGGCGGCAATCGGCAAACGCGCCGACACCAGGCAGCACGATGCGATCGGCCTTGGCGATCACATCGGGATCGCTGGTGAGACGGATGGTCTCGTCGAGACCCGCCTCCCGCGCCGCGCGCTCGAACGCCTTGAGCGCGGAATGCAAATTGCCCGAGCCGTAATCGACGATGGCGACGCTCACAGGTTTGCCTCTAGACCAGAACTTGGCTCGAACACCGGGAGCGGCGGCGGAACCTGCCGCTGGAAAAAACAGGTTTCCGCCTCCTCCCGATCGCGCCCTTCGACAATCTCGGTGACGGCGGCGTTGCGCGACGCTTTCGCGATGCGCAGATGCTGCCCCTCGAATCCCAGGAAACTATGCGCGAGCACGCTGGCCAAGGCCGCCATATCGGGCGCCACATGCGGCAGCACGAGCACTATGAACGCGCTCTCCAGCACGATCCAGATCAGGGCCGCCAGCCAAAGCCGCTGGTACAGCAGCCAAAGCGGCCCAAACACCAGGGCCATCCAGGAAAAGCCGTCCCGCAGGATGGAAGCTTGCTCCAGGGCAGTCTCGTCGCGGCCCCGCGCCTGCGCGATATAAAGCGCCATGTGACCTCCGGAGACTCTACAACGTGCCCTTGGTGGAGGGAATCGCGCCATGCTGGCGCGGGTCCACCGTGATCGCGGCCCGCAGCGCGCGCGCCACGGCCTTGAAGATCGATTCCGCGATATGATGCGCATTGGCGCCATAAAGCGTTTCGATATGGAGCGTGATTCCCGCGTTCATGGCGAAAGCCTGAAAGAATTCGCGCACCAGCTCGGTATCGAACGTGCCGATCTTTTCGCGCGGAAATTCCGCCTTGAACACCAGGAAGGGGCGTCCCGACACGTCGATGGCGGCACGCGACAGCGTCTCGTCCATCGGCAAAAGGGCATCGGCATAGCGGGTGATCCCGGCCCGGTCGGACAAAGCCAGACGGATCGCTTGGCCCAGCGCAATGCCGGTATCCTCGACCGTGTGGTGATCGTCGATATGCAGATCGCCGACCGCCTTGACCGAGATGTCGATCAGCGAATGCCGGCTCAATTGCTCCAGCATATGGTCGAAGAACCCGATCCCGGTCACGATCGCGCTCTTGCCCGTGCCGTCGAGCGCGACGGTGACTTCGATAGCCGTTTCCTTGGTGTCGCGCGCGACAGTCGCGGTCCGCATGATATTTTGAGCCCAGTGAATGATCGCCGCTTTTAGCAAGCCGAACGCCGCTTGACCACCTTGGAGGGGGAGAGGTTGGGGAGAGGGTAAAATTATCCCGGGGTTTTGGGGGGTGAGACGCCGGAACATACGCTTTATCAAGTGAAAGCCACGCGGGATGTCTCCTGCGCGGTATTTGAGTTTGCGACACCGGCAGGCGAATTAGCTCTCGCGCGGCAACGTTGGAAGGAGGTGACATCATGACCAAGAAGAAGAACCCGCATCTCGGCTCGACCTTCGAAAGCTGGCTCGACGAAAAGGGTATTCGCGAGGAAGTGACCGCGGCGGCCATCAAGAGCGTGATCGCCGGGCAGATCGCCGCCGCGATGAAGGAGCAAGGACTCAGCAAGACGCGCATGGCCGAGTTGATGCACACGAGCCGCGCCCAGCTCGACCGCTTGCTCGACCCCGCCAATAGCAGCGCCACGCTCGAAACCCTGATGCGCGCCGCGAAAGTCGTGGGGCGCGAGCTTCGTCTCGAGCTGGTCTGAGATCGAGACTTGCAGATGATGATTTAGGTTATGCAGCGGCGCTGGCGGACAGCCAACACGCGGCGGATGCGCTCAATCGCTTCGATCACGTCCGTGAGACGCGTCTCCATCGTCCTGCTTTCAAGTCTAACGTACTTTCCTGCTGAAAAACGGATAAATATCAAAATAAAATCATCTATTTACCTATAAAATCCCCGTGATCCATTGCTCCGCCTCGGCTTCCTGGGCGGCATCGTAGGCTCTCACCTCCGGGTGCACGAACAATTTGGCCATACCGATCAGCCAGCGCTGCCATTCATGCCCCACGATGATCGCAATGCGCTCGACCCTCTGTTGATGGCTTTTGACGAATCCGGCATGCGTTTCGAACGCCGCCATATTTTCCCAGCCGTGGAACCCGGACGCATCGATCAGCAATCGGATTTCGCCCTGCTGCGCGATGAGAGAATCGGCTTGCTCCGCCAGTTGGCTGAAGTCGCCGGCTTGCAATTTGTCTGGGATATGGATTTTCAAAGCATTGGCGGAAATGGCGTCTATCTTGATCACGGCGGCCTCCTGTGGCTCGCGTCCGGCATGCCTGGAAGATTGCCAAGGATAAATCGACCGGCAAAAATCGCTCGGTGACAGACTTGAAAAGCAGTTTAGCCGGTCTTCGCGAATTGGCTACACCGTCATTCGGGGATAGCAGGGCTTGCATTCGGGGATGCCAAGGCTTGCATTCGGGGATGGCAAGGCTGGATGATCCTTGCCGTCCTGGGCTAACTATCCCGGAAGATCCATCAAGGCTCACGCGAAAGCCCCGCAAAAATGCCCGCCATCACCACCCGGACCGTTCAAGCCAATGGCCTGAGTTTCATTGTCGACGAGGCGGGCGAGGGGCGGGACATCGCGCTGTTCCTGCACGGCTTCCCGGAAAGCCGGTTTTCCTGGCGCCATCAGCTCGCGCCCGTGGCGGAACTCGGCTGGCATGCGGTGGCTCCCGACTTGCGCGGTTATGGCGAGAGCAGCCGGCCTTTGGGGCGCGAAGCCTACCGGCTCGAGCATCTTCTCGACGATGCCGCGGCCCTGTTCGATGCCTATGGCGCGCGGCGGCGGTTGCTGATCGCTCACGATTGGGGCGCCCTGATCGCTTGGGCCTTCGCGATCGAGCGCCGGCGCGCGCTCGATGGGCTCGTGATCATGAATGTCCCACACCCCAGCGTGTTCCGCACGGTGCTCCGGCGCTCTTGGGCGCAGAAAAGGCGCTCCTGGTATGTCCTGTTGTTCCAATTGCCTTGGCTGCCCGAGGCGCTGCTAACCGCCAAGCGGGCGCGAGCCATCGCGCGCGTTTTTCGCGGCATGGCGGTGGACAAGTCCGCTTTCCCCAAGGAGGTTCTCGACCATTACCGCGCCAATGCTTTACGGCCCGGCGCTATGACCGCCATGCTCAATTATTACCGCGCCAATGCCGCGAGCCTTCTGCGCGATACCGGTCCCGTGCCGGTCATCGACGTGCCGACGCTGATGATCTGGGGCGAGGAAGATCGGGCGCTCGGCCTGGAGCTCACCGAGGGCTACGCGCCCTATGTCGCGGATTTCACGCTCGAACGCTTGCCCCACGTGTCGCATTGGGTGCAGCAAGAAGCTCCCGTCCGGGTCAATGAAAAGCTCGGCTCATGGCTGAAATCTCGCGGCTTGGATCTGACGGCGCGGTAACCATCGGCCGGTAAAAGAGCGGAATCCCGGTTAGGCGCGCGCGGTCCGGCCTTTCCCGCAATTTCGTCGGTCCACAAAGCAAACATATCTTGCAACGCGAGGAATTAGCTGAATATTTTGGTCTTCTCGAGAGGGCGCCTTGAAACCACATCGCGAAGCTACGTTTCGAGAGGTTCACGGCGGCAGTTTGGTCTATACGCGAGCCGCCTTTCATCGTATTAATTTATCAGCTCTTTTTAGGTTTAGGACCAT
The DNA here is from genome assembly GCA_050013235.1 of Beijerinckiaceae bacterium. Taxonomy (GTDB): domain Bacteria; phylum Pseudomonadota; class Alphaproteobacteria; order Rhizobiales; family Beijerinckiaceae; genus RH-AL1. The sequence continues at coordinate 20,915 of JBEKFQ010000045.1, forward strand.
GCCCATGAAAGTCACTGTCGAGGTCGACTGCACACCGCTCGAGGCGCGCCAATTCTTTGGTTTGCCGGACGTTCAGCCGATGCAGCAAGCGATTATGGCCGAGATGGAAAAGAACATCTTGAAGGAGGCCCAGCGTTTCACCCCCGACGCGATGTTGCAAAACTGGTTCAGCAGCATTCCGCAGGGCGCCGACTTGTTTCGCGATTTTGCGAGCAAGATGATCGCGGCGAGCGGTAGCGGACTGGGGACTGGTTTCAAGAAAAACGCCGAGTCCAAATAGACCGGCCAACCCACGGGCTCATCGCTGAAAGCACCTCGAGCCTGTTGCGGCACAAGGCAGGCTCACCATATAAACGCATGTCCGGTTTTGATATTCTGGGAATGTGGCACCCAGCCTGCAACCGTCCCAATTCGAGAAGATCCGATGTTCTCCTTCTCCAAGCCCATGACCATTCCGACGCCCGAGGAGGCGCTGCCAGGGCGTCCCGAGCCGTTGCGGACAGCGGATACGCATTTCGTGAATGGCCGGTCCCTGCATCCCCCGTTCCCCGATGGGATCGAGACGGCGATTTTCGGACTGGGCTGCTTTTGGGGCGCGGAGCGTCTGTTTTGGCAGGTGCCCGGCGTTTACAGCACCGCGGCCGGCTATGCCGCCGGGCTGACGCCAAACCCCACCTATGAAGAAGTCTGCACCGGCCGCACTGGGCATAACGAAGTCGTGCTGGTGGCGTTCGACCCCGCGATCGTCTCCTATGAAGCGCTGCTCAAGATCTTCTTCGAGAGCCACAATCCGACCCAAGGGATGCGCCAGGGCAATGATGCCGGGACGCAATACCGCTCGGGGATTTATGGCGGGCCGGATCAACAGGCGCGGGCCCGGGCGGTCAAGGCCGCCTACGAGGCCGTGTTGACGGCGCAAGGTTATGGTCGGATCACGACGGAAATCGCGGATAGGCCGGTGTTCTATTATGCCGAGGCCTATCATCAACAATATCTCGCCAAAAATCCGGCGGGCTATTGCGGCATCGGCGGGACGGGCTTGACCTGCCCGGTTGGCACGGGGCTGGCGGCGGAATAAGCGCCTACCGCGACGGCCGGCCCTTCGCGTTCTCTCGTGCCAGGGCTGGGACGATCCGCAGCGACGCCAGGCGGTTGCGCACCTTGCGCAAGACCTCGAAGCGGAAGCGGTGGAAGGTGAAGACCTGCCCGGTTTCAGGAATCGCGCGGGCCTCGTGGATGACGAGCCCGGCGATCGTGGTCGCTTCCTCGTCCGGCAGATCCCAGGCCATCACCCGGTTGAGATCGCGAATCGGCACGGAGCCTTCGACGATCACCGATCCATCTTGCTGCGGATGGACGCCTTGGACGGCGAGATCGTGCTCGTCCTTGATGTCGCCGACGATCTCCTCGATAATGTCTTCCAGCGTCACCAGCCCCATGACCACGCCATATTCGTCGACGACGAGCGCGACATGCGATTTGCGCTTGCGGAAGGCGTTGAGTTGGTCTTTCAGCGTGGTGGTGGCCGGGATGAACCAGGCGGGCACCGCGACCTTGTCGACCTGGAAATGGGCAACATCCCCGCCCGAAGCCGTGAGCGCGCGCAAGAGATCCTTGGCATGGAGCACGCCGATAATATTGTCGGGCTCGCCGCGCCACACCGGCAGACGCGAAAATGGCGAGGACACGACTTCGCGCACCAATTCCTCGGGCGGCAAATCGGCATTGAGCGTGGCCATTCTGGTGCGATGCGCCATGATATCGGAGACGGCCATCTCGTCGAGATCGAGCAGTCCGCCAAACATGTCGCGATCGGAGCGTTCGACGCCGCCCTCTTGGTGCAGGAGATCGACGGCGCTTTTGAGTTCTTCCGCGCCGGTCAGGTCCGATTTACGCTCGCCGGCCGGCACGCCCGAAAGTTTCAGCACCCCGCGAACCAAAGCCTCGACGGCCATGAGCACGGGGCCGAAGATCGCGACGAAGATGGAGATCGCCCGCGCGACAAGCAGCGAAATATGATCGGCATTGTTGATCGCGACGGTCTTGGGCAGCACTTCCGCGAAGACCAGCAGCAAAACCGTCATGATTCCGGTGGCGTAGAGCGCGCCGCGCTCGCCCACCATCACCATCAAGACGCTGGTCATGAAGGCCGAGGAGCCGATATTGACGAGAGTATTCCCCAAAAGCGTGGTGCCGATCAGCCGCTCGCGCCGGCGCAACAGGCGGTTGACCAGCTTGGCGCGGATATCGCCATTGCGCTCCAGCGCATGCATCCGCGCGCGCGATGCGCCGGTGAGCGCGGTCTCCGAGGCCGCGAAAAAGGCCGAGAGCGCGATACAGGCGATAATGATCGTGATCGCGACCCAGAGGTCGACAGGCAAGGAAGCCGGCTGATCGCCATGCATGGGATAAGGCCTTTAAAGCGTGGTCCCCACACGCGGGTGAACAGGGATAATAAAGAAACACGCTATCGTCATGTAAATATTACAGCTCCCTCCGGCAATCGAGTCCGCGCGGGAAAGCCGGTCTATCTCAAACACATCATACCCTATTTCGGCCAAGCTTGGGGGATTTCCTTGCGACGGGGCCGGGCGCCAATGCTCGACAGAGCCCCGGAGGCGCATTACCTCTGCCATCAGAGCGCTTTCCACTTGGGTGGAATCGCCCAAGTGATAAGAGATCGCCCTCGTTTTAAGAAGTTAGAGCATTTTCTCGACCGCAAAAGTCTGCAACTTTTGTGGAAAATGCCTTAGTCGTGAGTTCCAAGGGAAAGCCGCCCGTGAAAGTCTCCCTCGTCCAAATGAATTCCGTCAACGACAAACCGGCGAATATCGCGACGGCCATGGCCCTCGTCGAGCGGGCGGTGAAAGACGAGCGGCCGGATTGGATCGCGCTGCCCGAAGTCTTCGATTTCATTGGCGGTTCGCGCGCGGATAAGATCGCGGCGGCCGAAGTCTTGGGCGAAGGCCCGGCTTATCGCGCCATGCGGGACTTGGCCGCCCGGCATAAAATCGTGCTCCATGCCGGCTCGATCCTGGAAAAAGTAGAGGGCCAGGATCGCCTGTACAACACCACCGTCGTCTTCGGCCGGCAGGGCCAGGAGATTGCGCGCTACCGCAAGATCCACATGTTCGATATTACCGCGCCCGATGGCACCTTCTATCGCGAAAGCGCGAGCTTCAAGCCGGGCGAATCGGTGGTGACTTACGAGGCGGACGGCCTCACCTTCGGCTGCGCCATCTGTTACGATTTGCGCTTTCCCGCTTTGTTCGAGGCGCTCGCCGCCAAAGGCGCGCAGGTGATCGTGCTGCCCGCCGCTTTCACCCTGCAAACCGGCAAGGACCATTGGGAAGTGCTCTGCCGTGCCCGCGCGATCGAGACGCAGACCTATTTTCTCGCACCGGGCCAGACCGGCCCGCACAAGACCGCCACGGATACGCGGCACAGCTATGGCCATTCCCTCGTCGTCGACCCCTGGGGCCATGTGATTGGCCGCGCGTCCGATGGGCCGGGGATCGTCTCCGCCCGAATCGAGCCGGAGCGGATCGCCAAGGTGCGGCAGCAAATCCCGGTCGCGAGTCACAAGGTGGCGCTGCCCGCGTGATCGCCAGGGTTTTCGCCGCAACGGCGTTGCTCGTCTTGGCGCTGACGGGGCCGGCCGGTGCGGCGGGCATTTGGCGGCGCGGCGAGACGGCCGATCCCGGATCGCTGGATCCGGCCAAAACCTCCACCGTCGTCGAGGAGCATATTCTCGACGAATTGCTGGAAGGTTTGGTCGTCTACGATGCCAAGGGCGTGCTGGCGCCGGGCGTGGCGGAAAGTTGGGATATCAGCGCCGATGGGCTGAATTACACTTTCCATCTGCGGCCCGATGCCCGCTGGTCGAATGGCGCGCCGGTCACCGCGGACGATTTCGTGTTTTCCTTCCGCCGTCTGATGGATCCGAAGACCGGCGCGGGCTACGCCAATATTCTCTACACGATCAAGAATGGCGAGGCCGTCAATACCGGCAAGGTTCCGGTGGAGCAGCTTGGCATCCGCGCGAAAGATCCCTCGACCCTCGAGATCGCTTTGGAGCATCCCGCGCCTTATTTTCTGGCGCAACTCACGCATCTCACCGCCTTGCCCGTCTATCCCCCCGATGTCGCCCGTTTCGGCAATGGCTTCGCGCGCGCCGGACGGCTCACCGGAAATGGGGCCTTTATCCTCAAAAGTTATCTCCCCAACGATTCCCTGGTGCTGGAAAAGAACCCGTTCTTTCACGATGCGAAAAATGTCGCCTTGGATGGCGAGGTCATCTTGCCGCTCGAGGATCACGCGGCGGCTCTGCGGCGGTTCCTCGCGGGCGAAATCGACAGTTACGACGATGTGCCGATCGGCCAAATCGCCTATGTCCGCAGCCATCTCGCGGACTCGTTCAAGAGCGCCCCGAGTTTGGGCAGCTATTTCTACGCCTTCGATACCAGGCACAAACCGTTTGACGACATGCGCGTGCGTCAAGCACTGTCCATGGTGATCGACCGGGAGTTTCTGGCGAGTCAAATCTGGGGTGGCACGATGCTGCCCGGCTATAGTTTCGTGCCGCCGGGCATGCCGAGCTATGGCGCGCCTTCGACGGTCCGCTGGAAAGATCAAAGCATTTTCGACCGCGAGGACGAAGCCAAACGCTTGATGGCGGCGGCGGGCTACGGGCCGGAGCATCCGCTTCACCTCAGTTTTCGCACCAACCAATCCGAGAACAACAAGGCCACCGCCGTTGCCATCGCCGATATGTGGAAAGTCCTTGGCGTCGAGACCGAATTCATCATCACCGACGCCAACACCCATTACGCGTTTCTTGCCTCGAAGGCTCCGTTCGATATCGTGCGCAGCGGCTGGTTCGCCGATTATCCCGATGCGCAGAATTATCTTTTTCTTGGCCAGAGCGACAATCCCGGCCTCAACTATTCCCACTTCTCCGACCCCGCCTACGACGCTTTGATGCGCGAGGCGGCCGCGACGGCAAATGCGGAAAAACGTCAGGCGATTCTGCACGAGGCCGAGGCGATTCTGTTGGACCAACAGCCGTATCTCGTGCTGATGAGCTACCAGGCCTCGAACCTCGTCTCGCCAAAGCTCCGGGGTTGGGAGACCAACATTATGGATCACCATCCCGGCCGGTATATTTCGAAAGAGCCGTGAGCCCCTTGTTTTACTGCGTCAGTTCTCGTTTTAGGGCCGGGCTGTCATTCCGGGGCGAGCCGAAGGCGAGAGACCGGAACCCGTGACAACGTGGCTGATCGAGGAACGCAAAAGATTCGGCTGCTGAACGGTTCCGCTTCTTACGGATCCACGTTATCCTGGGTTCCCGTATCTTGGCGTTGCTGCGTTATCGTAGCCTTTGCGAATACAGTCCGATGGGTTCCTGATCTCCCAAGTTCGTAGCCCGGCATGGGCGTGTTCGCTTTGTTGAA
>JBEKFQ010000046.1:0-25685 GCA_050013235.1 Beijerinckiaceae bacterium
GAGTACGGTCGTAACGAGAACGATTTTCCACGGTCCACATCAAAGAGCCCCTCCGAATCGAGCGACTTCTCTTGAATCACAAACGATTCACCGGACTCAACAACTTTTGGAACGGACACTTATAGCGGTGCCCGATGCGCCGCCGAGCGATGCATTTGTTTCCGTGAAGCATAATGGCAGATGGTATTACGTTTTAAATAGCGATGTTGTTTCAAAAAGGACTCTAGCTCTCATAACATAAATTAATACGATACTCGCGGCTCCGCCTCAGAGTCCGCCGTTGACACCCACGATCTCTGTCGGTGCAAGATAGGTGTTCGAGGGATTGTCCCGGCACAGTCAGGGGTTTGCCGCAATGTGAAGGCGTCGATGCCGAAAGCTCACAACTTTCAGGATTTGCTAGGCCCCTGAATCGGGGCGATGCCACGTAGGCTGGATACCGTTTGTCATTGGGCGGCGAGGTCAAGTTCATTTTTAACGTCCTGGGAGTGGCCTCGCTCACTGATGCAAATCAAAGAGCAAGAAGGCATTCGGAGATAGAGTGACTTGAAAATGGATAGTGGCGCGCCGCTAGCGTTTCGCCGCTGGCGCGTGTAGCCTGCGAAGACGATGGTTCGTGGCCTTACAATGACGATGGTTCAATGAACGAGCAGACCAGTGGTAAAGTTCAGCAGAGCATCGCGGCCGCGCCGGTCTCCGGGGGGGCGCGCGCGCCGTCCCAGCCTGCGCGGCATAGCCGGCGCGCCTGGATGATTGGCGGGTTGCTGTCACTCTTGCTTTTAGCGGGAGTGGGCGGGGCATCGTGGTGGTTTCTGCGTGGCCCCGCCAACGTTCAATATTCGACCAGCGCCGTGACACGCGGCGCTGTCGTCCGCGTCGTGACAGCGACCGGCACGGTCAATCCTATCTTGACCATCATCGTTGGTTCCTATGTCTCTGGCGTGATTCAGGAACTCTATTGCGATTACAACACGAAGGTGACGAAGGGTCAGATCTGCGCCAAGATCGATCCGCGTCCGTACCAAACCCTCGTTGACCAGAACAAGGCCAATCTCGCCGTGGCAAAAGCGCAGCTTGAAAAGGATAAAGCCAATCTCGCTTATCTAAAGCTCTCGTACGATCGCGATTTGACGCTGGTGAAGACGCAGGCGGTCTCGCAGGATGTCGTCGATAGTGGGAAGAACGCCTACGATCAGGGACTGGCCCAGATCGAATTCGACCAAGCGACGATCGATCAGCGCCAAGCCGAACTCGACGCCGCGCAAGTGAATCTCGACTATACGGATATCGTCTCGCCGGTGGACGGCACGGTCGTGTCGCGCAATGTGACGATGGGTCAAACGGTGGCGTCCAGCTTTCAGACACCGACGCTATTCTTGATCGCCACCGATCTGACGAAAATGCAAGTCGACGCGAATGTCAGCGAAAGCGATGTCGGCGGCGTGAAGGAGAATAACAGCGCGACGTTCACAGTCGACGCTTATCCCAAGCGCACGTTTGCAGGCGCCGTCACCCAGGTGCGCCAGTCGCCGCAAACGGTGCAGAACGTCGTGACGTTCGACATTGTGGTCAGCGCCGCCAACCCCGATCTGGCGCTGATGCCGGGCATGACCGCCTCGACCAAGATCGTCGTCGATATGCGCCCCGATGCGATCCGCGTCCCGGACCAAGCGCTTCGCTATGTGCCTAGTGATTTGAAGGGCGCGGCGCCGCCGGCAGGCGGCGATGCCGGGGAGACGCGGTTGTGGCTGCTGCGCGACGGCAAGCCGGTGGCCGTGCCGGTTGTTCCCGGCCTCGATGACGAGACCTTCACAGAGATTGTCAAGGGCGACGTCAAGCCGGGCGATCAGGTCATCGTCTCGGAACAACGGGGATCCGGCAGTGGCCGGTCCGTCGTTCCTCCGCCCAGGTTTTAAGGGTCGCTCAGGCCGCTCAGCAGCCGGCCAACGCCGGGCCGCGCGCCATTGTGTTTTGATGAAAATAGGGCGCTATTTTCGAGGCAGGGAGTGGGCCATGCCAGAAGCGGTTATTCGGGTCGAGAATGTCACGCGGACCTATCGCGTCGGCGATGTCGACGTGCTGGCGTTGCGTGGCGTCAGCCTCGCGGTCCAACGCGGCGAGTTCGTCGCCATCATGGGCTCGTCGGGGTCTGGCAAATCGACACTCATGTCGATCCTCGGCTGTCTCGACCGGCCGACAAGCGGTCACTATTTTTTCGAGGGCATCGATGTCGCGGGACTCGCCGAGCCGGACCTCGCCCGCATCCGGGGCGAACGTCTCGGCTTTGTTTTTCAAAGCTTCAATCTTCTGACCCGCACCAGCGCGATCGAGAATGTGGCGCTGCCGTTGTTCTATGCCGTCTCGCAACGCGCGGATCGCGGTACGCGGTTCACGCGAGCCCGTGAAGCGCTCCGGCTCCTTGGCCTTGGAGACCGCGAAAACAACACGCCGGGCCAGCTTTCCGGCGGCCAGCAGCAGCGTGTCGCCATCGCGCGGGCCTTGATCAACGCGCCGGGCCTGCTCCTTGCCGACGAGCCGACGGGCAATCTCGATACCCGCACTTCGCATGAAATCATGGAGACGCTCGTCTCGCTCAACCGGCAGCAAGGCGTGACCATCATCTTGGTCACGCACGAGTCCGATATCGCGGCCTATGCCGACCGGATCGTGACGATGCGCGATGGCCAAGTCCTTTCGGACGAGCCGGTGCCCCAACGCGTGGAAGCGCCGCGGCCAACAAATGCGCCGGTCCAGGCTGACGGCATGGCTTTGTTCCACCCGCATGAGGAACAGCCGTCGGTGTTGCTCCCGCGCGCCGCTTTTCTCGCTTTCGCCGGCATGATCATGGCCGTGGCGATGCAGGCGATCGCGCGCAATAAAATGCGCTCGGCGCTCACGATGCTGGGGGTCTTCATCGGCGTCGCCGCGCTCATCGCCATGGTGGCGGTCGGCCAGGGCGCGAACGAGGCCGTGCGAAAGCAGATCGAGAGCCTTGGGACGAACCTGCTGGTGGTCGTGCCGGGCGCCACCATGACAAGCGGCATCCGGGCGGGCTCCGGCAGCGCCTCCACCCTCACCGTGGGCGACGCTCAGGCGATCCGCCGGGAGGATCCGGCGGTCGTGAAGGTCAGCTATCTCATCCGTCAACAGGGGCAGGTCGAGTATGCGAATCAGAATTGGACGACCAACATCCAGGGTGTGAGTCCCAACTATCCCCCGACCACCAATTGGCAGATCGAGGCCGGCCGCGCCATTACATCAGAGGACGAAAGCAAAGCGGCGCTCGTCGCCTTGATTGGACAGACGGTCTCTCACCAACTGTTCAGGCCAGATGAAAACCCGGTCGGCGCTCCGCTCGAGGTCAAGGGTGTGGAGCTGCGCATCATCGGCATTCTCGCCGCCAAGGGCCAGACAGCCTATGGACAGGATCAAGACGATATCGTCATGACTCCGTTCAGCACGGCCGAGCGCAAGGTGCTCGGCGTCGCAGCGCCGAGCCAGCAGCAGACACCGCTCAACTGGGTCTATCTTCCGCCGCCAAATCCTTACAACCTTCAGGCCCGGCTCACGGGCTTCGTAAACCAAATTTATGTCCAGGCCGCGAGTCCGGACCAGGTTCAGGCGGCAATCGTCCAGGTGACGGATACGCTGGTCCGCCGCCACCGCATCATGGCCGGCAGCGTCAACGACTTCGCCGTGCGCAACCTCAGTCAAATCGCGGAAGCCGCCGAGGGCTCGAGCCGCATCATGGCGTTGCTCCTCGCCGCGGTCGCATCGATATCGCTGGTGGTGGGCGGCATTGGGATCATGAACATCCTGCTCGTGTCGGTCACCGAGAGAACCCGCGAGATCGGCTTGCGGATGGCGATCGGAGCGCGCCGTCTGCATGTTCTTCTACAGTTTCTCGCCGAGGCCGTGCTCCTCAGCGTGACCGGCGGCATTGCCGGAATCATCATGGGCGTCGCGTTTTCCTGGGGAATCTCGATCGCGACCGGCTGGGCCGCGCCGATCTCGCTGGGAGCGGTCGCCGGCGGCTTCCTGTTTTCCGCCGCGGTCGGCATTTTCTTTGGCTATTACCCCGCGCGAAAAGCGTCCCGTCTCGACCCCATCGACGCGCTTCGCTTCGAGTGAGAGACAGGTGAACAAGCGCCGGAGGGTTCCGTGTTCGCCGGTGCCACGATAGATGCCAAGCATGACCCGGCCACTGCCTTCTTTTTCGATGCGCGGCAACACAGCGTGTAAACCTAAAAAATACGGTTTGTTGATCAAGATCAACGATATCCAAATGCGTATGGGCTTTGTTGTAAAAACGAGCCTCGAACGGGGACGTTGCGTCCAGCGCTTCGTGGCTTACGCCGCGGGTTAATGCGCGCAATGGGCACTTGTTCTTGCAACTTTTGAAAAAGCCAAACGTTTGATCGAAGTCCATCATAGTACGGCGGTGTGAATGGCGGAGACAGCGTTGGGCTTTGGAAAAGAAGTTCGAAAGCCTGCGGAATGATCGCCGGGCGGGCGTCCGGTCCGGTTGGACATTAAGGCCATGCCACAAGGTATCGAGAGATTCGTGGCTTATGCGGTCAGGCACTAGGTGTTTGGTCCCGGGGAGTTGGGACGGCACGATCAAATTCTGGGACGTGACCAGCGGGCGCGAGCTGCGCATCTTGAGGGGACATATGGGGTCTGTGACGTCCGTCGCCTTCTCGCCGGACGGGCGCATTCTGGCCTCGGGGAGCGGCGACCACACGATCAAGCTCTGGGATGTGGCCAGCGGGAGCGAACTGCGCACCTTGAGTGGGAATAGGGGGTTTGTCGCATCCGTCTCCTTCTCTCCCGATGGGCACACGTTGGCTTCGGGGGGCCGTTTGACGCCATCAGGCTCTGGGATGTGGCGAGCGGGCGCGAACTCTCCACGCAGAGTTCGTGGCGTACACAATTGGGTTGGTTCGTCGCCTTCTCGCCTGACGGGAAGGTGCTGGCCTCGGGCAGCGCGGACGGAACGGCGAGGGCGTGGGACAGTTCGTCCGGCAAAGAGCGTGCTGCGCTGGTCGCCTTCGACGACGGATCGTTTCTCGCCATAACGCCCGAAGGGTTTTTCAATTCCTCCACCGCGCCGGCGGAGGAATATTTGAACGTCCGTATTGGCGATCGCGTTTTCGGAATCGCATCTTATCGCGAGAAGTTCTACCGGCCGGGTTTAGTGAGGCTCGGCCTGGCTGGCGAGCCGCTCGCTCGCTTCGGCAGCATTGAAAGCGAGAAAGCTCCGCCCGTCGTCGAGCTCGTCGATCTGCCGCAATCGGTCAGCGAACCCAAGCTCACCGTGACTCTGCGTGTTACCGATGGCGGCGGCGGCATCGGCCAAGTGCGTGTCTTTTTGAATGGTTCCGCCATCATTCAGGATGATGCGGCGGCGCCGTCGGGGGACCAAGTCACGCGCAGTTATTCGGTGCCGCTCCTCAATGGAGCCAACGCGCTACGGGCCGTCGCGTTCAACGCCGATCACAGCGTGCAGAGCAATGGCGCGACCGCTTCCGTGACGGCAAATCTGCCGCCGGCGCCGCGCGGAACCCTCCATGCCGTCGTGGCCGGCATCGGAGAGTTTAGGAGTCCGGACCCGGCTAACGCGCTCAAATACGCGGTCCCGGATGCGCAGCTCATCGCCGATACGCTGACAACCTATTCCGCGAAGCTGTTCCAGAAGCTCGACATCAAGCTCTTGATCAAGCCTGGGGACACTACGCGCGATAGCCTGATTCAAACCTTGAAAGACATGCAGAAAACCGTCGGCGTCGACGATGTGTTTGTCTTCTATGTCGCCAGCCACGGGAATATCGTCGACGGCGAGTATTATCTCGTCACCTCCAATGTCAGTTCCGCGGAGCCCGAGCGCCTGAAGGCCGACGCGATCAGCGGCCAGGAACTGACGGGGCTCTTAGCCAATATCCACGCCCCCAAGAAATTGGCGGTCATCGACACGTGCCATGCTCAGCCGGTTGGCGACGCCCTGCAGGACGCGCAGCGGACCGCCGGCATGAACGCGGGCACGGACGCGACGATCCGCAGCCGTGGAATCGGGGTGACGGTGCTCGCGGCCGCCACCACGGACCAAGAAGCGCTGGAGAACTATAGGAATCACGGGCTCTTCACCTACGTCGTGGCGCAGGGTCTTAGCGGCAAGGATGGTTTCGCGGTCAAGGCCCCCGTCGACAACAATGGGATCGTGAACACGGCCGGGCTTGCGGCCTACGTCCAAGATGAAGTCTCGCCTCTGGCCTCGAACCTCTTTCAGCACGATCAGAATCCCACTGTAAACACTAGCGGACAGCAATTTCCGGTCACCACGGTTAAATAGCGCCGGATAAGATTTGTCCGGCCATGCAGGAGGGTGAAATTCGCTGGGATCTAACCGGCGGATTGCGGTGTTTTGGGCAGGGAATCGAACTGGCCGAGCGATCGCGGAGGTGTGGGCCTTATCGTGGGATGCAATCGGCCCGGTCTCGACGGGTGGTCACGCCTCCGCGGAGACTATCTTTTGAAGTCATTCGAAAGAACAGAGGTTAAAACGTTTCACCGCGGACCTTATATGCGAACGGATGCTCAGCCGTGCAGGATCTGGTGATGTCAAATATGAGTTTTGTACCCGTTTCGAGCGATCTTGCGTCTCAAATTTCTCCGGCGCCGGCCGATACCGCCCTCGTCTCTCTTTTTGGCGGCAACGTCTATGCGATCGGCGGCCGGATACGCGATGCTTTGGTGGGATATTTTCATAACCGGAGCGTTCCCGAGCCGAAGGACCTCGATTATGTCATCACCGGGTTCACGTTGCCGGAGGTTGTCGCCAAATTCGAAGCAAGCGGCGCAAAGGTCAATGCCGTCGGGGCCTCTTTCGCGGTCCTGAAAGTGACGATCGGCGGCACCGCGGTCGATGTGGCTTTGCCTCGCCGGGAGCGCTCCACGGGTCCGGGCCACCGCGATTTTGCTGTCGACTTCGGGCCAGAAGTGTCCATCGTGGAAGATGCACTCCGGCGCGACTTCACGATCAACGCTCTGTGCCTGCGTCTTTCCGATTGGCACCTCATAGCTCCGGACGGGTCGTTGTACGATCTGCGTCACGGTATCGTTCGTGCCATCAGCGAGCAATCCTTCGACGACGACCCCTTGCGGATGCTGCGGGCGGCTCAATTTGCGTCCCGTCTCGGTTTTGAGATCGAACCGCGCACGTTCTTACAAATGGCTTCCAAAGCTTCGGCCATTACGCATTGTTCACCCGAGCGCATCCGGGATGAGTTCATAAAATTACTCGAGAAGTCCGAGCGGCCTTCCCAAGGGATGACGCTGTTGCGGGACAGCGGGCTGCTCGCCCATGTCATCCCGGAACTTCTCGAAGGAGTTGGTTTCGTCCAAAATCGCCATCATGCTTTCGACGTGTGGGATCACGTCATGGCGGCCCTGGATGCCTCGGCTGCGAAAGGGGACGATCTTTCCACGCGAGTGGCTGTGCTCCTGCACGACATCGGGAAGCCGCGCACGGCCGCGCCACGTCCGGATGGTGAGGGAAATACGTTTTACGGCCATGAGGCCGTGGGCGCCGTGATGGCAGCCGATATTCTGCGACGCCTGCGATTTTCCGAGGATTTTGTGGAAGGCGTCCGGCTGGCTGTCAGCGAGCACATGTTCGCCACGCGGCAGTCGAGCGGGGAAGAACTGCCGGATGCGGCTGTGCGCAGGTTCATCCGCCGCGTTGGTCTTGCAAACGTCGACCGCCAGTTCGCCGTGCGGTATGCCGACATTAAGGGCAAGGGAGGCGATATTGGCGCGGCACTAGCCCGCAACGCGGCGTTCGAGGGCAGGGTCCGCAAGTTGATGCGGGAAAATGCCCCCATTTCCGTCCGGGAATTGTCTATAAGCGGTGAGGATGTGATCCAAATTCTGGTGGAGCGCGGGATCAGGCCGGAGAATTATCGCGGCGGCAGGGAGGTCGGCGTCATCCTCGAGCGATTGCTCGAGACCGTGATCGAGGATCCGCGCGCTGGCGAACGTGAAGCACTTTTGGCCAAGTGCGCGGACCTGGCCAACGAAATCGACGTGGCGCGCGCAAGCGTGGCACCCGCCGCGCGTTGATAATTGATATGCGCACGGGAGATGCCATGTGTCCGATGCTCATCCTCGAATTGTAATTCGACGCGTGCGATTCAATGCGCGTTCCCTTCTTGTCCGTCCACGGCCTTCGAGGGTTCGGACGGCGAACCCGGCTGCGGGCTTTTCTTCCCATGGGTTGCGCCTTCTTGCCCCAATCCCATCGTAAGCGCGGTCAGTCCGGCCATGCTGCCGAGCTGCATCGTTTCCACCGCCGAACTCGGGACGATGACAATCGTCGAGTTTTGCTTCAAACCTTCGTAAAGCATGTTCATGGCTCTGAGATGCAGCGCGACCGGATTATCGATATAGGTCTTCGCCGCTTCCCCGAATTTCTCGGCCACCTGCCTCTCCGAATCCCCGAGAATCACGCGGGCCTGGCGCTCTCTCTCCGCTTGGGCCTGCATCGACATCGCATCCTCGAGGGCCGCGGGAATGAGAACGTCCTTGACCTCCACCGAAATGACATTGATGCCCCATGGCTCGGTGCGCAAATCGATGATCTTCTGAAGCTCGTCGCTGATCTTTTCCCGTCCCTCCAGCATGTCTGAAAGCATGGTCTTGCCGATCACGTCGCGCAGGGCCGTTTGCGAGGCCCAGCTAATGGCGCTGCCATAGTCGGCGACGTCGAGCGCCGCCTTTTTGGGATCCACGACTTTCCAAAACAACACGGCATCGACATCCACCGGCACCGTATCTTTCGTGAGGGTCTTTTCGGCCTTGAAGGAGCCGGTGATCACGCGCGTGTCGATCCAATAAGGCACCGTTTCGATGACCGGGATGATATAAAACAATCCCGGTCCCTCCAGGGAGCGGAAGCGCCCCAAGCGCAAGACGATCACTCTCTCCCACTGATCGGCAATCTTGATCGAGTACAAAGCAACAAAGGCAATGACGAAGCCGGCGACCGCTATCCAAAGGCTTCCACGATAAGCCAAAAGAGCATATCCGAGGTAAGCCAGCGCCAAGCCAACGCCGAAAATGACGACAAAGATCAATCCCGGTACTGCGCTCGTTTTCCTCATTTTCGATCTCCCGGTGTGCACCAAAATTCGGTGTAGTTTCGGGCACCCGAACAGGCTGGGCATTAATTTGGATCAAGCGCGCGGCAAAATTTCAACCGGCGGCCGGCTGGCGCGCTGGACGGCATGGGGGCACGGTCCCGGCGATAGCGAATTCTTATCCCATGGGTGATTTTACCCAGGGGGAACGTGCTCTAGAATTAGCGCCCGGGAGACGTCTCGAATGGATTTGACGTCGAAGGAGCGGTGCCGACGTAGGATTCGACGCATCTCAGAAGATCAGGCAGCAGCTTGGACGTGTCGGTCAGATCGAAGACGAAGGCTTCCGATGCCGCTTCAACCGTAAGTTTTTCACCTTTCATGAATCTTTTGAACAAGGCCACGTCGGGAGCCAATGGGACGACGACCGTATTGGCGCTGATCGCGATCGCTGTTGCCATGTCGGGCTGCGAACGGTCGATGGTGAAGGCGAGCGGGTAGGAGGTTCCCGGAGTCAGCTGCCAAGCTGGGTCGAAGAACGCCATGCTCCATTGGAAGGTGCGAGTGACCCCGAACGCGAGTGTGATGCCGTTCCTGTAAAGGGTTTCTCCCACACAATGATCGAAAGCCATTGAGCCGGCCGCCGAATATGCGGTGGCCGACCAGTTCCCGACGGTGAACGTGCCGAGCGTGGTGATGACGTGGCTCTCGTTTGTAGAGGCTGGCGGAGTGTTCGGAGTGGGCGGCGGAGTGTTCGGCGTGGGGGATGGAGCGGCCGGCGTGAGCGGCGGGGTGCTTGGTGTGAGCGGTGATGTACTCGGCGCGAGTGGTGGAGGACTCGGAATGGTGGGCGGCGTGCTCGGTGTAGGGAATGCGGCGCCCGGCGTGATCCATTCGAATGCCGGGCAGCGAAGGACGTGAGGGTCACGGCTGTAAATCGCTCGCTACTTTTTTGCGGCGCTCCAGCTCGGCCGAAGCAGCGGGCTTAAATGCCCGCATTTTCTTGGTGTCTGTCGAGATCATTTTTTGAAGCTGCTCATTGGTGGACTGAGCGACAATCCGGGCGATATGGTCTTGATCCATGGAGTCCTCAGGTTTTAGCCGAATGAATTTCGACAAAGCGATTCGTGCGGGCTTCGTGCTCGCTCTGATCCAATTTTCTCGAATTGGATCGGTATCCTATCGGCGTGTCTTAAGCTTTTGTTAGCAAGGCCGCGTCGTTCCCCGGGGCGACGGTTGATGATATATGTTGCTGTCGACCTCTCGCCAAAGGCAACTCTGATGGACGATCAGCCGCATTTCGAGCTTTTCGCATTTTGGCGCACATCCGCCTTTACGGGAGATATTTTATGAAGCCGGCTGCTCTGCGTAATGCTGGACTTGCCGCCGTCCTTTGCTGTTCGTCCGCCAGCGCGGCCGTTCTCACCTCGGCCGCTCTCGGATGCAAGGCCCCAAGCGACGCCATCAAAGCCGCAACCTTGCGGGTCAAGAAGGACGCTGCGGGTCTCGCCGCATTTAGCCAGCCTCTGATCGCCTCCAGGTCGTGCATGGTGTTCGCGAAAGGCGTCACTATCGGTATAGACGAAAAACAACTTCCGCTTTCCTGCGTTCGGCTGACCGGTGACCTGGACTGCTATTGGGTCCCTGACGCGCTAGTGGACTTGTATCCAGGGCAGAAAGGCGGGGCCGGCCGGCAAGGTGGCGGAGGACGCCACCAATAACCATCGACGTCTGGCGATCATGACGCCGGCGCCGATCGGCTTGAGACCGCTATTGGCAAGCCCGGCCAGTTCCCGCACGGCGTGCATCAGATCATTGGAAGTGTGGCCGCCACGAAAGGTCGTCGGACAGCACGTATATCGAAATCGCCGCCAGGAACATCACAACGCCGACCCAAAACAGCGGCGAGTGATGAATGCGCCTCCAATCGCGGCGGCGAACGGCGGCCCTTGGCGCGCCCGTGTTGTGGTGTTCTCTGTTCAAGTCCGTATCCCCGCTGTTCACCGTTCCGGTCCGTAGATCAGGAAATGGAGAGCGAGGATATCCGCGAGCGCGCGGCCGTCCGCAGTTCCTTCGCCCCCGGCTTTCGACAGCCCATCACCGACCGCGAACCGGCAAGGAGGGGCCTCAGGACGTTTCCGCATCCTCGCCACCCGCTTGTGCCGGTCCAAGCGCCGGAGAGGGCGCTTGGCGATGCTCGCGAAACCAGAGCTCCACCTCGTCCGCCGAGGCGATCTCGCCATCCGGCCCTTCGATGGACGTAATATCCTCGCCGCTCTGCGCGAGCTGCCAAGCCGCTTCGAGCGCTTCGTCTTCGGTCTCGAGCTCCGGCGAGAGAAGCTCATGCTTGAGCGAGGGGCTGTAAAAGCGCACGTGCCATGCCATGGAAGTCTCCTGCCGACGTACCGGCGTGGTCATGTCCGCGCCGCCGCCTTGAGATAAGGTTACAGGAAAGCCGGACCGCGGACCAGAAGCTGGCCGGCCGGAGGCGGCATTGCGCGCCCCTGCATCGCCGATCAAGCCCGTCGCTTGGATGGATAGGCGGCGCCCTCCATCGTGTTCTATCATCCAAAAGCAGACGGTGCCCGCCCAACAGACAGGCTGCCGTATCGCGCTCGAGAGGACGCATTCGTCGCGCGGCGTGCTCGGCGGCGGGGCATGGGTCTATCCCGCCGCCCCATACAGTGGGAGCAGATTATGATCCAAGACACGAAGGCTCGCGATCCATCGCCGGTGGATGAAAGCGGCGCGCGGCGCCACCGCTGCATCGCGATCGTTGGCCCGCTCCAAGGCGGCAAGACGACCCTGCTGGAAGCCATTCTCGCACGGGCGGGCGCGATCCAACGTCAGGGCGACGTGGCGTTCAAGACGTCGGTCGGCGATGCCTGCGCCGAGTCGCGCGCGCACGGCATGAGCACGGAAGCGAATGTCGCGACGGTCGACTTCATGGGTGATGCCTATACGTTCATCGACTGTCCTGGCTCGATCGAGTTCGCGGCGGAATCCTTGACCGTCCTGCCAGCCGTCGATGCCGCCATTGTGGTTTGCGATTCCGACGAGAAAAAGATCCCCGCGCTTCAGACGGTCCTGCACACGCTGGAATCCTTGGGCGTCCCGCGGTTCCTCTTCGTCAACAAGATCGACGAAAGCACGCAGACGGCGCAGGATCTCGTGCGGCTTCTGCAACCCGCTTCGCGCGTCCCTCTTCTCCTCCGGCAGATTCTGACATGGAAGAACGGCATCGCCGTCGGCTCCATCGATCTCGCGCTCGAACGTGCCTTCATCTACCAGGAGCACGCGCCCTCGCGGGTGATCGACATTCCCGCCGATGCCGTTTCGGAGGAACGCGACGCGCTCTATGCGATGCTCGAGCGCCTGTCCGACCATGACGACGCCTTGGTCGAGGCGCTCCTCGAGGAGGTCAAGCCGCCGCGCGACCGGATCTTCGACGACCTCGCGCGGGAACTCCGCGAAGGACTCGCCGTGCCCGTCCTCGTCGGCGCGGCGCGGCGCGGCAATGGCGTGTTGCGCTTGATGAAGGCGCTTCGCCATGAAACGCCGGCGACGGACGCGACCGTAAAACGTCTCGGCGTCGAAAGCGACGGCGATCCGCTCGCCCTCGTCGTGAAGACGCTGCATACCGCGCACGCCGGCAAGCTCTCGGTGGCTCGCGTCCTGCGCGGGTCGATCAAGGACGGCGCTCTTCTTTCGACGGCGGCGGGTGAGCGGGTGCGGATTTCCGGACTGTTCCAAATGATCGGACAGACGTCTCTCAAGATCGGAGAGGCGTCCACCGGCGCGACCGTGGCCTTCGGACGTCTCGGCGGCGTAAGCACAGGCGACACCGTCTCGACCGGTAAGAGCGCGGATCCGATCCTTCTGCCGGAGAGGCCGGCGCCGGTCATGGCGCAAGTCGTCCAGGCCCGGGAACGCAAGGACGACGTCAAGCTGAGCGCGGCGCTAGCAAAGCTGATCGATGAGGATTTCGGCTTGATCCTCGAGACGAATGCCGAACTCGGCGAAACGATCCTGCACGGCCAGGGCCCCCTGCACCTTCGCATCGCGGTCGAGAAGCTCTCGTCGCGGTTCGGAGTCGCCGTCGACGTCCGTCCACCCCGCATCGCCTACCGCGAGACGATCCGTAAAACGGCGACGGGCGTGCGCGGCCGCCACAGGAAGCAATCCGGCGGCCATGGCCAGTTCGGTGACGTCGTTATCGATGTCGCGCCCCTGCCGCCCGGCTCGGGGATTGTCTTCATCGACAAGGTGACTGGCGGCGCTGTTCCCCGCCAATACATTGCCTCCGTCGAAGAGGGTATCCGTTCCGCGCTGAAAACGGGGCCTCTGGGTTTTCCGGTCGTGGACCTGTCCGTGGCCTTGGTCGACGGGTCATACCATTCGGTCGACTCGTCCGACATGGCGTTTCAGCTGGCCGGCCGGCTGGCGATCAACGACGCGCTGTCGCGGTGTTACGCCGTCTTGCTCGAACCGGTCGACCGCGTCGAAATTTTTGTGCCTTCGAGCGCCACGGCGAAAGCCACGGCCCTCGTCTCGTCGCGCCGCGGCCAGATCCTGGGCTTCGACAGGCGCCCCGGCTGGGAGAATTGGGACGTGGTGCGCGCGCTCATGCCCGAAGCCGAGATGGGCGACATGATCATCGAACTGCGATCGATCTCTTCGGGCGTCGCCACATATCGTGCGGCGCCCGACCATTTCGCCGAACTGGTGGGCCGGGATGCCGAACTCGTTCTTGCCGCGAAACGCGCGCCCGCATGAGATGTCACGAAATCCGCGGCCAGGACGTCCGTTTGAGTCCGCCTGTCCGTTAGCCCATCTTGTTCATGACGCGCGTCGTCGTCTGGTCGTGAGGGAGGGCTATTCCTTCGGGATATCGGCGGATTGCGCTTCCGCCGCCGCCGCGATCGCGGCCGGGTCGGGGCAATAGGCTGGAGGACCGGTGCTGACTGGCGTTCATTCACGTCCTCAATCTTCCGTGCCGCGTTGTATGCAGCTCGACCTCCGCAGCCATTTCGGCGCTCTCTTCCCGGACGAAGGCGACGCTCATTGTTTTCCTCTTTCATCCCGGCAATTTACCTGCGACGATATCGGAGCGGGAGCGAACGTCGGCAATACCGCCGCTGCGGGCGAAATCGGAGGTTCGCTCAAAAAGCGTCTCCCCCTTTTACACCAAGAGGGCTGGAGGTTCGAGTTCGTCACCTTCAACCATATATTTCAAAGAATTAACACATAATGTTGATGTGATTGCTTAGTTTGGAGGTCGCTTGAGTAACCAATACGTGCATGATTGGGTTCTACGTGCGATCCGAAGCCACCGCTTGCAACATCAAAAAAACGCCGCATAAAATTAAACATCAGACTCGCCGCGTCTCCAATAAATGACGCTGCCGTCTGTCTCAATTTTTCTGATGCCCGATAGGGACAAGCGGTGAAATCGAAGTTTCCGCCGAGCGAATTTGCCTACCGCGCTCAGGTTGCCGCGCTGCCGGTCCGCATCGGCATCGCCGGTGACATGGAGGTCTTGCTGATACGCTCGCGCGAGACGCGCCGTTGGATCATCCCGAAGGGCTGGCCGATGAAGGGGCGAAAGGATCATCAAGCCGCCGCCAAGGAAGCGTTCGAAGAAGCAGGGGTCATCGGAAAGGTGGGCAAACATCCGGTCGGCGGCTATACCTACCAGAAAAGGCTCAACGACCGTGTCCAGCCTTGTCGGGTCATGGTCTATCGCCTTGATGTCGAGCACGAACTTGGGACTTGGCCCGAGAAGGATAAACGCGAGCGGCAATGGTTTCCGGCCGTGGCGGCGGCTGACTGCATATCCGAGCCCCGTCTGGCTTCCATGATCCTGCGTTTGGAACGCGAGGCGAGGGACGATCAGGGGCTTATCGCTAAAGCTTCGAATTGAACCAACACCGATGTGACCGGCTAATCCGCCCCGGAACGCTCGGTGGCGCCTGGTAGCGTCTCGAAGCACCTAATTGACCTCGGCATTGTGAATCTCGCCGGTGTGGGATCGCCGATCCGGGAAAAGGCCACCGCGCCGGCCGGCGCGAAGGAAGATTGGCACACCGGTTGATCCGTGAGTGTTTTAAGTCTCGCGGCTCCCGGCATCCAGGATCCATGTCCGCTCGGCGAACGCCACATAAATGCGCTCCTGACCGAGCGCCGTGCCCAGCTCGGCCGCCAGCTCGTTCAGCATCGCTTCAATAGCCTCGTCGGGTAAATGTCCGAGATAGGCGTGGACCGCCTCGCCCGTGAATAAAGCCACGGGTTCGCGGTCTGATCCAACAGTGCCGTCTGGACGGGGCCAAGCGTAGGTGACCTCCGCGCGGGTGAACATGCCGGACAAGGCGGGCTGGCCCGCTTCGACCCGCCGTCTCATCCACGCGCGGGCGGTTCGCACGGCTTCGGAGACATCGAAGACGCGGCCTTCTTCGTCCCAACCCTCGCGCAAGCCGACGCTGACGCGGAAATCGCGGCGCTTGCCTTCCGAGCCCTCGACGACGACGTAATCGGTGGCTTTAGGCGCGACGGGGTGGCTGCCAGATGCTTCAGACATCGTCCGTACTTCCTCCGATTGCGAGCCAAGGCTCATGGCACCCGAACCAGCTGGCGGCCGGATCGAGAAAAGGATTCCGCGCGGGTCTTAGCCAGCGCCATGCGCTGGGCCTCCCGCACACGGCCGCAATCGCTGCCGGGCGTTCCGGGGCTTTGCCGGGCACTAAGTCGCCCGCCTTAGAGCGCGTTCCGCTTTGGTGGACTCACCAAAGCGATAAGAACTCGCTCTCTTTTTAAGAAGTTAGAGCCTGTCCTCGATCGAAAAAGTCTGCAACTTTTTCGGGACATGCTCTAACGTCCCACAAGACTTCCGTCCACCCGGACCACCGTTCCAGCGTCGACGTGGGTCATCGTGGGCTCCGAGACGCAGGACGTCACGGCCTTGTTTAGCCACGGCGATTCATCGCCGGCCGTGCTTTGGATATCAATCCTGGTTTTCAAGGCGACGAGCTTGCGGGCATCCTCTGGCGTAGGGGCGGCGGCCCACACGACGTCCTTTTCGTTCGAGGACCCCCATGCCGGATGGCCTGGATCGATTGGGTCAAGTCGATAGATGTTCATTGGCTCATCTCCTCGGCGCGTTTTGAAATCGCCGGATCAAGTTTGCGGCGCACCAACTTGCTTAAACGGGTCCGCCTTGGCGAAGGCGGGCTCCCTCTCGCAACGAGAAACGATGCCGTCGATGACCGGAATGCCGGCCACCGTTATCTTGAAGACCTTCAGCATTGCCGTGATACTCACGAGACAAATGTCGGCTAGCGTGATCGCGTCGCCATGGCAAAAGGCGCCGGTGTCCGCTTCGGTGGCGAGGCGCAGCTCGACCGCTTGCAAGCCTGTCGAAAACCAATGAATTTGCCAAGCGCGCCAGGCCGCGTCGTCAAAACCAGCGCCGGTAAGGTATCGCTTTACGCGTGGCGTAACGAGTGGATGGGTATCCGTGGCGAGCATCGCCGCGATGGAGCGCACGCGCGCCCGGCCAAGCGGATCGCCCGGCAAGAGTGGCGGGGTTGGTGCGATTTCCTCGAAATATTCCAGGATCGCGATAGACTGCGTCAGCGGCGGATGACCGGGCAATACAAGCGCTGGAACACCGCCGAGCGGATTGATCTTAAGAAACGCGGGATCGCGCTGCTCGCCGGCGTCGACATTCACGAAATGCTCGTGGGCCGTTAGCCCCTTCAGGTTCAACGCGACGCGGACGCGGAACGTGGCGGACGTTCGCCAGAAAGCGAAAAGCTCGAAACGCGGCTGATCGATCATGAAAGTCGCCTTTGGCAAGAGGTCGAGCGCCAACCCATACCACCAACCATTTGCCAGGGACATGCTCTAGCCTCTTAAAAAGAGAGCGAGTTCCTGTCGTTTTGGTGGAATCGCCAAAGCGGAAAGCGCTCTAGCTCAGCCGACTGCGCCCGTGCTCAAGGCAATGATCGTGTTGATGTCCAAAGCCGTCTTGCGGGCCACGGAATAAGCGGAAAAACGAGCGATGAGCTTTTTCATGTGATTGCCTCCAGTTGATTGAGACATCATGCAGACGGTGGGTTTTGGAATCGTTAGGGAACGCCGTTAACAGCGGTAAGGGTTGACGACCCCTCATTTTATTCGCTCAAAAAGCGCTTAACGGTTCGAGCGCGTTCCGCTTCAGCGGACTCACCAAAGCGATAGGAACGCGCTCTCTTTTTAAGGAGTTAGAGCATGTCCTCGATCGAAAAAGTCTGCAACTTTTTCGGGACATGCTCGAGCGCGTTCCGCTTTGGCGGACACACCAAAGCGACAGGAACTCGCTCTCTTTTTAAGAGGTTGGAGCCTGTCCTCGAAATTATCCCAGCTTAGAGTCCGGACAAGACGACCGGCGGCACCACTTCGAGTTTTTGCTCGACGGCCCGAACGCCGGGTACGTTTTCCGCGGCGACGCGGATCGCTTCGCCGTGGCTCTGGCTGGGCACCATGCCAGTCAGCGTGACGTGCCCATTCTCGACCGTGATCGTCAAAGCGCAGGTGACGGCCCACGGC
Source organism: Beijerinckiaceae bacterium (assembly GCA_050013235.1). Taxonomy (GTDB): domain Bacteria; phylum Pseudomonadota; class Alphaproteobacteria; order Rhizobiales; family Beijerinckiaceae; genus RH-AL1. Next base: position 17,721 of record JBEKFQ010000046.1, read on the forward strand.
TGGGCGTCGACCTCCGCGCGTATCTTTTCCTCGATCTCGCCGTCGGAGACAGGGCTCCCCTCATGGGCGGATGAGCCCAACCGGTGAAGCACCTTGACGAAATCGGCACGGGTCAACATGCCCACCAATTTGCCGTCGTGGACGACCGGCGTCCGTTTGATGCCATGCTTTTCCATCGCCCGCGCCGCGTCCGCCAAGGTGGCGTCGGCGTCGATCGTGATGGGCGAATGGCTCATGACGTCGGCGACTTTGCGGCCGTTCGCCATTCGATAGGCTTCGACCGTGCTGTAGGACGAGAAAAGTTTGGACCACCAGTGATCCGGCCGATGCACGGTTCCCAACTCGATCCGGCGCAGCAAATCACCCTCGCTGATCAGGCCGCAAAGCTGCCCCGTTTCGTCGAGGACGGGAAGACCGCTGAGCCGGTGCGTGACCAAGAGATTCACCGCTTCGAATAGGGCGGCTTGCGACGAAACCGAGATGACGGGCGACGTCATGGCATCCTTTACAAGCATTCTCATCCCCAATCGTCTTGGTGCGATCATTCAATCATTCGTACACCAAACTATTATCCGGGCGGCTCCGGGTGGACCTTGATATGGGTCAATCCGGCGAGGCAAAATCCCTCGTAATCCCCCGCTCGGGTGAACATCCGGCCGGGCAAGTCATAATGTCAATTCATGCTTGTAAACCTTCAGCAGCTTGCGGATTCCGGCGGCATCAAAACGGCGGCCGCTCGCGGTTTCGATCGTTGCAATGCGGCGCTCGTGCTCTGGCAGCTTGTTCCAAAAGCCAAGAGCCTCGATCAGCGTTACCATCTCCACCTGTTCGCTCGACGGTAGGAGTTGCTCTTGGCCCCGGGCCTTTCCGTAGACAACCCAAGCCGGCTGTCCGAGATCCTCATCGCTTTGGAGGCTTTCTTTCGTCCATGACAGGATATCGTTCACCGCCGGGTCCACGCCGGTCTCCCTCAGATCGGAATAGGCTTCGTCCAGATGCTTTAAGAACGAATGCGTCAGCCCCTCGTTTTTCTCGTTGAGCGCTTTCACCAACGCCACGAAAAGAACCGCCATCGCAGTCCGGGTTTGGGAAAGCTCGTCCATTTCAACATCCTCGCAAAATGCGGCGCCCGGAACACGCGAAACCGGCGGTTTTTGCTTACCGGGCGCGTGTTTGAAGCCGCCGCCTGTCAGCATAGGATCTTTCGGCCATTTGCACAGCCTAGCTCTCCCCGCCACCGGGGAGCAAAGATGAAAAGCGACTTAGAAGACGGCGCCGTCCTTGCTACGCGGCTTTTTGTCATCCCCGGTCTTTGCGATTGGGCACTTGATCTGTAATGTCCCGCCACGGACAAATTTGCTTGGGCTAGGCCATGAAGAGCCGGGCGCAGCTGGTTTTGGGCCTTCAGGAGGTTTTTTATGCGCATAAACTCACTTGTTGCCGGTTGTGTCCTCGCGACGCTGGTTTCCGCGGTTTCCGCAAGGGCTGAAACACCGGCCGGTGAGCTGCGCTGCGAAGTCCACGGCGGCTTGGGTTTGGTCGTGGCGACAAATCGCGATGCGGACTGCGTCTATCGCAGAGGAAACCGGCCACTTGAAATTTACGCCGGATATACCGGCATTATCAGCATGAATATCGGTCAAACCGCGGACCGGATTTTGACCTTCAAAGTGGTATCGCCGGACCCTGACGGTCTCGCCGTCCTTCAAGGGGACTTTACGGGCCCTATTTTTGGCTTCGCTCCCGGCGACAATCCCCTCGTTGGCGAGCAAGCCAAGGGTGTAACGCTGCTGCCGGTCTCGAATCCGTCTTCGATCGGTCAATTGCATTTGATCTATGCCGGCGTGGTCCATGCCGGTGCGCTGAGCCATAGACGCTAGCGTGTTTCCCACGAAAGTTGCAGGCTTTCGTGATCGAGGAAATATTATAACCTCTTATAAAGAGAGTGGGTTCTTATCACATCAATGGTTCCACCGATGTGGAACGCGCTCTCGCCGTTTTAAGCCCCGCCGTGAGGCTTTGCCGATAGCGGGAACGCGTGCGCGGCCATGGCGGCGCGGCGGCAACCGCCTTGCTCATTCCCGGCTGCCTAGCTATAAGCGCCCCGCTTACTGTTTTTCCCTGGAATTGAGGACCTGCCGCACATGGCGATCGAACGTACTTTCTCTATCCTCAAGCCCGATGCGACGCGGCGTAACCTCACGGGCGCGATCAATGCGCTGATCGAAAAGGCTGGCTTGCGCATCGTTGCGCAAAAGCGCGTGCGTATCACCCGCGAACAGGCCGAGACCTTCTATGCCGTGCACAAAGCCCGGCCGTTCTTTGGCGAACTCGTGGAATCGATGATCTCCGCCCCGGTCGTCGTGCAGGTTCTCGAAGGCGAGAATGCGATCAAGGCCTATCGCGACGTTCTCGGCGCAACCGATCCCTCCAAGGCCGATGCCGGCACGATCCGCAAGGAATTCGCACTCTCCGTCGGAGAAAACTCCGGACATGGTTCGGATAGCCCGGAGACGGCGGCGATCGAAATCGCGCAATGGTTTTCCGGCAACGAAATCGTCGGCTGATTCTAGGTTTGATTTGCCGGTCCGGGCAGGATCCCGGCCGGCAACATTGTTGACCAGCAGAATTTCTGACGAGATGGAATGCTCCAGCACATCTCGTCCAGCCCGGCGCAATACTTGTAATTTCGCAAGCAAGCCACCGGCGATTGTTCCAACGTTAACTATGTTTCTCAATAGAATATTTACGTCATGGCGGGGAAGCCACGGCTAAGCTATGGATTCCGCGCTGTCTTGTCGCGGCAACGGTCAAATCATTGGCCCGGCGGACGATGACGATCAATTTCGATCGTGCCGGGAACTGGGATCGCGCGGAGTGATCTGGTTCTCGGAAGTTGCCATGATTTGAGGGGGTGCAATAAATGAAGGAATTTTTATTTTCGGCTCAAGGCCGGTTCAACCGCGCGAAATTCTGGAAAGCGGTCCTTTATTACATCGCGGCCAGTTTCATCGTCGGCGTTTTGCTCACGTTGCTATGGGTGATTTTCCCCGGTGAAATTAAAGAAGACGGGACCTATTCCGTCTCCGGCGTTGCCGCCATCCCCTATTTGGTCCTGATCTTCGGCTATATCATCGCATTGGTCTGCTCCGGAATTGCCATTGGGATCAAACGTTATCACGACCGTGATAAATCCGGTTGGTGGATCTTGATTCAATTCGTGCCGTTTATTGGAGCGATTTGGTATTTCGTCGAAACGGGATTTTTGACCGGCACGCCAGGTCCGAACCGTTTCGGACCCGATCCGCTCGTTCGATAGAAACAGGGCCGGATGCGTTCTTGCGTCCGGCCTATTTGTCCAGCGGCGGCATGACGAGCGCCGCGGGTTCGAGGGCCGGCGCCGCGTCGAAAACGCGGTTGCCTTGCACGGTGATCAGCCCACCCGCGACGCGCGCCAAAGCCTCGGGATAAATCAGGTGTTCCTGCGCCAGGACCCGGCGCCCAAGGCTTTCCGGCGTGTCTCGATCGAGCACGGGCACGGCGGCTTGCGCGAGGATTGGGCCTTCGTCGAGCGCCGGCACGACGAAATGGACGGTGCAGCCATGCACCTTCACGCCCTCGGAGAGCGCGCGGGCGTGGGTGTCGAGGCCGCGAAACGCCGGCAGCAGGGAAGGGTGGATGTTGAGCATGCGCCCGTGCCATTGCCCGGTGAACCACGGGGTCATCACCCGCATGAATCCGGCGAGACAGATCAGTTCGATCCGGTGGACCTCGAGCAGGGCTTGCATCGACCGCTCGAACTCTTCCCGGCCGGCAAAAATCTTGTGATCCACGACCGCGACCGCGATGCCTTGGGCGCGCGCGAAGGCCAGGCCGCCGGCGTCGGGCCGGTTGGAGAGGACAAGCGCGATTTCGGCGGGATAGGCGGGCTCGCGCGCGGCCTGGATGAGGGCGCGCATGTTCGATCCGCGTCCGGAAATGAGAATGGCGGTGCGCTTGCGCGGCGGGCTCAAAGAGCGAGCCTGCCGGTGAAGATAGTAGCCGCCCCTGTGCGGGGCACGATTTCGCCGAGCACCACGGGCGTTTCGCCGGCCTCGCGCAGCCGCGCGGTCACGGCATAGGCTTCGTTGGCGCCAGCCACGACGATCATGCCGATCCCGCAATTGAAGGTGCGAAGCATTTCCGCTTCCGCCACGCCGCCGCTCGAGGCGAGCCAGCGGAACACCGGCTGGACCGGCACGGCATCGAGATTGATGGCCGCCGCGCAATCTTGCGGCAGCACGCGCGGAATATTCTCGGGAAAGCCGCCGCCGGTAATATGCGCCAGGGCCTTGATGCCGGAGCCAGCACGCAGCGCGTGAAGAATGGCCTTCACATAGATGCGCGTGGGCGTCAGGAGGACGCTGGCGAGATCTTGTTCCCGTGCGAAAGGCGCCGGATCCTCCCAGGCCAGTCCAGCGTTGGCGACGATCCGGCGCACCAAGGAATAGCCGTTGGAATGGACTCCCGAGGAGGGCAAGCCGAGGATGACATCGCCCGGCGTTACGCCCGAGGGCAGCAGCGTGCCGCGCTCGGCGGCGCCGACGGAAAAGCCGGCGAGATCGTAATCCTTGCCGGCATAGAGCCCTGGCATTTCCGCCGTCTCGCCGCCGATCAGGGCCGCGCCGGCCTCGATACAGCCGGCCGCAATGCCCGCGACCAGGGCGGCGCCGGTTTCCGTGTCGAGCCGGCCGCTGGCGAAATAATCGAGAAAGAACAAAGGCTCGGCGCCTTGGACGATGAGATCGTTGACGCACATGGCGACGAGATCGATGCCGATCGTCTCATGCCGCCCGGTCTCGATGGCAATCTTCACCTTCGAGCCGACGCCATCGTTGGCGGCCACCAGAACCGGGTCTTTAAAGCCAGCCGCTTTGAGATCGAACAGGCCGCCGAAGCCGCCGATCTCGGCATCGGCACCGGGCCGGCGCGTGGCGCGAACCAGCGGCTTGATCCGCTGGACCAATTCATTGCCCGCATCGATATCGACGCCGGCATCGGCGTAGGTCAGGCCATTTTTTGTCGTCCCGGTCATCGTCCGCTTCGCTTTATGTGCCGGCCGTCCTATCTCTAGAGACAAGCCTGGCTAAGGACCAACCCCGATCGCCGGATATGACGAGCGGTTTGTCATGCGCCATAAGCGTCCTCTCTTCGCCGCGCAAGCGGGATCGGCATTTCAACTTCGATGCGCTCTTGGATCTTCCGCTTCCGCTCCTTGCCAAATCTGATCACGATTGGCCGCTTGTTCCTAGTGCCGGCGATCATCGATATGATCGTCACGCATCGGTGGGCCTGGGCCTGCGCCATTTTTATCGTGGCCGGCTTGAGCGACGCCCTCGACGGCTGGCTGGCCAAGACCTTCGATCTGCGGACGGAACTCGGCTCCTATCTCGATCCCTTGGCCGATAAGGCGCTTTTGGTGTCGATCTATGTCACGCTGGCGATCGAAGCGGCGGTTCCGCCCGCGCTCGCGATCCTGGTTGTTGCCCGCGATATCATGATCATCGGCGCGGTCCTTCTCTCGTGGCTGATGCGCCGGCCCATGGCGATCAAGCCCTTGCTGATCTCTAAAATCAATACGGTCGCTCAAATCTTTGTTGCAGCGTCAATTCTTGCGCTGGAGGCGATGGCCTATCCCGTCGGACCATGGGTGAATAGCGGGTTTTACGCGGTGGCGGCATTGACGCTTCTCTCCATGGCTGCCTATCTCCAGCAATGGCTGCGGCACATGAACCCGTGAGGAGATTATGCCCGGAAATTTGGCGCAGGTGAGAGCGGCTGGCGATATGGCGCAAGTCCGCTTCTGGCTCGCGGCCCTTGCCGTTCTTGTTTTTCTGCTTTGGCTGTTCAGCGCGGTTCTGCCGCCTTTCGTCGTGGCGCTCGTGCTGGGCTATTTGCTCGATCCGGTCGTGGGGTGGGCGCATCGCTTCGGCCTCGGCCGGGCGGCGGCGGCCACCATCATTCTGCTCGGCGCGCTTGTCGTCGTGGCTCTGGCCGCGGCCCTTCTCGCGCCCATGCTCGGCCATCAGTTCTCTAATTTTATCAAGGACTTGCCAGATCTTGTCAATAGAGCCCAGGCGTTGATTGCCTCCGCGGGAGACCAGATGACCCATGGCTATGCCGGGTCTCTCCTGCAAAAGTTCGGGCTCGACGAGCCCACCGCCCCCGATATCAAGGGCCATGTGGCCGATATTGCCAACAAAGGGGTTCAGTGGCTTGGCGGGTTTGCCAACGGGCTGCTCTCGCGGGGGGCGGCTGTGGTCGATGTTCTCTCCTGGCTCGTGATCATCCCTGTCGTCGTCTTTTACTTGCTGCTCGATTGGCCCAAGATGATCGCGGCCATCGACGGGCTCGTGCCGCCGCGCCATCGTGCGACGATCTGGGGTCTGGCTCGCGAGATCGACCGGGCTTTGTCCGGGTTTTTGCGCGGCCAGTCCTTGGTCTGTCTGTTTCTCGCGCTCTGGTACGGCCTAGGGCTGACGGTGGTTGGGGTTAATTTCGGATTGCTGATCGGCTTGACCGGCGGTCTCCTCAGCTTCATTCCCTACATCGGGTCGCTATTGGTGCTGATCGTGTCGCTGCTGATCGCCGTGGTTCAGGGCTGGCCGTCCTGGCATCTTCCCGTCACGGCGCTTGGCGTCGTGCTCGTGGGGCAATTCCTCGAAGGCAATGTCTTGTCGCCCAAGCTGGTGGGCGACAAGGTCGGCCTGCATCCCGTCTGGTTGATTTTCGCGCTTCTCGCTTTTGGCAGCGTCTTTGGCTTCACTGGCCTCATTGTCGCCGTGCCGGTGGCCGCCACCGCGGGTGTGTTATTGCGGTTCGCGGTGCGGCGCTACCGCGAAAGCCCGCTCTACGCGGGGGATGAACCCTACGCGGGGGAGGAACTTGCTGTCCCGGCGACACAGACGGACGGCCGCAATGTGGCCTGACGAGGCGGCGCCGGGCAAACGATCGTCCGCGCGGCAACTGACCTTCGATCTCACCCGCGCGCCCGCCTTCGAGGCCGAGGACTTTTTGGTCTCGTCCTCGAACGAAGAGGCCTTCGGCTTGATCGATCTTTGGCCGGAATGGCCGGCCCCCATGCTGATCCTGACGGGCCCGGCAGGCTCGGGAAAAAGCCATCTCGCGGCGATTTGGGCGCGGCGCGCGCAGGCCCGCATTTTGCGCCCGGACGAGGTTTTGGAGCCCGAGACGCTCGCCCGCGATGCCGCCGTTCTCATCGAGGATTGCGACCGTCCGCGCTGGCCCGAGGCGGCTTTGTTTCACCTGATCAATCTTTTGAAGGAAACCGGCGGCTCGTTGCTCCTTACCGCGCGGCAAAAGCCGGACCTCTGGGGGATTGCCACCCCCGATCTCCTTTCGCGCCTGCGTCTGGCGCCAACCGCCTCCATCGGCGAACCCGATAGCGCCTTGATCCGCGCCGTGCTCGTGAAGCTCTTCACCGACCGGCAAATCCGGATCGAGGAGGATGTCATTGCCTATGCGGCGCTCCATCTCGATCAGAGCTTGGAGGAGGCTGCGCGCTTCGTGCAGGCGGTGGACGAGGCGGCTTTGTCGGCAGGGCGGCGGATTACGAAGCCGCTGGCGATTGCGGCGATCGCGGCGATGAGGGGGGAGCAGGCGGGTGGGGCGGGGTAGGGGCCTGCTTCGAACAGCGGATCCCGGCCAAAAACGTTTTGAATCCCCCGTTCAGAACGCCTGTTTTACGCTGGCGCGGACTTCCTGACCTTCTACCTGTCTTGTCGAACCGCTGAGCAGATATTCGAGCTCGGCCCAAAATCCGCCGGCCGTTTCCGCCCGCAGCCCGAGCCCGCCGGTGAAGAGATCGTTAGCCACCGGGGTCGCCGAGACGATGTAATTGGTGCCGGGAAGGCCCGTGTAGCTCATGGTCTGGTTGTAGGCGCCGGTCAGCGCGTGGCTATATTC
>JBEKFQ010000047.1:0-25221 GCA_050013235.1 Beijerinckiaceae bacterium
CGCCCGCGATCTCTGGCGCCAGCCCTTTTCCAAAGTGTCCATTGAAATCAAAAGCGCCCTCCATCGCACGCGATGCCGGGCTTGACTATGGATTAATATAGAGATGAAGAATAGAAGAGAGCAGGAAGGGCCTCAATACATGATTGAGAGGCGATTTTGTCTAAAATATAGTTATAGCTGTTTTATACTCTTCATGATCGCTGGGTTTGGAACTCTCCGTCCTCCCCGCAGGCGAGCAGAAATAATCCGAGAATCGAAATGCGAGGAGTGCCTAACGACGATCGAGGTTCCGTCCTTCACGCCCCGTAGCGCGCCAAAAACATCGCCACGGCTTCGTCGACATGGGCCTGCATTTGCTCTTGGCCGATCGTTTCCCGGTCTGGGATCACGAGGCCTTTGATGTAGTAATGGCTGAAGATGGCGCCGAGGAAAAGTCTAGCGGCGAGGAGGGGATCGGCGCAGCGCAGCTCGCCGCGCTCGTGCGCGATGGCGAGATACTGCGTGAGGCGTTTTTGCACCCGCTCCGGCCCTTGCTCATAAAAGATGCGGCCAAGATCGGGGTTACGCGGAACCTCCGCGATGACGACGCGGGAGAGACAGAGAGAATCGCTCCGCATCATGGCATCGAGCAGACGCGACCCGAGATCATGCAAGACCTCACGGACACTGCCGGGCTTACGCAAATTTTCGTCGAGCCGCTCGAGAAAATGATTCGCCCGGTTTTCCACGATCTCGGAAAACAGCGCTTCTTTGCACCCGAAATGCCGGTACAACGTTTCCTTCGACGCACCCGCCTCGGCAGCGATAATTTGCATCGTCGTATCGGTGAACCCATGCGTGAAAAAGACGCGCTCCGCGACGGCAGCTATCTCCTGGCGGCGCTTCTCGCCTCTGGGGACGGGAGCCGGCTTGAGCGGACAATCATCTCGCACGGTTGACGAGGGCATGGTGTTCCTGATTTATAGGCGAACCAGCGGGTTCGGTTACTGATCTATCTAGACATCAAATCATCGATGCAGCAAGCCCAACCCTTAAAGATTCAGAACGGCCGGTGTATCCCATGACGCGCAGTAGCCCCGATATACACCCAACCGCCCCCGCGGAGAGCGGTGCGCCGGAACACCCGGGCGAGGAGCAAGCGCCGGCGCCCGTTTCCGCCGCCAACGAACGGGACAAACAAGACGAAGCTTCCCGCCAAAAGAGACGCCCCACCGTGCTGATCATCGCGCTGATCGTGATCACGGCTTTGACTCTCGGCAGTATATATTACTGGCTGTCGACCGCCAATGTCGAAAGCACGGACGATGCCTATACGGACGGGCGGGCCGTCTCGATCGCGCCTCAGATTTCGGGCCGCGTGATTTCCCTCGATGTGACCGACAACCAGTTCGTGAAAAAGGGTCAGCCCCTGATCCATATCGATCCGCGTCAATATATCAACGATCGGGATCAGGCCCGAGGCGTCTTGGAGACGGCGAAGGCCCAGCTCGAGAGAGATAAACTCGGGGCGGAGATCGCCCGGAAGAACTTTCCCGCCATTCTTTTAGCTGCTCAGGCTGATCTCGCCTCGGCGCAAGCCAATCTCGAGCGGCGCCAAGCCGATTTCACCCGCCAGAAGAGCTTGCCAAAACAAGCGACGACCCAGCAAGAGATCGATTCCGCCAATGCCGCCCTCCAGGAGGCCCAGGCGCAAGTTCTGCAAGCGCAGGCCCGCGTCACCCAAGCGACACCGGTGGAACAGAATATTGGCCAGGCCGACAGGGCCGTGAGCCAGCTCACGGGGCAGGTCGATCAAGCCAAAGCCCAGCTCGAGCAAGCCGAACTCAATCTATCCTATACGGTGGTCAAGGCGGACCATGACGGCTGGGTCACCAAGCGCAATGTCGAGGCGGGCAATTATGTCACCCCTGGACAGCAGATCTTTTCGATTGTCTCGCCAGAAATTTGGATCACCGCGAATTTCAAGGAAACGCAACTCAACCTCATGCGGCCCGGGCAAAGCGTCAAGATCAAGGTCGACGCCTACCCCGGCCTGAACTTGCGCGGGCACGTGGATAGCGTTCAGCTGGGGTCCGGATCGAAATTCTCCGCTTTTCCCGCTGAAAACGCGACGGGAAATTACGTGAAGATCGTCCAGCGCGTTCCCGTGAAAATCATCATCGATTCCGGCCTCGACCCGACCTTGCCGCTTCCCCTCGGCATTTCCGTCGCACCGGTGGTGACCGTGAAATGACGGACGCAGCCACGGACGGGCGGGCCCCATCGAGACCCCAGCCGGCGGCGCCCGCTAATATCGGACAAAGCTGGCGCCCCGCCTATAATCCCTGGCTGATCGCCATCGTGGTCACGCTGGCGGCCTTCATGGAAATTCTCGACACGACGATCGTCAATGTCGCGCTCCCTCATATCGCGGGTGAATTGTCGTCCTCCAACGACGAGGCGACCTGGGCGCTCACTTCTTATCTCGTCGCCAACGGCATCGTGCTGACGATTTCGGGCTGGCTCAGCGACACGATCGGACGCAAACGCTATTTCATGATTTGCATTGCGATGTTCACGGTCTGCTCGCTTCTCTGCGGTCTGTCGCAAAGCCTTGGCCAAATCATCATCTTCCGTCTGCTCCAGGGGTTTTTCGGCGGTGGATTGCAGCCAAACCAGCAGGCGATCATGCTGGATACGTTCGAGCCGTCGAAGCGTGCCGCGGCCTTTGGCGTAACCGCGATCGCGACAATCGTCGCGCCCATTCTCGGGCCGACGCTCGGCGGGATCATCACGGATCAATCGACCTGGCGCTGGATTTTCTTCATCAATATCCCGGTCGGCATCGTCGCGGTTTTTCTCGTGTCGATTCTCGTCGAAGACCCGCCATGGGAAAAGGAAAAGCAGAAGCGCAAGCGTGGCATCGACTATATCGGCCTTTCCCTCATCACCATTGGGCTCGGGTGTTTCCAGATCGTGATGGACCGCGGCGAGGACGAGGACTGGCTCGGCTCGGGCTTCATTCGCATCATGGCGGTCTTGGCTTTTCTCGGGATTGCCGGCGCCATCGGCTGGCTGCTCACGGCCAAGAAGCCGATCGTCAATCTCGATGTCTTCAAAGACAAGAATTTCACCATGGGCTGCGTTCTCATCGGATCGATGGGCGGCATTCTCTATGCGAGCGCCGTCATCATTCCGCAATTCGCGCAGCAAGTGCTGGGCTATACCGCAACGCTGTCGGGCTACATCCTGTCGCCCGGCGGCGTCGTGGTCATCTTGCTCATTCCCTTCGTCGGGCAATTGATGCGCGTCGTGCAAACACGCTATCTCGTCGCTCTCGGCTTCGTCATCATGGGCTTCGCGCTGCTCTATTCGAGCGGGCTGACGCCAAATATCGATTTCAAGACCCTGGTCATCATGCGCAGCTCGCAGTCGGCGGCGCTTGCCTTCCTGTTCGTGCCGATCTCGCAGATCACCTATCTGACGTTGCCGCAATATTTGCGCAGCGACGGCGCGGCGCTCTACGCGATGTTCCGGAATGTCGCGGGGTCGGTCGGCATCTCCGCATCCACGGCGATGGTCACACAACGTCAACAGGTCAACCAAGCCAGTCTCTCAAAGTGGATGACCCCGTTTCACCAGCCCTTCAACACACTCGTGGCCGATACGGAAGCCGGCCTGCGGACGATTGGACACGGTTCCGCCGGCCTGCACGATGCCGCCATGGGACACATTTATCGGACATATTTGAAACAGGCGACGATCATGGCTTATTCGAACGTGTTTTTAGCTTGCTCGATCCTTGCTTTTTGCGTCGTCCCATTGTGTTTCATCTTATCGGCAAAAAAGGGTACGGGCGCCGGCCCCGGAGTTGGGCACTGAATGATGAAAGCGCCATTCCTTCTCATCGCGATGCTTCCGGCGGCGTTTCTGCTCGGCGGCTGCGAGGCCGGACCGGATTTCACCGCACCCTTGGCGTCCTTGCCAGCTGGGGTGTCTTTTCTGTCCACGGGCAAACAAGCCGCCTCCCCGATCGCGATCGCCAGCGCGGCCTCGTCCGCGCCGGCCGATGCGGAATGGTGGCGAATTTTCCGCGATCCCGTCCTCACCTCGCTCGAGCAGCGGGTCGCCAGCCAAAATCTAGATGTGCGCACCGCGACGCTGCGGGTAGCGGAAAGCCGCGCGCAAAGCGGCGTGACGGCCGCGGCCGCGCTCCCGAGCCTGAACGGCACGTTCCAATATCAACGCGAGGAATATAGCGCCAACGGCATCGTCAGCCTGATTCCGCCCGCCGTGACCGGCGGAAACACCAGCGCGTTCACCAAGCCGATCAACAATTATATCATCGGCTTCGATGCCTCGTGGGAACTCGATCTCTGGGGCCATGTCCGCCGCCAAATCGAATCCGCCAACGCAACGCTCGAAGCCACGGCCGAAGCGCGGCGCGACACGCTCGTCTCGTCGCTCGCCGAGGTCGCCCGCGATTACGTGCAGCTTCGCGCCACGCAGGAACTCATCCGCATCGCCAAGGAGAATCTCGAAGTTGGTCAAGAGATCCTCGGCGTCACCAAAGTCCGGCAAGAAAAGGGCCTGACCACCGGACTCGATACCGAAAGCGCCGCCGCCCAGGTCGCCTCGATCCAAGCCCAACTGCCGCAACTCCACCAGCAAGAAGTCCAGGAAATCAATGCAATCAGTCTGCTCCTGGACGAGCCGCCGTTGGGGCTGAGCGGCGAATTGATCAAGCCGAAGGCGATACCGACCAATCCCCCGCGCGTGCCCGTCGGCATCCCCTCGGAACTCGCGCGCCGCCGGCCGGATATTCGTCAGGCCGAGGCGCAGCTCCACGCGGCCACCGCCAATATCGGCGTGGCGGTGGCGGAGTTTTACCCGTCCGTCCGTCTCAATGGACAGCCGACGCTGCAAGCGCTCGACGGTAACAATCTCTTCAAGGGCTCTTCGCTGCAATATGTGATCGGGCCGAGCGTCACTTTGCCGATCTTCGAGGGCGGACGGCTGAAATCGACGCTGGTGCTGCGGGAACGTCAGCAGCAGGAAGCCGCGCTCACCTACCACAAAACCGTGCTGCAAGCCTGGCACGACGTGGTGAATGCGATGACGGCCTACCGCAGCGAGCAGGATCGCCGCGCGAGGCTGAAAGAGCAAGTGGAACATGCCCGCGCCGCCTTGACGCTCGCCCGATCGCGCTATGCCGAGGGCGTCGCCGAATTCACCACCGTGCTCGACGATGCCCGCACCGTGCTGCAAGCCGAGCAGGAATTGGCGCAAAGCACGGCCAATGTGTCGATCGATCTGATCGCGCTCTACAAGGCGCTCGGCGGCGGCTGGGAGCTGACCTATCCCGATCCGACGGCGGCGCCGCTTTATGTCGCCGACGACAAGCCTACGCTTTCGCCCCTCATCGACGCGTTCAAGCCGTAAAATCAGCCCGCCACCGGCGCACCCGGCACCGCATCGATCCGGAAGGCCGCGGCGAAGAGCGCTTGTGTGTAGGGGTCCTTCGGCGCGGCGAAAATGTCCTTCGCGGCGCCGGATTCCACGACCTTGCCGTAGCGCATCACGATAATATCGCTCGCGAGAGCGCGCACGACCCTCAGATCGTGACTGATGAAGAGATAGGCGAGCCCGTGCTTGATCTGCAAATCGCGGAGCAAATCGACGATCTGCGCTTGAACCGACATGTCGAGCGCCGAGGTCGGCTCGTCCAGCACGACGAATTTCGGCTCGAGTACCACGGCGCGGGCAATGGCAATGCGCTGGCGCTGGCCACCCGAGAATTCGTGGGGGTAACGATCCATCACGGCGGGATCGAGCCCCACCTCCACCATGGCGCGGGCCACCGCCTCGCGCCGGTCGAGATAGCCGAGCTTCGCCTTGTGCAGCACCAATCCCTCGCCGACGATATCGACGATGGGCAGACGCGGCGACAGCGAGCCGTAGGGATCCTGAAAAACGATCTGCATATGACGGCGCAACGGCCGCATTTCGTGAAAGCCGAAGGACTCGATAGGCTTGCCGAGATAAGCGATGCGCCCTTGCGACGAAATCAACCGCAGGATGGCGAGGCCCAACGTGGTCTTGCCCGAGCCGGATTCCCCGACGACGCCGACGGTCTGCCCCTCGCGCACGACCATGCTGACGCCATCGACCGCCTTCACCGCGCCCACCGTCTTGCGAAACAACCCCTTCTTGATGGGAAACCAGACTTTGACATCCTCGACGCTCACCACCGGCGTGGCGGCGGGGTCCGCGGCCGGCGCGAGGCCCTTGGGTTCGGCGGCAAGCAGCGCTTGGGTATAAGGATGGGCCGGCGCCGCAAAAATGGTTTGCGCGTGACCGGCCTCGACAATGCGGCCCTTTTGCATGACGGCGACGTCGTCGGCGAGGCGCCGGACGATCCCAAGATCATGGGTGATGAATAGCATGGCCATGCCGTAGCGGCTCTGGAGCCCCTTGAGCAGAGTCAAAATCTGCGCCTGGACCGTGACGTCGAGCGCCGTCGTCGGTTCGTCCGCGATAAAAAGATCGGGCCGGTTGGCGAGCGCCATGGCGATCATCACACGCTGCCGCTGGCCCCCGGAGAGCTGATGGGGATAGCTGCCGAGACGTTCCGCGGGATCGCGGATGCCGACCTCCTCCAAAAGCTCGACCGTCCGCGCGCGGATCGCCTTGGCGCCATGGGTGCCATGGATCGAGAGAATCTCGCCGATCTGCCGCTCGATGGAATGCAGCGGGTTGAGCGAGGTCATCGGCTCCTGGAACACCATGGTGATGGCGGAGCCGCGCAGCGCCCGCAAGCTCTTCTCGTTGGCGGTCAGCAGGTCTTGACCGCGGAACATCACGCGGCCGCCGATGCGCGTGCCCGGCGGCAAAAGCCTCGGGATCGACAGAGCCGTGACCGATTTGCCCGAGCCGGATTCCCCGACCAAAGCCAGGGTCTTGCCCTTGACGAGCGAAAACGACACGCCCGCCACAGCCACGGTGGCGGCATCGCCCGTGCCGAAGGTGACGGACAGATCTTGGAGTTCGAGGAGGGGGGTATCAGGCACGAAGGGCTCCACTGGCGACAAGGGACTCACGCCAGCGTCTTTCTCGGATCGAAGGCGTCGCGCACGCCCTCGCCGATGAAGATCAGCAAGGACAGGATCGAGGCGATGCAGAGGAAGCCGGTGATGCCGAGCCAGGGAGCCTCGGTATGCGATTTGCCCTGAAGCAGGAGTTCTCCGAGCGAGGGCGAGCCCGGCGGCTGGCCGAAGCCCAAAAAGTCCAAGGCGGTGAGCGACGTGATCGAGCCGTTCAGGACAAAAGGTAGGAGCGTCAGGGTCGCGACCGTGGCATTGGGCAAGACATGCTTGACCATGATGTTCAGATTGTTGAGCCCCAAGGCGCGGGCGGCTTTGACATATTCGAAATTCCGCGCGCGCAGGAATTCGGCGCGCACGACATGGACGAGCTGCACCCAGGAAAACAACAAAAGGATGAACAGCAGCACCGTCACGCTCGGCGCGATGACCGAGGAAATGATGATCAAGATATAGAGGTGCGGCAAGGCCGACCAAATCTCGATGAAGCGCTGGAACAAAAGATCCGTCCAACCACCGAAATAGCCCTGAACGGCGCCCGCCGCGACGCCGATAACCGAGGAGAGAAGCGTCAACGCCAAACCAAACAGGATCGAGATCCGCGCGCCATAAATCATCCGCGCCAACACGTCGCGGCCCTCGTCGTCGGTACCGAGCCAATCCCATTCGATCGCGCGACAGCCGCGATTGGCCGCCCCGGGCTTGATCGCCGCCGTCGCGGCCTTTTCGCATTGCGCCTGCGTCAACAGCCACGTCGGCGGCGAGGGCGCGGGCATCGGAAGCGCGTAATTGATGGTCTGATAGGAGAAATGGACCGGAGGCCAAACCATCCAGCCATGAGCCTCGATCTCGTCCGAAATCTCCTTGACCCGGTATTCCGTATGCGCGGCAAAACCGCCGAATTTTTCTTCCGGGTAGTCGATGAAGACCGGGAAGAGGATCTCGCCTTTGTAGGAGACGACGAGCGGCCGATCGTTGGCGATGAATTCGGCAAAAAGCGACAGGCCGAACAGGCATAAAAAAATCCAAAAGCACCAAAAGCCGCGACGGTGCTGGCGGAAGATCGCAAGCCTGCGCTGGTTGACCGGCGTCAGCTTGATGAAGCCGGAGGCCGGCACGGGCGGCGCGAGCCTCCGCGTCTCGCCGCCAGCCGTGTCGAGAAAGGCGGGTGCGCTCATGGCCTCAAACCTCCCGCGTTTCGAAATCGATACGCGGATCGATCCAGGTGTAGGTGAGATCCGACAAGAGATTCACGAAAAGGCCGAGCAGCGCGAAAATATAGAGACTAGCGAAAACCACGGGATAGTCGCGGTTGACGACGGAATTGAAGGACAAAAGCCCCAGACCATCGAGCGAAAAGATCATTTCGATCAGCAGGGAGCCGGAGAAGAACGCGCTGATGAACGCACCGGGAAAGCCGGCCACCACAATCATCATGGCATTGCGAAAGACGTGGCCATAGAGCACGCGGCGCTCGGACAGGCCCTTCATCCGCGCGGTCTGCACATAGGACTTCTTGATCTCGTCGAGGAAGGAATTTTTGGTCAGATTGGTGATGGTCGCGAAAGCGCTGAGCGTCAGGGACAGAACCGGCAAAAAGATATGCCAGAGGTAATCGCCGGCCTTGCCGATTGCCGAGAGCTGCTCGAAATTATCCGACGTCAAACCGCGCAACGGAAAGATCTGCCAGACCGAGCCGCAAAACAACGTGACGAGCAAAACCGCGAATAAAAAGCTCGGCACGGCATAACCGATGATCACGACCGCCGAGGTCCAGATGTCGAAGGACGATCCATCCGTCACCGCCTTGCGGATGCCGAGCGGGATGGAGATCAAATAAGAAATCAGCGTCATCCACAGGCCTAGCGAGATCGAGACCGGAAGTTTTTCCCCGATCATTTTCAGAACGGGCTGGTCGGAGAAATAGGACCGCCCGAAATCGAACCGGGCGTAATTCCACAACATCAGGGCAAAACGCTCGGGCGCCGGCTTGTCGAAACCGAATTGCTTTTCCAGCTCCTTGATGAAGGCGGGATCGAGTCCTTGCGCGCCTCGATATTTCGAGGAAAAATCGCTGCTCCCGCCGCCCGCCGCCGTATTGCCGCCGCCGCCGCCGAAATTCGCCGTGGCGCCGGATTCCGTCCCTTGCAATTGCGACAGAATGCGCTCGACCGGGCCGCCCGGCGCGAATTGCACGATGACGAAGGAGATGAAGAGGATGCCAACGACCGTCGGGATCATCAAGGCGATGCGGCGGAGGATGTAAGCGAGCATGGCTACCCAAGTCTCTTAAAGTTAAGGCACACGCAAAGCCGTCTTTTTGGCTCTTTCTTCATCGTACCACCAGGTCGAGGCCGGGTTTAATCCGTATTTTGGGTCTTGCGCGGGGCGGCTGAAAAGATCCCAATAGGCGACGAGATGGCTGGATTTGTTCCACATCGGCACCCAATAATGCCCGGCGCGCAAGATGCGATCGATATCCCGGCACAAAAGCGTCAGCGTCTCCCGGTCATCCGCGACAAGCGCCTTCTCGATCAAGGCATCGACGGCGCGATCGCTAATCCCGCAAAGATTCCGGGATCCCGGAGTTTTCGCCGCCTCGGAGCCGAAGGTTTGGCGCATGCCATCGCCCGGCGTGAAGCCGAAACCGAACCTTTGCGTGATGATGTCGAAATCGAAATCGTCGGTCCGACGTTTGTATTGCGCGGCATCGACGATGCGGTAGCGCGCATCGATGCCGAGCAGCCGCAAATTACGAATGAAGGCGCCGGTGTGCGGCTCGAGCGAGCCGTCGTAATCCAAAAATTCGATCTCGAGCGGCGCGCCGTCCGGCAACACCAAAATGCTGCCTTTCCGCTTGCAGCCGGCCGATTCCAGAAGCGCGAAGGCCTTGCGCAGCAAGGCCCGGTCGGAGCCCGAACCATCCGACTCCGGCGGCACATAGACCGGCCCAAACACCTCGGGCGGCAATGATGCCCGGAATGGCTCCAGATATTTCAGTTCGCCAGGGCTGGGCTCGCCGCTCGCTTCCATGGGTGAGTTTTGAAAGAACGAAATCGTGCGCTTGTACACGCCATACATGAGATTGGCGTTGGTCCATTTGAAATCGAAGGCATAGCCGATGGCCTCGCGAATGCGCGGGTCATGGAACTTGCCGCGCCTCGTGTTGAAGAACCAGCCTTGAGTCCCGTTGGGTGTCTCGTCGGGGATGGTCTCACGCTTGACGCGCCCGCTCGTCACCGCCGGGAAATTATAGCCGGTGGCCCAGACCGCCGAGGTGAATTCCTCGCGGAAGGTGAAGACCCCGGCCTTGAATGCCTCGAAGGCAATTTTCCGGTCGGCAAAATATTCGAACCGCACCGTGTCGAAATTGGCGGTGCCGAGATTGACCGGCAGATCCTTGCCCCAATAATCCGGGACGCGGGAAAAGGAGATGTAACGCCCCTGCTGGAATGGTCCGACCTTATAGACGCTCGAGCCCAGCGGCGGCTCGAGGCTCGTCTGATCGAACGGCTGTTTGGCGTAATAGGCGGCACTGAAGATCGGAAGGCCCGCGACCAAAAGCGGCGCCTCGCGGCTGCGCGCGGGTTGAAAGCGGACGATCACGGCATCATCGCCCTCCGCCTCGACGGAGGCGACATCGCGCAGAGGCAGACGGAAGGACGGATGGCCCTGCGTCCTCAAAATATCGATCGAGAAGACGACATCCCGCGCGGTCAACGGCGAACCATCGTGAAAGCGCGCTTCCTTGCGAAGGCTGAAGCGATAGGCGAGCTTGTCTGGCGAGACGCGGACGGATTTGGCGACAAGGCCATACAACGCATCGGGCTCGTCGGCGCTGCCGGTCATCAGCGTATCGAAAATGAGGCCCATGCCGGCCGCGCCATCGCCCTTGAGGATATAGGCGTTGAGCGTGTCGAACGTCGTAAAATTCTGATTGCCCGAGGTCCCGCTGATCTGCAGTACGATCTGGCCGCCCTTGGGGGCATTGGGATCGGCATAGGGGAGATGAGGAAAATCCGGCGGCAGCGCCAGATCGCCGAAGATCGAAAGGCCGTGGGACTCCGCGCCCTCCGGAGCCGGAGCCGCCAAGGCGGCGCGGTAGACCATATGCGGCAGCACGAGACCGCCCAGCGCCAAGCCAAGCGACGAGCGGCGGGTGAACAACGGCAGGGGTGGAAGCCTCAAGACACAGTCTCTCCCAGAGGTCGAATCAACGCGAGCCTCCTCATGGTAAGGGATTGTGTCACTTTATCGATGGGCTGTCGCCAGCCCCGCGCTCTTCCTCCCGCAAGCGAGGGAAGAAGCGCACGGCGGCTTTTACTTCGCCGGAGCCGGAGCTGGAGCCGCCGGAGCTGGCGCGGGAGCGGCAGGGGCCGCAGCCGGAGCTGGCGCAGCTGGAGCCGCCGCAGGAGCAGCGGGAGCTGGAGCTGGAGCTGCCGGAGCTTCGGGAAGAGGCACGGGGCTATCGGACAAGGTCCGGAGATAGGCCTCGATATCGGCGCGCTTCTCGGGGCTTGGCTCGCCGGCATAACCCATTTTGGTGCCAGCGATATAAGCCTTGGGATTGGTGAGGAACCCATCGAGATCGGCGAAATCCCAATTGCCGCCCTTACCCTTCAGGCCCGCCGAATAATCGAAGCCCGCGGCCGAGCCTTTGGGGCGCCCGACAATGCCATAAAGCGACGGACCGACCTTGGCGCCGCTGCCCTTCTCGAAATTGTGGCAGGCTTGGCAGACCTTGGTGGCGGCTTGCCCTTTTGCTGTATCAGCCTTGGCCAGCAAAACCGGCAGCGGAACGGCAGCGGCGGGTTTTACCGCCGCGGCTTCGGACTTACCTACGGGCAATTCGTAACCGGGCTTAGCCGGCGCGCCGCTGGAATAAATGCCTTCCGCCACAACGCCGAGTCCCACGGCGAACAGGACAGTGCCAAGCAAAGCCCCAGCTATCTTATTGAATTCGAAGGAGTCCATCGTTTTCAAGCCGTCCCTCGTTCGCCGCGCAAAGCGCGCCGCCTGAAATCAAGGGCAGGAATCCCCACCCAAAGCCCGATGCTGCTTAACCGTTTTCACTATGCCCTGGCAACGCTTGTTCTCGCTTCTTTTTGCCAGCAGCCCCATGAGCTGTGATAAACGCTCCCAAATCCAAGCAAAATGAACTCCGGCACCGGGCTCCTCCTCCAGGCCGGCCGGCATTTCGAAGAGATCGCAACGCACCCATGACCGAGACCTACATCGCCTACCAGGGCGAACCTGGCGCCAATTCCCATATTGCCTGCAAAAATGTTTATCCCGGCTGGACACCCGTGCCCTGCGCCACATTCGAGGACGCGCTCGCCGCCGTCGCCGAAGGGCGGGCGGGCCTTGCCATGATCCCGATTGAAAATTCCATTGCCGGGCGGGTTGCCGATATCCACACGTTGCTTCCTGCCTCGGGCCTGTTCATCGTGGGCGAATATTTCCTGCCCATCCGGTTCCAGCTTCTCGGCATCAAGGGCGCTACGCTCGAGGGGGTGACCTCGGTCTACAGCCATGTCCATGCGCTCGGCCAATGCCGCCGCATCATTCGCGAGCGCGGATTGAAAGCGGTGGTGACCGCCGATACCGCCGGCTCCGCGCGCGAGGTGGCAGCCTGGGGCGATCCCACCCGCGCGTCGCTGGCGCCGCGTCTGGCCGCCGAAATCTACGGGCTCGACATTCTCGCCAGCGATGTCGAGGACGAGAAGCACAATATGACCCGTTTCGTGGTGCTGTCGCACACGCCGGACTGGCCGGAGCCGGGCCGCACGGCCTGCGTCACCACCTTCGTGTTCCGCACCCGCAACGTGCCCGCCGCGCTCTACAAGGCACTCGGCGGCTTTGCGACCAATGGGATCAATATGACCAAGCTCGAGAGCTATATGGTCGAAGGCGCCTTCACCGCCACGCAATTCCTCGCCGATGTCGATGGACATCCCTACGATACCGGCCTGGCGCGGGCTTTCGAGGAGCTGGCGTTCTTTTCCAGGGAAGTCCGGATTCTCGGGGTCTATCCCGCCCATCCCGATCGCGTCGTCGCGCAATACGAGGCAGACTAATTGGCGGGCGATATCGCCCTGCCTTACGCCTTGGACGGGGATGGTGTGCGTCTCGCCGTGCGGTTGACGCCCCGCGCGCATAAAAACGGCCTCGACGGCGTCATGCTGGGCGCCGATGGCCGGCCGGTGCTGCAATTGCGAATCGTGGCGCCTCCCGTCGATGGGGCCGCGAACAAGGCGCTGATCGCCTTTCTCGCGCAGGAACTCGGCATGCGGAAATCCGGCATCGCCATTCGCTCGGGCGAGACGGCGCGGCTCAAAATCCTGCATCTGGCGGGCGATGGACCCGAACTGATGGCGCGGATGAGCGCTTGGATCGAAAAAAGTGGGGATTTATCAAAGAGGTAAATTCGCCGGCACGGTCTGGCATGGCCTTAGGAGGCGCGAGTGATCGGGTCGGCTCTTCGGACCGTGCCGGCATGAAAACAATTTGGGCTCGATCTCTTAGCAAAAGATTGCCAAAACGTGGTTCCGGTCCGTGAAAGTCGCGAATCCGACGCAAGGCTGGAATCGCTGTTAAGGGCGCGCCACCCCTTTCGCTAAAATTGTCGTCAATGGGCCGCCCCGGCATCCAAACCGGCCTCGATCTCTTCCAAGGTCCGGCCCGTGGTTTCCGGCACGAGCGTCCAGGCGAAGACGAAGGCGGCCACGGTGAGCCCGGCGAACAACAGGAAGGTGCTGGCGGGGCCGAGCAGCCTGATCAAATCCAGAAACACCAAAGCGACCGCGAGATTCGACCCCCAATTGGCGACGGTGGCGACGCTCATCCCCCGGCCGCGAACGGCGAAGGGGAAGATTTCCGAAATCAACAGCCAGAAAATCGGCCCAAGTCCAATCGCGAAGCCTCCGACATAGGCCGCCAAGGCACCGGCGGTGATAGAGCCGAGCAGGCGCGATTGACCGCCCGCGAAAGCCGCCGCCAGGACCAGCAAGGTCGCGATCATGATCGCGAGACCCGCGAGCAGCAGTTTGCGCCGGCCGCTCGTGTCCATGAGCTTGATCGCCACCACCGTCATCAGCACGTTGACGACGCCGACGCCCGCCGTCGCCAGGATCGCGGCCGAGGCCGAGCCAAGCCCAGCTTGCTGAAAGATCGTGGGGGCATAATAGATCACCGTATTGATCCCGGTGATCTGCTGGAACACCGCGAGACCCACGCCGACAATGAGCGGCCTGCGGGCGCCGCGCTGCCACAGCACCGACCAAGCCGGGCTCTCGGCGTCAGCGGCGCGCAAATCATGTCGAAGCGCGTTGATTTCGGCGCCGACATCCGGCGTGCCGCGAATATTCCGCAGCGCCGCCTCGGCATCCCCCGCGCGGCCATGCCCGAGCAGCCAGCGGGGGCTCTCCGGCAGAACCAGCATGCCGGCCCCGAGGATCACCCCCGGCACGAGGCCGAGACCCAGCATCCAGCGCCAGCCATTCGCGACTTCGGCGAAGCCGTAATCCACGAAATACGAGGCGAGAATGCCAATCGTGATGCAGAGTTGGTTGAGCGAAACCACCGCGCCGCGCTTTTCCGCCGGCGCCATTTCCGCGAGATAGAGCGGGGTGAGCATAGACGCGACACCGATCGCCAGCCCGACGATCGCGCGCGCCAAGATCAGCACCCAAAGCGCCGGCGCGATGGCCGAAAGCAGCGCCCCCAGCGTGAACAACACCGCCGTGCCGATGATGACGGCCTTGCGCCCATAGCGGTCGGCGAGCGCCCCGCCAAAAGCGGCGCCGAGCGTCGCGCCCAAGAGAACGATGGCGGTCGTGAGACCCTGCATCGTCGGGCCGAGGCCCAACTCCTGCTTGATGAACAACAGCGCGCCGGAAATCACGCCGGTGTCGTAGCCGAACAAAAGTCCGCCCAGCGAAGCGATCGCGGCAACGAGGATGAAGCGCATGGGAGACCTTGGGCGGTTGAGAGGCGGGAGGTTCCCGTTAGCGCAAGGAATGGTCAGGGTAAAGCTGGGCGGACGGACGGGAGGGAGCAGGTTGGAGTTTCGTCTTCGCGCAGGGAGCGAACATGCCGAATTCTTGCAACCGACCGCCGACTCATG
Organism: Beijerinckiaceae bacterium; assembly: GCA_050013235.1. GTDB lineage: Bacteria > Pseudomonadota > Alphaproteobacteria > Rhizobiales > Beijerinckiaceae > RH-AL1. Next base: position 15,208 of record JBEKFQ010000047.1, read on the forward strand.
CCCGCGCCGGAAAAAAATACCTTACTCAACGACCCGGCCGGTCTTACGAACGTCATCATCATCCCTGAACTTACACTACGGCTTCCACCGCTTCCATATCGTCCACCACCTCAAGGCAACGCCATGAAACGCTATATGACGGTGGGGCTCTCGGTGCTTGCGGGTGTCGCTTTGTTCGAAGTGGCCCTGATCCCAGGCGTGGTGATTGGCGCCGCCGCCGTGCTGGCGCCCAAATACTTGCCGAAGTTGCGCCGGAGCCTGCAGCCGCTGTTCGACGCAACCTTTGCCCAGAAGATCGAGCCCGCTGCTCCCCTGCCGGACTCTCGGGACATCAAGGCGCCGCCGTCTGCCCTGACCGGGTTCGCGATCAAACAGGCGATCGCCAAGACCATTACCTTCCGGATCATCGCGACGACGGCGGATTTCACCGCGAACTACGTGGTGATCGGCGATCTCGCCACCGCGGCGGGTCTGTCGACGATTGGCGTGGTCGTTGCGCCTTTTTTCTATCTTGTCCACGAGACGGCTTGGAATCACTTTAGCCCGGGGGAACCCATGGCCGGCCGCGCGGCCGTCCTGATCTTCCCGCCGGGCACAAAGTTGGGCCAGGGAGGGTTTGCGATCAACCGGGCCTTGGCCAAGACCATCACCTTCCGGAGCTTCGCCACGGTGATGGACTTCACCGCGAATTACGTGGTGACCGGGGATCTCGCGGCGGCGGTGGTTCTCACAGCCTTCGGCTTCGTGGTTGGTCCCATTATCTATTTCGGCCACGAAATGGCCTGGGACCATTATGGCGCGCCCAGGGCGGATATACTCGCGCTGCCGGCGCCGGCAAAGCTCGCCAGCGCCTGATTTATGCCGGCCTCGCGCTTAAGCGACCGCCGCCTCCAGCCCCGCCACCAGGATACAGATCGCAATCCCCTCGGACGCCCGTTTCACGTCGGCGAGCTTGGGAAAGGTGGGGGCCAAACGGAGATTGCTGTTGCGGGGATCCTTGCCATGGGGCCAGGTCGCGCCGGCCGGCGTCAAGGCGAGGCCCGCGTCTTTCGCGAGGTCCACCACACGCGTGGCGGTGCCTTCCACCACATCGACGCTGACGAAATAGCCGCCCTCGGGCTTCGACCAGGTGGCGAGGCCGAGACCGCCGAGACGGGCCTCCAAGGCCTGCTCCACGGCGGCGAATTTCGGGGCGATCAAGGCGCGTTGCGCATCCATGTGCTTCTCGATGCCGGCGTCGTCGCGCAAAAAGCGGACATGGCGGAGCTGGTTGAGCTTGTCCGGGCCGATGGTGCGCTTGAACGCGCGGGCGAGGAACCATTTCACATTGGCGGGCGAGGAGGCGAAGAACGCCAGGCCCGCGCCGGCCAAGGTGACCTTGGAGGTCGAAGCGAAGATGAAGGCGCGGTCGGGGTTGCCAGCCTGCGCGCAGGCCTCCAAAATATTGCGGATGGCGTGGCGCTTTTCCGTGAGATGGTGGACGCTATAGGCGTCGTCCCAATACAGCCGGAAATCCGGCGCGCCGGTCTTCATCGCGGCCAAGCGCTCGATGGTTTCAGCGGAATAAATATCGCCCGACGGATTCGAATATTTCGGCACGTTCCACATGCCCTTGACGCTGGGATCGGCGGCAAGCTCTTCCACCGCGTCCATGTCAGGGCCTTCGCCCGTCAAGGGTACCGGCAGCATGCGAATGCCGTATTCCTCGAGAATCGCGAAATGACGGTCGTAGCCTGGCACCGGGCAAATGAAGGCGATGGACCCTTCCTTCGACCAGGGCGCCGTGCCGCCGGGCACGCCCTTGAGCAGCGCCCACACAAGCGTATCGTGCATCAAGGCGAGGCTGGAATTATCGCCCACCACGATTTGCTCCGGCGGCGCGCCGAGCACGGTGGAAAACAATCGCCGCGCTTCGAGCAGACCCTGCAGGTTGCCGTAATTGCGCGCGTCCTCGCCGGCTTCGCTGTGATAGTCGCCGTTGCCAGGCAGCGCCAGCATGCCGTTGGAGAGATCGAGCTGGTCCGGCGCCGGTTTGCCCCGTGTCATGTCGAGCTTGAGGCCACGCGCCTTGAAGGCCTCGTAATCGGCGCGGGCGCGCTCCAAGAGAGCGCGGCGATCCGCAAGGGAGAGGCTGGTAATTGCAGTCATGATCAAGCCTTGTCTAGCCCATAAAGCGTATGGAGGGTGCGCACCGCCAATTCGGTATAGGCAGCCTCGATGAGGACCGAGAATTTGATCTCGGACGTGGTGATCGCGCGAATATTGATGCCTTTTTCCGCGAGAGCTTTAAAAGCCTTGGCCGCCACGCCCGCATGCGAGCGCATGCCGACGCCGATGGCTGAAACCTTGACCACATCGGTCGAGCCTTCCAGAAAGGCGAAGCCGATCTGCTCCTTCAAGCCTTCCAACACGGCGCAAGCACGGTCGAAATCGGCGATCGTGGTCGTGAAGGTCATATCCGTGGTTTTTTGATCGCCCGAGATCACCTGGATGATCATATCGACGTTGATGTTTTTCTCGGCGAGCGGCACGAAAATGGCGGCGGCAATCCCCGGCGCATCCTTCAAATGACGCAAGGTAATCTGCGCTTCGTCTCGCGAGAAGGCAATGCCGGTGACGACGGGCTGTTCCACGATATCTTCCTCTTCGCAAATCAGGGTGCCGGGACGCGGGTTTTCGGGATCGTCGAAACTCGACCGCACGAAAGTCTTCACCTTGTGCAGCATGGCAAGCTCCACGGAGCGGACCTGAAGCACTTTGGCGCCCAGCGAAGCCAATTCGAGCATTTCCTCGAAGGCGATCTTGTCGAGCCGCTTGGCCTTGGGGACGACGCGCGGATCGGTAGTATAGACGCCATCGACATCGGTATAAATATCGCAGCGATCCGCTTTCAAGGCCGCCGCAATCGCGACCGCCGAAGTGTCGGACCCGCCGCGGCCGAGGGTCGAGATGCGGTTGGTTGGGGCATGAACCCCTTGGAAGCCGGCAATCACCGCGACTTCGCGATTGTGGGCGAAGGCGTCGAGGATCGCCGCGCCGCCGATCTCCTCGATTCGCGCGGCGCCGTGGGCGTCCGAGGTGCGGATCGGGATCTGCCAGCCGAGCCACGACCGGGCGGGAATGCCGATATTTTGCAACGCGATCGCGAGAAGGCCAGCCGTCACCTGCTCGCCCGAGGCGACGACGGCATCGTATTCGCGATGATCGTACAGGGGGGAGGCTTCCTTGCACCAGGCGACCAGCTCGTTCGTCTTGCCGGACATGGCGGAGACGACGACGGCGACCTCGTGGCCAGCGTCGAATTCCCGTTTCACATGACGGGCGACATTGCGGATACGGTCGAGATCGGCGACGGAGGTGCCACCGAATTTCATGACAAGACGAGACATTGGGATGCCGGGGTACTCGTGAAGGGCGCTTGAGCGTATAAGGGCGGCATACATGACGGGACGGCGGCGCTTCGTCAATTGTCAGTTGCGGGAAGATGGGCGCCGGAACAAGGACGGAACCTGAAATGGCTGATCAGGACAAAGGCGCATTTGCTCGCGGCACGATCGATGAAGAGGATCTCGCGAAATACGACCGGCTCGGAGCGGAATGGTGGAACCCGGAGGGCCCCATGCAGGCCCTGCATAAGTTCAACCCCGTGCGCGTGGCCTACATCCGGGATCTCCTGACAAAAGGGGAAGGCGCCGAGCCGCTGAAAGGGCTGCGGATTCTCGACATCGGCTCGGGGGGCGGCATTTTGTCGGAAAGCCTGGCGCGGCTCGGGGCCAACGTCACCGGGATCGACCCGGCCCCCAACAATATCGCCATTGCCGCCCGCCATGCGTCCGAGGCGGGGCTGACCATCGATTATCGCTGCACCACCATCGAGACGTTTAGCGGTTCGGGAGAGCTTTTCGACGCCGTGCTCGCCATGGAGGTGATCGAGCATGTGCGCGACGTGTCCGGTTTTCTCCGCCATGCCGCCGCGATGGTCCGCCCCGGCGGGCTGATGGTGGGCGCGACTCTGAATCGGACGCTCAAGAGCTACGCGCTCGCCATCGTCGGCGCCGAATATGTCCTGCACTGGGTGCCCAAGGGCACGCACGATTGGCAAAAATTCGTCACTCCGTCGGAGTTCAAGGCGCATTTCAGCCGCGCGGGCCTGAAAAATATCGCCGAGACCGGGGTGATCTATAAACCCGTCGCCGCTCGCTGGTCGCTCTCCCGGGACATGGGCGTCAATTACATGGTTGCCGCACGCAGGCCGTAAACGAACGCATTCCGGCGAGATTGTTGCCTAAAAGAGACGCGTTTCGGAATATGACAATTCAATAGCGCGTGATTGGCGCTTATCCCGCGATCTCGGATAAGAGTAGCCGGCTACACTGGTTGCAAGAGCTGCTCAGCTATGACCGCGCGATCCGGGAGATGGAACACGAGAAAGGTCCAGGGTGCCCGTCGCGCCTTTGTCTCCGCTCGCCACCTCGCCGCCGTCTGCCTCGCGATCCTCGGTCTCTATCTCCAGATCACCGCGGCGGCGGCTTGTTTGATCGGGCCATCCGCCGCGAACGATGCCGGACCCAGCGGGGACCTCTTCCCGATCTGTCATACCGATGATGGCGGCACGGATACGCCAGGCGGCGATCAAGGGCCGGCGGCGCAGCATTCCTGCCCCTTATGTGCGCACCATTGCCAAGCGCTCCTGGCGCCGCCAAGCCCGGTCACTGTCCTCGAACCTCTCTTCACCGGTTCGACGGAAGCCACGCACGCTCCGTTTTTAACGCGATCCCTCGCCCGTTTCGCGGCTGGCGCGCCGCCACGCGGCCCTCCCGCGACGGCCTGACGGCCCCCGCGCTTTCCGCGAAAATCCGCGGCATTCAAGCGCCATCCGGCCCTTCCTACCCGAAGATTCACGCGCTGGCGCCTCGCGCCCGTGATCACCCCTATTCCATCAAGGATCTCAAATGTTTTCCAAGACCTTCCCCGGCTTGGCCGGCGCGCTTGCCGCGTCCGCCTTGCTCCTCGGCGCAGGCCCATTGGCCGCGCATACGATCGTCGGCGACCGTGTATTCCCGGCAACGCTCACGATCGACGATCCCGGCGTCAACGACGAATTGGCGCTGCCGAGCTTTTCCTACCTGTCGACGCCCAATGGCGATGGCACGTATAACTACCAGACCGGCCTTCAATGGGAATACGCCAAGACCATCACCTCCGATCTCGGCATTTCCGTCGGCAATGGCGTGACGTTCCAGAGAAACCCGCAAGCGACGGGCTGGTCGAATCTCGAAACGCAGCTGAAATATGTCTTGTATCAAAACCCCAAGCAGGAGTTGATTTTCGCGACGGCAATCAACATCGAAATCGGCCATACCGGGAGCTCCCCGGGTTCGGCGCTGCCGGCCGATCCTTTTTCCACGATCACGGGCAAACTCTATTTCGGCAAAGGCTTCGGCGACGCGCCCGCGGATTGGCTGCGTCCCTTCGCGATCACCGGCGAGGTGGATTTTTCGAGCCCCACCGTGAACATCAATCCCGATGGAAGCCTAAACCCAACGCACCTGACCTGGGGCGGCTCGCTGCAATATAGTCTTCTCTACCAGAATTCTTATATCAGCGAAGTTCCCGACGTCTTCAAAAGGCTCATTCCGTCCTTCGAGGCCATCTTGACGACACCGGTTTCCTGGACCGGGCCGTCGCCGGCGACACCAACAATACCGGGCGTCCATGAGACGACGGGTGTCGTCGGACCGTCGCTCTATTACATCGGCCAATATTTCGAAATTGGCGTGATGGCGCAAATCCCGGTCAATAGCGACAGCGGCAAGCATCTCGGCGCCTTGGCGGTTCTCGATTTCTTCCTCGACGATATCGCCCCGGATTCAATCGGCAAACCCCTCTTCGGCGCAACGCACACTTCGAAATATTGAGGTCATCCCATGAAACATCGTCTTAGATTGCCACTTGCGGCTCTCCTCGCGACCGTTCTCGCAAGCACCTCCGCCTTCGCCCACGCCTTCTTGGATCATGCCACGCCCGGCGTCGGCGCGACGGTGAAAAGCGCACCCGGCGAACTCCAGCTCAGCTTTACCCAAAACATCGTACCGGCCTTCTCGGGCGTCACGCTCAAGGCGGCGGGCGGCGGCGAAATCCCCGTGGGCAAGGCGACACTCGACACCGGAAGCGCCAACACGCTCCATGTGAAGCTCGGCAAGGCGCTGACACCGGGCACCTATATCGTGAGCTGGCACGTCGTATCCGTGGATACGCATCCGACCTCGGGCACATATAAATTCACGATCGCGCCCTGACATTATGCGAGGGGCGGGATCGCCATGATACTTCTTGGTCAGTTCCACATTCTTCTCGCCCAAGCGATGCAGGGCATGCCGGGCATGGATGACATGCCCGGCATGGACCATGGCGCCGACGCCACGCTCGCGACGATTTTCGACGTGCTCGTCCTCTCCCGTTGGCTCCATTTCGCCACCGTCTTCATCCTTTTCGGCTCCAGTTTCTTTTGGCTCACGGTGGGCCGGCCGGCACCAGGCCAGGACGCTCGCGGCTTGCCCTGCGCGCAGCGGGCGACCGTCAGGCTCCTTTCGATTGCCGCGCCGCTCGCGGCTCTGTCCGGCCTCGGCTGGCTGCTGGGCATGCTCGCCAACATGACTGGGGGCTTTGGCCGTGCGATCGATCCGGAAAATCTGCGGCTGTTCTTTTTCGAGACGGCCTTCGGGCCGGTCTGGACCCTCCGGCTGATTCTGCTCGCCGCCGCGACCATCACGGCCCTTTCCCCGCTTCGAAACCATATCCGGTTCGCGATATTGGGGCATGCCGGCGCTCTGCTCTTGATCAGCCAAGCCTGGCTCGGTCATGCCGCCGAAGGCGGATCGGACTTTTACGGCGTGCTGATGATTTCCGTCTATTGCGTGCACGTGTGCGCTGGGGGAGCTTGGGTGGGCGGCCTGCCGCCGTTGACCTTGGCGATGTTCGAGACGAGGCCTGCCGGACCGGAGGCCTCGCGCTTGGAAACCTACGAGATCCTCGCGCGCTATTCGACGATGGCCAGCATCGCCGTGACCCTCATCGTCCTCAGCGGCATTGCCAACGCCTGGTTCCGGACAGCGGGCTCGTTCGGCATTTTGGTCCATGCCAGCTATGGCGCGGTGCTCCTCGCCAAAATAATCTTGGTGACAACGATGCTGGCCTTGGCTGCGTTCAACCGCTTTATCGCCATGCCGAAACTGCGCCAGGGCGCCCCGGCCAGCCGTCTGCGCGCGAGCGTCCTGATCGAACTTGGCCTCGGCACGCTCGTCCTCGCCGCCGCGGCCGTGCTCGGCATCACCCCGCCGCCTCAGTAAAGCGCGGGATGCGTTGACGAAGCGCCAGCGATCACGTTACAGAGGCTGCGACCAATGGACATTGACCCTTGCGCCGCCGCCGCATCGTCCTCGACGATGCCGCTCCAAGGCAAAACGGCTTAAAAATCAATGTTTGGAGAGGTGGCAGAGTGGTCGAATGCACCGCACTCGAAATGCGGCATAGGTGCAAGCCTATCGGGGGTTCGAATCCCTCCCTCTCCGCCAAGACCTGCGAATAACGAAGTCTTCACAGTTATTTGCGAGATTTCAGGGGCTTACGATCCGTGTGAGTGATACACAACGGTGATACACATGCCCTCCATGCCTGGTTTGTACGTCCATCCCAAAACGAAGATGTTTTGGATCCGGCGCCGCGTCCCTGCTGAGATAGCCAGCGTCGTCAAAAAGCGTCTCATCCAGAAGTCGCTCGGGACAAAGGATCGGCGGTTGGCCGAAACGCTCTATTTCGAACAGATGGGCGATCTGACGCGTGCTTGGACCGGATTGGCCAGCCGGGGCCAGAGCCTTTCCGAGCGTTCCATCAGGGGCTTGGCAGGAGAATTCTATCGCTTCACGGTGCAGGCCCATCAGGACAACCCCGGCGATCCGAAGCGTTGGGATGGCGAAGTCTCAAAGAATCGCGTCCAATTGACGATGGAACGCATCATTCCAGGACGGCCAAGAAAGCTATTTCCAAAAATTACGTCCGCCATGGACGATTTCCTCCACTCCAGGGGAGTCGACTACCAACCGCGCCATCACATCGCTTTGGCAAGTGCATTTCTGGACGCGCAGACCTTGGCGTACCGTCATCTCTCCGAAATGGCTCGCGGCAATTTCGGGGAATTAGAAGAGGCTCGTAAATTCCCAATTCTAGAAAACGTTGGCGCATTGGGGACCCGAGTTTCCCGCCAAGGAAATATGCCGAAAGCAGCATATTTGAGCGTTGCAACGCATTGGGAAGAATACGTCAAGGCTTCGGGAATTTCCCTGGGAACGCAAAAACGCTTTCGCCCCATCATTCTGAAATTTTCCGCTCACATCGGAAATGAAAATCTTTCCCAGGCGACGGACCGGCAAATCGAGGATTGGATCGAAAAGCTGAAATCGGAGAACCTTACTCACAAAACGATCAGCGAAGCCTACTTATCTGCCGTCAGAGCGTTCTACGCGTATGGCGTCCGAAAAAAATTTATCGGTGCAAATCCTTTCAAGGGCGTATCTCTAGAAAAGCCGAAAATAACCATATCCAAAGCCAAACGTCCTCAAGGCCTCACCGACGAAGAATCCAGGCTTGTCTTAAGCGAGACCCTTCGCGATCCGGATTCGCGACTATCGCCAAAAATGGCGGCGGCTCGCCGATGGATTCCTTGGATATGCGCATACACGGGCTCACGCGTGAACGAAGTTACCCAGCTTCGGAAAGAGGATGTTTCCGCTCGTAAGATCGGCGACCTCGTGATTTGGGTCATCGAAATCACTCCGGACGCGGGCACGGTCAAGGACCGTGAAGCTCGCGACGTTCCACTTCATCCCCACCTCATTGAACAAGGCTTTGGCGACTGGGTTCGCCAGCAAGGAAGCGGGCCGCTTTTCTATAACCCGGTGCGCCCGCGCGGGGGATCGGTCTTCAATCCGCCGTACAGAAAAGTGGGCGAAAAACTCGCCGAATGGGTGAGGGACATCGGTGTTTCAGACGAACGTGTCGCTTCAAATCACGGTTGGCGCCACCGTTTGAATACCGTGAGCCGGCGTATTCGCATCGTTCCTGAAATTCGCGACTCGATCGTCGGGCATGCTCCTCGTACCGTCGGAGAAGGATACGGCGATTTCGAAATCGAAGCGCTTTACAACGAAATTCTGCAATTGCCGCGCTACGACGTCCAAAAGCCAGTGGAGCCACGCATGACACTCCCATCGGCGCAAAAGCGAAGCCTCCAGCGAAAAGCAACCGCGGCAAGGGCAAAGGAGCGAAAAGAAAGCTCTACGGATGTCATGGTCCTGGACGATGTCCTCTACAGCGGCGGCAACTGCCCATGAGGTCTTCAAGGAAACCCCACATAATCCTCGTTGAGCTTCCAAAAGGCGGCCCCGTTCCGAACCAGTAAACTGCTCCGGCCTTCCAGAACACCGCGCGGGTTGAAAAGCCCATTTTTTAGGTCGCGACGAGACGATCGCCTCGTCGCTATTATAGCTGCGTTTGGCGCAGGGCGAGGGATCACGGCCAGCGAGCCAGCCGACGGTACCGGCTTCCCATCTCGGACCCAAACCGCCGGTATAGAGGCGAGCACTCCCTTCGATTCCGGCGCCGCCGATGGTGGGATATTCCGAAAAGAACGGACGTCAAATTCACCGACAACCAGATCATGTCCGAAGCTGTCGGGGTCACTTTTTATGCCCTCCGGTCCATTTTCGGCACTCGCCCCCGATCATATCCCTCTTCGGCCTTTTTATTGACCCTAAGACCGCAAGTTCCCACTTGGGCGCGATCTCGGGCTTCGTTCCCGACGGAGGTCCAGCGTGCTGGTGAGCGCACACTTGTACTGTAAAACAGCGTGCAAAACTTTCCAGATTCCGGGGGTAAACAGCGTCCAATAGTTTCCACCCTGGGTCATGCGATCATCCGGCGTTTAAGCTGGAGAATCTGGGGTGTTGCTCATGGATA
>JBEKFQ010000048.1:0-24836 GCA_050013235.1 Beijerinckiaceae bacterium
TCGGCGGTGGCGACGATCTCGCGGGCGTGGCTCGCGCCGGCGGCCGATTTCTTGACGGTTTCCGTGATCGCGCCAAGCGCGGCGGCGGTTTCCTCGAGGCTCGCGGCCTGCTGCTCGGTGCGGCGCGCCAAATCGTCGGAGGCCGCCGCAATCTCCTGCGAGCCGGAGGAAATGACGTTCGTGCTTTCGGAAACGCTCACGATCGCTTCTTCAAGTTGACCCGCCACCTCGTTGAAATCCATTTGCAGTTGGCGGTAGACCTCGGGTATTTCGCCCGTCATGCGGTACGTCAGGTCCTTGGCGGCCAGTTTTTTCAAGCCCACGCCGATCGAATTGGCGACGATCTCCCGTTCGAGCCGCAAGGCTTCCTTGCCCGCTTCCTCGACCTTATGGCGCTCGTCGGCGAGAGTCTCCAGATAGACCGATATCGCGAGATCCATATCGAGCATCGCCGCCTTGACGAGGCTCGACAAGGCCTCCGCGACCCCTTCGGGGCGGCGCTTGGACATTTGCAACAGGCGCGGCCACTGCTCCCTAACGACGGCGTGAATGAGTTGCTCGAGGACCACCGCGTAACCGCCGATATACCAGCGCGGCTCCAATCCGATGCGCGCATGGGTTTTGCCGATCTTGCGGACGGCGCTCGCATAATCCTCGGTGAAATTGGCAGCGGTAATAATCGCCCAGTGCCGCTCTTGGGCATTTTGGGCTCCCGCCATATGGCGTTCGTCGCCAAAGAACTTGCGCGTGGCCGGCGTGCCCTTGACCTTATCGTAGAAGGCCGTCAGCGCCGGTCCAATGGCCTGGCTGACGAGGGGCTGCAGGTTCCTAAGCGCCGTTCGCGCCTTCTGATCCAGTCCGATAAAGTCGAGACGCTCGACGATACTGTCTTGGCTGCGATTCGAGTCTGTCATTTGAAAATCCTTAGGTTAGGTATCGGACAGGGAACGAAATTGCGTTGAGCGCCGAATCACAGGCCTGCTCCGGCAAGCGGACCGGAGACGGATTTCTCGAGGTCAGGGAGTCAGCTCGGGGCGATGGCTGCTCATCACAGTGGCCCCGCCGGTTGAACCGCCATTTCAGGGCTTCGGAGTTCCTTCAGTTTTTGCGCACAGGCGGAATAGGGTCTCACCGCGGCCGCGCTCATGGGACGGCCGACAAAATAGCCTTGAGCGATGTCGCATCCCTGTTCCCGCAGGAATTCAAACTGCGCGTTCGTCTCGATCCCCTCCGCGACGACATGCATCCCGAGGTTATGAGCAAGGTTTATGATGGCGCGAACGATGATCGCGTCCTCGGACCTCGAGTCGATTTCATGCACGAAGGACCGGTCGATCTTCAAACGATCGACGGGAAAACGCTTCAAATGCGAGAGCGAGGCATAGCCCGTCCCGAAATCGTCGAGCGCGATCGTGACTCCCATGCGGCGCAAACTGTGAACGGAGTGAGCGATATGGTCGCTATCGCGATCGAGGAGGATGTTTTCCGTCACCTCGATCTCCAATTGCCGCGGCTCCACGCCATGGCTGGCAAGCCGGGATTGAACGTTTTTGACGAAATCTTCTTGCTTGAGTTGAGACGCCGCGACGTTGACGGCGATCCGCCCGGGATCGAAGCCTCCGCCGCGAAGATCGCGAACCAGCTCCAGGCATTTATCCAAAATGCGATATCCAATCGGAATGATCAGACCTGTCTCTTCGGCGATCGGAATGAACTCGGACGGCGGAACCGGAAGCCCTTGATACGTCCATCGGGCAAGTCCTTCGAAGCCCGCATGACGGCCGCTTTCGAACTCGATCTGAGGCTGAAAGGCGACCTCGATTTCATCGTTCACCAAGGCGAGACGGAGAGCGTCGGTAACGGCCTGGGACCGTTCCAAGCTCTCCCGGAGGGTCGAATCGAAGAAGCAGCAGCGGTCGCGGCCTCGCGCCTTGGCTTGATACAAAGCGATGTCGGCATTCTTCAGGAGATCCTTTGGCGTCTGACCATCCGCCGGGAAAAACGTCACCCCAAGACTGCACCGCGGACGGATGGTTCTATGACCAAGAGTTATGGGTTCTTTGGCTCGCGAAACGAGCTTTCCGATCACCTTTTCGGCATCGCGCACGGTCACCACATTCGGCAAGACCACCGCGAACTCGTCGCCGCCAATCCGCGCGACGGTGTCCGACTTGCGCAAGGCTCCGGTGAACCGGTGGGCGAGCCGCACCAGAAGTTCGTCGCCGGCGTCGTGGCCGAGCGTATCGTTGACATCCTTGAAATTGTCCAGATCGATCAGCACGAGAGCGCCGGATAGTTCGACGCGGCGGCGGCTGGACAAGGCTTTCGACAATCGATCGAGAAGCACCGCTCGATTGAACAGCCCAGTCAGCGGATCGTGCTCCGCCTGATGCTTGATGGTCCCCTCGGATCGCTTGATTTCAGTGATATCCGTGCAGATGCGCACGGTGTTGCCATTCTTCGAGCGGCGCTCCTGCACCTGAAGCCATCGGCCGTCGCGGAGCTGCTGAATGACCGGCCATCTTTGAATCCGGGGCTCGATCGGGCTAAGGTCTGAGTTACCGGTGCGAGTCGCGGCACTATCCGCCGGCTGACCTAATTTGCTATGATTGATCTCATATTCCAGAAATTTGGCATAGGTCACACCCTCGAAAACAGCGTGCTCGGGAATGTTAAAAAAAACTCTGTAAGCTCTGTTGCAGTAAGTCACGCAACTGTTTTGATCGAACCCAACGATGCCGTCGGGGATCGCCTCCTGAAAGTCGCGCAAAAGAGCATCTGCCTTTTGGCGCTTGGAATTTTCTTCGTTCAACGCTATTTCTGCTTTTTTCCTCGTCGTAATATCGAAACGTATCGAAACATATCCGGTGATAAACCCGGATTCGTTGCGCATCGGCACGATCGTCGTGTCTACCCAATAAAACAATCCGTTCTTAGAGCGATTGCATATTTCGTCGTGCCAGGGCATTCCCTTGGAAATCGTTCGCCACATTCCGGTGAAGAACGTCTTCGGGTGATAGTCTGAATTGACGATGTTGTGCTTCCGGCCGATCAGCTCGTCGCGGGAATAACCGCTGACCTTGCAAAAGCGGTCGTTGACATAGATGATCGTGCCAGTACGGCCGGTAATTGCGACAATGGCATTTTGGTCGAGAGCCGCCTTATAGGCGTCCAATTCGACGTGCACCTGCTTGAACGCCACATCGCCGATCTCGATCGATCCAGGTTGCGGGCCTATCGGAGCAGAAGCTTGGCGGCCGGAGGCAATATCTGGCCCGGATTCGCTTACTTGACCGTCGCCAGGGCACCTTAAGTCATGTAGACACATGGCATATAGCTCCGATAGAATTTTTGCCTATTTGTTAGTCTCTCACCCAAATGCACGCGATTGATACCAGACTCTGTATGAACGGCACCAAACCGTTAGTGTCCGGCACAATACATAGCAAGAATGCTAGCAAAGCGTTAAAAAATCCGATTGGTGGGTTTTTAGTTGTGGTCGTAAAAATTGTTAGGGTCCGGTTTGAAAAGCGATTTCGAGACCAGAAACCAAATACTGCTCTCTCTGCGGCCAGAGGCTCAGGCATTCCTTCAGTCTCGCCTCGTCGTGAAACGCCTGTCGCTTGGCCAGATACTTTACAATGAGGGTGACGAGGTTACCCATGCGATCTTTCCCCACGAAGGTGTGGCGTCCTATATAGCGGAAATGAAAGACGGGCGCGGGATGGAGGCCGGATCGATCGGCGTCGAGGGATTTGTGGGATTTGCCTTGATCATGGGCGGCGGCAAGGCGACGATGCGATCGATCGTCCAGGTGCCTGGCTATGCCTCCTGGATTTCGATCGCGGATCTCGACGAAGCGCTCGAAGCATTTCCCTGTGTGCGCACCTCCATGATGAGTTACGCCAAATATCTCGTTACCCGATTGGCGGGATCGGTGGCTTGCGTCAGCCTTCATAATGCGGAGCAGAGAATTAGCCGCTGGCTGCTCGACGCCCACGACCGGATGGTTGGGGACACGTTTCAAGTCACCCAAGCCTCTCTCTCCGAAATGCTTGGGCTTGGCCGCCCGACTGTCAACGGCGTGTGCACTCACCTCATGGACTCGGGCGCGATCCTATATTCACGAGGCCTCTTGACGATATCGAATCGTGACACCCTCATGAGTCATTCGTGCGAATGTTACGAACGTCTGAACAGAAGCCGGCAGCTTCGATTGACGTGGATTCATGGCAAGAGCGTGTGAAGACAGGCCGTTGGCGGAAAAACAGTTTGGCGGCGCATGACCGTCATCTCACCGTTTCCGTGACGAGCATGTCCAGCGGAATGTCGTGGCCGAGCGGGTAGATCGTGTGGATTCGCGCGATCGAAAAGCCGATGCCGATTACGCGCGGCCGCGTTGGCAAGGCCGCGAGTGTCCGGTCGAAATAGCCTCCGCCGTAACCAAGCCGGAAGTTCTTCTCGTCATAGCCGATGACCGGAGCGAGAAGGATATCGGGGATGATTTCCACGCCCTGCGGGGGAACGGGGATATTCCAGAATCCGCGGACAAGCGGTTCGCCGGGATGCCAGGTCACGAACTTCAACGGCGCGGCCTTCTCCACGACCACGGGAAGAGCGCATCGCGCGCCGCGATGTTCGATCGCGCTGGCCCAGGGCCGCAAATCCGGCTCGCCGCGAAGGGGCCAGTAAAGACTGACCACTTGCCCCGCGAGATCGGGAAAGATCGCGTCGAGATTCGCCGCGATTTCCCTCGAAAACGCGCCATGCTTTTCCCGTGGCAAAGCCAGACGTAACGCAAGCAGACGCTCGCGCTCCGATTTACGCCATCGCAGGACGTTGGACCGCTCGGAACAAGACGGCGAATCCAACTCATGGAGGAAGCAGGGCGGCGATGCATAATCGCCGGGATCGCTGTCGCTTGTCATGGCGAGCGCCTGTCGTTCTTACCCGGCTGCCGCCGGCGATACCTGGGGAGCGGCCTCGTGACCCATCACGCGAGCGGGCGCGCCGCGCCGCGTATAAAACCACCAGGTGATCGCCAGGCATGAGACGTAGAACACGATGAACCCCGTCAGCGCGGCGGCCGGGCTGCCCGTCGCGGCGATGGAGCTGCCGAAGCTCTTGGGGATGAAGAACGCCCCCAATGCCGCGACCGCCGACGTGAAGCCGAGCACCGCGGCGCCTTCGGTCGCCGACGCGCGTTCCATCTCCGCGCGCGGGCCGCCGCGCTTGAAATGCAAGGCGCGAAAGATCGCGGGCACCATCTGAAACACCGAGGCGTTCCCGACGCCGCTGGCCGCGAACAGCAACATGAAGGCCGCGAAGAAGCCAGTGAAGCTGCCCGCCCAAATCGCCGCCAGCACGCCCACGGTGCCCCCCATCATCGTCAGGAACACCGCGATGCTGACTCGGGCGCCGCCCCAGCGATCGGCCATTCCGCCGGAGAAACTGCGCGCCGCCGCGCCGACCAAGGGACCGAGGAAGGCGAAGGCGACCGGATTGACGCCGGGAAACATCGTCTTCGTCAGCAGCGGAAAGCCCGCGGAGAAGCCGATGAAGCTTCCGAACACGCCGGTGTAGAGCCAGCAAAGCAGCCATGTATGGGGGTTGCGAAAAATGGCGGCCTGAGTGGCGAAGCTCGCGCGCGCGCCGGCGATATCGTCCATGCCGAACCAAGCGGCGAGGCTCGCGGCCACGATCATCGGGACCCACACGAAGCCCGCGTTCTGCATCCAGATTTGCTTGCCGCTGGACAAGACCTGCGGGACGCCGCCAAACGCCCCGAAGATCGAGAGCGTGATGACCAGCGGCACCAGGAACTGCACCACCGACACACCCAGATTGCCTAGGCCCGCGTTCAGCGCCAGGGCCTGGCCCTTTTGCTCTTTCGGGAAGAAGAAGCTGATATTGGCCATGGACGAGGCGAAATTGCCGCCGCCGAGGCCGCACAGCAGCGCGAGCGCCAGAAACACCGGGTAGGGCGTGGCCGGATTCTGAACCGCGAGCCCGATGCCCAGCGCGGGCACGAGCAGGCTCGCCGTCGAAAACGTGGTCCACACGCGTCCGCCGAAGATCGGAACCATGAAGGCATAGAAGGCGCGCAGAAACGCGCCGGAAAGACCCGGCAATGCCGCCAGCCAGAAGAGCTGGTTGGGACTGAACTGGAAGCCGAGGGCCGGAAGGTTCAGCACGACGACCGACCAGACCATCCACACCGCGAAGGCCAGCAACAAGGCTGGGATCGAGATCCAGAGATTGCGGTTGGCGATGCGCCGTCCCTTGGCCGCCCAGAATTCCGGGTCTTCGGGATTCCAATCCCGCAGGCCACCCGCCCCCGGCTGCAACTCGGCCAGGAAGCGAACGTCCGGCGCATGCGCGCGCCGTTCCATTTGCAGGATCGCGAGATGCATCCACAACAGGCTGACGGCGGCGGCGAGGAACAGCAGCATGAAGCAACTGGTCCACAGGCCTGTCAGGTCCGTCATCAGACCGAAGGCGATGGGCAGCACGAACCCGCCGAGCCCGCCGATCATGCCGGCGGTGCCCCCGACCGGACCGACATGTTCGGGATAATATTGCGTAATATGCCGGAACACTGCGGCGTTGCCGATCGCCATCGCGAAGCCGAGAACGAAAACGAGCAAGGCGAACGGCAGCACGCCGAGGCTGAAGCCGAACCTGATGTCGCCCGCCATGCCATGCACGACATAATCGGTCGGCGGATAGGACAGGAGGAACGCGCAGAGCGACGCAAGGCCAAGCGAGACGTACATGACCTGCCGCGCGCCGATCCGGTCCGAGAGCACACCGCCGTAGACGCGAAACAGACTACCGGGAATCGCAAAACATGCCGCCAGGATTCCGGCGGTTTGGATGTTCACGCGGTAAGCGCCGGTCAAGAAATGCGGCAGCCAGAGGACCAGCGCCACGAAGCCGCCGAACACCACGAAATAATAAAGCGAGAAGCGCCAGATCCGCGCATCGGCGAGAGGCGCGAGCAGTTGAGCGAACGTCAACCCCTTGTCTCCCGCCGCTTTACGGGCCTGGTGGGCCGGATCGTCCGAGGTCGCGAACCAGAAGATCACCGCGGTGGCCGCCAGCACGCCCGCCCAGATCCGCGCCACCATCGGCCAGCCGGCCGCGGCCATGACGAAGGGCGCGACAAGCGCGGTCACCGCCGCCCCGGCGTTACCCAAGCCGAAAATATCGAGCGCCGTACCTTGGCGTTCCCGGGGATACCAGCGCGAGACATAGGCGATCCCCGCCGCGAAACTACCCCCGGAAATGCCGATGCCGAGCGCCGCCACCAGGACTTCGGCATAGGTCGTCGCGCGCGCCAGGAAGAAGGTGGCGATCGCGGCCGAAAGCATCACCAAGACGAAGACCGGGCGGCCGCCATAACGGTCGGTCACGACGCCGAGCGCCAACCGGATCAGCGAACCCGTGAGGATCGGCGTCCCCACGAGCAGGCCGAATTCCGTTTCGGACAAGCCGAGCTGCTGCTTGATGCCGATGCCGATGATGGAGAAGATCGACCAGACCGCGAAGCAGACGGTAAAGGCGATTGTGCTCACGCCGAGGATCCGGGGCGCGGCCGTCGAAGAAGCGGGGGATGCAATGGTCATGATCAGAGATTCCCGTTTTGAAGGGGTATGATCGGCTCGGGACCGTCAATGAGGGGATCGAAAGGAAACCGCGCCCGCGCCGCCTCCAGATTCTCGATCGCGACGGTATCGCCGGTGACCCTAATGCCGTGACGCGCCAACGCCGCGAAGGTCCGGGACAAGGTCTCGCGGGTCATGCCGAGCTGCGAGGCGATGAGGCGTTTTTCGAGGGGAAGCTTGACCGGTCGGCCAGCCGGCGCATCTCCGGCCAGCTCAAGCAGATAGAAGCCGGCGCGCTCCTCGGCGGAGCGCAGCTTGACGTTCTTGGCATGCTTGATTTGGCGCCGGAAATGCGCCGCCTCGCAGGCAAGGACCGCCAGGCACAAGGCATGATCGGTGACGATCTCGCGCCGGAAAAGATCGGCCTGGATCATGACGAGATAGGCCTCTTCCAAAACCTTGGCCCGGAGGAGATAGGGCTGGCGATTCAGCACTGCCGCGGGCAACAGCAAGTCGACTGGACGCACGACTTCGACGAGGGTTTCGTCGGAACCCCGGATGCCGAGCAATTCGACGCTGCCGCCAACCAGGAACTGAGCAAAGGCCGGCGTCTCCGCCTGTTCGAATAGAAGGCTCCCGGATGGCACGCGGTGGAGCACGGCCTGCCCGGCCAGACGATCAAGCGTGGCGGCTGGAACGGCTTGCAGCCAAGGCGTCGCGCCGAGCGCAAAGCGGGCCGACTCGGGGCCAGACGCGGTTTGCGATCCGCCTGGGAACTCGGGGCTGCCGGGCGGCTCGTCCATGGCCTTGTCCTTCGTCGCTACGTGCCTGTCCATGAAGGGATCGCCTTATGGCGTGATCTATATCACATCAACAAACATTATAGATCACGCCTAGCATTGACCCATATCAATGCCCGGCGGCCCATCCCGGCCGAAATTCGCGCCACGCTTCAAGGCCGCCCGATGAGGGTTGGGCCAAAACCGTGGGAAACTCGGGATGAGCCACTTCCTCGACCGGCTGACTTTCTTCCGCAGGCAAACCGACACTTTCGCCGATGGGCATGGTGTCGTGACCAACGAGCCACGTGCCTGGGAAGACGGCTACCGCAAGCGCTGGCAGCACGACAAGATCGTCCGCTCCACGCATGGCGTAAATTGCACCGGGTCTTGCTCGTGGAAGATCTATGTCAAGGGCGGGATCGTGACCTGGGAGACCCAGCAGACCGACTATCCCCGCACCCGGCCGGACTTGCCGAACCACGAACCTCGCGGCTGCGCCCGCGGCGCCAGCTATTCCTGGTATCTCTATTCCGCCAACCGGGTGAAGCACCCGCTGGTCCGGGGCCGGCTGCTCAAGCTCTGGCGCGAGGCGCGGATTGTCCGCACCCCGGTCGCCGCTTGGGCCTCGATCGTCGAAGACCCGGAAAAGCGCTCCAGTTACACGAGCAAGCGCGGCCTTGGCGGATTCGTGCGCGCGAGTTGGGACGAGGTCAACGAGATCATCGCCGCCGCCAATGCCTATACGGTTAGGAAATACGGACCGGATCGCGTCATTGGCTTCTCGCCGATTCCGGCGATGTCGATGGTCAGCTACGCGGCCGGGGCGCGTTACTTGTCGCTGCTCGGCGGCGTCTGCTTGAGCTTCTACGACTGGTATTGCGACCTGCCGCCGGCCAGCCCGATGACGTGGGGGGAGCAAACCGACGTGCCGGAGAGCGCGGATTGGTATAATGCGGGGTTCCTGATGTTGTGGGGCTCCAACGTCCCGCAGACGCGGACCCCAGACGCGCATTTCTACACCGAGGCCCGCTACAAAGGCGCCAAGAGCGTCGTCGTCTCGCCGGACTATGCCGAGGCGACGAAGTTCGCCGACCTTTGGTTGCACCCCAAACAAGGGACGGATGCGGCGCTGGCGATGGCCATGGGTCACGTCATCCTGCGCGAATATCATCTCGACCGGACCGTCCCTTATTTCGACGATTATGCGCGCCGCTACACCGATCTGCCGATGCTCGTTCGTCTGGTCAAGCAAGGCGAATCTTACGTGCCGGAGCGTCTGCTGCGCGCGGAAGACTTTACGGGCGGATTGGGCGAGACGAACAACCCGGCCTGGAAAACGGTGGCCTTCGACGCCGATGGCAGCGTGGTCGTGCCGCGCGGCTCGATTGGCTTTCGCTGGGGCGAGCAAGGCAAGTGGAACCTCGAAACCCGCGGTGGCGACGGTGCCGAGGTAAAACTGGAGCTGAGCGCGCCCGGGGACGATGTCGCGGAGGTCGCGTTTCCTTATTTCGGCGGTGCGGCGACAAACGGTTTCACCGCGACCAGTCATCCCGATGTCATCACGCGGCGCGTGCGGGCGCGGCGTCTCGCGCTCGAAGGCGGCGAGACCATGGTCGCGACTGTGTTCGATCTTCTCTGTGCCAACTACGGTCTCGACCGGCAGCTCGGCGGCGCGGGTGTCGCGCGCTCCTACGATGACGACGCGCCATTCACCCCGGCTTGGGCGGAGCGCGTGTGTGGCGTGCCGCGCCACCAGATCATCCACGTCGCCCGCGAATTCGCCACCAACGCCGAGAAAACAGAGGGGCGCTCCATGGTCATCCTCGGCGCCGGCCTGAACCATTGGTTCCATATGGACATGGCCTACCGGGGGATCATCAACCTCCTGGTGCTGTGCGGCTGCATCGGCAAATCCGGCGGCGGCTGGTCGCATTACGTCGGTCAGGAAAAGCTACGCCCGCAAACGGGCTGGGCACCTATCGCCTTCGGTCTCGACTGGAGCCGCCCGCCGCGCCAGCAAAATGGCACGTCGTTTTTTTATGCCCATACCGATCAATGGCGCTACGAGACGTTGAACGTTTCGGAAATTCTCTCGCCCACCGCGCCCGCCGGCGATTGGAGCGGCTCCATCATCGACTACAACGTGCGGGCCGAGCGCATGGGCTGGCTGCCGTCGGCGCCGCAACTGAAGCAAAATCCGCTGACGATCGCGGCGCGGGCAAAGGCGGCCGGGCTGGAACCAAAGGATTACGTGGCGCAAGCGGTTCGCTCCGGCGAACTCGAATTATCCTGCCACGATCCCGACGATCCCGCGAACTGGCCACGCAACATGTTCGTCTGGCGCTCCAATCTCTTGGGTTCGTCCGGCAAGGGGCACGAATATTTCCTCAAGCATCTGCTCGGGACGAGGCACGGCATTCTCGGCAAGGAACTCGGGGCCGAGGGACGCGAAAAGCCGCAGGACGTCGTTTGGCGTGACGAGGCGCCCGAGGGGAAACTCGATCTGCTCGTGACGCTCGATTTTCGCATGTCGACGACCTGCGTCTACTCCGACATCGTGCTGCCGACCGCGACCTGGTACGAAAAGAACGACCTCAACACGTCGGACATGCACCCATTCATTCATCCGCTCTCGGCGGCGGTGGACCCGGCTTGGGAATCGCGTTCAGACTGGGACATCTACAAGGAGCTCGCCCGCGTATTTTCCGAGGTGGCGCCCGAAGTGCTCGGCCGCGAGACCGATGTGGTGCTGACGCCGATCCTGCACGATACGGCCGGCGAACTCGCGCAGCCCTACGACGTGAAGGATTGGAAGACCGGGGAAACCGAGCCCGTGCCGGGACGCACCATGCCATCCGTCAGCGTCGTCGAGCGCGACTATCCCGGCCTCTACGCCCGCTTCGCCTCGATCGGCCCCTTGCTGGAAAAGGTAGGAAACGGCGGCAAGGGCATCGGCTGGAACACCCAACACGAGGTCGAATTCCTGCGCGCGCTCAACGGCACCGCGCCGAACGGCGGCGCGAAACTCGAGACCGACATCGACGCAATCGAGGCGATCTTGAGCCTCGCGCCCGAAACCAACGGCGAGGTCGCGGTGAAAGCATGGCATGCGCTGGAAAAATTCACCGGCCGCGCGCATGCGCATCTCGCCTTGGCGAAGGAAGACGAGAAAATCCGCTATCGCGACCTCCAGGCGCAACCCCGCAAGATCATCTCGTCGCCGACATGGTCGGGGATCGAGAGCGAAAAGGTTTGTTACAACGCCGGTTACACCAACGTGCACGAGCTGATTCCGTGGCGGACGTTGACGGGACGCCAGCAGCTCTACCAGGACCATTTGTGGATGCGCGCCTTCGGCGAAGGCTTCGTCACATGGCGTCCGCCTGTCGATACCAAGGCGATTGCGCCGGTGAAAGGCAAGCATGGCAACGGCAATCCGGAGATCGTGCTGAACTTCGTGACGCCCCATCAAAAATGGGGCATCCACAGCACCTATTCCGACAATCTGCTCATGCTCACGCTAAACCGCGGTGGCCCCGTCGTCTGGATCAGCGAGGACGACGCCGCGCGCGCTGGAATCGCCGACAACGATTGGATCGAGGCTTACAACGCCAATGGCGCGCTGGTGGCTCGCGCGGTCGTCTCCCAACGCGTCAATCCCGGCATGGTGATGATGTACCATGCGCAAGAGAAGATCGTGAACATGCCCGGCAGCGAAGTTACCGGGCAACGCGGCGGCATCCACAATTCGGTGACGCGCGTTGTGATGAAGCCGACGCACATGATCGGCGGCTATGCCCAGCAGTCCTACGGGTTTAATTACTACGGCACGGTCGGGTCCAACCGCGACGAATTCATCATCATCCGCCGCATGAACCGCATCGACTGGCTCGACGACACCAAACCAACCATCCAGCAGAAAACGGTGCAATCATGAGAATCCGCGCCCAGGTCGCGATGGTCCTCAACCTCGACAAATGCATCGGCTGCCACACGTGCTCGGTCACCTGCAAGAACGTTTGGACCGGCCGCGACGGCGTCGAATACGCCTGGTTCAACAATGTCGAAACCAAACCCGGCATCGGCTATCCCAAGGATTGGGAGAACCAGAAGCGTTGGAAGGGCGGTTGGACGCGCAAGCGCGACGGCGCGATCGAACCGCGGATCGGCGCGAAATGGCGGGTGCTGTCGAAGATTTTCGCCAATCCCGACCTGCCCGAGATCGACGACTATTACGAACCCTTCACGTTCGATTACGGACATCTTCAAAGCGCGCCGGAAGGCAAGGCCATGCCGACGGCAAGGCCGCGTTCACTGATAACCGGCGAGCGCATGGAGAAGATCGTCTGGGGCGCGAACTGGGAAGAAATTCTCGGCGGCGAATTCGCTAAACGGTCGAAGGACAGCAATTTCCAAGGCGTGCAGAAGGAGATCTACGGCGCTTTCGAAAACACCTTCATGATGTATTTGCCGCGCCTTTGCGAACATTGCCTCAATCCCGCCTGCGCCGCCGCCTGCCCATCCGGCGCGATCTACAAGCGCGAGGAGGACGGCATCGTCCTGATCGATCAGGACAAGTGCCGGGGCTGGCGGATGTGCGTCTCCGGCTGCCCCTACAAGAAGGTCTATTACAACTGGTCTTCGGGCAAGTCGGAGAAATGCACCTTCTGCTTCCCGCGGATCGAGGCCGGTCTGCCGACCGTTTGCTCGGAAACCTGCGTCGGTCGCATTCGCTATCTTGGCGTCGTTCTCTACGATGCCGACCAGATCGAGGTCGCCGCGTCGGTGCCGGACGAGGCCGATCTGTATGAGGCCCAACTGAAGGTCTTCCTCGATCCCTTCGATCCGGCCGTTCAGGCGCAGGCCCGCGTCGACGGCATTTCGGATGCCTGGCTCGAGGCCGCGAAGCGCTCGCCGGTGTGGAAGATGGCGATGGACTGGAAGATCGCCTTCCCGCTGCATCCGGAATATCGGACGCTGCCGATGGTCTGGTACGTGCCGCCGCTCTCGCCGATCCAAAACGCCGCCGCCAAGGGCGATCTCGGCGAAATCGATGGGATGCCCGACGTGAAATCGCTCCGGATTCCCGTCCGCTATCTCGCCAACTTGCTCACCGCGGGCCAAACGAAACCGGTCGGACTAGCGCTGCAACGCATGCTCGCCATGCGCGCCTATATGCGCGCCAAGACCGTGGACGGCGTGATCGACGAAAGTCTGGCCGGACGCGTTGGTCTCACCGGCGGCGATATCGAGGAGATGTATCAATTGATGGCGATCGCCAATTACGAGGATCGCTTCGTCATCCCCACCGCGCATCGCGAAACCGGCGAGGACGCCTACCAGCTTCGCGGATCCTGCGGCTTTTCCTTCGGGGAGGGCTGCTCTGGCAAGACCGGATTCAATCTGTTCGACGCCAAAACTCCCAAAGCTAAAAATCCGATGGAGGTGGTGTGATGGCGCGCAGCTTCAGGGCGCTCGCCGCCCTCTTGTCCTATCCCACCGAGGCGTTGCAGGCCGCGACGGGCGAGATCGCGGACACTCTCGAACAAGAATCCATCGTGTCCCAGGCGGGGCGCATGGCCATCGGCGCCTTGCTGGATGAGATCGCCACAAGAGACATCTACGAATTGCAGGAGCGCTACTACTCGCTGTTCGACCGGGGACGACCGCTATCGCTGCATCTGTTCGAACATGTCCACGGCGAGAGCCGCGATCGCGGTCAGGCGATGGCGGATCTGGTGGCGCTCTACGCCAGCCATGGCCTCGAAATGACGGCGGGGGAATTACCGGATTTCCTGCCTTTGTTCTTGGAGTTTCTGTCGCTTCTGCCAGAAGACGAAGCGCGCGCCATGCTGGCCGAGCCGGCCGGCATTCTGCGCGCCCTGACCGATCGCTTGCGCAAACGCAACACGGCCTACGCTTTTGTGATGGAAGCGCTCGCCGAACTCGCCCAAGCCCCGCTGACCGGCGTCTCCGCCATTCCCGACGAGGATCCCAACGACCTCGCCGCGCTGGACGCGGTCTGGGAAGAAGCGGCGATCCAGTTCGGACCCGGCGAGGCCATGGACGGATGTAGCACGGAGCGTCTGCGAACCCGCCTGCGCGCCGCCGCGCGGGATGTCCAGCCCCGCGCGCCGTCGCGCGGCCCCGCAGCCGCTTGAGGAGATGACACCATGAACATCTGGTTGAACAACGCTCTTTTCGGCTGGTACCCCTATGTGGCGCTGACCGTCTTTCTTCTCGGCAGCCTGCTGCGCTTCGATCACTCGCAATACACCTGGCGGACCGGATCCAGCCAACTGCTGCGCCGCCGCCAGATGGTATGGGGTTCAAACCTCTTTCATATCGGCATCCTCGCCATCTTCGGCGGCCATTGCATTGGCCTTCTGACGCCGGTCGCCGTCTTCGACGCGCTCGGCATCAGCCACACGTTCAAACAATTGCTCGCCATGACCTTCGGCGGCATCGCGGGCATTGCCTGCTGGATTGGCATTGCGATGCTGGCGCACCGCCGGCTGTTCGATGCCCGTATCCGCAACACCTCCAGCTTCGGCGACATCGCCATTCTGTTGCTGCTCTGGACGCAACTGACCCTCGGTCTTCTGACCATTCCGGTGTCGGCCGAGCACCTCGATGGCCACGAGATGGTCAAGTTCATGAACTGGGCGCAAGGGATCGTGACCTTGCATCCTGGCGCCGCCGTCCTGATCGCGGATGTCAGTCCGGTCTTCAAATTACATCTCTTCCTCGGCATGACCATCTTCTTGGTGTTCCCGTTCACGCGTCTGGTGCATGTTTGGAGCGCGCCGGTCTGGTATCTCGGTCGTCCGGGATATCAAGTGGTTCGCACGACCCGGCCGGTGACGCGCCGGGCCACGGGGGTCGCGACACCTGGAATATCTCTCGACGCGCAGCCGCGTCCACTTACGGGAGCGGAATGAGCCATGCCCAGACTCGACATGCCTGAAGTCGATACGCACAGCGTTGGCCGGCAAACCCCGGCCTCCGTCGCCGTGAACGGGGTCGTCATCGCCAAGGCGGATATCGCTCGTGAGGTCCAAAACCATGCCGGCGATTCGCCTGGGGCGGCATGGCAAGAGGCGGCGCGCGCGCTGGTCGTCCGGGAACTTTTGTTGCAGCGGGCCAACGCCCTGACTCTCGCCGCCGAACCACGAAGCGAGGACGGCTTGCGCGAGAGCGTGGACGAAGCCCTGATACGAGCCGTGCTCGAGGCGGAGATTCGCACGCCGGAAGCCAGCGAGGCCGAATGCCGCCGCTACTACCAGTCCAACCCGGCGCGGTTTCGCGGCCCGGACTTGTTCGAGCCGCTGCACATCCTGTTTCAGGCGCCTCGCGAAGACGCCGCCGCTTACGCTCGCGCCATCGAGCGGGCGGAACTGGTGCTGGCCGAGGCCCGCTCGCGCCCCGATCGTTTCGAGGATCTCGCGCGCGCTCTTTCGGATTGTCCATCGGCAAGCGAAGGCGGGCGTCTCGGGCAGGTGGCGCGGGGCGAGACCACCCCCGAATTCGAAGCCGCCATGATAGCGATGGAGGCCGGAGAGATCAGCACGGCGCCCGTCCAAACCCGGTATGGCGTGCATATCCTGCGGCTCGACCGGAAAGTGGCCGGGCAAATCCTGCCGTTCGAGCAGGTCCATCAGCGCATCGCGGCCTATCTGGAAGACCGCGCGTGGCGCCGCGCCGTCGCGCAATATGTCGCGCTGCTCGCCGGACAAGCGCGGATCACCGGTTTCGACATGCCGGGCGCCTCTTCCCCCCTCGTGCAATAGGAGGCCGTCGTGCTCGGAGAGATCGTTTGGGGCCTCACGAATGCCGCGACCGCGGGAGACGTCATCCTGGCGGTGGGAAGACCGGATATCGTGGAAAGCGCGCAACGTGAAGCCGCGGATCACCACTTGACAATCGGGGCCTTGGTGTCATCCAAGATCAAGCACATCGTGGATCATGCCGGCGAGGAACTCTGGCTCGAACTTCTCGGCGCGATGTCCAATTCGCCGCAGCCCGGCGCCGCCGCGATAGAGCGCCTGCTCGTCCGCGCTTTCCCCACCACGGCCAAGACGAGCACGACCGGAACCGGAACATGATAGACACATCAAACCAACCATCGATGGATTTAACCGAACGGGCCGAACGGCGCGCCGCGATCACTCGCGATATTCAGGCGGCAACGGGTCTGGACGAAGCTGTCTTGGAAAAACTGGTCCGCGCGTTTTACGGCGCCGCGCGCCACGACGAAATTCTCGGACCCTCGTTCGATGGCGTCTTGGACTGGGAAAAGCATATCGCCACGATCACCGCATTCTGGTCTTCGGTGGCGCTCCTGACCGGTAGCTATAGCGGCCGGCCGCTGGCGGCGCATTTGCCGCTCGATTTGCAGCCGCGGCATTTCGCGCGCTGGCTCGCATTGTTCGAGCGGACGGCGCGGGATGTCTGTCCCGCCGAGGGCGCCGCGCTCCTGATCGAGAAGGCCGAGCGGATCGCCAAGAGTTTGGAAATTGGCGCCGCCGTACACCGGGGCGAGTTGCCGGGCCTGCCCGGAATGGTGTGACCCAGAAGTAAACCATGGCATGGGCCTCGATTTTTTGCCATGGCGGCCAAGGAGAATTGATATGTCCAAGAAAGCCGGAAAAGAAAATCCCGCTAGCCTGCCGGTAGGGGCAGGGCGTTTGGCCGAGCGCTACCCGGCGATTTGGCACGCTTACGCCAAGCTCGGCGAAGCCTGCGCTCAAGAGGGGCCGCTAAATCCACGGGAGCGGCGGCTGGTCAAGCTGGCGCTAGCGATCGGGGCCAGCTCCGAAGGCGCGGTGCATTCTCATGTCCGCCGGGCCTTGGCGGAAGGGATCACTGCCGCTGAACTGGACCACGTCATGCTGCTCGCGATCCCTTTGACTGGGCTCCCAGCGGCGGCAAAAGCAATGACCTGGATCGACGATATCACGCAGCGCGTGCAGAAACCGGGTGATAAATAACGCCACCAACACCGGTCTCTCGGTCCAAATCCTGGTCCGCTTCTCCAGCCCCGGCATGACGAGGCTGGTTGAACAAGACGCGGCTCGCTTCTACCAGTTCAAGAGATTGCCGCCCGCCGAGCCCGCGACGGCTCCGGCGACCGTCAGCAGGCTCAGGCCAAGAAGCACGCGGTGGAGCCATTCCACGCGGCGATAGGTCGATTCCGGGGCCTGAGCGGCGCGGCGCGCGAGCACGCGTTCCAACACCAAGGGTTCGAGGACGAACAGCATCACCGTGAAAACCAGCCAGGTCAGCACCATGGCGTGCATCCACCAAAAATCAGCCGAGCGGAAGCGATCCCAAGCGTCGAGCCGCCACGTCATATAGAAGCCGCTGGCGCCCGCCACGAGGGTCGTGATCCGCGCTTGCCTTGCGAAACGCGCCTCCATGGCGTGGAAGACGGCGAAACGTTGCGCGGCGGGCGTGTTGCGCCGGATGGCGGGAAGCAGGACAGTCGTGACCATCGCGACACCGCCGATCCACAACACCACCGCGAGCACATGCAGGACGCGGGCGAAGACGAGGCCGGTCATCGGCGGGGAACCCGCGGTCCGGCAAAGCGCGGGAACAGAATGGCGTTTTCGGTGTGGATATGATCCATCAAGTCCCCGGTGAATTTCGCGAGGCCGGCGTAGAGCGCGCGCCAAGTGGTACAAGCGCCGCTGGGCGGCGTAAAGTCATCGGCCATCCGCTCCAATTCGCGCAGCCCATCGCCGTCATGCTCCGCGAGCATGGCGGCGATGGGCTGCGCGATCGCGGGATGGCGTCCCTGGCGCATCAGAGGAAACAACACCAGCTCCTCCTTGCGCATGTGATCCTCCAAATCCGCCGCGATTCGTTCAAGCAACGAAGCGAGCCCCGCCGGGACGGCGGGATGATCCCTGTGAACCGCCTCCACGCGGCGGGCTAGCTTGATCAGTTCCGGCAATTCGCGCCGGTGAACCGCGTGGTAGCGGGTCTCGATCATCGCGATCAGATCGCCGGTTGCCTCGGGGCGTCCGCCGGGAAGCGCCGTGGCCGCAACGGCCGCGAGCTCTGCTTCCAGCCCGGACAAGGAGAGATTTTTGGCGGCGGCCGCATCGGCCAGCGAGACGTCGCCGCCGCAGCAGAAATCAAGCTTTCCGCGCCGGAAAACCTGGGTGGCGCCTGGCAGGGTGGCGGCAATATCGGCGAGGGTCCGCTGGGCGAAGGGTGTGGGATTGGCAACAGCCGCACTCATGAGGATAACCTCCTGGCCCGCGCATGGAAGCGCCAGGCCCGCGGGGCGCACGACGGGCTCTGAGAGCGACCGCCATGAACTGGTATTGGCGATACCACTTACATACAGCCGTGAATATGGTATCGTCAATACCACTTAATCGAGGCCAGCCATGCGACTTTTGTCTTCCACCGACTTTGCCCTGCGCGTCCTGATCGTTTTGGCGAGCGACGCGCCTGGCGTGCATGTCAGCGTCGAAACGCTCGCGGAAAAGCTCGGTGGTCTCTCGCGCAACCATCTCCATAAGATCGTTCAGGATCTGACGGCTTTGGGGATCACCCGGACGCTGCGCGGCGCCGGCGGCGGGGTGATGTTGGCCATGCCGCCGGAGGAGATCCGGTTGGGGGCACTGATCCGGCAACTCGAGGAAGACCAGGCGATCGTCGAATGTTTCCGCGCCGGGGAATGCAGCTGCACCTTGATGCCGGGATGCCGCCTGCGCGGCATGCTTCGCGAAGCGCAGGACCGTTTCCATGACAGCCTGGACCAGCAAACGCTGGCGGACTGCTTGCCGCCCGTGGCGCCGGGCCGCCGGGTTAGCTTATAACCCTCCCAAGGCGATTATCTCTACGAACCGGCGAGTTCGGCGAAGCGGCTTTGATAGAGCGCCACGATGAGATCGGATTGCGCGATGATGCCGATGAGACGATCGTCCGCGCCGGTGATGGGCACGTGGCGGGCTCCCGTGTCCGCGAGCAGCGGCACGAGCGCGATGATGTGACTATCCGCCCGCACCGCAACCGTCTTTTGCATGACTTGCCCCACGGCTTCCAGCGTCTCGGCGTAATCCGACGAAGGCCGTTGGATCAGACGATGAAATCGAGCCGCCAGTGTCTTATAGGAATCGAGGCCGGCGCCGTTCATGAAATCGATGTCGCTGACCATGCCGAGGACATGCTGCGCGCGGTCGACGACGGGCATGGCCCGCAGACGATGTTTGCGCATCGTCCGCCATGCTTCTTCGAGCGGCGTGCCCCACTCGACGCTGACGACGTCGCGCGACATGATTTCGGCGCAGGTGATGAGACCGAAACGGCGGCGGTAGGCCTGCATTTCGGCCTGCTCGAACATGGATTCCATGTCGTCGCGGCCGATGTCGAGAACTTCGTCGTATCGCTTGAGCACGTCATCCAGATCGGAGGCCGCAAAACTCAACCGGCGCGACGGGCGCTGGTCGTGCGTTCCATGACGCCCGGTATCCGGGATCGTTTGGGGATGCGGATAACGCCGGCGCGTCGCATTGTTGTAGGCGATGGCGGCAAGCGTCAGAAGAATGGAATTGAGAAGCACCGGCCATAAGACGAAGCGATAGCCCATCCCCGTGATCACGGGGCCGCCGAGAACGGCGGTCAGAGCGACCGCGCCGCTTGGCGGATGAATACAGCGCAGCGTGAACATGGCGGCGATCGCAAACCCGATGGCGATGGGCGCGGAGAGCATCGGATCGGCAATGAAATGCGCCGCCGTGACGCCGGTCAAGGCGGCAACCGTGTTGCCGCCGATGATCGCCCAGGGCTGCGCCAAGGGGCTCGACGGGACGGCAAATAGAAGAACCGCCGAGGCGCCCATCGGCGCCATCAGCATCGGCAACGCGTGGGTGGCGCCGGTAACCCACGAGCTGATGATGCCGGTCAGAATAATGCCGAGGAACGCACCGGCCGAACCACGGAGACGCTCTGTATAACTGACGCTCGCCGAGCCCGGCCGGAAGCTCGCGAACCAACTCTTCAACATTCGACCGGTCCTGTTTTATTCGATGAGTTCCCGCGGCACCGGACTCTTCCAGACGTCGCCGGCCGAACCTTCCGCGAGGCATGGGCTTAAAGCAAGTCCTGGTCTTTGGGAATAATGATGGCCACGGAGAAGGAACGCGAACCCTGTCTCACCAAATGGCGCTTGGCGATAAACCGCCGCTGGAATTTTTTGCCGGATCGGGCTCTCGCGTCAATGACGGGCAAACCACGGACTGGCGCTCCCTGGCTTCAGGGACAGGCGACGCGCCGGTAGAGATGCCAAGAGGCGTGACCGAGTACCGGCAAAATAACGAACAGGCCGATAAATCCCGACAGAATCGAAAGCCCGAGTAGAAAACCGATCAAGGCCGCCCAAGCCACCATGACGCGAGGATTGGCGATAACGCAGCGCACGCTCGTCGTCATGGCGGTGATGAAATCGACATCGCGATCCGTGAGCATAGGAACGGAAACGACGGTGATCGAGAAAACGAAGAACGCGATCACCGCGCCGGCGGCATTTCCGATCACCGCGAAAGCGGAGCCCTGTGTCGTCGTGAAAATACTCACGACGAGTTCGGGTATGGACGGAATATGCAAGCCGTAAAACAACAGAAACAGGAAGACGGCGAAATCGACCCAAATGATGAGCGTGAAAGCGCTCACGAGGGCCAGCCATCCCAGATCCTTCCCGCGCCGGCGCCATACGGCACCCAAAATATTGCTCCAGGTCACCTCCGCTCCACGCTCGCGGCGGCGGGAGACTTCGTATGTCCCGGCACAGATAAACGGGGCGATCAGGGCAAAACCCATCGCGAGGGGATAGCCGAGATACGGCATCCCGAAATAGACGATGAGCCCCACAATCGCGATTCCGCCGATGGCATAAATGCCCCCGAAAAACAGTCCAATGCGCGGCGCGGATTTGAAATCGCGCAGCCCCATGTCGAGACTCGTCACGAGATCGTCGATCGTCAGCTCTCGAACGACCTGATGCTCCCCGCGTTCTGTCCGCTCTGCCGGTACGGGGGCCGTTGCTTTGTCATCAACCATTCCGGTTATCCCATTTCGATTTCGTGCCAGACGAAGACGCGGCAAATCCGGGGCGATGAATAACCTAAATTGCAGACGGCAACGGGAGATTGCGCCAAGCCGGCGCAAGGCGCGTCGCGGCCCATTTCCAATTCCTGAACAGACTAAGGCGAAAAGAAAGTGCCGGCAATCCTCGCGCGCTCTCCCCCTTTCGCCCTCTTTCGCTACCCAACGAGAGGCGTGGGCCGGCCGCGCGATGCGGCGAACCGCGCCGTCCCCGGACACCGGGTGACGTCCGCCCGGTAGCCACGAATTCGCCGCGGAGGAGAGCGGCCCGGCCACCCGGCAGGGCATTCGGGAGCCGAGTTTTGCCTATGCACAGCTAATTTAAATGATCAGAAAATAGGCGGCTTGTGCCTACGGATTAATCGCTTATAGGATTCTATCTTCATGACGCCTTGGGGGTGGTTCAAATGGTCGGATTGTGGCGAGCCGTCGTCAGGGTAACTGCGCTAGTCTCGGGGACTTGTATTTTACCGGCCGCGGCCCAGGCGCAAACCGCGAATTTCGATCATGCCGACACCGCCTGGATACTAACGAGTACGGCCCTCGTTCTATTCATGACTCTTCCCGGCCTGGCTCTGTTCTATGCCGGACTTGTGCGGACCAAGAATGTGTTGTCGGTCATGATGCACTGCACTGTGATCGCTTGCTTGGTCTCCGTGCTTTGGCTGGCCTTGGGATACAGCCTGGCTTTCGATGGCGAGGGAGCCCTGATCGGCGGGCTTGGTAAGGTCTTCTTGCTGAGCGTCCATCGCGACACGTTGCATGGCTCGATCCCCGAGACGGCATTTTTCATGTTTCAGACCACCTTTGCCGTCATCACACCGGCCTTGATCGTCGGCGCCTATGCCGAGCGGATTAGGTTCGGAGCCGTGGTGGTGTTCTCCAGCCTGTGGTTGCTGCTGGTCTATGCGCCCGTTGCTCACTGGGTGTGGGGCGGCGGCTGGCTCATGCAGCGTGGCGTGATGGATTTCGCCGGCGGACTGGTCGTGCATGCCACGGCGGGGACTTCGGCTTTGCTCATCGCCTATGCCGTCGGCAAGCGGGATGGATTTCCGAAGGAGCTTCGTCCTCCGCACAACCCCGGCATGACCATGATGGGCGCGGGGATGCTCTGGGTCGGTTGGTACGGGTTTAACGCGGGCAGCGCCCTCGCGGCGGACACCAATGCTTCCATGGCGCTTCTGACCACCCATATTTCCGCATCCATGGCCGGTCTTGTTTGGGGCCTGTTGGAGTGGCGGCAATTTGGCCGCGCCAGCATGGTGGGCGTCGTGACCGGCGTGGTGGCGGGGCTTGCGACCATCACGCCCGCCTCGGGCTATGTCGGGCCGCTCGGCGCGCTCGTGCTTGGTGTCAGCGGCGCCGTCATCTGCTTCTTTGCCGTCGATGTCATCAAGCACCGGCTGGGAGTCGACGACGCGCTCGACGTCTTCGCGGTCCACGGCGTCGGCGGCATTCTCGGTAGTTTTCTCGTCGCATTCCTGGCCCACACCGCTCTCGGCGGCGTGGGCTATGGCGAGGGAACCATGGGCGGGCAGGTCATCATTCAACTCGTGGGTATTGCGGCCACGGTCGCCTGGTCGGCGATCGCGACGGTGTTCCTCATCGCCCTCACAAAGAGACTGACCGGTCTGCGCGCTCGCGAAGAAGAACTCGAAGAGGGTCTAGACCTGACCTATCATGGCGAACGCGCCTACACTCCATAAGCGAGGCATCCGATGAAACTTGTCATGGCGGTGATCAAACCTTTTGCACTCGATGGGGTCCGCGAGGCCCTGGCCACCCTTGGCGTGGAAGGCATGACCGTCGCCGAGGTCAAAGGCTATGGCCGCCAGAAAGGTCATAAGGAAATTTACCGGGGGGCTGAATATACGGTCGCCTTCCTCCCCAAAGTGAAAATCGAGGTGGTGATCGAGGACCGGCGCCTCGACGCCGTCGTCTCCGCGATCACCGGAGCCGCGAACACCGGCAAGATCGGCGACGGCAAGATTTTCGTGTTGGAGGTGCTCGACGCCGTGCGCGTGCGGACGGGCGAAAGAGGGGCGGCGGCGATCTGATCGAACCTTGGTATAAAATCGAGGCGCTTTCCGTCGCGATTTAGCCGATAACGGACACCGGAGACTCCGCTCGCGCGGATCGAAACGGAGAAGATCCCGCCACGGCGGCGGGCGAGATACAAGCAATCCATGCCGGCCCCCCGCACGAAGATGGATTGCTTGTATCTCGAAGTTGCCTTCGTCTGTTTGTGATCGGCTAGAGTGTCATTGTTCCATATGATCGGGACGCCTCGGGCCGGTGGCTGCCGGCCCGAGGCGCGTGCCGGCCGGCCCCAAGACGGAAAGTTTTCTCAAGACAAATCAAAGGCGTGGACTCCGACCTCCCTGCTGATCGGCGTACAAATCCGCTGCTCTCCCAAGAACGTTTTGATCCCCCGTTCAGAACACCTGCTTTACGCTGGCGCGGATTTCCTGACCTTCGACCTGTCTTGTCGACCCGCTGAGCAGATATTCGAGTTCGGCCTAAAATCCGCCGGCGGTTTCCGCCCGCAGTCCGAGCCCGCCGGTGAAGAGATCGTTAGCCACCGGGGTCGCCGAGACGATGTAATTGGTGCCGGGAAGGCCCGTGTAGCTCATGGTCTGGTTGTAGGCGCCGGTCAGCGCGTGGCTATATTCCGAGGTCGATGTGAACCACGTCGAGGCGGGTGTAGGGCGATAATTTCCAGGCATCCCATTTGAACACTTGGGTCAAGACGAGCGATCCATAAACGTCGCTGCCGCCCCGGTTGCCGGCAAGGAACAGATCGCCGTCGCTGGACCAGCGGCTGAGCGTGAAGTTCATCCGGCCATAGCCCGCGATCGCGTCAAGGAACGTATGCGGCAAGAAACGGTAGCTCGCGTAGAGCGTCGCGTTATAGGCATAGGAATCGCTCTTCGTGCCATCGGTGCCCACCGTCGTGTGATCGAGGCCCGCGCCGAAGGCAATGCCGGCCTTGAAACCATCGAAGAAGCGGCGGTCGAAACCAACCGTCAGACCCGATGTCGAGAAGCGGTTGTCATAGCTGCCGTCGCCGTTCAGGCTGCCGAAATTGATCGAGCCGGCGTACCAAATGTGAAATGGCAGATCGCCGCGCTTGTTCAGGGCCTCGAAACCGGCGGGTAAGATGCTGCTGAGGGCTTGGAAGGCCCGTCCGGTCTGGTTTTGGGAGTCCTGACGGTGTGATCTGATCCCCGGAAACTGGAGCGTTTGAAGCTAGAGTTTTCCGCTAAAATCCCTTGGCTGGGAGGAGCGGAGACGATGAAGGCATCGAAGTTTTCGGACGCGCAGAAGG
>JBEKFQ010000049.1:0-23013 GCA_050013235.1 Beijerinckiaceae bacterium
CGAGGCGCTTGACCAAGACACGGTCATGCAAAGGACGGAAACCCATGGATCTTTATTCTCCCTTATAGCTGTCGTCCGCGAGGCAGGCGGTGCGCCCGGCCGGGACCAGAGCAGCGAAAATTAGCACTCCTATCGAAGGAGTGCTAACCGGCTGGAAATAGGGATTGCAACGGCGCTTTGTCAAGGCTTGGCCAGAAGCAAGATTGCGCGCTCGTACAAATGGACCCCCGGGCCGGGTGGAAATGGCGCGCAACATGATGAAAACGCCGGTTTCCCCCTATCGGGGTGGCGAGACCAGAGGGGATACGCCGCCAATAAGAACCGGTTCGAGGCGGCTGGTTCTAAATTTTAACTCTAAGAACGAACCGTAGGCTCCGCCCCTCAATTCACCGGCACGGCCACGAAGCGCACCTCGCCTTGGGCGTTGGCGATCAGCAGCAGCGCCGACGTTTTGCCCTCCGCCTTCAAGGCGTCGATCTTCTGAGCGGCGTCCTCGGGCTGTTTGACCGGCTCCTGATTGATCTCGACGACCACCTCGCCAGGCTGCAGTTTTTTGCTTGCGGCGGCGGAAGACGGCGCAACGCCGGTGATCACGACCCCGGAGGCGACGCTATTGGCAATCGCATATTTTTGCCGCGCCGCGCTGGTGAGCCCCGAAAACGTCATGCCCAAGGCCATCTGCGCTGGCGGCTCGACGGGCGCGGCGGGAGCCTCCGCTTTCTCGGGCTCGAGCGCGGCATGTTTCTCCGTATTTTCCAAAAGCCCGAGACGAACGCTCGTCGTCACCTCGTGGCCATGGCGCATGACCACGATTTCGACATCCTTCCCGACGGCGGCTTGCGCCACGATCTTTTGCAGATCGCGCGATTCCGTGACTGGCTTGCCATCGAACTTGACGATGACATCGCCCGTCTCGAGCCCCGCCGCCGACGCGGGGCTCTTGGCGTCCAGTCCCATGACGATGGCGCCGCGAACATTGCCGAGATCGAGACTTTGCGCCACGCTGTCGTCGACATTCCGGATACGGACGCCAAGCCAGCCGCGCCGCGTCTCGCCGAATTTCTCCAGCTGCTCGATAATCGGCAGCACGGCGTCCGAAGGCGTCGCAAAGCCAATCCCGATCGACCCACCCGACGGCGATAGGATCGCCGTGTTGATGCCGATCACGTCGCCGTCCATGTTGAACAGCGGACCGCCGGAATTTCCCTTGTTGATGGCGGCGTCGGTCTGGATGAAATCGTCATAGGGGCCGGACTCGATGTTGCGATTGCGCGCGGAAACAATGCCCGCCGTCACGGTCCCGCCGAGGCCGAAGGGATTGCCGACGGCCATCACCCAATCGCCGACCCGCATTTTTTCGCTGTCGCCGAATTTCACCGATTTCAGCGGCTTTTCCGGCTTCACCCGCAATACCGCGACATCTATTTTCGCATCCTTGCCAACAACTTCCGCGCGTAACTTCTGTCCGTTGGTGAAGATGACGGTGACTTCGTTGGCATCGGCGATCACGTGATTGTTGGTAATGATGATTCCCGAGGGGTCGATCACGAACCCCGAGCCCAGCGAATTCGAGCGGCGCTCATGTTGATGCGGGGCATCGCTGCCCCCCTGCTGCTGGCGCTTTTTGAAAAACTCGTCGAACAGATCGTCGAACGGCGTCCCTTCTTGCGGATGGGCAGGCGCTTCGGCGCTCGCGTGCTTTTCCTCCATCGCCTGGGTCGCGGAAATATTGACCACGGCATCGCTCACGGAGGCGGCCAAATCCGCCAGGGAATCCGGCCCCCGGGCGGCGGCCGGGACCGCGGTCAGCAAAGCAAACGCCGCCGCCAGAACGAGGCCCGGCAAAATGGCGCCAGGCCTGCGCCGCGAACGCTTCGCCAAGCCTTGGTCTTCCCTCGCGAGCATCAAGCTCGAACCCATCGCACAATCTCCCGCCAACAGCGATCCCGGATGGAACCGGAGGCGGAACGCCGCCGCCGGTCCTTGGAACGCTGGATGCCATGTCATATAGGCTCGCGGGGCAAGTCAATCACGCATGATTTTTGGCGGCGGCGGAAAGCCCCCCTCCTCTTCCTTGGTGCCCAGCGCCTGCTGATTCCCCGTCGCCCCATAATAGCGGTAGGGCAGAAACTTGCCGGACATGGTGAGTTTGACGCGATCCCCCTTGGGATCGGGCAGGCGGACCATTTCCATGTCGAAATCGATGGCCGACATGATGCCGTCGCCGAATTCCTCCTGGATCAGCTCCTTCCAAGCTGGGCCGTTGATCATCACGAGTTCGTAAAACCGGTAGATCAGGGGATCGGTGGGCGGCATCGGCATGCCGCGCATTGGAACCTCGTTGAGCAGACGCTTTTCGGATTCCGTGAGGCCAAACAGCTCCCCGCCTTCTCGCATTGCGGCTTGGTGAGCTTCATCTGGCCGAGACAAGCACCCACGATCAAGACCTCGGACATGCCGCCGATTTCGGCGCAAATATACTTCCAGGTCCAGCCCTTCTCGCGTTTGATATCGAGGAGCTTTTCGGTGAGACCGGCGCGGGTCATGGTGCATCCTCCCTTCAGTTAGACGGCCTCGATCCGCGAGGAGAGGCGCGTTACGAAGACGTCAAGTCAGTTGGGAGCAAGCTATATGCCAGGAATGGAGGCGGGGCTCTCCCTCTCTCGTTCGCTGACGGTTCCGGATTTCGTTCCGGATCTATTAACCCGTTGAAAATACTTAAATCCCCTCACATTGAGGAGGCTTCGTCACCCTCAATGCTGGGCGGACGCGGCATCAAAAACGACGAAGCCGTCTCGAAATGCGAGGGAGCCGATAAGCCGGCGTGACCCAAACGCGCCCTGAGGGATCCATCCGGACCCTGAGATCGAGGGACCGCCCTCATGCTACGGGACGCTCGCCTTCAACGGCTCCTCGGCATGAGGGCTACGGGATGACCGTTCTACTGGCCCCCCACCCCCTCCGCCTTCCCTGCCGGGGACTTGAAATAGCGGAAGAAATCGCTGGTGGGGCTCAGCACCAGCCGCGTATCCGAACTTTTCAGCGCGGTATCATAGGCCTGCATCGAACGGTAGAAGGCGAAAAAGTCGGGGTCCTTGGTATAGGCGTCGGCGAAAATCTGGTTGCGCATGGCATCGCCCGCGCCGCGCGCCTGATCGGCCTGCTGCTGGGCCTGGCCGATGAGGACCACGATGTCGCGATCCGCCTTGGCCTTGATCTTCTGTGATTCTTCCGAGCCCTTGGCCCGGAAGGCCGCCGCCTCGCGGTTGCGCTCCGTGATCATCCGGTTGAACACTTGTTCGGAAATCTGCTTCGGCAGATCGGCCCGGCGAATCCTGACATCGACGGCATTCACGCCCAAGCGAACGCTCTGATCGTTCACCTGATCCCGGATTTTATTCATCAAGTCCTGGCGTTTCGTGGTCACGATCTGCGTCAGATCGGCCTCCCCAAGCACCCGGCGAATCGCCGAATTGAGGATGAAGCCGAGCTGATTATTGCCGCGCTCGAGCGTTCCCACGGTCTGATAGAAGCGCAAGGGATCGACGATCTTGTAGCGCAGAAAGGCATCGACCTGGATGCGGGTATTGTCGGAAGCGAGAACTTCCTGATTGGGCGTTTCGATATCGAGAATGCGGTTGTCGAGAATAACCACGTCTTCGATGAACGGGATTTTGTAATGGAGGCCGGGCGCCGAGATCAGCCCGCGGCCTTCGACCGGCTCGCCGAAGCGCAGCACCAAGGCTTGCTCGGTTTGTTGAACCGTGAAGAGAGCCGAGGAGGCCACGGCGACCGCCACGAAGAGGAGAATGAGAAGGGCGATGACGCCGGTCTGTTTCACTGGGCCGCTCCCTGTCCGGTCTTGGCGCCGGTGTTGAGTTCCGGCAGCGGCAGATAGGGCACCACGCCTTGACCACGGGGATTGTCCACGATGACCTTGTTCGCCGCCCCCAGCACCTTCTCCATCGTCTCGAGATAGATCCGCTCGCGGGTCACGTCGGGCGCCTTTTTATATTGCGCATAGACTTGATCGAAGCGCGACGCCTGGCCCTTGGCCTCGGCGACGGTCTGCTCGCGATAGCCTTCCGCCTCTTGGATGATCGCGGCCGCCTTGCCTTGCGCCTCGGGCACGACCTTATTGGCATAGGCCTCGGCCACATTGCGCAGACGGTCTTGATCCTGCTGCGCCGCCGTCACGTCGCGGAAGGCGGCAATGACCTCGTCTGGCGGATCGACCGATTGCAATTGCACCTGGAGGATGAGCACCCCGGCTTTGTAGTCGTTGAGCACGCCCTGCATCAGATTTTGCACGGCCGGCTCGATGTTCTTGCGCTCGGCGGTGAGCAGCTTTTGAATCTCGGTGCGGCCGACCACTTCGCGCATCGCGCTTTCGGCCACGGCTTTCACCGTGTCGCGCGGATTGGCCACGTTGAACGCGAAATCCTCGGGCCGCGAGGGATCGATCTGCCAAATCACCACGAATTTCACATCGGCGATGTTTTGATCGCCGGTGAGCATCAGGCTTTCCTCGGGAATATCGACCTGGGTCGAGGCATTGGCATGGGTGTAATCGGGCCGCGTGGTAAAGCCGGCATTGATCGCATTGCGGTCGGTCACGCCAAGCTTGAGCACGGAGCCGATGGGATAGGGCCAATTGTAATTGAGGCCCGGCGTCGTCTTGCCGCTATAGGCGCCGAACACCTTGTTCAATCCGATTTCGTTGGGGCCGACCGCATACCAGCCAGACGCCAGCCAAAGGGCAACGGCGGCCACGGCGATGATCGCAATGCCGGTAAGGCCATTGCCGCCGCTTGGCGATATCTTCGCGAGCATGTCTTGCAGCCGCTTCAGGACATCGCCAAGCTCCGGCGGAAGCTGTTTGCCGGGCCCCTGTCCCCAAGGACCGGGATTACCCGGCTTCCACGACCCGCCGTTTTCCCCGTCACTGCTCCAAGGCATGCTGGTCCTTAAAATTTATCCGCGCGAACCGAACCGCCCAGCGGTCCGGCAACCGTCCGGGCTGATCTCATATAGGAGCGCGGCACTAAGAACAATGCGGTCCGCTTTCAATCCTGGCGCGCGAACTCCACGGAGACGAAAGCGGCCTCGTCGCCGGGGTGGCGCGGCGGCACATGCCGCGCCACTTCCCGCCAGACGGCCGGATCGACGGCTGGAAAGAAGACATCCGCCTCCGGCGCCAGATCGATCAAGCTCAGCCGCAGCCGCCGCACCCGCGGCATCAAGGCGGCGAACAATTGGGCGCCGCCTACGAGCATGATCTCATCCGCCCCCATGGCCGCCGCGCGTTCTTGCCCCAAGGCCACGGCCTCTTCCGGGCTTTCCGCGCGAAAAAACCCCGGCGCCGGGCCGGCATGGACGGAGCGCGTCACGACGATCGACTCCCGGCCCGGCAGCACCCGGCCAATGGCCTCGAAGGTGAGCCGCCCCATGATCATTGGCTTGCCCATGGTGATCGCGCGGAAATAGGCGAGATCGCCGGGCATCGACCATGGCAAGCGATTATCCCGCCCAATCGCGCCGTTGCGGGCGATGGCGGCGGCAATGACGAGGGGGACGAGCGGTAAGGTCATCGGGCCAATCCGGGTTGCGCGGGGACGGCGGCATCACACATTTGGTTTCGTGGATCCATAATATGATCTCGCGGTTTCCGATATGGCGGAAACCGCCCTTGCGTCCTATGTTGGGGCCAGTACTGAAATCTTCGTCAGCCCAGAGTTACGCCAGCCCAGACTTGCGAGACAGCCAGAACCGGCTAGATTGCCGCTTGGCCGATAACCACCCCGCGCCCGGACCGATTCATGACCTTTGTCGATGCCTTAGAGGCCCCTAGCCGCAAGACGGGGCAAATTAAAATTCACGGCGAGGACGCCTTTGCCGGCATGCGCAAGGCGGGCCGCCTGACGGCCGAGGCGCTCGATCTCATCACCCCCTATGTCAAGCCGGGCGTCACGACGGACGAAATCGACACGATGGTGTTCGATTTCGCGGTTGCGCACGGCGCCTATCCCGCCCCGCTCGACTATCGCGGCTACCGCAAATCGATCTGCACCTCGATCAATCATGTGGTTTGCCACGGCATTCCCGACCGCAAGCCGCTCAAGGATGGCGACATCGTCAATATCGACGTGACCTTGATCGTCGATGGCTGGCATGGCGATTCCAGCCGGATGTATCTCGTCGGCGACGTGCCCCGCCGGGCGCAGCGCCTGGTGGAAGTGACCCACGAAGCGCTCCTGAAAGGCATCGCCGTGGTGCGCGAAGGCGCGACGACGGGCGATATCGGCGCCGCGATCCAGGAATATGCCGAAAACGAGCGCTGTTCCGTGGTTCGCGACTTTTGCGGCCATGGGCTCGGCCGGCTCTTCCACGACGAGCCGAACATTCTCCATTACGGCCGCCGGGGCGAAGGCGTGCCTCTCAAGGCCGGCATGTTCTTCACCATCGAGCCGATGATCAATCTCGGCCGCCCCCATGTGAAAATCCTATCCGACGGCTGGACCGCCGTGACGCGCGATCGCTCGCTCTCGGCGCAGTTCGAACATACGCTCGGCGTCACCAAGGAGGGCTGCGAGGTCTTCACGTTTTCCCCCGCCGGCTTCCACCAGCCGCCTTATACGCCTGCCACCCTCCCGTGACCGGGGACAGCGGCACCTCCGTACAAGAAGAAGCCGCGCCGCCCCATTATGCCGGCCATCGCGAACGTTTGCGCGAGCGGTTCCGCAAAGGCGGCGGCACCGCGCTCAACGATTACGAATTTCTCGAGCTGATCCTGTTTCGCGCCATGCCGCGCCGCGACGTCAAGCCCATCGCCAAGGCCTTGATCGCAAGGTTCGGCTCTTTTGCCGAAGTGCTAGCCGCTCGCCCCGAACGCCTCGGCGAAATCGCCGGGCTTGGCGACGCCGCGATCTCCGAGCTGAAAATCGTCGAGGCCGCCGCAAAACGTCTCGCCCAGAACTCAATCGAAAAACGCCACTCGCTCGGGTCGTCGTCGCTGGTGCTCCAATATTGCCGCACCGCCATGGCCTACATCGACCACGAGGAATTCCGCATCCTGTTCCTCGACAAGAAAAACCAGCTTTTAGCCGACGAGGTCCAGGGCGTCGGCACCGTCGACCACGCCCCCGTCTACCCTCGCGAAATCATGCGCCGCGCCCTCGAACTCAGCGCCACCGCAATCATCCTAGTCCACAACCACCCTTCCGGCGACCCCAGCCCTTCGACCGCCGACATCGCCATGACGATGCAGATCGCGCAGCTCGGGAAGGCGCTGAACATCGTCGTGCGCGATCATTTGATCATCGGAAGGCAGGGGCACGCGAGCTTTAAGGGGTTGCAGTTGTTGTGAGGGATGCGAAGCGATAGACTGTGACGGCGGGAGGCTTACATGACAAGTTCTCACGTTTTAGAGAAGTTCCTCGGAAAGCTGTTGCGGAATATCCACGCCGGAGAATCGAAGCTTTTCCTTTCGGGGTTCAAGGCGCCACTTTCCATCGACCTTCAAAGCCCCGCCTTCGACACGGGTTCGTTCATTCCAAGCCGCTACCGTGGCGAAGGAATCGGCAAGAATGTTTCCCCGCCTTTGAAGTGGTCGGGTGTGCCCGCGGGTTGCCGGGCATTCGCTCTCGTGATCGAGGATCCGGATACGCCGTTGCCGTGGCCCTTCGTCCACGCCCTGGCTTATTGGCCGGCGGCTCTCCTCTCCGAATTGCCCGAAGGCGCTCTCTCCGGCATCCCGCTCAAAGGCCTGCACCGCGGTCTCAACACGTATGGGAAGCAACGCTACATCGGCCCCAGGCCGCTTCCCCGCCACGGACTGCATAAATATGTCTTTCAACTCTTCGCGCTCGATGTCGAACCCGATTTGCCGTCCCCCTTCAAACGACGGGCACTGTCGAAAGCTTTACGAGGTCATGTCCTTGCGATGGGGCGTATGACCGGCGTTTGCGAACGGCGGTGACGATGGCGAGCCGGCGACTTTGTGGATCAACTCCTCCTCGCCCCACTCCTAAACTCCCGGGGCGACAGGCCAAAAGCCGTCCGGAACAGGCGGCTAAAATGGGCTTGATCGGTAAATCCGGCGCTCTCCATGATGAAGGTGATGGAATGCCGGGCGAGAGCCGGTTCGGCGAGCCGGCGTCTCGCGGCGTCCAGGCGAAGCCGGCGCAGATGAGCGGTCACGGTCGAGTCTCCGGCTTGGAAGAGTTCTTGAAGCCTTCGAACCGACACCCCTACGGAAGCGGCAATGATCCCAGGCGAAAGTCCGGGGCGATGAAAATTCTCGCTCATGAACATTTTGGCGCGCTGCAACGTAAAGTCCGAGGCAAGGCTGTAAGGGACGGCCTGGCCGGACGCCGGGGCGAGCGCCGCGCCGGCAATGTCGAACCCGGCGCGGACGAGCCGGCCGGCCGCCGCGCCATCCAAGCCGTCGATCCGCGACGCAAAGTCTTGCCAAAAACGCGAGGCGATAGCCCCGGCTCCTTCCGATGCAAGGATCGGAATACCGGTCAATAAACGAAGATTGCCGAGCGATGTCTCGATCGATTGGCGATCGGCCATGACGACCAGCGCCTCGAATGGCCCCGGCGCCGCGATCTCGTAGGGCCTGACGCTTTCGTAAAGACACATGTCTCCGGTCCGCAGCCGCGCGCACCGGCCTTCCTGAGAGACCAGCAACTCTCCAGAACGCACGATGTTGATCAAGACCGTTTCGCGGTCCGCGCGGCGAATACGATCGAACGTCCGCAAAAGAAGATGGTTCGCGCTTTGCACATGCGCGAATGTCGTGTCCCCGCAAATTCTCAACGACATCGTGCCGGAATAGGCGAGCGGAGCCGCGACATCGGAGGGCCTGCGCATGTCGACACCGGCCAAATGATCCCCGACGAACTCCTGCCAACGCCGGAGCCTTTGGCTTGCGGGAAGCCGCGTGCTGTCGAACCTGATATCCGCTGGTTTCATCGATGGCCTGCCGATCCTCCCGTCCAGGCCAGGAAATCCGTATTCCGCGCTGGCGGTCAAGTCTTTCCGCGCTAACCAGCAAGACGAGTCCGTCACCGCATACTACACGGGCGCACTCTGTCCGGCGGTACGGATCGGGCGGATCGTAACAGAGCAGCGGACAGGACCAGATTCATGCAAGTCGCATATATAGCTGTTGGTGCCAGCGTTTGTCTGACTGCCGCCCTTATCGAGGCTTGGCTGCTCGTCGTGCATTTCTCGAGCGAAAACAG
Source organism: Beijerinckiaceae bacterium (assembly GCA_050013235.1). Classification (GTDB taxonomy): domain Bacteria; phylum Pseudomonadota; class Alphaproteobacteria; order Rhizobiales; family Beijerinckiaceae; genus RH-AL1. The sequence continues at coordinate 9,252 of JBEKFQ010000049.1, forward strand.
CCCGCTCGCAAAGCTTATTCCCGGCGGAAAAGATCTATTACGATCCCACATCGACTACCTCATGATGGCGCAATTTCTTTTCATCTTTTATGGCCTGTACCGGTTCATGTCCGTGACGCCGCCGGTCTGGGTCGTCGTCGCCTTGTGTTTTGGGTCGTTCTTCAATCCGTTTGCGTTCTTGGTGCGCGCCATAAATCCATCCTTTTTGAAAGCGCCGCCCGTTTTATTCAAACTGATGCTCACCGTCAGCTGCGTCGCCACCACGGTGGGATATGGCGCGACGGCGTGGATGCTCGCCCACGCCGCGCTTGCGCAGTAAAATATTCGTTTCGGCGGGGACGGCTATTCTCGCGTCTCGTGAAGCGCGCGAGTTTTGTCGCCTGGGTGGCGTCACCCAGGCGATAAAAGCAATTAGAGGCCGCGTTTCCCCACCCGCAACCGCTCCAGCGCGTCCCGCGTATCCACATCGGCCTCAATCGCGGCATCCTCGATGGGACAGGACAGCACGGTCCGGCCCGGCTCCGCCAACACCCGCCGCGCGCCTTGATCGCCGGTGAGAGCCCTCAAGGCGGGAAAGACGGCGCGGCCGAGCAGCACGGGATTGCCTTGGCGGCCTTCGAAGACCGGCACGACGGCATCGGCCGACGCTCCACCCGCTTCGAAACGCGCGATTAAAATATCGATGATAGCGCTGGTGATGCACGGCATGTCGCCCAGCAACACCAATGCGCCACTGGCCCGCGGATCGAGCGCCGCGAGCCCCGCGAGCAGCGACGAGGCCATGCCCGCGGCGAAATCGGGATTATGGACGAAACGGACATCGAGGCCCGCGAGCGCCTGCCGCACGCCCTCCGCCGCATGACCCGTCACCACGATCACACCGGCCGCGCGAGAGCCAAGCGCGGCCAAGACCACATGGCGCACCAGCGGCTTGCCCTCCAAATCCGCCAGCAATTTGGAGCTCTCCGCCACGAGCGTGGAGGATCCCGCGCTGAACCGCGTGGCGCGGCCCGCCGCGAGAACGAGGGCGCTAACTCCCGGCATTTTGGGGGTTCCGGGGCTGGGGACGCGACGCGATTTCCTTGAGCAGGCCACCGGCGCCCATCGCGCGGAGATCCACCCCCGTCACCGGCAGGCCCGCCAGAAGACGCCGCAAGACGAAATCGAACCCGTTTTCCCTTGGGCTTCGCGAGCAGCCAGGCGCACCGATCACGGGAATCGCGCCGAGTTCGCCCAGCAACAGCAGATTGCCGGGGTCGACGGGCATGCCGAGATGCAGCACCCGCCCGCCCGCCGCCACGAGAGCGGCGGGGATCACATCCCGCCGGTCGGTGATCGCCGAGGCGCCAAAGACCATCACGAGGTCGACTTCTCCCGCCATCTGCGCAATCGCGGTGGAAAGCGCCTGCGTCTCATGCGGCACACGCCGTTCCGCGGCGATCGTGGCGCAAGCCGGCGCCAGCCGCGCCTGGAGCACGCCGAGCGTCTTGGCGACGACCGCCGGCTTCAGGCCCGGCAGCAAGGTCGAAATCGCCCCGACCCGCAGCGGCCGGAACGGCGCGACACCGACTGTGCCAGGCCGCGCTGCGGCGAGCGCCCGCGCCAAAATTCCCGATGGCACCGCGAAAGGAATGATCTTGACCGTCGCGATCATCTCGCCCGCCGCCACCGGCTGAAACGGCATGATGGTGGCGACGGTTACAGCCTCGTCCACCGCATTGATCGCGTCCACGATTTCTCGGCTTATGGTGACGAGCCCGGCGGTTGCGGAAAAAAGATTGCAGCGGCCGGTGAACGGGCTCTCCATCGTGACATGCGCGCCGGCCAGGTTCGCGGCAAGGAGCCGCGCGGCTTCGTCTTCATGCACGTCGCCGGGCTCCATCCGCGCGGCAATCACGGTCTCGATCCCCGCGGCCTCCAGCGCGGCGATGTGACGCGCGGCCAGGATCTCCCCCTTTTTCAACGCAAGACCCGGCCGCCTGATGGCATGGGCCAGGATTGCGCCTTCGCTGCTCGCTGCGTCGACCGGGCCAAATTTCAAGCGCCAGCTCCCGCCCGCGCGGGCTTCTTGCCCATCGCGCCGATGATCTCGGCGACGATGGAAATTGCGATTTCCGCCGGGCTCACCGCGCCGATATCAAGGCCCGCCGGAGCGCGGATCCGCGTGAGATCTTCGTCCTGAAAGCCCTGCTCGTGCATCCGCTCCAACCGTTTGACATGGGTCGTCCGCGAGCCCAGCGCGCCGATATAGAAGCAATCCGCGCGCAAAGCCGCAATCAAGGCTTGATCGTCGATCTTGGGATCATGGGTCACGAGCGCGACGGCGGTGTAGCGGTCGAGGGCGAGCCCCGGCAAGACATCGTCCGGCCATTCGGCCAAGAGCCGCACGTCCGGAAACCGCTCCGGCGTCGCGAAAGCCGTGCGCGGATCGATGATGGTGACATCGAGACCAGCCAGACGCGCTGCTGGGGCAAGTGTTTGGGAAATATGGACGGCGCCGGTCACGATCAGGCGGACAGGCGGGACATGGACGGTGAGGAACGAGCTTCTCCCATCCAGCTCCACGATGCCGCTTTTGCCGGACTGGATGCGCGCCGCGATTTCCACCCCGAGCGGATCGCCCGCGACCTCCGCGCCCTTCACGACACGCTGTTCGCCAGTCTCCAAAGCGGTCACCAGAACGACAGCGCGGCGCGCGGCGCGTTCGGCGTTGAGCAGCGCGAGATCAGCGGTCCGCATCAGTCGAGCCTTTCGACATAGACCCGGATGCGCCCGCCGCAGGAAAGACCGGCCCGCCAAGCCGTCTCGTCGGCGACACCAAACTCCAGCATTCGAGGACCGCCGGAGCCAATGACATCCAAAGCCTCGGTGATCACATCACCTTCGACGCAGCCGCCGGAGACCGAGCCAAGAAACCGGCCGTCCCCATCGACCGCAAGATGGCTCCCAGCCGGGCGCGGCGCCGATCCCCACGTCTCGATCACGGTCGCGAGGGCCACCTTCCGCCCCGCCTCTTTCCAGGCTTGGGCTTGGAGAAGAACGTCATCGCCGCTAGCACTCATGGAGTCATCCCGTTTAACGAAACCGCCGGACTCTTGCACGATATAGCGGTCCGCAACCAGTTTGTTAGATCAGATCCGCCAACCGTCAGACCCGCCAACCCTTAAACCCGCCAACCCTTAAACCCGCCAAGCGACGGCCCCGGCCAAGAGAGCCATTCCGGCGCCGGAACTCAGCAAGAGCCGCAAACGGCCAAGCCAGGGCGCCGCGAACCCGGACAAAACCAAGCCCCGGTCCAAAGGGCCAAGGGCGAGCGAGAGACACCCAAGGCTGGTCAGCCGCCACGGTTCCGGCAAAACCAGCAAAATCCAAGCCGCCAGCGACGGCATGACCGAGAGCATGAAATGCATCCCGGCTTCGGGCCTGTCGGCGGAGGCAACCGCGAGGCCCCAGCGGATTCCGCCGAGAAAGGACAGAATGATGGCGGCATAGGAGGCGAGCGCCAAATCGAGGCATTCGCAAGAGAACGGCCCCACGCCCTTGAGCGCGAGACCGCCGGCCAAGACCCAAAACGGAATAAGTCCAGCGAGACCCAGGAAAAGTGGCGCCGAAGGGATCGGACCGGCCGGCAATTCGGAAAATCTCAAGCCTGTCATCCTCCCCGGGCGCGGTGCCGTCCCGCCCGGAAGCGCTCCTAAAAAACTTAACGCGGCAGATTACACCACAAATCGAACGGCAGGAACCGTCGAGCGCGGCAGCTTTGAGCGCGCTCCCCGGCTTTGACGTAAGATCGGACCGCCCGTTCGGTCCGCGGAGATCGATGCCGAAATCGTTTCTATAAAATAAGTATTTTACGCATCCCACAGGAATTCGCGTTTTGTTGAAAATTCAATCGCCTTTCTGTCATCCGGCCGTCATAAGGCTGTTCTAACGCCTCAACGCTCCCAATAGGATCAAGGCAGGCCCGATGCAGACGCAGCAGACCGTAAGACGCGCGACGATTGAAGGTCTCGATACCGCCGTGCATCAGAGCAAGGCCCTGACCAAGGCTGGCGCCTTGGAGCGGCTCTTCACCTTCGCCTTTCGCGGGCTCGTCTACCCGCAGATCTGGGAAGACCCGGTCGTCGACATGGAAGCCCTCGAGATCAAGCTTGATGATCATATCGTGGCGATCGCGTCGGGATCCTGCAATATTTTGTCCTATCTCAGCGCCAGTCCCGCGAAGATCAGCGGCGTCGATCTCAATGGCGCCCATATCGCCCTCGGACGCCTGAAACTCTGCGCGCTCCAAACCCTGCCCGATTACGAGAGTTTCCACACTTTCTTCGGCCAGGCCGACGCCAAAGCCAATATAGTTGCCTATCAAACCCATATCCGGCCGCGCCTCGACCCCGTCTCCGCCTCGTACTGGGACGCGCGCCGCGCCTTTGGCCGCCGCCGGATCTCCGCCTTCTCGCGAAATTTCTACCGCTACGGCCTGCTCGGCAAATTCATCGGCTCGGGTCATCTGCTCGGGCGTTTGTACGGCTGCGATCTCTCCGCCGTCCTCGAGGCCAAGTCGCTCGAAGAACAGCGGACGATTTTCGATGCCAAGATCGCGCCGATTTTGGACAAGCGCTTCACCCGCTGGCTGTCCGAGCAGCCCGCTTCTTTGTTTGGCCTGGGTATTCCGCCCTCGCAATACCAAAAACTGTCCCGCGATCTACCTGGCGGCATTAATGCGGTCTTGCGGCAACGGCTGGAAAGGCTTGCCTGCGGTTTCGACATCAAGGACAATTACTTCGCCTGGCAGGCGTTCGGCCGGCGGTATGCCAGCGGACAAGACGCCGCCTTGCCCCCCTATCTCCAGGCGCGGAATTTCGAAACCGTCCGCTCGCATGCCAACCGCGTTGCGCTCCACCAGCGCTCCATGACCGCCTTTCTCGAGGATCAACCCGCTCAAAGCGTCGATTGCACCGTCTTGCTCGACGCGCAAGACTGGATGAACGACGAGGATCTGACCGCGCTCTGGCGCGAAATCACGCGCACGGCGCGGCCCGGCGCCCGTGTCATTTTCCGCACCGCGGCCGACGAGCGCCTGCTGCCGGGACGCATCCCCGCGCAAATTCTCGGCCGCTGGACCTATCAGCACGAGCGCTCACGCGCGCTGGGCGACAAAGACCGGTCCTCGATCTACGGCGCGTTTCATCTCTACCGTTTCGCGGAGACCGGGCGTTGACAGCGGCGGCGCCGGCCGACGCCACCACCCTGATGGACCAGATGTACCGCTACCAGCGGCACATCTACGATATAACACGGAAATTCTATCTACTCGGCCGCGATCAACTCATCGCGGAGCTTCAACCGCGAGATAGCGCGAGCATTCTCGAAATCGGCTGCGGCACGGGGCGCAATCTCATTGCAATCGCGCGGGCCTATCCGCGGGCAACCTGCTTCGGCCTCGATATATCCGAGGAAATGTTGACCACCGCGCGCGCCAATATCGCCCGCGCCGGGCTCCAACACCGCATTACGCTCAAACAAGCCGACGCGACTTGTTTTGACCCAAACCTCTGCTTTGGCCGCCAAAAATTCGACCGCATCGTCATATCCTATGCACTATCGATGATCCCGCCGTGGCGCGAGGTGCTCCGGCACGGCGCGGAGATGTTATCGCCAGGCGGCTCCTTGCATACCGTCGATTTCGGAGATCAGGCCGGTCTGCCCGGCACATTCAAGCGCATCCTGGATCGATGGCTGGCTAAGTTCCATGTGACGCCGCGCCTAACCTTGGCGAGAGATATCGAGGCCATCGCACGGGAGCTTGGCCTCGAGGGCAGCTCGCGCCCGCTCTTCCGAGGCTATGCGATCATCGGCCAGATCAACCGAACTCAACTCAATTCATAGGCCATGCGGACCGCGCCCCAGTGGCGGCCTTGAATGAAGAGCGGGGCATCGAATTCCTTGCGGATGACGATCAAGCCGCCGCCCATGTCCCGCGCATAGCTTTGCACGAGAAACGGCCGGAGATTGCGGGAGGCGGACAGTCCGACGCGATCCTGGAACATCCGCCGCGCGCGCGAACTGCGTTGATTGTAAATGGAATCGTCTCTTTTCGGCGGCAAGGAATAGCAGAGATTATGAACGGGGTTGAACCCATTGCGATCCTGCAAGAGGCAGAAATCGGGCCGGGGGTGAACTTCTAATTCCCGTTCGATCAGCGATCTCACGCAACTCTCCAGCGGAGCAACGGCTTGACTCCAATATTTCGGAGGGTCGCTCCCCTCCTCGAGCCGGTAATCCGTGTCGAAAAGCTGCGCCTGCGTGATGTCGCCCGCAGCAAGCGCGGCATGAATGAGAGCCCGGGCTTCGCCGGCGACGGATTGGACGCGCAGAATGTAAGGCGCATAGAAATCGCGAAGACGCGCAATTTCGCTCATCACGCGCGCCGACATCGCCGGGGACATGCCGACGAAAATCGCTTCGATCCCATAAGTCGTGGTCGTGAGGAAACGCACATCGACGGAACCAATCGTCTCGATATCCACGGAAGCGGTCTCGCCAAGCAGATCGAGCAAGGCCGGACTGAACTCGAATTGCAGATCGTTGGATGAAATATCGATTGTCTTGATACGGAGAGTCGAACCGCCTCGCGTCAAAGTCCCATGGAGAACAACCGGCCAACGTGCCGCGCGATCTTCATCGTCCGGACTTGCCAGGCGCATGACGATCGAGGCGCGATCCGTCAACCGCCCGAAGGCCCGGCTTGCATTGGAGGCCGCCTCCTCGGCGGAAATCGTCATCCGCTTGGCCTGACTGCCCAATGTCTCCATGCGGTCGGCACTCACTTGGACGGATTGGGCTAGCGCCGCGACCTGCTCCGCGCCCGTGCCGATCTCGCGGGTCTGCTCCAATTGCGAAATGACGGTCGATCGCACGACGCCGAAAACGCCATCCAAACTATCGACGGCTTGATCGATGTCGCGGACTTCCGACATGTTGGACGAGGCGCGTTGGCGGATGCGCCGCACGGATGCAACAATATCCTCGGTCGCGCGCTGCGTTTGCTGCGAAAGTGCCTTGACCTCCCCGGCAACGACGCGAAAACCGGCGCCGGCGGCCCCAGCCCGCGCCGCCTCGATCGTGGCATTTAAAGCGAGCAAGTTGGTTTGCGCCGCAATGGCCGAGATGCCCCTCACGACCCGCTCGATATCGGCGATGGCAGCCGTCAAATCCTCGACGCTCGCGAGAGCGGAACGTGATCGTATGTGGGCCTGATCGAGCGCTTGCGCGGCCGTCGCGAGTCCGCTCTCGATCTTGGCGTTTTTCCCGCGCAGATCCGAAACCGATTTGGCGAAATGTTCGGCGCGGGTACGGGCAAGATCGGCCGTGCCGTTGAACGATGTCGAAAAGGCCGCGAGTTCATCGACGATCCCGAAGGCATCGCGCAACAACCTATTGAGAACTAGATTGGTATCTGTGGCTTGACCGATTCCACTGAGAAGGTCGATCTCGGCGGCACGCCTCGTCTCGCTCGTATCGGCGGCGGCAATAGGCTCAGGCGCAGCTACGCCCGCCTGAATCGCAGACGGACTGGACTGCCGCCGCCGTTGCGACTGCGATAACCACTTGAACATTACGCCACTTGACGTTGAGGTTTAAAATTAACAAGGCACGCAATCCGGTAAACAAAGAATGAAATAAAGCCGCATTCCGTGACGTTATCCCCCAAACTACCGCGATAAACGGGGCGATCGATCAATCGATCCGGCTGGAACCTATGAAAACCGTTAGGGAATCCCGGCGCGCGATGCCAATCAACGCCACATCGAGTTTGCGCGCGCGTTCGATCGCCAGCGAAGTCGGCGCGGAAATCGCGACAAGCGTGCGCGCGCCGAAACTGGCCGTCTTTTCAACCATTTCGAAAGAGCACCGGCTGGTGATCACGATAAAGCCGGTCAGCGGCTCGACTTCCGCGCGCAGCAAGGCGCCAATCAGTTTGTCCAGTGCATTGTGGCGGCCGACATCCTCACGGATATGCAGGATTTGTCCCGCCGCATCCGCCCAGGCGGCGGCATGAACAGCGCCCGTTGCCGCATTCAAGACCTGCTTGGCGTCGAGAGCCGCAAGCGCCCGCTCGACCGGCCCAATCAAAACCGGCGGCGGCACCGTGACCGCCCGCTCCGCCCGCTCGAGCGCGTCGAGATCGTCGATCCCGCAGACACCGCAACCCGTCCGGCCGGTCATGGCGCGCTGCCGCGCCAAATGCTGGTGCAATTTGCCGGCTGCGAGATCGATCCGAATCGCCAGCCCCTCCCCGGTCCGGCTGAGCGTCACCTTGCGAATCTCCGAGGCGGTTTGGACCATGCCCTCGGTCAGGCTGAACCCATAGGCGAAATCCTCGAGATCGCTCGGCGTCAGCATCATCACGGCAAAAGGCACATCGGCAAAACTCACCTGCACCGGCGTCTCGACGGCGACGCGGCGGAGGGCATCGCTGACCAGCTCACCCCGCCAGGTGAAAACCTTGGCGTCGGCGAGCGTGGTGGGAGGGATCTCCGGGGGCGCGTCGTCTGAAGGCATGGTCAAACAAGCTCGTCCAGCGATGTTACGATACGATCGGGCGGCAGATCGGTGTATTCGTCCGGCTTGCCCGTCCGGTTGACCCATACCGCAGGGCTGGGTTCATGGAAAAGACCCGTTGTTACATCTCGCCATTGAGAAAGATCCGGTAGGCCGGATTTTCGCTTTCGTCCCAATAGGGATAGCCTAATTCGTCAAGGCATTGCTTGAAGTAGCTCCGATCGTCTTCCGGAACCATGATACCGGCTAGAACCCGGCCGTAATCGGCCCCGTGATTGCGGTAATGGAACAAGGTCATGTTCCAGCCATAGGCGAGGCCCTCGAGAAAACGCATCAAGGCGCCGGGCCGTTCCGGGAATTCGAAACGGTAAATCCGCTCGTCCACCAGACCCGCCGCGCGGCCGCCGACCATATAGCGAATATGGACCTTCGCCGTCTCGTCGTCGCTGAGATCCACGACCTCGTAGCCGGCGCCGCGCAGCAACGCGATCAGGACGGCCCGTTCTCCGGCCCCGCCCGAAAGCTGCACGCCCACGAAGACATGCGCCTTGCTTCCCTGAGCATAACGGTAATTGAACTCCGTCACCGGGCGCGGCCCGAGCGTCTTGATAAAGGCGAGGTAGCTGCCGGGCTCCTCGGGGATCGTCACGGCCAACAGCGCTTCGCGACGCTCGCCGATCTCGGCCCGCTCCGCAATATGCCGGAGACGGTCGAAATTGAGATTGGCGCCGCTATGAATCGCAACGAGCGACCCGCTGCGCACGCCGCGCTCGGCGTAAGACTTGAGACCCGCGAGCGCCAAGGCCCCGGCGGGCTCCGCGCTGGCGCGGGTATCGTCGAATATGTCCTTTATGGCCGCGCAGATCTCGTCCGTCGTCACGGTGATCATGCCATCGAGATAGAGCTGGCAGAGCCGGAACGTTTCGATACCCGCCTGGCGCACCGCGACGCCATCGGCGAACAAGCCGACCTGGTTGAGAATCACCCGGCTGCCCGCCCGCAGCGCCGCATCCATGCAAGCGGCATCCTCCGGCTCGACGCCGATGACCTTCACGTCAGGCCGCAGATATTTGACGAATGTGGCGATGCCCGCCGCCAAACCGCCGCCGCCCACGGGCACGAAAATCGCCTCGATGGGATCGGGATGCTGGCGCAGGATCTCCATGCCGACGGTCCCCTGCCCCGCGATCACATCGGGATCGTCGTAAGGCGGCACGAAGATCAGCCCACGCTCGTCCCGGAGCTGATTGGCGTGCACCAAGGCCTCGTCGAACGTATCGCCGGCCAGCACGACCGTGGCGCTGCGCCTTCGCACCGCATCGATCTTGATACTGGGCGTCGTGCCCGGCATGACGATGATCGCCTCGATCCCGAGCTTTTGCGCCGCCAGGGCCACGCCTTGGGCATGGTTGCCCGCCGAGGCGCAAATGATGCCCTTGGCCCGCTGCTCCGGGGAGAGCCCCACGATCTTGTTATAGGCGCCCCGCAGCTTGAAGGAGAAAACCGGCTGCAAATCCTCGCGCTTCAACAGCACGTCCGCGCCAAGCCGCTCCGACAGACGCGGCAGCGCGTCCAGCGGCGACTCGATCGCGACGTCATAGACCCGCGCGTTCAGGATTTTCTTGGAATAATCATACATGAGGATCGAAAAACTTGGCTTTGGGGGTTGAAGATGCTGATGAAATCGCTGGACTGGCGAAAATCGCCCGACCGGTACGACTTGTAACGCTGTCTTGCCCCCCGTGTCACCCGGATTGACGTTCGCGGCCGGATGGGCGGGACGAACGTCTATTTGCACTTCGCCGCCAAAAGCGGGAAAAGTGGAGGGTCATCCCAAGCCAAGGTGAGATGCTTGACCAGCGCGCTGCTCGATACGCCTCCCGTCTTCGATGCCGTTCTCCAGGAAGGGCTGCGGGATCTCTTGACCTGGCGGCGCGATGTCCGCGGCTTTCAAGCCAAGCCTCTCCCGGAGGGGACGATCGAGCGGCTGATCGCCACGGCCTGTTTGGCGCCCTCGGTCGGTTTGAGCGAGCCTTGGCGCTTTGTCGTGGTGGAAGACCCCGCGTCGCGCGCGGCGGTCCGCGCCAATTACGAGGCCTGCAACGCCGCGGCGCTTGCCTTGCAGGATGGATCGCGCCGCGCTCTTTATGCCACGCTCAAACTGTCTGGCCTCGATCAGGCGCCCGTCCATATCGCCGCCTTTGCGGAGGGAAACTGCTCGCAAGGTCATGGACTTGGGCGGCAAACCATGCCCGCCGCGCTGGATTTTTCCGTCGCCATCGCGATCCATACCCTATGGCTCGCCGCCCGTCTCGAGGGGATCGGCCTGGGCTGGGTGTCCATCGTCGATCCCGCCGCCATCACGAAGATCCTGGACATCCCGGAAAGCTGGCATTTCATCGGCTATCTCTGCATCGGCTATCCCAGCGAAGAGCATGACGTGCCGGCGCTCCAACGCGCCGGGTGGGACGAGCGCCGCGCCCCGGCCAGCCGGATTCTATACCGGTAGGATAGGCTAGCCCTGCTGTTTGAGCGGACGCCCCATCAAGCCGCCGAAGCGTAGGCTCCGCCGAACCCAGAGCGTGCATCGCCGCCTGCGAGAGCCGCGTCCTTGGAGACCGGCCCGAGAAAACCGGACGGGCTTCCCCCGATGGCCGCTAAAAAGGCCTCGTCCTCGCGGTGCGACACAAAGCCCCCGGCCCGTATCGTGGCATCGGCGGCTTGGCCCCAATCTTCCGGTGTCCGCGCATCGACATGCCCGCCATCGATAATGGCCAGATCGAATTCTTCCGGCGCGTGACCGATAAAGGGGACATCGCCGGCGCGCGCCAAATCAGAGGCGAGACGCGCGGCGCCGGGCAAAGCGGGCGCCACGTAAAGACCATCGGCCAATCGATCGGGTATCGCGGCTTTGAGCATGCCGAGGACGTCGACAACCACCGGCTCCGCATCGATCGCCACGGCGCCTGCAAGAAGAGAATGCCGCCGCGCGCCTTCGATCAGCAGCACGCGGTGGCCAGCCCAGGCCGCCGCCCGGGCCAAACCGAGGGCGACAGGCGCCGTGACGGCGGAATCGCCGAGCGTTCCGATGAAGAGGGTCAGCGGACAGCCCGGCCGCGCATTGACCCGCGCGAGGTCTTCCAACGCATCCGAGATCGCAAGATGCGGCATTCCGCGCTCCTCCTCGCGATCCGGCCAATCGTCCTCCCCCGCGTCTCGCGGGAGAGCATGGTCCGCAAAGGCGGTTCGTCTCGAGAGCGGGGCCCAGGGCTCCCGTTCGGCATCCAAGTCTTCGTCAAGGCGCGGCGAAGCGGCAAGATCGTCCTCCTCCGCGTCAGGCAGCGCACCGCGCAACGCCGGCATCCGCGATCGCATGGCCAAGGTGGCCACGGCCAAACCCGCGAAGCCGGCGAGAAGATGGCGCAGCCCTTCGGCAAGGCCCACGGCATTTTCGGGAAGCGCGGCAGGCTTGATCAAGCGATAGGGACGCTCGCCGGGGGAACCCGCCACGGCACCGGGTTGGAATTGCGCCAAAGCATCGCCGGCGGCTTGAGCGGCGAGGCGCGCCTCTTCGATCGTGGGCTGGATCCCTGGGCCAGACGCCGTCCCCGTTTGCGTCAAGCTTGCCTCGTCATCGCGCGCGCGCTCCCAATCCGCACGCGCGGCCTGCGTCAAGCGCTCCCACTCCGCCTGCAAAAGCTTGGCGGAGGCCCGCAAGCGACTTTCGAGACCATTCGCCGAGGTATAGCGATCCCCCAAAATGCGTTTGGCCACATCCATTTGGCGCTTTAATTCGAGATAATCCGCTTGCAACGGGGCAATCGAAGGCGGCAAACCAGTCTGCGCCCCAAGCGGCGGCGAGCCCGAGGCCAGCATGGTCTTGAAGGCCTCGAAATGGGTCTTGGCGCGGGCCGTCACCGCGGCCGCATGGGCGCGTTGTTGCGCGGGATCGGCGCCTGCCGCGAGAACGGCATCGAGACGGCGGCGCGCGGCGCCCGCCAAATCGCTCAAGGCCCGAAGCCGCGCCGCGACGGAAGCCGCGCGCCCCTCATGCTGATTGACCGCGGCTTCATTCTGAACATCGATGAAAGCGTCCGCCACCGCATTGGCCGCGGCGGCGGCCTTCTCCCCGGTCTCCGCGCGCGCCTCGATCACAAGAGCGTTCATGGCTGGTTCTGGCACCAGGGAAATCTTGGACGCCAGATCGCGCTCGAGACCGTCCTCCGCCCCCGAGGCGGCCGGAGCCCCCGGCATGGAAAAACCTTTGTCCCGCAAAATGATGGCGGCGCGCGCCAGGACCGGCTTCGTCATCGCCAAAACAGCGGCTTGCTCGAGCGCGCCGGACCCTCGCGCGGCATCGGAAATACCGGCAATCGCATGCGCCTTGAAATCCGCGGTTCCCGCCAGCAGCCATTCCATGCCGCCAAAGGTCAGAAGGCCGAGGCCAAGCCCAGCCAACAAACGCCGGCCGCCGATGGTCCGGAAACGCGCGCCGGGACTTTCCGGCCAAGCCCAACCTTTCGGCAAGCCCGGACGATATTTTTTGGCTTCGGATTGAACCGGCATGATCCCGCAATCTCTGCTCAACGAGACGAACAGGAATTTATTAACCATAAAGTCTTACCGAAACATCTACATGGCCGCAGTCGCATTCCCGCCCGGCACCGGCCTTTGCCCCAAACACCCACGAATTTGCTATAAGCGCGCCTGTTCCGGGCACTCGAAATCCTATAGCGCGACGGCCCACATAGGCGCATAAGTTACTAGGCTTTTTACCTACGGGCGGGCTCGATGTCCGCCCTCACCGCGAGGATAACTATGCTCGATGTTGTCTTCCTCGCCGCCGGCACCATCTTCTTCCTCGTAACGGCAGCCTATGCCGTGGGCTGCGAGCATCTCTAGACTTCGCTTGGCAAACACCAGACCGGCCGCCGTTTGCGAGTACGATAAACCCCGCCTTTTGTTCAGAGGCCAGCCTTTATGTTAAGAGGATGGCGTCCTCTCGCCCGGTGAATCCACCGGCGCGGAAAGCGTTCTGAAGGACCCGAGACCATGACCTTCGATTATATCCTCGGCGCGATCGTCACCGCCGGAATTCTGATCTACCTCACCTACGCACTTCTGCGCCCCGAGCGTTTCTAGGACGTGACAAATGACCGCGAACGGTTGGATCCAAATCATTCTCTTCTGCGCTGTCATC
>JBEKFQ010000050.1:0-22914 GCA_050013235.1 Beijerinckiaceae bacterium
GGCGCTCAATATCGCAAGAGCTAACGGTGCGACAAATATCGCCAGCGCCATGTGGAGCGCGGCTCTCGACCCCGCCATCAGCCTCTCATACAGGGGACTGTAATGAGCGTTGAACAGCCCTGATGAGGCGGCCAGGGAATATCTGAAGACGCGATTTTGCGCGAACCCCTTCCGGCAGCTCGAGACCGCGCAAACCGGACTGGCTTATGTGTGCTGCCCCGTCTGGTTGCCCACACCCGCCGGCAAGCTGGATTCGGACGCGCAGGAACTGTGGCGCGGCAAGGAGGCGCTAGAAATCCGCGAATCTTTTCTCGATGGATCGTTCCGGTTTTGCAATCATGTCCATTGCCCCAGCATCTCCGGACGGACACTCCCCTCCGCCGAATCGCCCGAGTCCAAGGAATGGATCCGCCGCTACAGGGAAGGTGAACTTAGGCTGCCCGAACATCTCGTCCTTTCGCATGACAAGTCTTGCAATCTTTCTTGCCCATCCTGCAGAAGCAGCATCTACATGGCCAACTCTTCCAAGCAGAAGCAATTGGATGAGCTAACGGAGAAAAGATTACTTCCTCTCATGCAAGAAGCAAAGTCGGTCATGATTACCGGCTCCGGTGATCCCTTCGGAAGCAAACATTTCCGCAACCTGATCACGCGCCTCAATGGCGGTGAATTTCCAGGCTTGACGATGGATCTGATCAGTAACGGTCAGCTATGGGATGAAAGAGGATGGTTTGATCTAAAACTTGATGGGCGAGTCAGGTACGCGCAGATTTCCGTGGATGCCGCGCAAGCGGAGACTTATGCGATCGTGCGGCGGGGTGGCCAATTCGAGAGGCTTCTCAAGAACCTCGCCTTTATCCGCCGCCTCCGGCTTACCGGCAAGATAGCCTTCCTGGAGCTGTCCATGGTGGTTCAGGCATTGAATTACCGGGAAATGCCCGCGTTTGTCCGCCTTGGCGAGGAGTTTGGCGCCGACAAAATAACCTTCAACATGATCAGGCAACGGGACATCTTTAGCCAGGAAGAGTTCCTCAAGTCCTTTATCGGAAGTCCGGATCATCCAGAGCACGAGCATTTCCGGGAGGTGCTGCTGGCGCCCGAGTTGAATCAGCCTAATGTCCAAATTGGGAATGTCCGGGAATACGCCGGATGAATCGCTAAACCTTCATTTCGCGCACGGCCGGAAATTGGCCGGAAATCTATTGCAAACAATCGGGATCGGCCGTCAGCCAAATCCGTGACTTGGCAATCGGTCTTGGCGTGGTGTTTGTTGCGGTGTTTCTCCCAAGCAGCGCCCTCTTCGACGAGTTTTGGCTTGCCGGGTTCGCTCAATATTGGCGACGCGGGTGTCCAGCGTCTTGGCGAGTCCACCAAGACGGATACTCTAAGAGCCGCGGGAAAACCCAATAATGGAGCGGTTCACTCGGTTTTGGCGGTGACGGGAGTAGTCTTTTCCGCCGCCGCGTTGCCCGTCGAAGTTTTTGTCTCCGCACTGGCGATCTGAACGATGTCGCCGGTTTCCGTCGATTCCTGCGGATTGTCGATCAGCCGGTCGGACAATGCCAACCCTGATTCGATCTCGACGTGATTGCCCAGATTGCGGCCGAGGGTCACCGGTTTCAACATGACTTTGTGGTTCCCATCCACCGCCGCCACGCGCATGCCTTGCGCGCCGAACACCAGAGCCGTGGCTGGAATGCGCAGCGTGTCCGGGGGGGACGGAATATGGAAATGGACTTCGGCGAAGGCGCCGGGCCAGAGCTTACCGCCGGGATTGTCCGCTTGTAGTTCGATCAAAGCGGTCCGGGAGCTTTCCACGAGCGCATTCGAGGTTGTCACGAGCTCCGCCTCGAAGGTCTCCTGCTGGCCGGGGAGATGCAGCGTCGCCTTGATACCCGGCTTGAGTTCGCCGAGGAAGGCCTGCGGAACATTCACATAAATGCGCATGCGATGGATGTCGGAGATCTGGAACAACGCTCTCCCCGATGTGCCGCCGGCGTTGACGAGGTCGCCGATATCGACATTGCGCGCTGTCACGACGCCGTCGAAGGGCGCCTTGATCTGCTCGAACCGGGTCAGTTCCTCCAACCGGGCCACGGCGGCTCGCTGGGCCACGACATTCGCTTTCGCGACAGCCAGCGCCGCCGTGCGGGACGCCGAATTGAGGCGATCCGTGTCGCCCTGCTCCGCGCTTGACCAACCCTGAACGACGAGCCGCGCGGTTCGTTGGTCGGTCACGCGGCCAAGATCCGCGGCGGCTTGCGCTTGCTCGACCGCCGCCTGCAGTTGAACAAGCTGCGCCTTGGCCTCTTCAAGCTGCTGATCGAGATCCGGCGCCGAGATTAGCGCGAGCACCTCGTCTTTTTTTACATGCGCGCCGATATCCTTGTGCCAGACGGTCACATAGCCGCTGGCGCGGGCAAAAAGGGTGCCGGTATTAAAGCCATTCACCGTGCCCGGCAGGATCAGCTGTTCCTCCACGGAACCGCGTTCCGGCTGAACGAGACGCACGGTTGGTATCGCCTGCTCATCGGTCCAGATTTTGACCTCTTGCATGCTCTTTGCGCGATCCATGATGCCGAAGGTCACGAGACCGATCGTGCCGGCCGCGGCCATGCAGAGGAGAAGCAAGACGCGGCGTGGCTTGGACGGGCGGATGGATGAATCAGAAGACATGGTCGCTCCGGGTCAGACGTGAGATGGCAGACCGGACAGCGGCTCCGCCGCGTCCGCTTGGCTTGCTTTGCGTCCATGCGCGATGCTGAAGAGGGCCGGCACGAAAAGCAGCGTCGCGAAGGTTGCGAAAAGAAGCCCCCCGATCACCGCGCGGCCCAGCGGTGAATTCTGTCCGGGCTCGATGGCCATGGGCGCCATGCCGATGATCATCGCAAGCGCCGTCATGAGCACCGGCCTGAATCGCGTGGCGCCTGCCTCCAGCGCAGCGGTCATGACGTCCTTGCCTTCGGAAAGCTGTTCGCGCGCGAAACTGACGACGAGGATGCTATTGGCCGTGGCGACGCCCATGCACATGATCGCGCCGGTCAATGCCGGCACCGACAGGCCGGTATGGGTGATGAACAACATCCAAACGATGCCGGCCAATGCCGCCGGAAGTGCCATGATGATGATGAAAGGATCGAGCCAGGACTGGAAGTTGACGACGATCAGCAGGTAGATCAGCACAATCGACAAAGCCAAACCGACAAACAGCTGCTCATAGGCATCCGTCATCGTGACCGCCTGACCGCGAATCTTAACCGTCGAACCCTTGGGAAGGCTCGCGCGGGCGTCGTCGACGATTTTTTGGATCTCGGCCGCGACACCGCCGAGGTCGCGATCCTGCGTCGTCGCATAAATATTCACGGTGTTTTGGATATTGTAGTGCGAAACGACGGCGTCGAGTGGCTCCGGCGAGAAAGCCGCGAGGCCCCCCAGCAATTGGGTCGACTGAGCAGCGGTCAAGGGCAGGTTTTTCAGCTCCCCGAGCGAGTCAATGTCATATTGCGGCGTCTGGACCGAGACTGGATAGGACACCCCGTTGGCCGGATTCAACCAGTAGGTTGGCGCGGTCTGGGCACTGCCGGACAAGGTCGTTTGAATGCTCGACGCGGCATCGCTTTCCGTCAGCCCGACAACGCCGGCGAGTTCGCGATCGAACTCGACCTTGAGCGCGGGGCTCTGGAATTGTTCCTGGATGCGCGGATCCGCAATGCCCGGAACATGGCGGATCTTGGCGAGCAGCTTGTTCGCGAAAGCCCGGTTGGCCTCGAGATTGGCCCCGGCGATCTGAACGTCGAGCGGCGCCGGCGAGCCGAAATTGAGGATTTGGCTGACGATATCGGCGGGAAGGAACGAGAAGGTCGTGCCGGGAAACGCTTTCGGCAGTTTTTCGCGCAACATCTTCACATATTCTCCGGTGGAGGAGGATCCTTCATTCAAGGTGACCAATATGTCGCCGTCGAAGACGCCAATGGTGCCGGAATTCCCGTACGAGATATTGATGCCGCTGATGGGCAGGCCGATGTTGTCGACAATGCTCGCCACGCGGTCCGGCGGCAGGATAGCGCGGACTTTCTGTTCGATCTGATCGGCAAGACGCGTCGTTTCCTCGATTCTCGTTCCTGTCGGCGCGCGCATATGAATTTTGATCGCGCCGGAATCGACCGGGGGGAAGAAATCCTGTCCGAGAAAAGGCGTAAGGCCGAGCGACAGCAAGGCGACGCAGAGAAAGCCGCTAACAAACCAGAATCTTCGCCGCAGCGCCAACTGCAACAAGCCGATATAGCCCTGCCGCAGCCGTTCGAATTGGTGTTCGAACCCGCGTTGAAACCGGGCGAAAAAGCCGGGCGCGGCAGGCTCGCCGGACTCGCTGCGCGTCGAGTGGTGGTGCTGGTTGCGTAGGAGAAAATGCGCCATTGCCGGCACGAGCGTATAGGTCAGAATGTAGGATGCGATCATCGCAAAGACGACGGCCATCGCCAGCGGCCGGAACAGATAGCCGGCGACGCCGCCCAGCGAAAGCAGCGGGACGAAGGCGATGCAAATACAAAACAAAGCAATCGTCGCGGGCGGCATGATTTCCTGCGCGCCACGGGTAATGGCGGTCAAGATATCTTCGTCAAGCTCCTCCATGTGCCGGTTGATGTTTTCGATAGTGACCGTCGCGTCATCGACCAAGATGCCGACCGCAAGCGCCAAACCGCCGAGCGTCATCACGTTGATCGTCTGGCCAAGCACGGAAAGCGCAATCAAGGAACTGAGGACCGCCAGGGGTATCGACACGGTAATGATCAATGTCGAGCGCCAGCTGCCGAGAAAGACCAGGATCATGAAGCCCGTCAGCGCGGCCGCGATCAGACCCTCGCGGACGACGGCGGTGACGGAGGATGTGACGAAGCCGGATTGATCACCGACATATTTGAGATCGACCCCAGGAGGGAGCGTGGCTCGAATGGCGGGCAAGCGCGCTTTGATGCCGGCGATGATATCGAGGGTCGACGCGGAGCCGATCTTCAAGACCGACATCAGCACGCCCTTGCGCCCGTCCAGCTGCACGACATTGGTCTGCGGCGGAGAGCCGTTATGGACGAAAGCGACATCGCGCATGAAAACGACGGCGCCGTCAACCACCTTGATCGGCAAATTATTGAAGTCCGCCAGCACCTTGGGCGAATCGTTGAGGTCTATGGTGTATTCGTAGGTGCCGATTTTCTCCGTGCCGGCCGGCGTGATCAAATTCTGCCGGGCGAGCGCATTGCCGACATCGGCCGCCGAGAGATTGTGGGCGTGCAGCGCCTTCTGATCGAGATCGATCTGCACTTGTCGGGCGGCGCCGCCATAGGCGTAGGGCAGCTGGGCGCCCGCGACCGTCGCGAGCGCGGGCCGGATGAAATTCTGGGCGAGGTCGTTGAGTTCCGTTTGCGAAAGCGTGTCGCTCGAAAGCGCCAGCTGGATGATCGGAACGCTCGATGCATTATAAACGAGAATGATCGGTGGCGTGACTCCCGGAGGAAGTTGCTTCAAAATTGTTTGAGATATGGAAGTGACCTGCGCCTGCGCGGCGCTGATGTTCACGCCCGGTTGGAAGTAGATCTTGACGATGCCGTTGCCGGGGAGCGACTGCGACTCGATATGCTCGATGTCATTGACCGTCGTCGAGAGCGTTCGTTCATAGACCGAGATAATCCGGCCCGACATGTCGTCCGGCGGCAAACCGGTATAGCTCCAAACGACGGAGATCACCGGAATGCCAATATTCGGAAAAATATCGGTCGGAGTGCGGATCGCCGATAAAGTCCCGAAAATCATGATCAGGATCGCCATGACCACGAACGTGTAGGGGCGCGCAAGAGCTAATCGAACGATTGCCGTCATAAACCAAAGCCTGGAATTGTAACCCGTTGTCCGTCAATCGGTGATGGCCTCGACGCCATCGCCCGGCACGGCCATTCTGGGTGGTCATCTATGTACATGGGTGCAGCGCAACATAGGATAACATTAAATTGATCGCCTTGGTAGGTTGGGCTGCCCAAATTGCCTTGGAAACACCGGATCAAAGACACCAGCGGGGAAGATGGTGCCATAGGACCTTCCCGAAAGGTTTCAAAGTACTTTGATATTGCTAGGGTTAAACACCTGGATCAGTTCGAGTTGGCTGTCAGCCGCCGTTCAATCACTGCGGCCTACCTTAAGACAGCCTTAAGGCCAGCCATTGAAGAGACGGGGCTGGCGAAGGAAAAGCGATGCGCATCCTTGTTGTGGAAGACGATCCCATTCTCTTAGATGGTTTAACGACAGGTCTCACCCTCCACGGCATGGCGGCTGATGGTGTCGACACATGCGAGGACGCCTACGCGGCGCTGGCCACGACGACATTCAGCGCCATCGTCCTCGACCTCATGCTTCCCGATGGATCGGGCATCGATGTCCTGCGGCATTTGCGGCTCCGCAACGACGCGACACCTGTCCTGCTTCTGACCGCCAGGGATGCGGTCGAGGACCGCGTAAAAGGACTGGACGAAGGCGCGGACGACTATCTCGGCAAGCCTTTCGATCTCGAGGAAGTCGCCGCGAGGCTACGCGCTCTCGACCGCCGCGCCCAGGGCCGGGCGTCGCCAAAGCTCGTCTTCCAGTCCCTTGTGCTCGACCCAGGAAGCCTGGAGGTCACCTTGAACGACAAACCGGTCCACCTCTCTCGCCGGGAATTTGGGGTTCTGCGGGCTCTCATGCTGCGGCCGGGGATCGTGTGCTCCCGATCCCAACTGGAGGACCAGCTATACGGCTGGCAAGAGGAAGTCGGCAGCAATGCTGTCGAAGTGCATATCCACAATCTTCGGGCGAAGATTGGCCGGCGCTACATCCAGACGCTGCGGGGTCTCGGCTACCGCATTAGGATCGAAGCCCCATGATCTCCCTGCGCACGCGGCTCCTCCTCATTCTGATTGCGTCGACCAGCGCGATTTGGCTCTGTGGCTTCGCTTGGATCTATGTCGATGCCCGGCAAGAAACACAGCATCTTCTCGACCGGCGCCTCATGGAGGCGGCGCGCATGGTGCTGTCGCTTTCCGCGCCAGGCATGCCGGCGAGCGATCCCAACCTTCCGGTCGTGGTCAGCGCGGGCGGACCAATCGCGGGGGCAAGCTACGAGCACATATTGACCTGCCAGGTCTGGTCGTTCGATGGACGTCTGGTTGGCCGTTCGGGCAACGCTCCCGCGTCCAAACTGACCGAAGAGCCAACCGGTTTTTCCGAGCGTGTCGTCGACGGCGAAATTTACCGCGTTTACGCCGCCGAAGACCCCATCAAGAGAGTCCGCGTCCTCGTCGGCGATAATCTTGAACAACGGCAGCAGTTTGTCCGCGACCTCGTTCGCAGCTTGCTCGTGCCTGCCGCCTTCATCCTTCCGATGTTGGCCCTCCTGATTTGGATCAGCGTCAAGCAAGGACTTGAACCCCTGCAACGCGCAACGAAGTCATTGTCGGCTCGCGGCGCGGAAAATCTCACGCCATTGGATGTCGGCCGCTCGCCTTCGGAAATCCGGCCCCTCATCAATGCCCTCAACGGGCTGTTCGGGAAGGTCGTCGCGGCGCGTGAGCATGAACGGAGTTTCGTCGCTTATGCCGCGCATGAAATGAGAACGCCGCTTGCCGGCCTGAAGACGCAAGTACAAATCGCGGCGCAGGCCACAGTCCCCGAAATGCGAAAGAATGCCTTATGCCAGGCTCTCAAAGGGGTGGATCGAACGTCACGGCTGGTCCAGCAACTGCTGGCCATGTCGCGGCTTGATGCGAGCCCTCCGCGCCTCCAAGATCAATGGATCAATCTCGCGGCGGCGTTTCACGACGTGACCGCCAGCATGAGCCGCGAGCTGCTCCCCGAGAGAGTTACGATCGCGGCGTCGGTTCGCAATCATAGTGTCGCCATCGACCGCGAAATGTTCGATCTCGCCGCTCGCAATCTCGTGGAAAATGCTCTTCAACTGACCCCGCCTGACGGTACGGTAAGGTTGTCGGCCACACAGGAGGGACAAGAAGCGAAGATTTGCATCGAAGACGATGGACCTGGGATCCCATGCGGCGAAGAAGAACTCGTTTTGCAGCGGTTTTTTCGTGGCCGGCACAAATCGGCGACCGGGAGCGGGTTGGGCCTCGCGATCGTTACGACTGCCTTGGATCGCGCCGGCGCGAAGCTCCGGCTCTGCCGTCCCGGCACTGGACACGGGCTCAGAGCCGAAATCATCGTTTCCGCCAACCGTCTCCGGCTCGACGATGCGGCATGATCACGCGCCCTTCACCAGGCGAAGCTCGTCGCCTCCCAGTCACGCGGCACGATGACGTCAAGACTGCGGCGCGACGGCATAAGATTGCTTTAAGCTGTCCACCCCATGTCCCTGTTGCCGCGATGGCTTCGTTCGGACGGACGCTAAGGCGTCCCTCCCGTTTCAAAGCCGGCGGCACCGCATGGAGCTCGCAATGGATCGTCAAAAGTTTGTTCACCCCTCAATGACCCGGCGAAAGCTACTTCGCTGGGCGGGTGCCGGGAGCCTCGGTCTGATGCCGGTACCGGCGTGGGCACAGGCGATGGTCGATTTCCATGTTCCAGGTGGCCCCAGCACCCGGCCGATAACGACCGGTTATCCTCAGAAGGGGCCGATGATCTTGCAGCGTGCCAGCCCACCCTGGCTCGAAACGCCCTTCGAGGTCTTCGACAAGGGCGTGTTCACCCCAAATTACCAACACTATGTCAGCTGGCACTGGGCCAGTTTTCCGGACGAGATCGATGTCGACGCATTTCGTTTGACCGTGCGGGGACACGTCAATCAAACGCTTTCGCTTTCGTTGAAAGATATTTTGCAAGGCCTTCCACGTATCGAACTCGCCGCCGTCAGCCAATGCGCCGGGGCATCGCGCCTCTACGTTCAGCCTCGCGTCGCCGGCGCGCAATGGGCCAATGGCTCGATGAGCAACGCGCTTTGGACCGGAGTGCGACTCAAGGATGTCTTGGACCGGGCGGGTGTGAAGCCAGGGGCGAGGGTGGTGAGGTTTGGGGGATTGGAGGATGCGGTCATGCCTGGAGCTCCAAAATTCCTGAAATCGTTGGATGTCGATCACGCTCGTGACGGCGAGGTCATGATCGCCTTCGCGATGAACGGCGAACAGCTGCCGTTGCTCAATGGATTCCCGCTGAAACTCGTCGTTCCCGGCTGGTGCGCCGTCTACTGGATCAAGATGTTGAACGACATCGAGGTCTTGGATAAGCCCGACGACAATTATTGGACGGCGACGGGCTACCGAATCCCCAATACACCTCACGCCAACGTCACGCCTGGCCAGACCGGCTACAAACTCGTGCCGGTCACCCGCAACCTTCCCCGGTCTTTTGTCACGAACATAAAATCGGGAGACACGGTAAAGGTTGGAGTACCGACGGCTGCGCGCGGCATCTCCTTCGGCGGCGACTGCGGTGTGGCGCGCGTGGACGTGTCGATCGACGGCGGCAAGAGCTGGCTGCCGGCGCAGCTTGGCAAGGATGAGGGCAAATACGGCTTCCGGCAATGGCAGACACAAGTGACCGTTCCATCGCGTGGACCGCAGTCAATCATGGTCCGCTGCACCAATACAAATAACGATACGCAGCCAAACTTCCCCATCTGGAATCCCGCTGGCTACATGTTCAACACCATCGAGACCACTCATGTGGTTGCGGCTTGAGGAGAACGTCATGATGCTCCGCCCTCTTCTGCCGGCGCCCGTCATTTTGGGTGCCATCCTGTTATCCGGCGCCAGCCTTGCCGGCCCGGTCACCGCGTTGAAATCTCCAAAGGCCAACATCCCCGCCAGCGATCTGATGTTTCCTGAGGGACCGGGATCGGAGCAGATCAACAATAACTGCCTTACCTGTCACTCCGCGGATCACGTTTTGAACCAGCCTTCGCTGTCCAAGGCGGCTTGGGAAGAGGTCGTCACCAAGATGATCAGGGCCTACAAAGCGCCCGTAAACCCGGACGATGCCGCAAAAATTATCGAATATTTAGCGAGAACCAAAGGCAAACCTTAGTTTGTCCGCTCCCGAAACAGCGCCTATTCACCGCGGAAAATTTCGGGTGGCCTGTCTTTCACTTCCGGCACGGCGTGCCTAACACTATCAAACGCACGGCGAGCATGCAGGTCACCAGGGAAACGGGCGTTACAAATCGGCGCTGAAAGCGTCACCCCACTTTCCGCAGGCTTATACTAAAACTCGTTCATTAAAACCTATGTGCCTAATCGCGTGGACTGAACGATCAAGAACTAACGTTCGGATTCCACAACGCTCCCTTTAAGATTATTAAAGGACACACGCTACTCGAACACGCGTTTGCCTCTCCGGGATCAAACACCATTCTCGGAGACTTCGCCGAGTCATCTCTTCAATTTTGATTTGGCATTCGTTTTGAATGCATTGTAGGGTCCGGTAACCTTTAGCCCTTTGGACGATTAGTGACGAGCTAGCACCGTAGTCCTCACTTTTTTTCAGACGGCATTACCAAAAGCTGATCTAGATAGGCATTATAAATCATATGCCTCTAAAAATATTGCTCATCGACACCGATGCGGATCGAGCGGAGGCCTTGGAGACGAAGCTGGCGGCAGCTGGTTTCCCCAAGGTCTCGCGTTTGGCGAGCGGTTCCGATCTCGTGGAAGCCGTCGAACGGCTCCTGCCGGACTTGGTCATCATCGACATGGCCTTGCCGGACCGCGACGCTCTCGAGGATATCCGCCATCTCTCGGTCAGCGCTCCACGCCCAATCGTGATGTTTTCGGACGAGGACGACCCGGTTTTCGTCGGCGAGGCCATCGCCGCGGGCGTCTGTTCCTACAATCTTTCGGGAATCGCCAGCCAAGAAGTCAAACCGATCGTGGCCGCCGCCATCGCCCTTTTCCAGCGCCACCGGCATGTCGAGACGGAATTGGCCGCCGCGAAGGCGCTGCTCGACGAACGCCGGCTTATCGAACGCGCCAAGGCTATTTTGATGCGCGATCGCAAGATGACCGAGCCAGAAGCCTACCGTTGGCTTCAGCGAAAAGCGATGAACGAAAACCGCAAACTCTCGCAGATCGTCACGGAGTTCGTGGCGAAGGAAGACCCCGATGCGCGCCAAGCCTAAGTCCATGCCAGCCAGATCGAGTTTTATTCGATGAGCGGCGTCGTTTCAATCGCCGGCTTGGACCGGCCTGCCGGGACAAAGTTACGGATCGGCTTCTTGCGGCTGACCGATTCCGCGCCCGCCATCGTGGCGCACGAATTCGGCTTCTTCGCCTCCGAAGGCGTGGATACGGAACTCGTCGCCGAGCCATCTTGGGCCAATATCGCGGACAAGCTCGCTTACGGCTTTATCGACGCGGCCGTGATCGTTCCTCCGCTCGCTTTCGCGGTCGAGCTCGGGGTTCGCGGTGCCTGCCGGTCCATGATTATGCCTTGCTCGATCAGCCTTGGCGGAAACACCATTACGCTCGAATCGCGGTTGGCCGCCCGCGTTCGCGCCTTGGCCGCGCAAGAAGGACTGTCCACGGCCAAGGCTTTCGCTTTGTGTCTGCGCGAACAAAATGGCGAACCGCTCTCGCTCGGCATCGTCCACGCCTATTCCACGCATAATCTCTTGTTGCGTTATTGGTTGACCTCGGCCGGAATCGATCCCGAGCGCGATGTCAGGCTGATCGTCGTGCCGCCCGCGCTCGCGGTCGATGCTTTAAAATCGGGCCGGATTGCCGGCTTTTGCGCGGGGTCGCCTTGGGGCAATATCGCGGCGCGCGCCGGGATCGGGAGCGTGATCGCAACATCCAACGACATATGGCAAAACGGGCCGGAAAAGGCTTTTGCGGTGCGCAAGGACTGGAGCGACGCGAACCCCCACGCCCTCGCCGGAGCGATCCGCGCGCTCTTACGTGCCGCGCAATTTTGCGACGCGCCCGAAAACGCTTCTTATACCGCGTCCCTCCTGTCGAGGCGCAAATATATCGATGCCGATAGTCATGCGATCATGGCCTCGCTGCCCGGCGGATCGATCGAGCGAGGCACGAGTTGCTCGACCTTTTTCCGTCACGCCGCGACATTTCCTTGGACGTCGCATGGCCTCTGGTTCCTGCGTGAGATGAAACGCTGGAATCTGATCGCGCAGGACCTCGACCTTCAGGAACTCGCGGCAAGGGTCTACCGCCCGGACCTCTATAGGATAGCGTCCCTGCCGATGGGTATCGGAGTGCCATTGGTGGACATGAAGTCCGAAGGCACGCATTCCGGAGACTGGCAGCTCGATGCGTCTCCGGCGCTGGTCACGATGGGGAGCGACCGGTTTTGCGACGGAGCCGTATTCGAGCCGGCATCGATTTCTTGACACCGCACCGCACAATATTTGATCGCCGATTGCCGGACCGTTAGGCACATGCCTTTTGGAAGAGCTGCCATTGAGACTGTTATCCGCAAGGCGTGATCTCCGGCTGCTGGAAAATTGGACCATCCGAGGATTGGCCAGGGAATTGCTTCGCTCCGTTTGAGCTGATGATTTTTGTCAGTCTGAAGGCCATCTAATGGCGGATGGTTCTTCATAGCGGGGGTGGCTTTGCCGCCCGAGCGAAACATTCGCGAGCCAATGGCGGTTCGTATCCGGACTCGAGGTCCGGCGGTGCTTTTGCGCCGAACGAAGCGAGCCGCCCACCATGAAACGTGCGTTCCTCGAAGCTGGGCATTTTCCCACGCTGTTTGCTTGTTTCCTTTATTTCGATCTCAGCTCCATGGTTTGGGTTCTTCTGAGTCCGATGGCGGTGCTCATGGCCCGCGATCTGAATCTGGACGCCGGGCAAAAGGGACTGATGCTGGCGACGCCGGTGTTGGCGGGTGCTTTGCCGCGCATCGCAAATGGAATTTTAGCCGGTCAACTGCGCTCGCGTTTGACCGGCATTGTCATGCAACTCATCGTGATCCTCGGGCTTCTCATGGCTTGGCTCATTGGCGTCCACAGTTTTTCGCAAGTTCTAATTTTAGGCGCCATTCTCGGCGTGGTTGGGGCGTCATTCGCCATCGCGCTGCCCATGATTTACTACTGGTATCCGCCGGAGCACCAAGGCATGGCGCTCGGCCTTGCTGGCGCCGGGATATCACGCGGAACACTTCCCTCATCGCTGTCCGAATTTAGGAGACGAAAATGAATATGATCTCCGACCCGCGCGAACGTTTGGTCGTTATCGGCAATGGCATGGCCGGCATGCGAACCGTCGAGGAAATGCTGCGGCTCGAAGGCGGGGACCGCTTTCGTGTTACGGTCTTCGGCGCCGAACCGCATGTCAATTACAACCGCATCATGCTGTCCTCCGTACTTGCGGGCGACAAAAGCGTCGACGACATCGTGATCAATTCGCGGGAGTGGTATCGCGACAACGATATTGCGCTGCTGACGGGCGACCCCGTGACGCGGATCGACAGGGAGGCTCGCACTGTCACCTCCGCCAACGGCGTCACGGTGCCTTACGACCGTCTGTTGATCGCCACCGGCTCGCGTCCCCTGGCGCCGCCGATCCCCGGTCTCAGCCTTCCCGGCGTTTGCGCCTTCCGCAATATCGCCGATGTCGACAAGATGCTGGAATCGGCGCGTACCCAAAAGCGCGCGGTCGTGATCGGCGGCGGTCTTCTCGGCCTCGAAGCGGCCTGGGGCCTGAAACAACGCGGGATGTCCGTCGCGGTCGTTCATCTCATGCCTACGCTGATGGAGCGCCAACTCGATGCCGCCGCGGGCCAGCTCTTGCAACGCGATCTCGACCGGCGCGGCATCGCCTTCTTTACCGAAGGTTTGACGGAAAGCATCACTGGCAGCAATTGCGCCGATGGCGTGCAGCTTGCCGATGGCCGTTTCATTCCGGCCGATCTCGTCGTCCTGGCGATTGGTATCCAACCAAACATCGATCTGGCCCGCGCGGCGGAGATCGAGGTCAATCGCGGGATTGTAGTCGGCGACGACATGAGCACAAGCGATCCCAATATTTTCGCGGTCGGCGAATGCGTGGAACATCGCGGCCAGGTCTTTGGCTTGGTGGCGCCGATTTGGGATCAGGCGAAGGTCTGCGCCTCGCGGCTCACGGGCGACAAAACGGCGTTGTTCGCAAGCCGCGAGCTATCGACCAGTCTCAAGATCACCGGCATCGATGTCTTTTCGGCCG
The DNA here is from genome assembly GCA_050013235.1 of Beijerinckiaceae bacterium. Taxonomy (GTDB): domain Bacteria; phylum Pseudomonadota; class Alphaproteobacteria; order Rhizobiales; family Beijerinckiaceae; genus RH-AL1. Next base: position 14,190 of record JBEKFQ010000050.1, read on the forward strand.
GCGCGTTAATGGCCGCGGATGAAAGCGACGACGAGATCACGCTTCGCGACAACAAGCACGGCTTGTATAAAAAGGTCGTGCTCCGCGATGGCAAGATGGTCGGCGCCGTCCTCTACGGCGATGTCGCGGACGGCTCGTGGTACCTGCAATTGATGCGCGACAAGACCGACCTTTCGGCCATGCGCGACCGCATCGTTTTCGGCCGCGCCTTCGCCGAGGCTGGAAGCGTGAAGACGTCCGGTCCGGACGTAGCCTCGATGCCTGACGACGCGCAGATTTGCGGCTGCAACGGGGTTTCGAAAGGAGGGATCGTCCGCGCGATCAAGGAAAAGGAGCTGACCTCGCTGTCGCAGGTTCGCGCCCACACGAAAGCGTCGGCGTCGTGCGGCCAATGCACCGGTCTCGTCGAAGCTCTCATCGCCCATGCCACCGGCGTCATGGTCGAGAAGAAAGTTCCCGCCCTTTGCGATTGCACATCCGCCGGGCATGACGAGATCCGCAAGGCAATCGTCGCGGACGGTCTGAAGTCCATGAAGGACGTGCGCGACGCGTTCGGCTGGAAGAAGCCCGACGGCTGTCACAAATGTTGCCCGGCGCTCAATTATTATCTGCTCTGCGCCTGGCCGGGCGAATATCACGACGATGCCCAATCCCGCTTCGTCAACGAACGTGTGCATGCCAACATTCAAAAGGACGGCACTTATTCCGTGATCCCGCGCATGTGGGGCGGGTTGACGACGCCCGCCGAGCTGCACGCCATCGCATCGGTCGTGGAAAAGTTCTCCATCCCCACGGTCAAGGTCACGGGTGGCCAGCGTATCGATCTGCTGGGCGTTAAAAAGGAAGATTTGCCCGCTGTCTGGGGCGATTTGAATAAAGCAGGATTGGTTTCAGGACATGCCTACGCCAAGGGCCTTCGGACAGTGAAAACTTGCGTCGGCAGCGAATGGTGCCGGTTTGGAACGCAGGACTCGACGGGACTCGGCGTTAAACTGGAAAAAATGTGCTGGGGCTCGTGGACTCCGCACAAAGTTAAATTCGCGGTCTCGGGCTGTCCTCGCAACTGCGCCGAAGCGACGATCAAGGATTTGGGCGTCGTTTGCGTCGAGGCCGGCTACGACATCGTCATCGGAGGCAATGGCGGGATCGACGTCCGCGTCACCGATCCGCTCGTTCGCGTCAGCAGCGAGGCCGAAGTGCTCGAATACGCCGGCGCGTTCATGCAGCTCTACCGTGAGGAAGCGCACTATCTGGACCGCACGGCACCGTGGATCGCGCGCGTCGGCATCGATTACGTCAAAAGCCGCCTGGTCGACGACAGCGCGGGCCGCCGCGCGCTCAACGCCCGCTTCCTTTATTCCCAACAATTCGTGCAAGTCGATCCCTGGTCGGAGCGCGTGCGGGGCGCTGAATCTCACGAGTTTGCGCGTCTTCCCGCACTGACGGATGCTTGAGCCATGACCGCGATCGATTGGAAGAATATCGGCCCTCTCGCCAATATCCCGGTACGCGGAGCGCGTCGTCTTTGCTTCGGCCTCGGCGGCCGGCCCATTGCCATATTCCGGACGAGCGAAGACGAAGTCTTCGCGCTCGTCGACGAATGCCCGCATCGATCAGGCCCTTTATCGGAAGGGATCGTGTCGGGACATACCGTCACCTGCCCATTGCACAATTGGGTCATCGGCCTAGCCGACGGCAAAGCCACGGGAGCCGACGAAGGCGAGACCCAAACGGTCCCGGTTAAGTTGGTTGCAGGCGAAGTCCACGTCGGCGTTCCCAAAGTTCTCGCCCGGGGCCGGGTGTGAATACCGTCCGGACGACTTGTCCCTATTGCGGAGTCGGATGCGGGCTCACGGTAACGGATGGCGTGATCAAAGGCGATAGCGCCCATCCCGCCAATTTCGGCCGTTTGTGTTCCAAGGGCGCCGCCTTGACGGACACGCTAGGGGTCGCGGACCGCCTTCTCGTGCCCACCATCGATGGCCGGGAAGTGGACTGGGACGAGGCCTTGGGGCTGGTCGCGTCGCGGTTCAAGCAGGTCATCCGGGAACACGGGCCGGACGTGGTCGCGTTTTATGTCTCCGGCCAATTTCTCACCGAGGATTATTACATCGCCAACAAACTAATGAAGGGTTTCATCGGCTCGGCCAATATCGACACCAATTCCAGGCTATGTATGTCGTCGTCGGTCGCCGGCCATACGCGGGCCTTCGGCGAGGATATCGTACCCGGCTGCTACGAGGATTTCGAGGAAACCGATCTCGCCATTCTGGTGGGCAGCAACATGGCCTGGTGCCATCCGGTCCTTTATCAACGTCTCGTCGCCAGCCGAGAAAGACGCGGAACCAAAATCGTCGTGATCGACCCCCGGCGCACCGCGACCTGCGAAACAGCCGATTTGCATCTGCCTCTCGCCGCCGGAAGCGATGTCGCGCTGTTCAACGGGCTGTTGACGCATCTTGTCAACACGAATGCGTTGGACCGCGATTGGATCGCCCAACACGTGTCCGGCGCGGAAGAGACCTTGAACGAGGCTGCCATTGCCGCGCCATCGATCGAATTCACGGCGGCAGCGACCGGCATCCCGCCTGAAAGTCTGCTTCAATTCTATGAACTCTTCGCCCGGACCGAGCGTGTCATGACGCTCTATTCGCAAGGCGTGAACCAATCCGTCGACGGGACCGACAAGGTCAATGCCATTCTCAATTGCCACCTTGCGACCGGGCGGATCGGGCGCGCGGGCATGGGGCCGTTCTCCCTGACGGGCCAACCCAATGCCATGGGGGGCCGCGAGGCCGGCGGGCTCGCCAATCAGCTTGCCGCGCATATGGCGTTCGAGCCCGAAGATGTCGACCGCGTGCGCCGTTTCTGGAGCGCGCCTGCCATCGCCACACGTCCAGGCCTCAAGGCTGTGGATATGTTCGAGGCCGTGGCGGACGGTCGCATCAAGGCCATCTGGATCGCGGCCACCAATCCCGCCGTCAGCATGCCGCGCGCCAATCATATCCGCGCGGCGCTAGAACGCTGCCCGCTCGTCGTCGTTTCCGACGCTTGGGCGACGGATACGTCCGCGCGGGCGCACATCGTCCTTCCCGCGGCAGCCTGGGCGGAAAAGGATGGCACCGTCACCAATTCCGAACGCCGTATTTCGCGCCAACGTGCGTTCCGCGCGTCGCCGGGAAAAGCGCGTCCGGATTGGTGGATGTTTGCCGAAGTGGCGCGGCGAATGGGCTGGAAAGACCAATTCGCTTATCCCAACGCGGCGAGTATTTTTCGCGAGCACGCCGCGCTCTCCGCCTTTGAGAACGACGGTAAGCGCCTCTTCAATCTAGGCGCCCTGGCCGGCTGCGACGACGCGTCCTACGATGATTTGGCTCCGCTCCAATGGCCGTGCCCCAAAGGCGGCGCCTTCAATACGGGATCGCGTCTCTTCGCGCGTGGGGGCTTTCCGGCGCCGGACCAACGGGCCCGCATGATTCCCGTCACGCCCCGGTACGATGGAGATCGCGGCCACGGCGGCCGCTACACGTTGAAGCTCAACACAGGCCGTATCCGCGACCAATGGCACACTATGACGCGGACCGGGCGCGTGCCGCGCCTGATGACCCATATTTCCGCGCCGCAACTCGTGATTCATCCAAGAGACGCGGAAGCACGGGGCCTCGCGGCGAATGCACTGGCCCGGATCGAGAGCGAACATGGTTCGGCGACAATGCGTGTCGCTGTGAGTGGCGAGCAGAGAATGGGCGAAATCTTCGCTGCCATGCATTGGAACGACCAGTTTTCGTCCGCGAGTGCGATTTGCAAACTCGTCAGCGACCAAACCGACCCTGTCTCCGGTCAACCCGATCTCAAGGGAACTTGGGTGCGCATGAGCGCTGTCGAGGAAGTCTGGACCGGATTGCTGCTTCGCCGTTCGGGCGAAGCGCTGGATCTCGGACCAAGCACCTATTGGTCGAAAACACCGGTCGAAAACGGCTTCGCCTTCGATATTGCGGGATGGTCCGAACTATCCTCGATCATCCGATCCGAGATCGCCTTGCGCCGGCTTCTCAGGATTTCTCCCGAAGCGGAACTGGTCTCCTATTCCGACCCTAAAAGATCCGTGTTCCGGTTTCTGGGCCTCACGAGCGACCGTCTGGATGCCTGCCTCTTTTTGGCTCCTGCCGGCGCCCCATTACCATCGCGCGACCTGGCACTGCCTTTTCTCGGACATGCCGCCGGACCGGTGGAGCGCCTATCTCTCCTCGCCGCGCATGTGCCGGATCAAACAAACGTGGCGGAAAAAGTCGTCTGCGCGTGTTTTTCGGTCGGAGACAATCGAATCGCGACGGCAATCCGCGAGAAAAGCCTCAAAACCGTCGGCGAAATCGGCGCGGAGCTAAAAGCGGGAACGAATTGCGGCTCTTGTATTCCGGAGCTGAAAAGGCTTCTTCAAAATGCGATAAGCGAAAGCAAGCCGCTCAGCATGGCACATTAGGACAACGATGGCCGGAAAACTCGACAATTTGACGATCCTCATTCCGGAAAGCCGGGAACTCGACCTTTTCGCCGGCATGCTGGAAGCCGAAGGGGCGGTCGCGCTTCGTTGTCCGCTCGTCCAGATCGTCGATCTTGACGACTCCACGGAAGCGGAGGCATGGATTAGCCGCTTCATTCAAAGCCCATTCGACGATCTGATCCTGATGACCGGCGAAGGTCTGCGTAAATTGACCGCGCTGAGCGACTGGGGCGGCCGGAAGGACGCATTCGTCGCTGCCCTCGCAAAAACGCGCACGGTCACAAGGGGCCCAAAGCCGGCGCGCGCCTTGCGCGAATTGGGATTGGAACCGGGCGTCACAGCTCCAGCACCGACGTCGAAGGGAGTGCTCGAAGCGCTCGCCGGGCTCGCGTTGCAAGGACGGCGGATTGGCGTGCAGCTGTATCCCGGCGAAGGCGGCTTGCCTCTGGTCGCGGCGCTCCGGGAACGCGGCGCGGAGGTTTTTCCGGTCACGCCCTATGGCTACGCCTCGCAAGAGGAGTCCATCAAGGTCGCGGAAGCAATCCGGGCCTTGGCGGAAGGGCGGATCGGGATGGTCGCTTTCACGAGTTCGCCGCAGATCGAACGGATGAGCGCTGTCGCGCGCGAATTTGGTTTGGAACAAGAACTCGCCGAGGGCCTGAAACGCGCGAAGATTGCCTCGATCGGTCCCGTGGTCACGCAGACCCTAGCAACGCATGGGGTCACCAATGTCATTCAGCCGCAAACGAGTTTCCATCTCAAACCGCTGATCAGGGCCATCGCCGCGGCGTGGAGTGCGCAACAATCTTGATTTTCTACAGAGAAAGTCCCTCTGGTTCGAAGATCGGCTTGCTGGCTCGAGCCGCCTCAACTAGGTGGCAACGGCGGCGGAGCTGAGTAGTCGTCCGTGAAGATTACTAACCCGCTGATCCCGCGCCGTTCTGAAGTATATTCAAGTTTGGTCTTCTGCCAGTTTCTTGGCTGTAGATAGGCAAAATCTTGCAATTTCCTGCGCCAGGAAGGCGTGATTCCATCCTCCGAACCAACCGGTTTGGAGGCTTTGAGATGCGTCGAGGGACAAGCGGGCAGAACGACATGTTCAAGTCGCGGCTCGATCAGATCGTGGACATGAACCACCCTCTGGCGAAGCTCGGGCGGCTGATCGATTGGCGTTTTCTGGAGGACGAGTCCGGCGCCGCTTATCGCGAGGGGCCCGGGCATCCGCCGCTGCCATGAAAATATCAGATCTTGGAACGGAAACCGAGAGACACTTGCGAGATAAGTACAGCGTCGTGGTTGCCTTCGGTCATCGTCGGAGATGTTCATAAAGGCTGTCTTTCGCTGCCACGCGCGTGCGAAAAAACGATCGCTTTTACGATGTTAAAAGTGGCGATGTCAGCGGCGTTGCGTAAATCGCGCCGCTGCCTACGAGAAGAATTTCGCGAAAACAACATAAAGCGTGAATAAAATTCACTTCCCACTCGCATTTTTTGGAATGGACATGGCGGCAAAGATCACGAAACTACACCATCGACTTGCGCAAGACGGTTTGTCTTCAAGCCTTGGGCCGCTACGGGACTATCGTTGTCGAAATGATCCATGCCAAACGTTTTTCTTCCGCCGCCGGGAAGGCGGTATGACCACATAGGATGCGGGGATCGTCACCTTCGCGGATCGCCGGACACGGAGGGGGCGGAAGCGGCGAACCGGCACGGGCTCATCGGTGGACTAAGCGATGAACTACAGTTCCGGCGGACATAGCGCTTGGGATAGACTGGAATGTAATGCCCGAGCCTGTCTTCGACCCAATAGCTACCTGAACCAATGAAAAGGAAGAAATGGTGACTTCGAATCGGCGTCCCGATTTTGCCCGGCAATTTTCAAATGGACATGGATCGCGCTACATGCGTTTGGCCGCCGTGGCGGCCGTTGCTTGCTTCACCGCCACGCCAATGGCATCGATACGTGTCTTTGCGGAGAGTTCGTTGCTCAACGTGAGTTACGACCCGACCCGCGAACTCTACAAGGAAATCGACCAGGCCTTTAGCGAAGACTGGAAAGCCAAGACCGGAACATCGATCACCGTGCGGGCCTCGCATGGTGGATCGGGCGCGCAAGCACGTTCCGTGATCGATGGAATCCCCGCGGACGTCGTGACGCTCGGCATTCCCTCCGATATCGATGCGATCGCGCGGTTGACGAAAAAAATCCCGGAAGACTGGGCAAAGCGCCTCCCCAACGAGAGCCTGCCTTATTCTTCGACCGTTGTCTTCGTGGTCCGGAAGGGCAATCCAAAAGGGATCCAGGATTGGAACGACGTGGTTAAACTCGGCGTTCAGGTGATCACCGCAAATCCCAAGACATCGGCCGGCGGGCGCTGGAACTACCTGGCCGCTTGGGGCTATGCCTTCAACCGGGATAAGGACCGGGAGAAAGCCAATGAATTCGTAGCCTCGGTGTATAAGAATGTCCCTGTTCTCGATACCGGCGCGCGCGGCTCCACGGTGACATTCGCCCAGCGTGGTCTCGGCGATGTCTTGCCCGCTTGGGAAAACGAAGCCTATCTCGTTCTCGACGAATTCGGGAAGGACAAGTTCGAAGTGATCGTCCCCAAACGGTCGCTCCTCGCCGAGCCGCCCGTGACCTTGGTCGACGGCAATGTCGACAAGGACGGGAACCGCGTGGTGGCGGAGGCCTATCTGCAATTCCTGTATAGCGACAAAGTGCAAGCGATCATTGCCAAGCACCATTATCGTCCGCTCAAGCCCGAGGCTGCCGACCGCCAGGATTTAGCCTTGCTGCCCCCAATCGAGCTTTACAGAATCGAGCCTTTGCTCGGCACGTGGGATGAAATTCAAAAGGTCCATTTCGATAATGGCGGGATCTTCGACAAAATCAGCCAAGCCGGTCACTAAGCCATGGCAGCACTTGTTCGCCTGAAGCAGCCGAGTGTCATTCCAGGATTTGGTTTGACACTCGGCTATAGTGTGTTCGTTCTTTGCTTGATCGTAATCTTGCCTTTATGCGCGCTCGTGGCTAAGGCATCCGGTCTGGGAGTAAGCGGGATCATCGGCGTTTTGCGCGATCATCGCGTGGAAAGCGCGCTGCGGATCAGCTTCGGTATTTCTTTTCTTGCAGCTCTTGCCGCGTCGCTGGCCGGCTTCGTCATCGCCTGGGTCTTGACCCGGTACCGCTTTCCCGGTCACCGGCTGATGGACGCCATCGTCGATCTGCCCTTCGCCTTGCCGACGGCGGTCGCGGGGATTGCTTTAGCCTCTCTTTACGGTTCGAACGGATGGATTGGCAGCGGGCTCGCCCGTGTTGGAATTACAGTCGCTTATACGCCCGCCGGAATTTTCGTGGCCATGGTTTTCATCGGCCTGCCATTCGCCGTGCGCACCGTTCAGCCCTTGATTGCCGAGATCGAACGCGAGATCGAAGAAGCCTCCGCGACCCTTGGCGCCACGCGCCTTTACACCCTCCTGCATGTTATTTTGCCTCCGCTTGTTCCCGCTATTTTCACCGGTTTCGCCGTCGCCTTCGCGCGGGGCGTCGGTGAATATGGATCGGTTATTTTCATCGCCGGGAACCTGCCTTACGTTTCCGAGATCGCGCCTCTTTTGATCGTCATCAAACTTTCGGAATTTGATTATGCTGGGGCATGCGCGATTGCGACGATCATGTTGGCGGTCAGTTTCGCCTGTCTCTTGCTGATCAACCTGATCCAGGCTTGGAGCCGCCGGAGGCTCGGGCATGCCTGAAAGCACAAATCCCCCGGCCACCCTTGATCCCCGCGGGATCGCAAGCGCCGTCACGGAGCCGTTGGCTGCCCGGCCAGCCTGCTCACGGCTCTGGATGTAGAGCTCGTGGTGAATGCGCTCGATGGTGCCGTCCCAATCCCAGAGATCCAGATAATCCCAAACGGTACTACGCGGCGGTAGATCGGAGGGAATCGCGTTCCATTGGCAGCCCGTCGATAAGACGTAAAAGATTGCGTTGAAGATTTCCCGGACATTTACGCTGCGCGGACGGCCGCCACGTTTGGCGGGCGGGATCAGCGGGGCCACGAGCGCCCATTCGGCGTCCGTCAGATCGCTCGGGTTGTCAATCAGCGTTGAATAGTTTCCAGGTAACAGCGTCCAAAAGTTTCCAGTTAGTCAGCCGAGTTTCGGCTGTTTTTTGCGCTGTTTGAATCGGAAGGAATCGTTTCCGGTTTCCAGGATA